>JAENZL010000029.1:31434-47913 GCA_016841265.1 Methanobacteriota archaeon | reverse complement strand
AGGGATATTCAAGCCCCTTCCTCGGCTCCGAAGGAGACAGGGAGGGGTAGTTGACGAATGCTATCTTTTATTTAGGTCCTGCCTGTATCATATACCTGAACAGTACACAAATACGTGCAATAACGTATTCTTCGTGCTATCTGTTTGGCCGTGTAGACGAAAAAAGCCTGTGGATGAAAACTGGATTCTTCTGGCGCGTCATGACCCTGTCATGTCGTATGTCACAAATGAGGTCTTCCATACTAATATATAGTTGTCCTCTTAATGTGGAAAAATCCTTTTCAATTACATTTCACAATTATACTTACATTTCACAATTATAATTTGTTTCTCTATTTACAGAAAAGGTGCAGTATGGAAGGCTTAATACCCTTCTGGATATATGTGTGATGTGACTTGCTCTATCAAATTGATGAGGCTGGTTTTTCTGCCTCTCCGGCTTATCTGCCGGGTCATAATTCATTTAAAGTTATTGAATGGAACTCGATACGTTTGAAGGTTATTTCATAAATCAAAGTTTAGTTCATAATTCGGTGATTATATGGCTGAGGATATCGAAACGAAGGTAATTACTGCAAAGAAGGCGTCAATCGAACTTGCCAGCGTTAGTACGGAAATTAAAAACAGGGCTCTGGAGGCCATGGCAGTTGCCCTTGATAGGGAACGAAAAGCAATTCTCGAAGCAAATGCAAAGGACTGTGACTATGCCGAAGAGCTGAAAAAATCCGGGAAGCTTACCCAGGCTCTTGTGGACAGGTTGAAGGTCAATGATTCAAAAATCGATGGGATGATAGCAGGAATCAGGGATGTAATAAAACTGGAAGACCCTGTGGGAGAAACCCTTTCGGCTCTTGAACTTGATGATGGGCTGATCCTCTATCAGGTGAGCTGTCCTATCGGCCTTATAGGTGTTATCTTCGAGTCCCGGCCTGATGTGGTACCACAGGTCATGTCTCTTTGCCTGAAAAGCGGGAACTCAACGATTTTCAAGGGCGGGAGTGAGGCGAGGGGGTCGAACCGCACGATCTTCGATATACTCGTAAGAGCTATCGAATCCACTGAAGGAATGCCACAGGGTGCTTTTCAGTTGATTGAGACCCGGCAAGAGGTTATGGACCTCCTGAGCCTGGACGCTTACATAGACCTCCTTATCCCGAGGGGTTCCAATGAATTTGTCAAGTTCATTCAGGATAATACGAGGATCCCTGTGCTGGGGCACACAAGTGGCATTTGTCACTATTACGTAGACGAGTTTGCGGAACTGGAAACGGCCTGGAAAGTCTGTTTCGATGCGAAGGTCCAGTATCCGGCTGTCTGCAATGCAATCGAAACCCTGCTCGTAAACCGGAACCTTGCCGAAGCCTTCCTCCCGAAAATGGCGGAAATGTATCTTGAAGCCGGAGTGGAACTGCGCTGCGATGAGGACAGCTATAACCTGCTTGCAGGAAAGGGCATGTCTTCTCTTGCAAAGGCTACGGAAGAGGATTGGGGCCTTGAGTACAATGACCTTATCCTTTCTGTCAAAATAGTTGACTCGATAAAGGAAGCCATTGACCACATCAATACCTACGGCTCCCACCACAGCGACGGGATCATCACCACAAGCGATGAGCGGAGAAAGAAATTCACCGGGCTTGTAGACTCTTCCAGCATAATGGTTAATGCCTCCACTCGCTTTGCAGACGGCTATCGCTATGGAAAAGGTGCCGAAGTAGGGATCAGCACAAACAAGATCCATTCCAGGGGTCCGACAGGCATGGAAGGTCTCCTTATTTACAAGTACGTTCTTATGGGGAAAGGGCACATTGTAGCGGATTATGCCGGAAAGGACGCAAAACCCTTCACTCACAGGAAACTTGACCTTAAGTTTAGAGATACTAACTGAAACAGTTCTGAAACTGGCAGTTTTTTACTGAAGTAGGTGTGAACTGGCAGGTTTGAGCGGAATAACTTGTTAACCTGAATCCTTAAATCGGGCTAAATCCCCTGAATAATTATGAAATCTTTATATGTTTGAAATGTGCAATTTGCTCCGGAAAATGCGCAGAGGCGGTGTAAATCCCCGATTGCGGCGAAAATCCCTTGCGGCTTTGTACTGAGCCCGGGTAAGTGCTGCAATCAAAAATTACCCTAAGAGGCATTACTCTTGACAGATAGAAAACAGTTTTTCCACGATGTAAACAAGGTTGTTATCAAAATCGGGACTTCCTCGATAACCAAAAGAAACTGTGACGATACGAAGGAAAACTGCAGCATAGATCCGGCATTCATGGAAAGGGTCGCAGCCCAGGTTTTCGAACTTAGAAAGCATGGGAAAGAAGTGATCCTTGTAAGCTCGGGCGCCATAGGTGTGGGGCTCCACGAAATGGGGATTGCTCCCAAACCCCGTGCAATCCCGATCCGACAGGCTGCAGCAGCAGTTGGGCAGAGTCTCCTTATGCAGGACTGGATCCGGGCATTTTCGAAGTATGGCATGAAGGTTGCGCAGATCCTCCTGACCTATGACTTCTACTCGGACAGGGTGACCTACCTGAACCTGCGGAACAGTATCTCCACTTTGCTCGAGTACGGAGTCGTTCCGATCATTAATGAAAACGACTGCACCTGCACGAATGAGATTGAAGCTATTTTCGGGGACAACGACAAGCTTTCAGCAATGGTTGCCAGCAAGATCGACGCCGACCTTCTGGTCATTCTCTCGGACATCGAAGGGCTCTTTGACAGGAACCCGAAGATGAACAGTGATGCCCGGCTCATTTCCCTGGTGGAAAAAATTACCCCCGTAATCGAGAGTTATGGGGGAGACCCTACCAGTTTTAAAGGGGTCGGGGGGATGCGGACGAAAATCAAGGCTGCAAAGATCTGCAGCATGGCAGGCTGCTATGTTGTGATCGCAAACAGCGATGTAGACGATGTCATCCTCAAAATCCTTTCAGGTGAAAGTGTTGGGACTCTCTTTCTGGCAGAAAGGCACATCCAGAAAAACCGTTCCCGCTGGATCATTCTCTCGAAAGCTTCCGGGACTATCCGCGTGGATGCCGGGGCAAAAGCTGCAATTCTAGGGAAAAACAGTCTTCTTCCTGCGGGAGTTGTAGGTGTTGAGGGTGATTTTGACAGGGGCGATGTCGTGAAACTCGAATGTGATGGCAGGGTTTTTGCAAAAGGGATCACTGACTATACTTCCGAAGAACTGATGGGAATAAAAGGAGCTCACACTGACCAGATCGAGAGTATCCTCGGTTATAAAAACTATGACAATGTCATAAAGAATGAAAACATCGGGCTTATGTATTCATCGGAACATCCTGAGTGAACCGGGCATTTTTCGTGCTCTCATTCCTTTAAATATTCCGATTCAAACATTCTTACTCAATATTCGGACCCTATCAAAATCAATCAAAATCATATCAAAATCACTGTTGGAACTATATCAAAATCATATCAAAATCATTTTATTTCTACATGGAGACATCAAGTATGACAGTTCAGAACAAAAAAATAGGATTTATTGGGGCAGGGAAGATGGGTTCTGCCCTCATGCAGGGTATCATAAAAGCTGGGATTGTGGAACCCTCAAGTGTAGGGGCAAGCGACGTGTACGAGCCTGGCCTGAAAGCCCTGGAAGAACAGCTGGGTATCCGGGTATCGACTGACAACAGTGTAATTGTCGGGGCTTCGGATATCCTCCTCCTTGCTGTGAAGCCTCAGATCCTGGGCGCTGTGCTTGCAAAACTGAGTGCAATTCTCACTCCTGAAAAGCTTGTGATCTCGATTGCCGCAGGAGTCCCTCTCTCCACTTATGAGGATGCCTTGCCAGAAGGTACAAGGGTTGTGCGCGTGATGCCAAATATCGCAGCCACGGTTTCGGAAGCTGCTTCCGGGATTGCCCCTGGTAAAAACGCTACCAGTGAAGATATTGAAACAGCCCTTGAGATCTTCTCTGCCGTGGGGACTGCTGTACGGGTTCCGGAATCCCTCATGGATGCGGTAACCGGGCTTTCCGGAAGTGGGCCTGCCTTCATCTTCCCGGTAATCGAGGCTATGGCCGATGGAGCTGTTTTTGAAGGGCTGGACCGGCAAAGTGCACTCTCTCTCGCTGCCCAGACCGTGCTTGGGGCTGCAAAAATGGCTCTTGAAACGGGCATGCACCCCGGGGAACTCAAGGATATGGTTACATCTCCGGGTGGGACCACAATTCAGGGTGTTCACGCTCTCGAAGAAGCCGGGGTAAGGGCTGCTTTCATGAATGCCGTCATCAAGGCAAGTGAGCGCTCTAAAGAACTTGGGAAAAAATAATTTTTCTTTTTCTTTTTTCGGGGTCTCTTATGGGGGTGAGAGGTCCCTTGACTTTATTTTATTACTATGGGAGTGCGAAGAGTCACGAATACCCCGATCTTCATAGGTTATCTGAATATATTCTCAAAAAAGTTGTAAGAAAGATTTCTTAAAGACGGGAGTAGGATGCAAAATGAAAAGTGTTTCCTTCACCACGGTTTTTTAATATCAGTTTACCTAATATGTTTTTTGGCGTTTATTTGTCTTTCTTCAGTCGCCCGGATGCCTATCTACAACAATATATTTTATCAGTCGTCCGAATACTTCCCTATATCATCCCTATCACAAATTATTTTCATTCTTATATATCTCTTGTGCAACTCCTTAAAAATTTATCTTTGCTGAGTGAATGAGCTCTAAGTTTTTTCAAATGATTCCTGAGTGAATGAGCTCTAAGTTTTTTCAAATGATTCTCTGATTCTTATCTTTAAATAGTAACAGGCACTCCTTTTTTCGGAAAGCAATTTATGTGATCAATTCCATCTTTTTTATGGGGGATTTTTATAAGGGAATTTGTTAGACCGAAAGTTGTGGTCAGCAAATGTCTGGAGTTTGACCATTGCCGCTACAACGGGGATATGATAACCAGTCATATTGTGGCAAAACTCAAGGATTATGTTGACTTCCTGCCTGTATGTGCAGAGATGGAATCCGGGTTAGGGGTTCCCAGGAACCCTGTGAGAATTGTTCTGGAAGGGGGTGAACAGAGGCTTGTGCAGCCTGCGACTGGCAGGGATGTCACGGAAGCTATGAATTCCTTTTCCGCATCTTTCCTGGATTCTCTGGAAGCATTGGACGGTTTCATTCTGAAAAGCCGTTCTCCCTCATGTGGGACAAAGGATGTGAGAGTTTATCCTTCCGCCGGAAAATCAGGGGCAGTTGAGAAATCTGCCGGGTTTTTTGCTCGGGAAGTTCTGGGGAGATACCCTTTTCTTCCGATTGAAGATGAAGGGAGGCTTCGAAATGCCCGGATTAAAGACCATTTTTTGACGAAACTTTTTGCTTTCTCCAGTTTTCATAAAGTTAAAAATGAAGGCAGGATGAATGATCTCATAACTTTCCACACGGAAAACAAATTTCTTCTCATGGCTTACAACCAGACCGAACTCAAAGAACTGGGGAGGATTGTTGCAAATAAAGATCACAGACCCGTATTGGAACTGATTCCTTTGTACCAGGTACACCTCTACAAAGCTTTTTCCAGAGCTCCCAGATACACTTCAAACATAAACGTGCTCATGCACGCCATGGGGCATTTTTCGGAAGAACTCTCTGAAGGGGAAAAAGCCTTCTTTTTTGAATGGATCCAGAAGTACAGGGAAGGAAAAGTCTCACTTTGTCCTGCAATAAACACAATAAAATCCTGGATTATCCGCTTTCAGGACGAGTACCTGATGAGGCAGACATTCTTCGATCCTTATCCTGAAGGTCTGATGGAAGTGGATCCTGTGAATTCCCACATGAGGGAAGACCTCTGGAAATGAGGGCTGCAAATCAGCATTAATCTATCTGCCACATTCGGAATATAGGTGCATGAATCACCATAATTGATTGCTTACTTCTGGAACTTAGAAGCACGAGTTATCTAAATCTGGTATTATTCCGGAAAAGATAATCTACCAGGGTATTCCTGCACTGAGATCGTTTTCCGGTACATATAAGGGGCTAATGGGGGGTTGAGAAGCTGAAGGGCTGGGAAAGGGGTATTCTATGAGAGTAGAAACCAGGCTTTTTTTTCTCATGTTTATGGTTTTATCCGGATATCTCTTCTTCTGGCAAGTTTCAGATTATTCTCCTGACCTGAAACTTTCTGATAAGGGACTTTCTGATAAGGGACTTTCTGATAAGGGACTTTTTGATATGGAACTTCGTTCTGGGATTGAAGGGGCTTCCGGGGAAAATGGGTTTCAGTCTGCTCCTTCAGGGGTAAAGATCACTGAAAAAGCTATGGAACCCGGGAAATCTTCAAGGACCTATTCCTGGAATTATGAAGGTTACCGCTGGCATCTTACGCTTTTGCTTGATGACGAACTCTATGGTGTATACAGGGAAAGAACGAGAAAAAGAGATTATGACCTTTTTGCCTCGGACCCTTATGATGATCCCCTTATCAAAAGCATATCAAAGACTCTTCTTTCCCTTTCCGGGGATTACGGGCTAGAAGACTCAAAGGTCCCGGGGCTTTGCATCTCTTTTGTCCAGTCCCTTAACTACAGTTCGGATCTTGTAAGTGCGGGATATGACCAGTATCCTCGTTTCCCATACGAAACCCTTTATAACAGTGGGGGGGACTGTGAAGACACGTCTATCCTTTCCGTGGCAATCCTGCAGGAGATGGGCTATGATGTTGCGCTTCTGGAACTTCCCGAGCACATGGCTCTGGGAATTCGCTGCGATTCCGGGACTAAAGGCAGTAGTTTTGAGTATGGAGGGGAGCAATACTATTACCTCGAGACCACAGGTAGTGATTGGGGGATTGGGGAGATGCCTGAAGAATACCATAACAAGCCTGTAAGTGTTATTCCGGTGTATAAACGCCCCCTGATACTCCTGGATTTCAGAGCACAGTGCGAATATTCTGATGCTGAAGGGCTTGTGGATGTCAATGTCACAATGAGGAATGTAGGGTCAGAAAGAGCTGAGAACACTACAATCTACGTTGCCCTTCAGGCTCCGGATGAACTCGGGACGTGGGACGCGATAAAAAGTACCCCTCTCGGGGTTGAGCCTGAAGAAACCTATTACTACAGTGCAAAGAGGCTGCACGTTCCTGGTAAGGCGACATTCAGGGTATACGTGAGGGCTTTTGGGGAGGATGGCCTGATTGAGGAAATCATGAGTGATTGGGTTTCTCTTTGAGGATTTTGGAACCTCTTGAGTTTCTGGGGTTCTTATTCCGGAAGTCCTGTATGCACAAGTTGGGGAATTACCCCGCTTTTTTAAGGGAGGGAAAAACTTAAATGATGAATCTTTAATTCCCCTTACTCTTAGGAGAAGCTTTAATATCCTGCCCTCCTAAAATATCTTTACTTCCAATCCTAATTTCAAATCCTTTAAAGAGCCTTTAAAGTCTTCAAAGGGGCCTTATATATTCTAAAAGAAGGCCTCAATCTCCTGGCACTCTCCGGCCGGGGTTTCAGTAACTTCATAAAATTGGTGGAACAATGAAAAAACTGTACCGATCAAGAAACAACAGGATGGTTTTTGGAGTATGTGGCGGCATTGGGGAATATTTCGATGTCGACCCGACTCTTGTAAGACTGGTGTGGTTGCTTTTTACTTTCTGGGGTGCCGGAATATTGGCGTATCTCATAGCCTGGATTATAATCCCTGAAGAACCTTGAAATGGATTCTTTTGTAAACAGCTGCCTGCAAAATAAGGTTCACTTAAGGCAAAATAAGGTTCACTTAAGAAAAGGTATTCCCGGAATATCCGGGAAATGATGGACCTGGGGTTTCTTTCAGGCGCCGCCCTGATTGAAAAGTTGGTCTACAAACCAGTCTGAGTCAAACTTTTTCAGGTCGTTGTAGCCCTGTCCAACTCCGAAGAAGAGTATTGGTTTGCCTGTGATATAGGCAATTGATATGGCGGCTCCTCCCTTGGAGTCAGCATCGATCTTGGTCAGGATGGATCCGTCAATTGGCACTGCCTCGTTAAACTGAGCTGCCCTCTCGACAGCGTCGTTTCCTGCAACGGCTTCGTCCACAAAGATTACAAGGTCAGGAGAACTTACTCTGCAGATTTTTTCCATCTGAGCCATGAGGTTTAAGTTTGTGTGCATGCGTCCTGCAGTGTCTGACAGTATGAAATCGGTCCCATGGGCCTTTGCATACTGGACCGCGTCATATACGACTGCAGCGGGGTCAGCTCCGGCCTGGTGCTTGATCATCTTTACCCCGAGCCTGTTTGCATGGATCTCGAGCTGGTCGATCGCACCTGCTCTGAAAGTATCCCCTGCGGCCAGGACCACAGAGTAGTCCGAATTCTGGAGGTATCTTGTGAGTTTTGCAATGGAAGTTGTCTTTCCTGTTCCGTTTATGCCTACGAAGACGATGTGAACGGGTTTTTTCCTGTCTTTCACGAACTCATCGAAATCAAAGGTATTTGCAGATACCACTTCAAAGATGGCTTTTTTTAGGGCATCTTCCACAATTTCCCCTGTGTTACTTCCTATATGTTTTGTGGTGCCTGCTAACTGGTTTTTCACGGACTCCACAATGGCTTCGGAAACTGTAAGGGCAAGGTCGCTTTCCAGAAGTGCCATCTCAAGTTCCCAGAGGGGCTCTTCCAGGTCCTTGGAATCCAGGTAGACTTCCCTGTTAAAGACCAGGGCTTTTGCCTTCTTTGCGAACCCTACTTTCGGAACCTTTTTGAAAAATGATTTCTTTTCTTCCTTTTCTTCCACGGCAGGTCCGACTTCTTTTTCAGCTTTCTTTTCTTTTCTTCCGGCAAGCGGAACTGTGGGCAGTGGGGGGGTTTCAGTTACAGTTTCCGGCTCTGCATAGGCAAACTGCTCTTCAGGAGCGTGTTTGGCAATTTCATCGGCGGAAGTTTCAACTGCCGTTTCAGGGGTTTCAGGAATTTCAGGAATTTCTTCGACTTCAACCGCGTTTTCTTCTGCCGGGTCGAAAGCTACCGCTTTTTCGTCAATCGTTTTACTGAGTGATTTTTTGAAACTGCCAAGTTTCTCTTTAAGTTTGTTAAACACAGGATCAATCCCGAAAGAAATCAGTAAAAAATAGATGGAGATTCAAATTTTTTGAATCTGAGTTTTAAATCTTTAAGTTTGCTGCGTTTCCGTTCAGGGCTTTGTTCTCAGGCTTCCTGGGGTTTGTATTTTTCAGCTTCTGCTTCAAGAGCCTGCATGCCCTGCATGAATTTAGTCAGTGAAGCATTCATTTGCTCGAGAATCCCTGTAAGCTGCTCCTTGCGACTGTCAAGGATTTCAATAGCTCCTTCCGAACTTTTTTCTGCGCTGAATCCGGCACCCAGGTTTACGACAACCTTGTCCACGTTTTTGATTTCAGCGTGAACGAATGAGCCAAACCCTATCGGAACCATTGTTTCGGTTCCTTTGCCTTCTTCTCCTGCTTTTTTCAGCTCGTCGATGGTCGCGATAGCCTGGTCACAGCTTGCAATGGAAGCCTGCACCATATTCATTTCTTGCCTGAGGGCTTCGGCTTGCCTCTGGAATTCCTGGTGCCTGGCTGCCAGATTCCTGATCTCTTCACTGACTTCTGGCATGCTTTTCACTCCTCTGCAACGCTTTCGATCTGGACCTGGCGTCTTTTTACTCCGTGCTTGCTACCGAAGATCGAATATGCCTTATCCTCTGCATTTTTTTCGTTCTGGCTTTCGATCTTCTTCGTGAATTTTTCCCAGGAATGTCCTGCTTTGAATTGGCCTTTGACTACAAAATTTTTCATCATAGATCACCATGCTCTAACTGTAACATTGTTCCGGAACAGATGGATGATATGATGCTTATTCAATGAACCCGAGGGAATCTTCAATTCTTCCCATCTCGGGTCCTGTGGTCTCTGAACCTACAACATACCCTTTCGAGTTTGCAAGTAGCCCTGAGCCCAGCATCTGGGTACCAAAGTTCGTTGTCCCGATCTCAACAGTGAGTCCGAAGATTTCTTCCAGAAATTCGCTTTCCGAAGGAGTAACTTTCGGATGTACAAGGAGTCCTTTATTGGTTGCGACTCCTGCCATTCCCACATTTTTTATTCCTGCAATTGTTCCTCTGTACACTTCCACTTTTAAAGTATTGCCAATGACTTTCAGGGCATTATCGGACAATTCCGGGTGTACAAGGGCTGCAGTATCATTTGCAAGCACGATGTTTCCCACTGCATTCAGCTTGTCCGGGATAGTTGCTGCAGGAACTCCCGTGAGTTTCTGCAGTTCCTCAGTCCCCGAGCCTCTCGGAAACAGGAAGCCATTTGAGTTTCCTCTGGAAATGGCTCCCACAACAACGCTTCCGCCCACGAGAGTTTCAATGACCCTTACACCCAGCAACTTTTCCAGCTGGGCACAGGTCTCGGGCTTTGTGCAGGGGGGAACGAGAGCAACGTCTTCGGTGCAGGTTGCAAAGACCCCGATTAATGGGGTTTCGTAAATATCCACTGTTCGAATCATGTCTTTTAACGTTTCAAGGTTCCTCTATATGTTTACTGTGCAAGTTCTGCTTGCACTTCACCGTCCGCGAATTTAACTGCGCGGATCCGGATGGAGAGTGGGGGCTTTTTGCAACCTCTCTCCCAGAGGAGATCGTTAATTGATTTGTCCAGTTTGACCTGGGTCGACTCCACCTTCAGGTGTTTTACAAGAAAGCCCCGAACTTCAATTACTGACCGGTTTGCTCTTTTCCAGGATGGAACTTTCTTCACATTTCTGAGAGGTACTGTATAAATCTGTTCTTTTACCACGTCGTCTGCCATTTTACCCACCTATATCGCTCACTTCACATCCAGGCTTCCTCTTCTCCAGTGCCTGCGCTTGGGATGAGTCACTACCTTCCGGTTTGTTTTCACAATAACCCACACTGGGACTCGTGTGTTCTGCCTGTGCGCCTTTGCCAGACGCTTCTTCTGTCCTTTCATGTTATGACTCAAGTGGATCACACCTGTTAACCTGTAAACTATAATTCTGTTAATTTGATGATTATTTTCCGGTATTTGATGATTATTTCCCGGTACTTGATGATTATTTTCCAATATAATATGTTGAGGTATAAACCTGAATTTTATTGGGATTCTAACCTTGCCTGATGGATTAGGATCATATGCAGCAAATCCGGTAAGAGTTTCTGGATTTCCCTTGCAATATCAGGGGGTTGAATATACTTGATTATTGTATAAATCTTTAATCCAGATTTTTCCCTTTCAGCTAACTTCCTTAATTCAAACGCTTCCTGCTGCTTTTTTTCCAGTTTTTCGGGAGAGTACATGGGACTGGATGTGGACCGGAAACAATTCGCTGATTTTCTCTTCTCCTTGAAGCTGTCGGATCAGTTCCCTAAGTTCGGTTTCGTAATCTGCTTTCTGGGTAGTTTCGCTTGGCCCTTCCTCAATTACCAGGTAGCGCCCGACAAGGATGTCAACGGCTTTTCTGCTGTACCCCTTAAGGGGGCAGATATACTGGACCCCGAACCTGTCTTCGATGCTCCTTATTCTGGGGGGCAAAAGCATAGGGACTCTGTCGTCTCGCCTGATGCCGTCCACGATGAATTCCACTTCCGCATCCGAGGCAAGGGTTTCGACGGCTTTTTCATGGATATAATTAATTGCGTTTTTCGGGAAACCGTCGTTAATTATCATCCCGTATGCCTTTTCCAGAATCTCTCTTTCAAGGGGAAGTACCCGGTGGGGGAACTGCAACTCTTTGGCAGTTTTCCCCGCAATCTCTCCTGTAGGTAGCAGTCCGAAGTTGCAGGTTACAAGCTCAATCTCAAAAAATGGTTCCATCAGGAGGGCTGAAAGCGAACTGTCTTTGCCTCCGCTAAAGAGAACTGAGGCTTTCATTCTGCTTAAACCCGGGTTATGGAAGTATTGCGCTTCTTTGGCTGCATCTTTATCAGGAGCGACTTCAGCTGCTCGTCGTCGATTTTGGACTGAAGCCTCCCACTCTGGGCGAGAGATATTAGCTGAATTTCAAGTTGTTCTCCAAGGGCCGCTCTTGACATCTTCAGGGTTGTAAGACGTTCTCTTGCTTCAGGGGTCAGTATCTGCCTCAGGATAGCCTGTTTCTGGGCATCCATTTCGGCTTTGGCCTGTTCCTGCTGGTAAGCTGCCTGCACGTCCGTAGGTTGCTGCTGGGCTTGCTGCTTCTGAATCTCTGCAAGCCGTCTCTTTCGGATTTCTTCTAGTTCATCATCCATTCCTGACAAGGCAATCACCAAAAAAACCGGTTTTTTTCAACATCCGGATTGGTATATAAAGTTAAGGTCCGGGAAAGGGCTGCCGGAATCTTTACTGGTCCCTTTCGTAGGAATTTTACTTTTTCAGTACTTTGCGAGTCCGGGAATCGTTTCAATAAGTTCCTGCTTGAGTTCGTGGGAGGCGTTATCGAGCATTGAGCGTCCCTGGGGGGATACCGCACGTCCGTCCCTTACCTTCTGCAGGAAGCCTGCTGCTTCGAGTTGCTGGACTGCTTTTCGGGCAATTGAACCGCTACCCTTTGCTTTTATGTATGGCTGTGAACCTCTGTCCTTCCTTCCTCCATATACGGAACGAAGTCTCTCGATTCCGATTGGTCCGTCTGCATAAATCTTTCTCAGGATTGCGGCGCACCTGACATACCACCAGTCATTGTTAGCAGGAGGCATTTCCTTGTGGACGCCGGTCTTCACGTTACCTGCCCATTC
This sequence comes from Methanobacteriota archaeon, assembly GCA_016841265.1. GTDB lineage: Archaea > Halobacteriota > Methanosarcinia > Methanosarcinales > Methanosarcinaceae > MTP4. The sequence goes on along the minus strand of JAENZL010000029.1, from coordinate 35,206 downwards.
CGGAGGGGCAATCTTCTCATTTTCTTTAAGTATTCCTGCAACCTTTTCGATCAGTTCTGCTACAGGGACATCGTATACAGTTGTCATACTCTACTCCTTTTAGAATTACTTTGCTTTTTAAGGTCTCAGGGATTTTGGCCGATTTTCTTCCCTGAATCTGATAGGTGTAACTCATTTTCTCTCGAAATTACGATATTCCTGTCCCTTTCGAGAGTTTAGACAGCTGGTTTACGTATATGGACTCGATACGTATTGACTCAATGAACTTGAAAGGCTTGGGGCCTGCTGGCCCTATAACCCCGGTTAATATAATTCTAGTCTAAACTGAGACGAGATTGATAAACTTATTGGTTAATATATATACTTTTAGGTAAGTATCCCGGGTAAGCTTACTACATGGCATTACTGTTTTTTAAAGGTTTGTGCCCTTCCCGGACCTACAGAGATGTAGCGGATTGGTACTCCCATAAGTTCTTCTAACCTATTCACGTAGTTTCTGGCGTTTTCCGGAAGGTCTTCGAAAGCTTTTACTCCAGTCAGGTCGGCATCCCAGCCTGTGAGGTCCTCATATACAGGTTCGCAGGTCTGGAGGTCTTCCGTAAGTTCGGGGGGATAGTCCACGGTTTCACCTTTAAAGCTGTATTCAGTACAGATCCTTATCTGGTCCAGGCCTGTCAACACGTCCAGTTTTGTGAGGGCAATTTCAGTATACCCATTCAGGGCGATGGCTTTTTTCAGGAGAGGTAGGTCAAACCAGCCGCATCTCCGCCCGCGTCCGGTGGTGGTCCCGAATTCCCCTCCGGCTTTCTGGATCCTCTCTCCCATTTCGTCGGTTAGCTCTGTGGGCAGTGGCCCTTCTCCTACTCTTGTGATGTAGGCTTTTACAATTGCCGTTACGTTGTCCACTCTTGTAGGGCCTACTCCCAGGCTGGCACAGGCAGATCCTGAGATGGTGGAAGATGAGGTTACGAATTTCTGTGTCCCGTGGATGACGTCGAGGTGAGTGCCCTGGGCAGCTTCGGCCATAACGTTTTTTCCGGCATCCAGGGCTTCGTTGATTTCCCGGGAAACATCCGTGATACACGATGCAAACTTCTTTCCAAGTTCCAGATATTTTTCGATCAGGTCCTGATCCCTGACAATTTCCGGATTTCCACCAAGTGCGGATATTTCCTTCTCTTTTTGGGGGGCAAGCTCTTCAAGCCTTGCCAGGAAACGTTCCCTGTCTGCAAGTTCTGCAAGGCGGACTTCGTCCCTTGCAACCTTGTCAATGTAGGCATAGCCGATTCCCCTCTTTGTAGTCCCGATCTTTTCGGTCCTGGCAGCTTCCCTTAATCCGTCCATCTCGATGTGGTACGGCATGATGATGCTTGTCTTGGCGTCGATTCCAAGCTTTGAGGCATTCACTCTTACCTTATGCTTTTCAAGCATTGCAATTTCTTCGGCAAGAACCTCCGGGTTCAGGACAACTCCAGGTCCTATCAGGACCCTTGCGTCCAGCAGGATGCCGGAAGGAATCAGGTGCAGCTTGTACACCTCATCCCCTACTTTGACGGTGTGGCCTGCGTTGTTTCCACCCTGAAAGCGGGCAACAATATCATAATCTTTAGCGAGAAGGTCTACAATCTTTCCCTTTCCTTCGTCACCGAACTGTGAACCTGTGATGATCGTAAACATAACGCCCTGATTCGGGCTTAATCAATAATAAGGTTTTGATCGAGGTCGGAAGGAGCCGGAAGATGCAGGGGTATTCAGGGGAAATCATACTGAGCGCGTCATACAGAATGTAGGATATTCCGGATGCGGACTGTCAAGAATACGGATTGTCAAGAATATGGATTGTCAAGAATACGGATTGTCAAGAATACGGATTGTCAAGAATACGGATTGTCAAGAATACGGATTGTCAAGAATACGGGCTATCTAAAATGTGATATGCTTAATCAACAATTGAGGTATAATTTGTCTTAACAATCAAGAATATTCTAATCAACGTATTAATTATATCTATAACGGCTCTTGGAAATTTCTCTTTATATAGTGTATTTTTGAGACGTTAATCCTTTTTGCAAATGGGCGCTTTATAATGGAATTCTCTTTATTAAAAAAGGGAACCTCTAAACATAATCAATGTAAGAAGCATCATGAGGATTGTGAGGATTATTGCAGTTTTTGTACTTTCCCCATCACTTCCGAATACGAGGGGGATCGGGCCGAGCATTATAACTCCTGCACCCTTTATTTTTGAAAATTGTTTTCTTTCAAAGTCGCTTTCGGAAGGGTTTCTTCCGGAATCTGTCCTTTTTTCAAAATCAGCCGCGTTTTTTAAATAATCTTCTTTTTCTGCATTACTTCCTTTTTCATATGAGTAATATCTTTCCTGTTTTAAACCCGAGATTGCCCCGAAAGTCATACCAGCTATAATTATCAGAAATCCGATGAAGATTATAAGAATCCCGGAGAGAACAAGTATATTTCCACTCATCTTTGTGTTTTCCACAAGAATAGATATAGAATCGTTATCACTAAGCCAAGTCCTAGCATATTTGTTGTTATTTCTGGAGAAGTGCCAAAGGCGATCGGGATGGGTCCAAGCATGATCAATCCCCCCAGATGGCTACTCCCTGGATGCTGTAACATTGTCAGGATAACACCTAACATCACTACGATAAAACCAACAAATGTGACCGTTGCGCCTACTTTTAGAAAATCTTCAGAGGATCGCATGTGAAGAGATATTATGCTTTTATTATTAAATGTATCCATTCAATTTTTTGTACCTGTTTTCCACACTATTCTTTTTTTTATACTGGTTATAAATTTATAAATTAGGTCTATTTAAACTAACTCGAAAACAAGATCACTATGTCTTTATTTTATTACTGTATGGATTTTTGCTTTTTCCGACAAAGGTTTTGATCACTTTCATGGGGTAAGTGTTATATGTGTTGGCTTTGTCCGGCATGTCTAAGATACAAGGACATAAATAATATGCTGGATACTGTTTCCGGTACTGTAATGTTTCTTCTATACCGTATTCGCGATACTGCATTCGCTATATTGTACTGTCTCTGGATGTCTTGTGGTCCGGTTATTTCCTTCCTTCCGGTTTTCCGGTATGATTCTTTTCCAGAAACCCCGGTTTAAATCATATATTCCAAAATATGGGATGCAGGTTGTACATCAATGGTACATTGTGCTCTAAATGAGAATACAAAAAATCGATATATATTAATTAGATACCAGACCATTATTTAAGTAACGTGCAGAAGTGGGCTGCAGTCGTCATAGGAACTTATATATATGATTTTTATAATTACTATGGCATATTTATTGTCGGTATGTTAATATATTCGGGATCAGGATAAGAACGTGTTTAATCCGGCGCCTTTTAACCTGTAATCATCCCACTAAGTCTGAGAGTTAATATGAAAACAGGTTTCTGGCCATTAATATGTATCGAGGTATGAAAGATATACGGGTGTGGTCATAACCATCTTCCCCGGATTTTCATTAGTATTGCCTTTTGTGTTCCTGCAGTATATTCAATTCCTTTATTCCGCAGGTCCGGATACTACTACAAATCAGGTTTATGCGTATGAACCTGGCTTATTAATCCGAATCAGAACCATGCTCCATATCAAGTCCATATGAAGGGTCACAGGACCCCACCCCATATCAGGATATTACTCCATATCAAAATCACATGATGACTCGGGATCGTACAACCAATCAAGATCACACGATGAATCAGGATCGTACAACCAATCAA
>JAENZL010000029.1:5723-31424 GCA_016841265.1 Methanobacteriota archaeon | reverse complement strand
GGATCGTACAACCAATCAAGATCACACGATGAATCAGGATCGTACAACCAATCAAGATCACACGATGAATCAGGATCGTACAACCAATCAAGATCATATTCGATAAAAAAGGTGTTTTTCAATGTCAGAAGACAGTAACTTGCAGTCCTCCCTGGAAGAGGTCAGAACCAGGGTAGAAACCCAGCTTGAGTGTGGGGAGATTGAAGCTGATGATGTTAAATCTCTCCTGACTGAAATCGAAATTCTGAAGGTTCAAAACGAGAACATGAAAGCCCGGCTCCTTGAGGCAAGCGTGGCTACAGGGCGGCACCTTCAGGAAATAAACAAGTTAAAAGCCCACCTGGAGCAGCTTACCGAGCCTCCTCTCTTTATTGCTACCATTCTGGAAGTGAACGGGGATATTGTCCTGATCAGGCAGCATGGGAACAACCAGGAAGTCCTGACCCAGACTCCGGAGGAATACCGTGGGAAGATCGATCCCGGAATGAGGGTTGCCGTAAACGGGGCTTACTCGATCATTTCCATTGTAAGCAGGGCAGCCGATGTAAGAGCTCAGGTCATGGAGCTTATCAATTCTCCAGGTGTGGACTACAGTATGATCGGAGGGCTTGACGATGTACTCCAGGAAGTCCGGGAAAGTGTAGAACTCCCGCTTACCGAGCCTGAACTCTTCGAGGACCTGGGAATTGAGCCGCCTTCGGGGGTTCTCCTTCACGGTGCCCCTGGTACTGGAAAGACTCTTGTTGCAAAGGCTATTGCCTCCCAGGCCAAGGCCACCTTCATCCGGATGTCCGGTTCGGACCTGGTCCAGAAGTTCGTTGGGGAAGGCTCCCGGCTTGTCAAGGACATCTTCCAGCTTGCCCGGGACAAGTCCCCAAGTATTCTCTTCATTGACGAAATCGATGCGGTGGGCAGCATGAGGACCTACGACGGGACCAGCGGTTCGGCAGAGGTAAACAGGACCATGCTCCAACTCCTTGCGGAAATGGATGGCTTTGACCCCAAGGGCAATGTAAAGGTAGTTGCCGCAACCAACAGGATCGACCTGCTTGACCCGGCTCTCCTCCGTCCCGGCCGATTTGACCGGTCCATTGAAATCCCGATTCCGGACGAAAAAGGCAGGGTCGAGATCCTGAAGATCCACACCCGTAAGATGAACCTTGCTGATGACGTGAACTTCGAGAAGCTCGCAAAAGTCACAAGCGGAATGAGCGGGGCAGAACTCAGTGTAATTACCAAGGAAGCCGGAATCTTCGTTCTGCGCAGGCGCGGCAAACAGATTACTATGACAGACTTCATGAAAGCTTACGACAAGGTCGTAAACGTTCAGGAGCCCTCAATCCCTCAGGCCATGTTCGTGTAAGAGGCTTTGATGGGTTGAATCTGCGCAAAATTCCGATATGTCCGATTCGAAAATAACTATTTTCGGCCGACTGCTGGCATGAGTGAAACCCGCTCTCCGGCAGTTCCACTATTATTTTTAAATCTCAAACGAAAGCTTTATATTAAATAAATCAGTTGAAGGTATGCTGTCTCAGTGGCAGTGTTTAATAAACAGCGTGCTCCGATAGTGTAGCTCGGCCAATCATTCAGGACTCTCACTCCTGCGACTGGGGTTCAAATCCCCATCGGAGCATCTATCTTTTTACACCTTTTTTGACGTTGCATTTTAGACTTTCATAATTGAATTGGAAGTTCAATTGCATTAAATCCTTAACAGTCAAAGATCTAAATTTAAAATTTAAACCATATTGTCTATTGTATTTGAGTTTCATACTTGAAGTGAATAACTCCCACACATATTACTATGAAAAAATATGTAATTGTGACATAAAACGATATCGTAAGATCGAATCAATGAATGTCTTAACCTAAGACAGGTGGATTTAAGGTTGCCAATTGCTAATTTTTAAATATTTTCATGAAAATCGTCTTTATAGAACATGTGCTCTCTGTCTTGACTCCATAAGCTGTAAACATGTTTTCAATCCATATTGTAAGTAGTTTGGCAAAACCAAAGCCAAGATCATGGGTTATTATCAGGTTGTAATGGTCGCCACCATCTGTGTAATCTACAGTATCGACCCAGTTAGTTATTTTTATATTGATCATTAACCCGTCTATAACTTCTTTTAGACTACATTCCTCAAGAGACTTCTGAAAGTAGAGCTCTATTGTATATTCTATGATTTTATTCTGGGTAAAAAGCTCGCTTAGCAGTTCAATGTCAGAAGTTTCTATTAGCAGTTTAAAGGCATTTTTCTCGATGATAACTAATGATTTTGCCCCTTTAAGGCGCATCCAAAATTTTTCTTCCGGGGTTAGTTCCGGACTCTGTCTTGAGCTGTTTTCCAGACTTTCCAGTGCAAGCTCCAAGGCTTTTTGCTGTGTTTCATATTTTTCTGCGTGCTTTTTTAATAATTCCCAATGTTTCTGTGAGATTGTGGTGGAAATGCGGTGTGTTTTCAAATATTGCCTCCTGTAATTTCATGCCTCTTTTTAAATTCGTTAATTTTCCATGCGCATATCAAACGAATTATACGCATTCTATGCACATGTTATCTGGAAAACCTATTTTTACTTGCCTATTTTATTCCACTAGTTTCCCAGTAAATCATTTCTGTAGGACTTAAATTCATTACTTTTCCCATGCCGCATTTCAAAAGGATTATGCGCATACTGCGCACACGTTGTCTGGATAAGTTATTTTTATCTGTGTATTCTATTCTAGATTTGTTCACAGCAAAAAATTGCTGTAGGACTTGCGCAGTTGAACTGAATAATCAATAATACTAGGTTTTCAACTGTATTGAGTTAAAAGGAGATTAAGATCGAATGTCAGAACAATTAATGGGAAACCAAAACGTGGATGAAAGTCAGAAGCTTGAGGCGATCCAAGATGCTGCTTGGTTGGAGGCGGTTTGCGAAGAGCAAAACAAGTCATTCACTCCAATAGGAGCGGGTGAAAAAAAAGGGAGCCTTGAAAATGGGGTACTAGCTCCTTCAAAGAATAAGCAATCAATAATCTTTGATGGAAAAGCAGGAACGAAAGGTGTGATACCTGATGTTGATAATATCTGGTTAATTGTCAACGATGGAATATTATATGATTTCACTATTTGGGTACATGGTGCAGGCCCTAAAAAAGGACTTTTTAGTACTACCCGTATGACATTCACAGATAGGTCGGGGGATACATATACATTAAACTTATATAGCAGCATTAAAAGGGATCACTTTTTGAACTACCATAGTAGTGATCCAGCTATCGTAAGGATAACATGGGATATATCGTAAGAATAATATGAGATATTTAAACTGCTTAAAATTTAACACTATAAATGTCTTATTGTGGAGATGGATGATAGATCATATCTGAAAAACAAGCATCTCCACTTTTTGTTGACTCGATGCAATGCAAGAATAGTTGCATTTCCCATTTGATTCATGGAACTGAATACGTGAGTACAGGAAATATGCAAGACATTCTGGATATCGAAAACAAACTTCGTGGCTACCTCTTCGGCACAGCCTGCGCAGATGCTCTCGGACGCCCCGTAGAACACCTCTCCCTTGAGCAAATAGAGGAGAAATATGGAGCCGGTGGAATTTCTGAGCTTCCTCCTGAGTCCCCCTGGACAGATGATACCCAGCTCATGCTTGTGCTTGCCCGGGGGCTCCTGCGTGGGGCAGAACTTGAACTTCCAGGGCTTATGGATATGATTGCAGAGGAACTTGTCCTCTGGCTGGACGAGCCTGACCTTGGGGCCGGAGCAACAACCAGGGGCGCGGCTCTTAATCTCAGGGCCGGGATTCCCTGGAACAGGTCAGGAATAAATTCAAAAACGTGCGGAAGTCTCATGCGGGTAGGAATAATCGGGTTCATCTACCGCAACGATCCCGTAAAGCTGCTTGAGGTTGCTTCCCTTTCCGGAAAAATCACCCATTCTCACCCCACTTCCGATGCGGCGACCATTGCAGGAGCTTATGCTGTAAAGCTGGCCCTTGACGGCATGGAGCCCTTAGATATGTTCTGTCCTCTTCTTGAAGTTACGGAAGGAATCTCTGAGGAGTTCACAGAAGCCTTCAAAAACTCTTACGAGCTTGCTCATAGTAATTTGAGTGATGAAAAAGCTCTCCAGAAAATCGGACAGGGCTGGTATGCGGACGAAACCTTTGCCCTTGCATATTTCTGCATGCTGCGGTACCCAGATGATTACAAAAAAGCCGTTCAGACTGCAGTGAACATTACCGGAGACTCCGATTCCGTAGGCTGCGTGGTCGGCGGGATCCTTGGGGCAAGGCTTGGAATCGGCTCCGTACCCGCTGCCTGGGTTGAAGCCCTGGAAGGAAAAGCGGAACTTGAAGCAATGGTGGAGCCCCTGCTTGAGAAGTATTTTGAAGTGTCGAAATCCCAATAATGAAGGTTGTGGATGTTATGGGTTTGGATGTGAATAGTGTTTCTTCTGCCGTTAACTTCGATTATTCCCAAAAAGGGGTTTACTGCCTTATATTTGAGAACGGTGAATGCACCCTGCAGGTTGGGAAAAAGGGGGAGTTTTCTTTCCAGAAGGGCTATCATATCTATGTAGGGTCTGCCCTTGGTCCGGGCGGGCTTAAGCGGATGCAAAGGCACATAAGGCTTTCCAGGGACAAAGACAAAAATCCGAAGTGGCATGTGGATTATCTGCACTTTTGTCCTGCATTCCGCCTGGTTTCTGCGGTTTGCGCTGCTACGCCGGAGCGTCTTGAGTGCGTGCTGGCGGGAGCGGTTGGTGGGCCTTGTGTCCCCGGTTTCGGGTGCACGGACTGTAAGTGTAGTTCGCATCTCTTTTTCAGGGAAAAATATCCGCTTTCGGAGATTCTGAAGGCCTTTGAAGGGCTGGGACTTCTACCTTTCGTGCTTGAATTTTGAATGTTTCTTCCTGGATACATCATTCGGATTTTTCGTGATCCTGGGCTTGCTGGGTTCGTTTTTTCAGATTTTATTTTCCCCTATTTATTTCTCTGTATTAATATTATACAGGAAAGCTTAAGGTTTCCAGATTTCTATAGAACATTAAAGGGAAGAACATAAATTGTTATTCTATCAGGAGATCTCTTATGGAACAGTTCTCGTTTATCGCCTGCATGCCGGATAAGCCTGGAGCTTTGCACAGGGCTGCCGAGATAATCACGAGGCACAGGGGCAACATTAACAGGATTCAGTATGACCGGAGGATAGACCCGCAGACTGTCTTTTTTGAAGTTACGGCTTCCCCGGGGGCATATGGGAAAATCCTTGAGGAACTGGAAAGGATAGGCTACCTTCAAACTTCCTTGCATCCTGTTGCGTTCCTTAAGTTCCATGTTTTTCTCCCTAACCGGCCCGGGGCTTTATTCGAGCTGCTCAACTACATCACTTCGGCAGGGTCCAATATCACCTTTCTGGATTTTGACGACCGCGGGCAGCACCCTGAAAGGCTGGTTGTAAGCCTGAACATCGAGAATGCGGAACTTGTAGATTCTCTCCTGAACCGGCTCAAGTCCGGGTACAGGCTCGATATCCTGGAATACGACACCACAGGGGAAAAGCTCGACGACACGGTTTTTTATCTCCGTTTTGCCCAGAAACTGCGGTCTTTTTTGGGGGACGCTGAGGACGAGTTCCTAATGAGGTTCCTGCACGATATCAACCATATTGCCCAGGAACTTTCAAACCTGGAAAAGGATCCTCGAGATGTTTTCGAAAATATACTAAAAGTGGGGGAGACCCTGAACCGGACTTCCGGATCCTGCTTTTATGCTGATGTGCAGAGGGTTCGGATAAGGGACGGTATCGAACTCTTTAGCTTCCAGCCCCCCTGCGGGGGTAATATTTACCTCCTTGACACTCCGGAAGAGCGGGTGATGATCGATTCCGGGTACGGGATCTATTTCCCTGATCTCGTGAATATGCTCCAGCATTATGGGCTAGGGGACCTGAACCGGATAAAAAAGATTTACATCACCCATGCGGACGCCGACCACTGTGGGGCTGCCGGGTACTTCTCAGCTCCCTCTTATCTGAACCGGGATACCCTGAAAGTCGCAAGGGAAACCAGCAGAGCTTACGGTTCCACTCACCAGGAGTGTATTCTCGAAGAGGTTTATACAAAGATGATCAACCTCTTTTCCAGGTTTAATCTCCCCACTAACATCGAAATCTTCCCTGACCTCCCTTCCCGGGAAGCAGATATTGAAAGAAGGGGTTCATTCCCGATAATTGCCCGCTTCCGGATAGGGGGGCTTGAGTTTGAAGCCCTTCAGGGGCTTGGTGGGCACATGCACGGGGAAGTTCTCTATCTCTGTCCGGAAGAAGGGCTGCTCTTTCCCGAAGATACTCTGATCAACTTCAGAAGTCTGAGCCCGGAACGGACCGAGTACAATGTCCTGGCTGACTATCTTATGACCTCGGTAAACGTGGATAGTACCCTTGCCAGGGATGAAAGAAATGCCCTTTCCTCCCTCATCTCGGAACTTGATGCGGAACTTGCCCCGGAAGGTAAAAAGTGCATTGTCTGCTGCGGGCATGGCTCGATTTCAGTGCTCGAAAATGGACGACTGCTTGCATACGGGAGTTCCGAGCGATACGTGCCAGGGAAATGAGGATTTTTTGTCCTCTGTTCCTGACATAAATACAATTAAATATTCTTATTGAGGATATTACGTTCCAATGGAGGTTTTCCGGTTTTATGTTTTCGGAATTTGATTACTACATTTTACAGGTCCTTAATTCCTTTTCTTTTCTGGACCAGTTTATGCTTTTTATAAGCCTCAAGTTCGATTATTTCCTTTTTTTGATCCTTGCAGCTCTCTTTTACTTCCGGGGGCGAAATGAAGCTCTTCTTTACCTTTCTTTACTTGTAGTAGCCTGGGGCCTGGCCCTGACACTCAAACCCATTTTTGCGGTCCCGAGGCCTGAGGATATCCGTTTTGTGACCTGTACCACAGGTTATTCCATGCCCAGCGGGCATACTCTGATGGCTTTCGCCTCTGCGGTCTTTTTACATCCCAGGGCTGGAAAGTTGGAGCCGTTGGTCTGGGTTTTTGCCATACTTATCAGCCTGAGCCGGATCTTTATAGGAGTCCACTACCCTTCGGATGTGCTTGTGGGGGCTCTGATTGGCTGCTTACTGGGGCTGCTCTGGCTCTATGTGGAAAAAAAGCTGGTAAATGTAGGAATTTTCGGAAAGATTCCAGGGGCCAAATGAGAGTCTGCTGGAAAGACGAGGAAACTCGGACGGCTATATGCCATTCAAAAACTCTTCAAAGTTGGCGCATAAAATGGATAGGGTTAGGGGCGCAGATCGGCTGGAGGTAGGTGCTAAATGAATAAAGATGTGGTAGAAAACGTAGATATGGAGTGTAAAACGGATTGTAGATTACGGATTGTAGATTACGGATTACGGATTGTAGGTTATGGATTGTAAATTACAGATCGTTATTTAATGGATATGCGAGGGGTGCGATTCGAACGCACGAATTCCTACGAAAATGGGTCCTAAGCCCATCGCCTTTGACCTCTGGGCAACCCTCGCATTTTGTTGACTCTATTCCGTCCGTAATTATATACGAAAAATAGAAACATAACAGAATTCTAAAAAATGGTAAAATGCGCCGACCGGGATTCGAACCCGGGTTTTGGGCTTGGAAGGCCCAAGTCATAGCCACTAGACCATCAACGCAAACTGCAACACCTCTAGAGGTATTTGTCAGATATAATGTTTTCGCTTGACATTTATTATTATTTTCGATTTTTTTCTATTTTACCTGAGATCTTTAAAAATACAGGGATTTTTTTCCACCCTTATTTGTGAATTTTTTTTCATCTTATTTCCGCTTCTCTTTAAAGTTGTTTGGGTTTTTCCTCCTGCGGGTAAAATTCTCGGTGGTTTTCAACCTCAATCCAGCTCTTTTTTCCGCTGTGCTTTCTGATTTGTTGAACTGGTGGGGTTATGTTCCGACAACAAAGAAACAATGGCGTGTTTGTCGACATGGTATGTGATGAAGCTGTCCTGTACTTTATGCTGGAGGTCTCCTTTCTGTATGGCCTGAATTTTCCTGAAGAATTGTCGGATTGAATTGCCAGGATAGGGTTGTCAGGTGTGTTCTCCTTATCTAATTGCAGAATTTAATTATCAGCTCAAGTTGTCAGTTGAGCTGCCCTATCGAATTGCGGGATTCCTTTTTCCGGTAGGGGTCTCAGGTCGGTTGTCCGATCTAATTCTCAGGTCGGTTGTCGGATACAATTGTTGGACTGAATTATCAGGTAAAACTTCCAGTTATAATTTTCAGTCAAAATTGAGGGCAGGGGCTCTTGACCACAAATGAGCTTAAGGAAATTGTTCGGGGGTAATCATGCCGACCCGGTGAAACTTTCAAATAATTTAATTTCTCATTTTTATATGAAGTTCTTATTATATTGTCAACCTTGTTTACCTGAATAACGAATATTTTGACATACATATTATAGAGTAAATCCTGCAGAATATATCCTTCACTATATTATATTCTTAATCTAGTTAATCGGGGTTTTTTCGAGCAATTTTCTTCATTTTATTCCTTTACAATTCTAAATATTTCTTTTTTTATATATTGTTTAATGAATCTTCAGTGTAGTTATATCCCATTTAATATACTAAAACTTTAAAAATAATATTTGTATATAATACCAATTTATTACTCGATTTATTTGCACTGTTTAGGTTGGGGGTGCCATTTACACGATTGGGGGTATCATAAAACCTCAGCCGGAAACCCCTGGATCTTTGCAGGCCATCCGACAATTACTATCAGTAATAATCAAATTCATTTTTTTCGATTTAAAGGCTTTAAATACCTTCTTTCTTGCATGTTTTTGCCCTGAAATTGAATTGTCGGACAGTCTCTTTAGCTCAGGGGTAGTTGACTTACATTTACGGCTCATTTTATCTGTTTTTCCGGGGAAACTTTATTTCTTGGGTAAAGAATATATATCCTTATATGGGCTAGGCATACAAAGTTTTCAAAATATGCCTTTCATTGTTTGTGTTGCCCTGCATCCTGGGCAGGAGTTCTGAAAACCTACTGTAACTTGGAAAAGATGTGATAAAAATGGGACCTTTTATTCTGGCATTCACAATCAGCTGGCTCCTTATTTTTGCATATATTTTTGTGCTGCTCAAGGCGCGTGCAAGGTTCAACAAAAAGTTAATGTAATGATCCGTCATACGTGGTTTTAAGATGAATCAGAAAAAAAAGAAAACATTATTCGCAATTGCTTTTATTCTTGCCGTGGCCATAGTCGGGCTTTATGGCATTGATTCTTCAGGGTACCTCTCGGTATCCGATATTCGTTCTGACCCCCAGGCTCACTTAGGGCAAGAAGTAAATGCAATGGGTATCGTGGAATACGGGAGCATTGAAATGGTTCCCGGGATAACCCTGTTCGAGCTCAGGGACGAGGATGTTGAAAACCTGAAGGTCCGTGTCGAATACACGGGTGACCTGCCCTCCAACCTTGCGGAAGGGGAGAAGGTTAGCATCAGCGGAACTATGGTTTCCGAGGACACCATTGAGGCCAGTAAGATTGTTACGGGGTGCCCATCCAAGTATACGGAGTAATTTCAATGAATATTGAAGAATGGGACGAGTACAGATATGTCGAGGGCGGGATTGAAGCCTTCATTACGGATATGGAGGACTCCCGTCTGAAAAAAATGGTGGAGCATGTCTGTCATTCCGGAGGGAAAAGGGTCCGCCCAATTCTTCTCCTGCTGGCGAGTGATGTCTGTTCCGGCTCTTATAAAAAGAGCCTGGATGCAGCCCTTGCCGTTGAAATGATGCATTCTGCTTCTCTTGTTCACGATGACCTGCTGGACCAGGGCCTTATCCGGAGAAATTTGCCTTCGGCTCCTGAACAGTTCGGGCCTTCCCGGGCTCTCCTCTGCGGGGACTACCTTATTGCCAAGTCAATCGAGCTTATTTCCCCTTACGGGGAAAAGGTGGTCAGGGTTTTTGGGAAAGCCGGGATGGATATGGCGGAAGGGGAAGTTCTTGACCTTAGACTGGATGAAGAGGAGTTCGGGGAAGAGACCTATTTCGAGTGCATATTCCGAAAAACGGCATCTCTTTTTGCAGTTAGCGCCTTGATAGGGGCTTATGCCGGCGGAGCAGATGATGCCGGGGCCGAGAAGTTTTCCCTCTTTGGAAAGTATCTGGGAACTGCGTACCAGATAGTAGATGATCTGCTTGAGTTCCTTGAGGTGCTTGAAGAAAAGGAGTCAAAAGTTACGTCCGAAACCCTGCCCCATATCTACGCTTCGAAGATGACCAGGGAAGAAGCCATAGAGCGGTCTATCGAAGAAGTAGAAAAATATGTCGGGGCCGCAAAAGAAGTCCTTAATACCTTCAGGGAATGCCCTGCAAGGGATAAGCTCTTCCTCACTACTGATTATGTGACACTTGACCTGCTTGAAAAATCCTGAAAATTCTTCGGCTTTTCCTGAAAAACGCAGAAACCAGTGCAATGCAGTAATCAGTTCAATGCAGTAATCAGTTCAATGCAGTAATCAGTTCAATTCAGGAACCCGTTCAATTCAGGAATCAGTTCAATGCAAAGTCATCACAACACCGAAAATAATACAAAACCAGAACTGATTTCATTCAGTTTTTCACTTTATATCTAAAAAAGTTTCCAACTACTCACTAATTTTTCTAATAATTTTATCAGGTGAATCCATGCGAGTATATGACAGTCCGGTGCTAAAAGTAAATGCCAGTACAGAAAACGGAAAAATGGTGCTTGATACGGAGGGTCCTCTCTCCCAGCTTGCTAAGCCTTTCATCAAGCGCATTAACGGGATCTTTGAAGAAGAAAAACCCATCTCTGTGAATGAGGATGAAATTATTTTCTCTACATGGATCCCCCCTATTCCGGGGCCGGTTTTCAGCCGGGTAATCAGTGCGGAAATTGCGGCTATCAGGAAGAAAAGGGTTCCTGATCAGTTCTCAATAGGGATCACTGCCCGTTGTCCGAACCGTTGTCTCCACTGTGGGGCTGCAGATATCAAGCCTGAAAAAGAGCTTACGCTGGACGAGATCTGTGGGGCTGTGGACCAGAGTCTGGATCTTGGAGCTTATCTTGTTTCCTTTGATGGCGGGGAGACCATGCTTCGAAATGATCTAGTTGACATGGTTGCTCGTGTGGACAAGTCCCGGGCAATTGCAACCTGCTTTACTTCCGGCTACAAGCTTTCCGAAGAGCGGGCAGAAGCGCTCAAAGCCGCAGGGCTTTATGCCGCCCGGATCAGCCTGGACAGTCCTTTCAAAGCTGAACATGACCGTTTCCGCGGACGTGAAGGGGCATACGAGGACGCAATTTCCGGAATCAAAAATGCAAAGGCTGCGGGAATCTTTACGGACATGTTTGTTGTAGTTTCTCCGCACAATATTGACGATCTGGATGATTTCTACTCGCTCGCAGTTGACCTGGGCATGCATGAAGTCTCTATCTATGAGATCATCGCTGTTGGGCGCTGGCTTGATCACGAGGATGAGGTAATAAGCGAAAAGGATGTAAAAAGGCTCGAAAAATTCCAGAAAGCAATGAACAGCAAGCCTGAGGGGCCCAGAGTAACGGCTTTTCCCTATTTCATGGGCCCTGACCTCTTCGGATGCTTTGCGGGCAAGCGCTGGATGCATGTAGCTTCGGACGGAGAGGTAATGCCCTGTGCTTATACACCTCTTTCCTTCGGAAACGTCGGTGAGGAATCTCTGGAGACGATCTGGAAACGCATGGGAAAACACATCGCCTACAAAAAGGATGCCTCTTACTGCATGATGCGGAATCCAGATTTCCGGAATGAGTATATCCACACTATCCCCAAAGGGGCAAGGATTCCTTTCAGAGTTAAATAATTCTCCCGGAAAGTGTTTGTGGAATGCCTATTTTATGGGTTTTTCCTTCTATTTTTTTTTTTTTTTTTTTTTGAGCTAACTTTTTGTTTTTAATTTATTTTCCATAATTTATTATTTTTTTATCCAATTTCCTTCTTTTTTCGAATTTTGAGGTTTAATATTACCTTTTTTTAAAAAACTAGTTCTACTTAAGGTTTGGAAAGCAAAATTAAGTATAATTGTTTCTTTCTTCAAATCAGGTCTGGCGATTTTAGGTTTGGAAGCTCAGCAGTTTTTCAGGAATGAAAAATGATTACAGGGCTGGATGTCGAGAATAATGTTCCATTATCCGGGATTCGGTAAAATAAGGTTCGGATAACACTGGCTCTGTAAACAAGGAGTAGAGGGTAAGGTGAAAAAGGTGAACTGAAAAAGGTGAACTGAAAAAGGTGAACTGAAAATGGAAGAATCTGGGCTTATTTCTGTTTTGTAATCTGCTGCTACTTTTTTATTTCTCTGTTGTTTGCTCTTTTCCTGCGTATCTGATAGGGCACGATGAAGGAATTATGCTTGTTGTTAATTATTTTAGTCAGTTTTGATGCAATTCTCTTTTACTGTATTATTTAATCTTTGTGTATTTTATCTTTATATTTTACTATTTATATTTCCTTAATTCTGAAAAGATTCTTCAATTGTGCATATGTAATTATTAATCATTATAAATGCATATATCTTCTTTGATAAAACCGAAGCTGTTATATAGTTCTATCACGAAGGATTTGTTAACTACATCCATCGGAGTAGGAATTTTTAATTATTAATTTATATACTAAATTTTGAGAGACGGAGACTCACATGGCTAAAAATGAACTCTTATCTGAAATAAAAAAAGCAGAAGAGAATGCGAAATCAGTGGTCGACCAGGCTATTGATTCCAAAAACAAGCGCATCTCCGATGCTAGGGCTGAAGCCAGGGAGATCCTGAGGCAAGCCGAAATTGATTCACACAAAGCTGCACAAGATTCTTTTAAAGCTGGTGATGAAAAGATCCTGGAAGAGAAAAATCATATAGTCAATGATGGTGAGCAAAACGCATTAGCCATGTCCCAAAAAGCTCAAGCTAACATCGACAATTCCGTCAATTACCTAGTACAGGAGTTTGAGAGGGCGGTCCTTAATGAGTAGACCTAAAGTGATGACTAGGGCCGTTATTGTCGGACATAAAAGCATTCTTAAACAAACCATCGAAGCACTGTATGATACTAATCTCTTTCACATTGAAGATTTTGTTGAAGACGAATCTGGTTTCAAGATCGACAAGCCATTCGAAAACGCTGAAGATGTCTCTAAAAAGCTTGTAAAGATCCGTTCCATTGCCAGTTATTTGGGAATTGCAAGTAATGAACCGGTTGTCCAGAAATCTGGCACTGTTCTGCGCGAACTTGATTCGAAGCTTGATGAATTAGACAGGGGAATCTCTGATAAAACGGAATTAATCATTCAACTCGAGAACGAGTTGAAAGACCTGGATTCCCAGAAAAAGGAACTTTTACCTTTCCTGTCTATCAATCTGGACTTTGATTATTTCCGTGGCTACGAGAGCATTAATGTTTTCGCAGGCACAATCAAGGGTAGTTTGGAAGAGAGTCAGGTTTCAAGCATCACAAAGGCTTTCGAACTGTACGTTGACCCTCAATCAAAATCAATAGTACTGTTTGTGGCCAAGAATGATGCCGACAGAGTCTACGAGTTAATCCAGGGTCTTGGATTCAGAGAACTCAGAGTTCCGGAAAGAGGTGGTGTCCCAAGCGAGACATTAAGGTTAATTGAACAGAAGGAAGCTGAGGTCGGCAAGAAGATCGAGTCCACTAAGGCTGGAATCGACTCCATGAAGTCTAAGTATGCTGATTTCATCCTTGCCAGCGATGAGGTCCTTAGTATCGAGAGTGAGAAGGCAGAACTGCCTTTGAAAATCGCGACATCTGCAAATGCATTTATTATAGATGGCTGGACTCCCAGCGAGGACTACGACACTGTGGTCAGTGCTGTAAACAGTGCCACTGCCGGTAAGGCATACATCTCCAAACTCGAAATCGAAGAAGAGGAGGAGGAGCGTGTCCCGGTCGAGTATAACAACTCGGCGGTAGTTGAACCGATGCAGCAGATCATGGATCTGTATTCCAGACCCAAATACACCGAAATTGACCCATCCTCAGTGCTTCTACTTACTTTCCCACTGATATACGGTATGATTCTCGGGGATATTGGGTACGCGATCATTCTGGGAGTACTTGCACTGGCAGTAAAAAAAGCTGTAAAGTCTGAAGCAGTGCAGCCTCTTATGAATATTCTGATCTATTGTCAGATATCTACATTTATATTCGGAATTCTATATGGCGAGTTCATGGGATTCTCGTTGGCAAGTTTGCATACTGCGCACGGTACGATTCCGGGTTTGATTCCGGGATGGGAAACTATCACTCTTTTCCCAGGGCTCAGTGGCGAGCATGTGACGTTCCCTGTTCACAGGACTCACATGATAATGACTATGATTGGTGCAACTGTCACCGTAGGACTCCTTCACTTGAATCTCGGTTTTTTGCTTGGATTTTCAAACATTGCCAGGCACCATGGATTTATGCACGGACTCCTTGAAAAAGGCAGTTGGATCATAATAGAGATCGGTGTACTTATAGCAGCCGTAGGAATACTCGGCGGCAATTCTATCCTGACATACGTTGGAGCTGCTGTCTTTGTAATCGCTGTTTTGATGCTTCTCAAAGGAGAAGGAATTCAGGGCGTTGTTGAATTGCCATCGCTGATGGGTAACGCGCTGTCCTATTCCCGTATCATAGCAGTAGGTCTGTCTTCAATATACATCGCATCAACAGTCAATGATATTGCATTTGAAATGATCTGGCCTGATCACTCGCAGATCGGTTTCGCAGCAATAGCCGCAATAATCGTGTTTATACTCGGACATGGTCTAAATACCGTCCTGAGTATTATTGCTCCCGGACTGCACGCACTCAGGTTGCAGTATGTAGAATTCTTCGGAAAATTCTACTCTGGCGGGGGCATAATATACAACCCATTCGGATACATAAGAAAATACACGGAGGAATAAAATCATGGTAGGAGAAGATTTAGTTGTAGCAGCAAGTGGTCCTATTCTGGACGCAGCAGGAATGAAGGCACTCGGTGCAGCACTCGCAATCACAATAACTGGTCTTGCATCTGCATGGGCAGAAAAAGAGATCGGTACCGCAGCAATTGGTGCAATGGCAGAAAACGAAGGGTTATTCGGTAAGGGTCTGATTCTTACTGTCATTCCAGAAACCATCGTTATCTTCGGTCTCGTCGCTTCATTGCTTATCAATTCTGCCTAATTTAAGAGCATCCCCGCTCTTAAATTTCTTAGAGCATTTTTTCCGCTCTAAGTTTCTTAGGGCATTTTCGCTCTAAGTTTCTTAGGGTATCTTCGCTCTAAGTTTCTTAGAGTTCTTTTGCTCTAAGTTTCTTAGAGTTCTTTTGCTCTAAGTTTTTTGGGTATTTTTTCACTCCTGACTTATTGGAGTGTTTGCTTCTAACGATTAGAGCTATTTTTGCTCTAAATTTATTTGGAGGTGTAAGCATGGGACTAGAGATCGTTGTAAAGGATATCCAGAATGGTGCGCAGAGTGAAGCGTCACGCATCAATGCTGAAGCCGAGGCGAAGGTCTCCGAGATCTTAAATGAGGCCAAGAACACCCATAAAAAGATGCTCGGAGACAGCCTGGCTAAAGTTGAAGAGGATCTCCAGAAGCTGCACCAGCAGGTTATATCCAGTGCAAATCTTGAAGTAAAAAGAATCTCGCTAAACAAGCGCAAAGAACTTCTGGATGCTGTTTATAATCAAGCCGTTGAATCAATAAAGTCGATGTCAGCTTCTAAAAATGAAGAATTGTTAAAAATTATTATCGACAAGTACGAAGCCAGCGGTGCCAAGGTCTATTCTTCAAAGGATTCAGAAGAACTTGTTAAAAAGTTATCCTCATTAACCTACGCTGGTAATATCAATTGTATCGGCGGCGTTGTTCTTGAAAATGAAGACGGGACAATAAGGTTTGATTTCACGTACGATTTAATCCTGAAAAACGCATATGAGCGTTCATTGAAACAGATATCAGATATCTTATACGGGTGATGTGCAATGAGGCTGCCGTATTTGGACAAAATCTGGGGTAAAAAACCCAGAAAATCCGATAAGAAGAAAAAAGGCACTTCTAACTATGCTTATGCTGTTACCCGTGTGCGCGCGATGAAAAGTAAGCTGCTTCCAAAGGAAACATATCCGCGGCTTATGAATATGGGCATTGATGAAATTACCCGCTTTATCCAGGAGTCTGAGTACAAAAACGATATTGACGAACTGGCAATGAAATACAGTGGTGCAGATCTGGCAGAACATGCACTTAACAGGAATCTTGCGCTCACCTATGCAAAATTGCTTTTAATAACCGCAGGAGAACCCAATTACCTTATTTCAGAATATCTCCGGAGATATGATATCTGGAACATAAAGACCCTCCTCCGCGGGAAACAGTATAATGCATCTGAAGAGGAGATCCTGGAAACTCTGATATCTGCCGGGGAACTCACCTACACCACCTTGTCGGAACTTGCAGCAATGGAATCATATGAGGAAATTATTGAAGCCCTTAATGAGACCGATTATTACCCCCTGCTACAGGAAGAATACGACGGGACAAACCTGGCATACATTGAAAACGAACTTGACAAGATGTATTATTCAGGTCTGTTCGGTGTAATCGGGAAACCAAGATCCAAGGACCGTAAACTCTTTGCCAGGTTCATTAAGCTGGAAGTTGATGCCAAGAACATGGGTACCCTGTTCAGGCTTAAAAAAGCGGGAGTTGAGCAGCTTGATGAGATCATGCCTTTGATGATCGAGGGCGGGCTTGAATTAAACACCGAAAAACTTGCATCTCTCCCCTACGAGGAGTTTGTTGAAGCTCTTCGAAAAACGCGGTATTGGGATGCTATTTCAGGTGTAATGGTTCCTGACATGGATTCCCTGACTGGCCTGGAATGCAGACTACTGAAATTCTCTCTTGAATCTGCAACTACTTATTCGCACGTATCTCCGATCTCAATTGTGCCTATTATGGATTATATTATCTATAAGAACAATGAGGTCAACAACCTTCGGATTATCTTCAGGGGTAAAGAGGCTGGCCTCGAAGATGAATTAATCAAAGACCAGTTGGTGGTAATCTGATGGAACTAGCAGTGATCGGAAAGAGCGAGTTTGTCACAGGATTCAGGCTGTCCGGTATCAAAAAAATCTATGAGGTTGCTGATGCTGCTGAGACTGAATCTGCGGTAAAAGAGGTGCTTGATGATAATAACGTCGGGATTATTGTAATGCACAATGATGATATTGGTAATCTGCCGGAAATTTTAATGAAAAACTTGAACGAGTCAGTACAGCCAACAGTTGTAGCCCTTGGAGGTTCTGGCGAAGGCTCAACGAGTTTAAGAGATAAAATAAAACAAGCGGTAGGTGTTGATCTGTGGAAGTAAAAAGTGAAATTTATCGTGTGGCTGGGCCTGTCGTTACCGCCATCGGCTTACAGGCAAAAATGTATGACCTGGTTAAAGTCGGGAAAGAGGGGTTGATGGGTGAAGTCATCCAGATCCGGGGTGACAAAGTTGTCATCCAGGTATACGAAGAGACAGCCGGTGTCATGCCCGGTGAACCCTGTGAAACCACAGGTATGTCTCTTGCCGTGGAACTTGGCCCCGGTCTCCTCTCCAGTATTTATGATGGTGTCCAGAGGCCTTTGCACGTTTTGCTTGAGAAAATGGGCAGCTTCATCCAGAGAGGTGTCAGCGCAGACGGGCTTGACCACAAAAAAATCTGGGAATTTAAGCCTGTTGTCAAGAAGGGTGACGTCGTAAAGGGCGGAGAAGTGATCGGAGTCGTTCAGGAAACCGTGAACCTTGAGCACAAGATCATGGTGCCCCCGAACATCTCGGGAACAGTTGCCGACATTAAGAGTGGGAACTTTACAGTTGAAGATACGGTATGTACCCTCACTGACGGGACCAATCTGCAGTTAATGCAGAGGTGGCCTGTCAGAGTTCCCAGACCCGTTAAGAAAAAACTCACTCCTACAAAGCCGCTGGTTACGGGACAGAGGATCCTTGACGGACTCTTCCCTGTGGCAAAAGGTGGAACCGCTGCAATCCCAGGACCTTTCGGATCCGGAAAGACGGTTACCCAGCAGCAGCTTGCAAAGTGGAGTGACACGGAAATCGTTGTCTACATCGGATGCGGTGAACGTGGAAACGAGATGGCTGATGTCCTGAGTGACTTCCCTGATCTCGAAGATCCTCAGACCGGAAGGCCACTCATGGAGCGTACTGTGCTTATCGCAAATACCTCCAACATGCCTGTGGCTGCAAGGGAAGCTTCCGTGTACACCGGAATCACCATTGCGGAATACTTCCGTGACATGGGATACGATGTGTCCCTTATGGCTGACTCCACCTCAAGGTGGGCAGAGGCAATGAGAGAAATCTCCTCCCGTCTTGAAGAAATGCCTGGTGAAGAAGGTTACCCGGCATACCTGGCAGCAAGGCTGGCAGAATTCTACGAGCGTTCCGGGGTTGCCGAGTCCCTCTGTGGTGAGACAGGTTCCATTACGGTTATCGGAGCAGTATCTCCACCTGGTGGTGACTTCACTGAACCTGTTACGCAGAACACACTGCGTATCGTGAAAGTGTTCTGGGCTCTGGATTCCAAGCTGTCTCAGAGGCGGCACTTCCCTGCTATTAACTGGCTGAACAGTTACAGTCTGTACAAGGAAGGTCTCAATGACTGGTTTGCCGATAATGTGGCTCCTGACTGGGTGGCCATGAGGGAGAAAATGATGGGCATGCTCCAGGTAGAGTCCGAACTGCAGGAAATCGTGCAGCTAGTCGGTTCAGACGCTCTGCCAGAAGACCAGCAGCTCCTGCTTGAAATCACCCGTCTTTTCAGGGAAGTTTTCCTGCAGCAGAATGCATTCCACCCGATAGACACCTACAGTCCGTTTACCGAACAGTACAAGACTATGCAGGCTATCATGAAGTTCGGAGATGCTGCAAATGAGTCTCTGGCCGCCGGTGTTCCAATGTCGGAAATCCTCAAGTCGGAAGCCATGAACGAGCTTGGCAAGGTCAAGTACGAAGAGGACTTCGACGCTTCTCTGAACGCTGTCCTTGCCAAGATGGATAAGGAGTTTGCAGCCCTGGGAGGTAGTTGAGTATGGCAAAAGAGTACAAGACAATCACGGAAATCGCAGGCCCTCTTATCTTTGTCGAGAAAACAGAGCCGGTAGGTTATAAGGAAATCGTTAGCATCAATCTGCCTGACGGGACCACCCGCAGAGGGGAAGTGCTGGATACTTCCGGAGATATTGTGGTTGTCCAGGTCTACGAAGGTACGGGCGGTCTGAACAAGGAATGTGGTGTTGTCTTCACAGGGGAAACCCTGAAACTTGCTGCATCCATTGACCTCCTCGGCAGGATCCTGTCCGGTGCCGGTGACCCACTGGATGGTGGGCCCAGAATCGTGCCTGACAAGATGATTGACATCAACGGGGCCGCAATGAACCCATATGCAAGGCTGCCCCCTAAGGATTTTATCCAGACCGGGATTTCCACAATTGATGGAACCAACACCCTGGTCCGTGGGCAGAAACTGCCTATCTTCTCTGCATCAGGTCTTCCGCACAACGAAATTGCCCTGCAGATCGCAAGGCAGGCTTCTGTGCCTGGCTCTGAAGGAGAGTTCGCTGTGGTCTTCGGAGCAATGGGCATCACCAACGAAGAAGCCCAGTACTTCATGGAGGACTTCGAAAAGACCGGCGCTCTGGAGAGAGCTGTTGTGTTCATGAACCTTGCAGATGACCCTGCCGTGGAACGTCTGGTTACCCCGCGTATGGCCCTGACTGCAGCCGAGTACCTGGCATACGAGCACGACATGCACGTTCTCGTTATCCTGACCGACATCACCAATTACGCTGAAGCTCTCCGTCAGATGGGAGCCGCCCGTAATGAAGTGCCTGGTCGTCGTGGGTACCCCGGTTACATGTACACTGACCTTGCAACCCTGTATGAAAGAGCAGGTATTGTTAAGGGTGCCAAGGGTTCCGTTACCCAGATTCCAATCCTTTCAATGCCTGGTGACGATGTCACCCACCCGATCCCTGACCTGTCCGGGTACATTACCGAAGGCCAGATCGTGGTTGCCAGGGAACTGCACAGGAAGGGTATCTACCCGCCAATCAACGTGCTGCCTTCCCTGTCCAGGCTGATGAACTCCGGTATCGGAGGCGATAAGACCAGGGAAGACCACAAGGCTGTTTCTGACCAGATGTATGCAGGATACGCTGAAGGGCGTGACCTGAGAGGTCTGGTGGCTATCGTCGGTAAGGAAGCACTGTCTGAAAGGGACTTGAAGTTCCTTGAGTTTGCTGACCTCTTTGAAGAGAACTTTGTTACTCAGGGAAGAAACGAAAACAGGACCATTGCGGAAACCCTGGATATTGGCTGGAAGATCCTCGCACACCTGCCAGAAAACCAGTTGAACAGGATTGATAACAAATACATCAATAAGTACCACCCGGCACACAAAAAGGCAGAGTGATTGCCATGGTATTGCAGGACGTAAAGCCAACTCGTTCAGAACTGATCAATCTCAAAAGGCGGATCAAGCTCTCGGAAAGCGGGCACAAGCTCCTTAAGATGAAGAGAGATGGTCTTATCCTTGAGTTCTTCAAGATCCTGAATGAAGCCAGGAACGTCAGAACCGAGCTGGATGCTGCCTTTGTACTCGCTACGGATAAAATCAACCTGGCCAGCGCTGTGAACGGAGTGGTTGCTGTCAAGTCAACTGCCTTTTCAACGAAGGAAAATCCAGAGATCGAGCTATCAGGGCACAACATCATGGGTGTCTTTGTGCCAAAAATCAACTCCACTGGGGTCCGAAAGCCTCTCTATGAGAGAGGGTACGGGATAATCGGGACCAATGCCTACATCGACGAAACCGCCGATGCCTTTGAGGATCTGGTCGAAAAGATTATCACCGCTGCAGAACTCGAAACAACTATGAAGCGGCTTCTTAATGAGATCGAGAAGACCAAGAGGCGTGTAAACGCTCTTGAATTCAAGGTCATTCCCGAACTCATTGATACTATGAAGTTCATTCGCTTCGCCCTTGAAGAAGTAGAAAGGGAGAGCACCTTCAGGTTGAAGAGAGTCAAGGCGAGACAGCAGTAAGTTTGATTTAAACATGGCAGCTCATAGGGATCAACCGAATCTGGTTGAAAAAGCAGTCATTAAATTGGGTGAACCCCAAAGCCAGGTCCGTCTGCTACAAATGGCATGGCGGATCTCCCTTATTATGCTGGTTTTTGGGTTCATCATCATCTTAAAAACGATTATACCAGAATTTATGTGACTGGGATCTCTGAGATGATTTATCATCTCCGAGTTCTGGCACTAATTTGTATTTTATTTTTTCATTGTTTTGTTATCGTTTTGTTATCGTTTTGTTTTTTTTGTTATCGTTTTGTTTTTTTTTGTTATCGTTTTGTTATTGTTTTGTTTTGTTTTGTTTTGTATTTTTTATGAGGATTATCGAGATGTCCGAGTTTCGAATTTTCTGTTATTCCTCACTTCCTGGCGTAAATCAGAAAGCTATTTTAACGACAAAACTCAATCCTAATTCCTCTATGCAAAACGAAGCCAGACTTCTCCATGTGACCGGGACGGTTCAAGGTGTGGGTTTTCGTCCCTTCGTGTACCGGCTTGCAAAAGCCCACGGGCTCTCCGGATATGTTAAAAATCTCGGAAATCATGTGGAGATCCTTGTGGAGGGAAGAAGGGAAAGCCTTGAAGCTTTTATGGCTGATCTTCCCCGGAAGAAGCCTCCTCTTGCAAATATCCTGGACATCGGGGTAAATGACGTGCCTTTTTCCGCGTATCCTGAATTTTCAATTTTTCAAAGTGAAGCCGGAGCCTCCAGGAATTCCATAATTCCTCCGGACACCACTATTTGTGAGGACTGTCTGGGTGAGATTTTTGATCCCGGGTCCAGATATTATCATTATCCTTTCACGGTCTGTACGAACTGCGGCCCCCGGTATACAACGGTCCGGAACCTTCCTTACGACCGTGAACACACCACAATGGCGGATTTTCCTCTCTGCGGGGGGTGCGAACTTGAGTATACGGATCCCCTGAACCGCAGGTACCATGCGCAGCCGGTCTGCTGTCCCGAATGCGGGCCGGTGCTCTGGCTTTCGGACCCTGAGGGAAACGTGCTTGTAAAAAACTACGAAGCGATAGAAAGAGCTTCGGAACTGCTCCGGAAGGGTTCCGTCCTTTCGGTCAAAGGATTCGGAGGTTTTCACATTGCCTGTAGTGCCCGGGCCGAGGCGCCTGTCCTGAAACTTCGAAAACGCCTGGGACGCCCGGCACAGCCCTTTGCGGTGATGGCAAAGAACACGGAGGTCGTGCAATCGTTTGCCGAGCTCGATGTGACCTCCCGGAAAATTCTCAGCTCTTTTCGCCGTCCCATTACCGTACTTCCCAAATCGGAAAATTTCGCCCTTGCAGAATCAGTATCCCCCTACCTGCACAACATTGGGGTCATGCTCCCATATACCGGGACCCAGCACCTTCTCTTTGATAGGGTGCCTGATGCGGTCTATGTGATGACCTCGGCAAACCTGCCCGGAAAGCCCATGCTTGTCGAAAACCGTGAGGTGCTTGAAAGGCTCGAAGGGATTGCGGACTTCCACCTTCTCCACAACAGGGTCATTGCGAACAGGAACGACGACACGGTAATAAGGGTCGTGAACGGAGAGAGGGCTTTTATCCGCCGGTCCAGGGGTTTTGTACCGGAACCCCTCGAACTTCCTTTTGAAATAGAAGCTTCTCTCGGGGTCGGAGCTGAACTTAACACGACGGTTACGGTCGCAAAAGGAAACCATGCTTATCTTTCCCAGTACATAGGGAATACCAGTCACGTTGAGACTTTCAAATATCATTCCGAGGTGGTCCGGCACCTGGTCCGGCTAACGGGAATTGAACCCGAAACCTGGGCATGTGACCTTCATCCCTCTTTTTCCACCACCCGCTTTGCAAAGATGGAAGGCGGAGGAAATACGCTCCGGGTGCAGCACCACCACGCCCATATCCTGGCTTTGATGGCCGACAATTCCCTGCCCCCCGGTTCAAAGGTCATCGGGATTGCCCTCGACGGGGTAGGGTACGGAGTCGACGGAACTGTCTGGGGGGGGGAGATTTTCGAGTCTTCCTATTCCGGGTATGAGCGTCTGGGCCATCTGCTCCCCCAACCAATGCCCGGAGGCGACCTTGCAGCCAGAAATCCTTCCCGCATGACCCTTGGCATCCTTTCGGGGGCCCTCTCGGAAAACGAACTTAAAAAACTCCCCCTTTCTTTTCCGCGTGGGGAGGTGGAATTTTCTGCCATTTTGCAGCAGCTCGAAAGAGGAGTAAACGTAGTTCAGGGCAGTAGTACGGGCAGGGTGCTGGATGCAGCGGCAGCCCTCCTGGGGATCTGCAGCGAGCGCACATACGAAGGTGAACCTGCAATGAAACTCGAGGCCGCTGCAAAGCGGAGTACCTGCAGGGTAGAGCTTCCCATCTCTTTTAAGAAATACAGGAATCCTGGAGTCCCGGTACTTGATACAACAGAACTTCTCCTGGGAGCTTACGAACTTTCCGGAACCTATTCCCCCGAAACCCTCGCTTTTGCGGTTGAGGAAAGTCTTGCCCGAGGCGTCTCGGAACTTGCGGTTGCCCTTGCCAGGAAAAAAGGCCTTGATATGGTCGGCCTGAGCGGTGGGGTAGCTTACAATGAACATATAACAGGGCGCATCGCCGAAACCGTGAAAGAGGCAGGGCTTGACTTCCTTTCCCACAGGCGTGTCCCTCCCGGAGACGGTTGCATCTCTTTCGGGCAGGCTGTAGCAGCCGGTTTCAAGGGAAAGTTTGCTGATTAAGCCTGTTCATTCCGTTTTAAGCGGATTTTGCCTGTTATTAACCCTCTCCAGATGCTTTTAATCAGGTTTCGAAGCTTAAAATAAGCCACGAAATCTTCTCACTCCTTTTTTTCCTAAGTTTTTTCCGAAGGGAGCTGGATCGTACTGAAATTTGATCAGAAAAACAAAACTACAAAATTAAATAAACGATCCGTGCTTAGTTATAAAGGGGAGCAAATGATGGGGTTTAGAAGTGTCCGTATTCGTGTAGTCACCAGCAGGGATGAGATCCCAGGCCTGAGCCCTGAGGAAAAGGCAGTTCACCTTGCTTTTCGCCCCTCTGATAAGGATTTCTTTAGTTTGCTTAAGGCCTGCCCGGGAATAGAACTGCTCCAGCTTCCCGCGTCCTCTTATGAGGGTCTTTCCAAGTTTATTATAATGTATCTGCACTCCTCGGGGATTTATTTTGTAAAAGGGGATGTAAGCGGGCATTGGCATGACCTGAACAACTATTTCGTAATCCCCGCCTATGTTGTTGAGAAAATAAACGAACTGAAAATTCTGGGAATGTCTGAGGACGAGATCATCACTGAGATTACAAATCTGAGGAAAATCAGCCCTGACCTTATCCTGCATTTCCTGCACGTTTCCATGCCGTTTCCAGGCCCGAAAAAAGTCCACCCGAACAAAGCTTGAAAACTAAATTTTGAATCTAATTCTAATTTCGATACAGGATGATTTCCGGAGGGGGTTTCCCGGAAACCTTACCAGACCTTCCACCACTTCTTTTTTGCAGCTTTCTGGTCCTTGATCTGTCTCAACCCGTCAGCAGCCATCTTCTGCTGCCTCAGGTATTTCCTGTTTTCGTCATTAAGCCTGGAAACTTCTTCTTCCTTGCTTGCAAGGGTTGCCTGCAACTGCTTTATAAGCTCTTCCTTTTCTCCGAGCTGTTCGGCCAGGGGCGGTTCTCCTTCGTGTCTGGTCTCCAGCTTTTTCTCAAGCATCCTGACCTTTTCTTCCCTGGCAGCAAACTGAAGTTCAACAGCGTTGAGTTTCCGGTCCTTTACGGTTAGTTTTTCTTCAAGCTTCTTGACTTCCCTGTCTTTTGCCATTACCTGTTCAGCCAGGGTCTGGAGGTCTTTGTCTTTTGTCGCGACCAGTCCTTCGAGCTTTTCAACGCCGTTTTCTTCTGCCGAGAACTTTTCAGCCAGGGTTTTTATTTCCTCATCCCTTGCAGTCAGCTCTTTTGAAAGGCTGTTTATTTCTTCGGACCTGTCGGAAAGCAGGGTTTCGAACTGCCTTATTTCCTCGTCTTTTCCTGCAAGTTCCTCCCGGAGTGCCTGTGTCCCGGAATCATTTTCCTGCATTCTTGTTTCGAAAACTTTTATTGCTTCTTCCTTTTCAGCTATTTTTTCTTCTAATACTTTTACTGTTTCGTCCTTTTCAGCTATTTTTTCTTCTAATATTTTTACTGTTTCGTCCTTTTCAGCTATTTTTTCCTCTAATACTTTTACTGTTTCATCCTTTTCAGTGAGCTTTCCCTCGAAGGTTTTTATTGTTTCATCTTTTTCAGCAAACTTTCCTTCGAATGCTGTTATTGTTTCATCTTTTTCAGAGGCTATCTTTTCAAGGTCTTCTAGCTTTGATTTCCTGTCTCCGAGCTCCTCTTCAAGGGTTTTGATTTTTTCCGTGCCCTGTGATAGCTGCTTTTCAAGAAGTTCTGTCTCTTCTTTCCTGGAGC
>JAENZL010000029.1:0-5713 GCA_016841265.1 Methanobacteriota archaeon | reverse complement strand
TCCGTGCCCTGTGATAGCTGCTTTTCAAGAAGTTCTGTCTCTTCTTTCCTGGAGCTGAGTTCGTCTTCAAGGGTTTTGATTTTCTCCGTGCCCTGTGATAGCTGCTTTTCAAGAAGTTCTGTCTCTTCTTTCCTGGAGCTGAGTTCGTCTTCAAGGCTGCTTATTTTCACTTCTCTGCCTGCGAGGTTTTCGTCAAGTCTCTTGATTTCTTCTTCCTTGCCATCAAGTTCCTCGTTAAGTGCTTCTAGCTCCATATTCTTGCTTGTGAGCCGCAAGCTTAAGGAATTGATCTGCAGGTCTTCTTTTTCCGATGTCTCCTCTCCGGAAAAGGGCCCGGGGATTTCGCTCATGGTTTCAAAAGACTGTGGCTCCTCTTCTTCCGGGCACAGGGCAAGCTGTCCCCTTGTATTTTCACAGAGCTCCGCCCAGGCAAGGATGCAGGCAACGGGGGTAATCCTTTTAGTAACACTTTCCCCTATCTTGCAACCGTAGACCCTGTGTGCGATGTGCCCTTCCACGGTGTCCAGGTCCAGGTTCGGGTCCCCCAGTTTTGCGTTCATAGCATTCCCTTTCTTTGCCTGGCCGTCGTTAGCCTTCAGGATCTCAACGGCTTCGGAAAAGACTTCCCAGGAGAGAAAAGGCTGATTCCTCAGGTTATCAACATGGATTCCGTCCATTTCGGCCCTTGCTTCAAAAAAGCGTTTCCCGTTCATTAGCGGAATTTGTGCGGGGTTTCCTTCTCTAAAAAACTTCTTTTTTATTTTTGCGACTACGGGGTCTTCCATGAATTTGCCTCTCGACAGTCATAGCTTTTGGATTATAATTAACAATAACATTTAATAAAAGTTATGCAATTTGAGTGGAAATTTAAAAAGTTCCATGCTTTTCTCTTTAATCCCTTTTTCGTCTTTGCTCCTGAGAATCTTTTTCCTGCAATATTCGTAAGTTTCCGGGAATATTCGTGGATTTCTTGAAGCATTAGCAGGTTTAAAATGTGTTTGAATGTTTGAGTGTATGAATGTTTGAAATATGTTTGAATGTTTGAGTGATGTGGTAGTGATCTGCTAATAGGTTTAAATGACTTATTTAGTAGTTTAATGATATGCTAATAGGTTTAAATGACTTGCTAATGGGTTTAATTACTTTCTAATCTGTTTTTATAATGTGTTAATTTATGGACCCCTGGACTTAATAAAAATTTGAATCATTCTCTGGTTATTTTTATCTTTCAGACGCTTTAAAAAACCTGAATATCTTGACTCCCTAAATTCAATCCCTTGTTTTTTGAGTGGTCAAATCAAAAATTATATATGTCTAGTATGAATAACTTCATTTAATATGCACAACTTTTATATATTATTATATCTTTTTCCTTTTCATTCCATTGAAAATGAAGACTTAATTCCTTAATTTCTATGAAAAGTAGCTGTTCGAAATATAAGCGTTTTGGAATCTAAAAAGTGTTTTTGGAATCAAAGGTTGTGGATTCCTCCTGATTCCTGGTGCTTTAAATCTAAAAATCAACGCCGTTGATTCCGTGAAAGGCGTTTATCAATAATCAACACCGTTGATTCTGTAAACAGCGTAACGTTACTATTAGCTCTGTTTATTTTGCAAACCGCCTGTTTTAATTAGCAACCACCTGATTTTTGAGCCTGGCGTCCTCACATGGGGTTCTTTAATTTTGAACCGATTATTAATTAAATAGAATATTATTGATTTTTTAATATTCGTGTTTATTTTTCAGGAACGCTGTTGAAATCACTCTGCTGCTTTTTTCCGATGACGGTTAGTATATCTATTTTTGAAACCTATACTTGTTTGCTTTCTGTGAAATATGGAGAAGATCCGGATCCTTCCCCTGCATACTTTTTCAGATGAATATGTGCAGTAACATATGATTAAAAGAATCAGAGGTGCAAAAATGGATAATTTACCGGAAGAAGTTCAGGAACTGATGGAAGCCCTGGATGAAGCTGCAGAAGATGAGGACGAGGATCTGGTAGAGGAACTTGCCCAGAAACTTCTGGACACTGGGGTTGACATGAAACCCGTAGCCCTTGAAAAACTCGCTCTCCTTGTTATGGACGGTGAAGAAGAAATGTCCGTGGGATGGACAAGAGCGGCTCTCAAGTTCGGCCTGGACCCATTCGAAATCCTGCTCAAAGGACTCGCTGAAGGTATGGGTCTGATCGGGAAAAAGTACGAAAATGGGGAGGCATTTGTGCCCCAGCTCCTGATCGCTTCTACTGCAATGTACTCCGGGATGGAGATCATTGCCCCCTTCATGAAGCAGGACGAAAACAGCTGCACAAAGCCTGCAACTGTGGTCATTGGAACGGTTGAGGGCGATGTCCACGACATCGGGAAGAGTCTTGTAAAAACTCTGCTCAGTGCGAACGGCTTCAACTGTGTGGACCTTGGAAATGATGTCCCGAGTACCCAGTTCATCGAGGCCGCAAAAGAAAACAGGGCAACAGCAGTTTCCATGAGCACGCTGATGACAACAACCATGGCCGAGATGCCCAAAGTTGTCAAGATGCTCGAAAATGAAGGCTTGAGGGACAAGGTTATGGTAATGGTTGGTGGAGCTCCCATTACAACTCAGTATGCGGCAGAGATCGGTGCTGATGTATCCCCTCACGACGCTGCCAGTGCAGCAACCTGGCTGAAAGGCGCTATCTTTGACTTCCCCTCGGAAACTGAGAGATGGGGCTGAGTTTTCTTTATAAATTTGTTATATTCTAATTGAGAATTGTGGATAATTGAGAATTGTGGATAAATATCAAGCAAGTCAAAAACAAAAAAAGGAGCTATAAAAATGGTAACTGAAATGACCTCCCTGGAAAGGGTTCTTGCAATGCTCAACAGGAAACCTGTCGACAGGGTCCCGGTAATCACCGGTTCTACAATGGTCAAAGAGTATATCGAGAAGAGTGGTGGAGTTTGGCCTGACTATCATTCCAACGCAGAAATGATGGTTGACGTCGCAGGGCTTATGCACACGGATGCCGGGATCGACAATGTCGTCATGCCTTTTGGCATGTTCATCGAATCTCTTGCCCTCGGTCTTGAAGTAAAGATGGGAAAGATTGACATCCAGCCTTCTGTTCGGAGTTTCTTCAAAAAGCCTGAAGAAGTTAATTATGATAACTTCCTTGAAGACAAGTTCGTCAAGAATACTATCAACTCCATCAAACTTGCAAAGGAAAAATACCCCGACGCAGCTGTCACTGCCTTCCTTGTGGCTCCTGTCACCCTGGCAGGAGACCTGATGGGTGCTGAGAACCTCTCCGTGCTCAGCATTAAGTGTCTGCAGAAGGAAAAACAGATGGAAAAGATGAAGGAATGGGTCGCAGTTGCCCTCGAGATCAACAAGATCTATGCCGAGGCCTGCGCCGAAGCCGGAGCTGACCTCCTGTACTATTCCGACGCATCCGCATCTCCGAACCTTGTAATGCCTGATTTCTACTATGAAATAGGGGTCTCGGCAGAAAAGGAGATTGGAGACTTCTGTCACAAACTTGGATGCCTGTGGCAACTCCATATCTGTGGAGACACAACCCCTATTATTGAAGGTATGGCTTCCACCGGTGCAGACTGTCTCAGTGTTGAACAGGCAGTCAAGATGGAAGAAGTTACAAAGATTGCAGGTGATGTGCCTGTTGTCGGGAACGTGACCCCGCTCCTGATGGTTGAAGGTACCGAAGAACAGATTATCACTGAAACCAGGATGGCTCTTGACGGAGGAGCAAAGGCAAGCATGCTCGGTTGCGGAACTCCCCCTCACAGTACCTCTGACAGGCTCAAGACCTGGGTTAAGGCAGCAGCCGACTGGTCCGTCGAAAACCTCTGATCTGGCGAAACTAGCGTGTGTAAAAAATCCTCTCTATCAAAATAATTCGTGGTATCTTCCTGAAAAAGGAGCGGTGCCTGAAAAAAGGGTTTCCTTCCACAGGGGGCCTTAATTTCAGGTGCCCACATTTCAGGTGTCCACATTATCAACTTATGTTCTGAGTTCTCTTCATTGGAGCGATAGCTATGGGAATTAATCTGGAAAAAATGGAAAAAGTGATGAAGTATCGTTGGGTTGTATTTGTTATCCTGGCATTTGCATACTTCTTTGTTTACTTCCATAGGGTGTCAACCGCAGTGGTTGCGTCTGACATCATGAGCACATTCGGAGTAGGGGCCGCATCGGTCGGACTCCTGGGTTCCGCTTATTTCTATGCATATACCGCAATGCAATTACCGAGTGGGATTCTCAGTGACAGCTGGGGTGTTAAAAAGACCGCCGCGGTCTTTACCCTTGTGGCTGCCGCAGGTGCAATCCTCTCAGGTGTTGCAAACAGCTTTACGATGATATTGATCGGAAGGCTGCTTATCGGAGTCGGTGTGGCAATGGTCTACATCCCAGTGATGAAGGTCCTGGCCATCTGGTTCAAGAAGAATGAATTTGCCTCCATGTCCGGTGTCCTGCTCGCTATAGGGAACATCGGTGCCCTGAGTGCGGCAGGTCCTCTGGCTTTCCTGGCTGTAATGCTTGGGGACTGGCAGAGAGTTTTCCTGCTTCTCGGTGTATTCTCCGTCCTGCTGGCCGTAGCCATCTTCATGCTGGTAAAAGACAAGCCTGAAGACATGGGCTGCCCCTCAATCCCCGAAATTGAAGCCTATGAAAGGGGTGAGGCCTATGTACCCCCGAATGCCGTTGCAAAGATCCCCATGGGAGACGCCCTCAAGCAGACCTTCGGTGCCGGAATGAAGTTCTGGCCCCTTGCCATCTGGTTCTTCTTCATGTACGGAAGCCTCATGGTCTACCAGGGTCTCTGGGCCGGGCCTTTCTTCAGGGACGTGCTCGGCTGGGAGAAGACAACCTATGCAAGTGTTCTCTCTTTCGTTGCCATCGGTATGATCTTCGGCTGCCCGATTGCCGGTTACCTCTCTGACAAGGTGCTTAAGTCCAGGAAAAAAGTCCTGCTCGCAGGCACTGCAGTGTACATCGTGCTCTGGGCAGTTATCTGGTCTCAGGCAGGAAACATTACAAGCACTACGGCATACACCATGATCCACTTCCTCTTCGGGTTCTTCGGAGGTTTCTTCATTGTCTCCTATGCCCAGGTAAAGGAATGGTTCCCAGCCTCAATTGTCGGGACTGCAGTTGGTGCATACAACATCTTCCCCTTCCTCGGCGGAGCAATCTTCATGACTCTGACAGGGAAAATGATGGCAGTTTCCGCAGGAGCTACTGCTACCGTAGGCCAGTACAAGTCTGTCTGGTTACTGATGCTTGTATGCATGATCTTTGCCTTCGTAGCTCTCTTAGCTTCAAAAGAGCTGGGCGCAGAAAAGGCTGCTGCACCTGTGGAAGTTGCTGACAAGAGCGACTTTCCTGCAAGTTTTAAGCAGTAACAACTGACTGGTATAACTTGAATAATAAGTAACGGTTAATCTGTTACCCCCGGAAGGGGAGTGGGGCATTTTTTAAGTGCCAAAAAATAGTTGCGAAAAAAGGTTCAATATTCAAAAAACGGTTGCGAAAAACGGTTCAAGATTCGAAAAACGGTTCAGGATTCGAAATATGGTTCAATATTCAAAAACGGTTCAGGATTCAAAAACGGTTCAAGATTCGAAAAACGGTTCAATATTCAAAAACGGTTCAAGATTCGAAAAACGGTTAAGATTCGAAAAACGGTTAAGATTCAAAAAACGGTTA
>JAENZL010000028.1:20949-50493 GCA_016841265.1 Methanobacteriota archaeon | reverse complement strand
TTGAGGAGGGGTTTTGAAAAACAGTAACACTGGAACTGGTTGGTGTAGG
Organism: Methanobacteriota archaeon; assembly: GCA_016841265.1. Lineage (GTDB taxonomy): Archaea > Halobacteriota > Methanosarcinia > Methanosarcinales > Methanosarcinaceae > MTP4. The sequence continues at coordinate 50,444 of JAENZL010000028.1, read as the reverse complement.
GCAGGAAAATATGGGGACGATGAAAAAAAGGTGGAAATGGAAACGATAGCACACGGGGCTATAAAGTCGAAAGGTGGAAAAAGGTGGACGATAGGTGGAAAAAGGTGGAAAAAGGTGGAAAAAAAACACACCTTTAAAACGCAATCATGCGGAACTGTATACAATCGGAAGGTGGAATGAGGTGGAAAAAGGTGGACAAAGGTGGAAAAAGGTGGACAAGGATTGGCGAAAGGTGGATGATGAAAACGATAGTAGGCGGCTTGAAATATAAAAAAGGTGGAAAAAGGTGGAAAATAACACGATTTTTGCATACACCTTCCTTGCGAGGGTGACACTATTCAGATTATTTATTAGATTATATATATAATCATAGCCACCACTAACCGTAAAAATAAAATACCAAATTTCTATATAGCCCAAAACTACATGATTGTTATGATATTTATAACTAATGACTTTCTCACAATTTATTCCAACATTTGTTTGACCCTCGTTGGGAAGGTGGAAAGAGGTGGAAAAAAGGTGGAATGTATATTTTAACATACACCGTGTTACTATCATGTGGTATTTTCATAAACAGACGGAGGCAATGTGGAAATCAAGGTGAATGATAGCTGACAAAAACTAAAAAAACTGGCAAAAACTAACAGTTATTCCGGACAACAGTTGATTCTTGTACTGTTTCCAGGTTTTCCTGGCAACTTCCAGAGAAGATTCGAAAGTGGAAAATATTGGCGAGTTGAAATTCAAACAATTATAAAAATTTTAGGTTTTTCTCCTACTCCTTCCTAACGTACCACCTTTTGTTATCCGCCTGCAAAGCTCTATATCCATCAAGTTTACCCACTTTTTGTAACAAATATTTGCTTTTCCCTTTATATGAAAGATTTATGCCGACCTTCTTCAGATCATGGCCATAAATTGATGTCCGTTTTTCTAGGTAATCAAGTATTTTGATCACCTCATCATCGTGACTTCCTAACTCAGTCAGATCTTCTGAATCCAGGTTCGAAATGATGGCGTTTCCCTTTTCTTCGTCCATCTGTGCCATCTTCCCTGCTAACTGTTGTATTATATATTCTAATTGTTCATAACCTTCCCTTGATAGCGTCGGAAAAGTCCCCAAACTATGCAACTATTTTCTAAATGTTTTTAACTTCTTCCTTTTTTTTGTAATTAATCGATCTACTTATATAGTATCTTTTCTAATTAATTTATTACATAAAATACATACTTTTTGTGTGATAATATGTATTCCCCAAAAAATGGACGGCAGACCACATTTGTTTATAGCCCTGATGTTTACAAAGACCTTGTTCCAAAAGACCATTTCCTTTATAAAGTAAATGAACTTGTAGATTTCTCTTTCGTAAATGAAGAGTGTCGTGATCTTTATTCTGAAAAAATAGGACGACCTGTAACAAACACACCTGAAATCATGTTCAGATCAGCTTTTGTACAGAATCATTACGACTACTCTGACAGAGAAATGGAAGAACATGCACGATTCCATTTAACGGTAAAATGGTTCCTTGGTTTTAACATAGAGGATTCATCTTACGATCATAGTGCACTTGGAGATTTCAGAAATCGTCTTGGGGAGCAAAAATGGAAGGATATATTCTTCAAAATATTAAAACAGGTTGAAGATGCAGGTTTTGTAACAGGTGATGAATATGTAGACGCTACTCATGTAATAGCAAACATAGCCATTCCTAATACAATAGATCTGGTTAGACAGGGCATTAAAAAAACGATGAATGAGATTAAAAAAGTAGATTCAACCCTTTACGAAGAGTTGGGCGGAGATAAGACTGCTAACGATGAAAAAAAGGTCTATAAGCTGAGTCCAGGGGAAAAAGAGAGCAAACTTGTGGAAGTGGTAAAAAAAGCCAGAGAAATATGTTCAAATACTGAGAATCTTGAGGGAGAAATTACTGAAAGAGTTCAGGAATTGAAAAGAATACTTAACGAAAACATTGAGGAAAAGGAAGGAAGCATTCAAAAAAAGGAAGGAAAAACCAAAGACAGAATTGTAAGTCTTGTTGACACAGATGCAAGACATGGAGCGAAATCAGATAAGAAAAAGTTTACAGGATTCAAAGTAAACTCAATAATGTCTAAAGATGGATTCATTAAAAATATCAATGCAACACCAGGTAATACCTACGATGGAGATCCACTCATTCCTCTTCTCCCTTCCGAAACAGCTTCCCGTCCCTCAAAAGTCTCGAAATGTGCTCGGCAGCATCCTTTTCCGAAATTCCCGCATCCACCAGCCCCTCCACCACATAAACGAGAGGAACCTCCCTGGTCTGGTGATCTTTCATGTACCCGTCCATCAGGTCCATTATGAGCTTGATCTTGTCCTTGAGACTCGTTTTCCTTCCGACAAGCACGGAATCGATGTCAATCTGCCCATTCTCGGAGTCCATGCCCACGTTTCTCAGGGAATCATGGATGATCGAGATTGCCACCTTTGCGTCTTCTGCGCTGGCTTCGGGTTTGAGCCTCACCCTGGCAACGGCTTCTGTGAGCCGTATCATGCCTTCCATCTGGCGAGCCGTGATCGAGATAGGGTTTTTGTTCCCGGAAGCCCCATAGTTGTTCTTGCGAAGGCTGATGTAAAAATCAAGGAGGAGGGCATGGGCTTCCTGGTTGATCTGGGGAAAAACTTTTTTCCGGGCATAGGCAATGTATTTTCTCATGAATTCCGTTTCGATTACAGGCGACCCATACTCTTTTACCTCCCCGTCATGGGGTTTGGGAGGGGCACACGATTCGAAGAGTTTGACCATGAGAGGGTCAGGGTCGCTGTAGCCGGGAAGCGTGGAATTGGTAATCCGGGCTTTGCTCCCTGATCTGTGAATATTGAGGATGTGATTTGCAATCTTAGTGTCAAGGGCTTCGTTTGGCTTGTCCTGGAGCACGTAGATCAGGTCAAACCTAGAAAGGAGCGCAGGAGGCATATTGATCTGGTCGGCAAGTCCTTCGTACTCATCAAAGCGTCCGTATTTCGGGTTTGCGGCGGCAAGGACCGAACATTTTGCCGAAAGGGTCATGATCAGGCCAGCTTTGCTTATGGTGACGGTTTGCTGTTCCATTGCTTCGTGCAGGCCGCTTCGGTCTTCTTCTCGCATCTTGTCCATTTCATCGGCACAGACAATACCCTCATTCGTCATGGGTAAAACCCCGGCTTCGATTGTCCATGCACCGTTTTTGAGTTCGTCTTTCACGGCAGAGGCCGTTAACCCTGCCTTTGTGGAGCCGAGCCCTGTAGAAAAGTTTGCACGGGGAGCAATCCGGAGCACGTAGCGGAGTAGTTGGCTTTTTGCGATCCCAGGGTCCCCGATTAGCATGATATGAATATCCCCTCGCAACCAGGACCCGTCCACCGTGATTTTCGGAACGCCGGAAAAGAGTTGCAGGAGGATAGCGAGCTTGATGTCCTCGTACCCGTAAATAGAAGGTGCAACTGATGCTACAAGTTTGTCAAAGAGGTCAGGGTCCTGGCTCATTTCAAGGATCTCCCTCTCTTCGTCCGGGGAGATTTCTACTTCCTGGAAACCTTTGTCGATGTGTTCGATGTAGTTTGCGTAGAGGACGTACTTGCAGGCTACGGTTTTCCCGTCCTTGTTAGTCAAGTTGATGGCGTTCAGGATACCGGTTATGATGATCCGGTTTCCAGGAACCACATCTCCTGCAATGTCTCCTACAATTACCACTTCAAGGCTCTGGGGTTGCCCTCCGTTCTGGATGGTTTCTGGTGGCTCCTGCAACTGAATTCTCTGGAAATCCACAAACGAGCTTAACCTGTTCCGGATCTTAAACGGACCTCTCTTCCCGCAGGTTTCTTCCTCACACCCCCCATAGGGTTCTTCCATCCGGTTTTCTACGTAGGCAATCGAGGACTGAGGGACAAGGGTTACATGCCCGCACCGCAAACACTGGTAAGCCGTTTTTGCATAGATGGCTTCTACGTTTGTGGCTTTCCGGACGATTCCTTCCACAGAAACAAGTTGTTCGATGTTTGTTTCCCGAAACGCATGGATGGAAATCTTGTTTTGCCCAAACTCCTTGATCCGGACAGTTGCTCCACTTATATCAACATCAATCGGAAAATCGATTTTCTCGATCAGGGCGATCCTCATTGCTTCGAACATTTCATTAGGGAAATCGATCATGACGTTCCCAAAATCAAAGCCGTGACGAATCAGTTTTTTAAAACTGATGTACATACTTTTCTGCCCAGGATATTCGTTGATAAAACGAAGCATGTCATCCCAATGACGATTTTTCAAAAAACGGGCACAGTCGTCAATGAGGGTTTCCATAGTATACTTGGAATTTCCAATCCGATCATTCAGGTTAAAGTTTTCCTCCATCATAGGAGCCCCCGATTCCTTTTCACTTCTTCGAGGGTGATTTTTCCAGCCTGAATCTCCTTTAAAATGGCATTGAACTTTTCGTTGGCCTGTTCCTCGATATCCAGCATAATCTGAAAAGACCCTGGCATAAGCTTGCGGATATCTTTATTGGCTTGAGAAGAGCCATTGCTACTTATATCAGCATTTCTTGTCAATTTTAAACCCTCCTATGGAGGGCCTGATAAGCAAAACTGGGCGATTTAGAGTGACCACTATCGATAGATTTTTATAGATCCACAAACAATGGAGCTAATGATTAATAGTAAATAGTGTCTGCTAAACCGCCGGGCCAGGCTTGCTTAGCAGGCACTTACAATGCATTCTTTATGATCTCTGAAAGGAAACTACTCCTTTTGGCTATTCCGCGATTTTTTTCTACGGCCTGGAAGGTTTCGATGTCCAGTAGAACTACACATTGGACCTTGTTACCGCGTTTAAATGGTTTCAGACTTTTCATCCACTTTACTTCTCCATTAAATTAATTGTGTATTGAACTCATTTAAAGTATTTATAATTTTTTACAATTAAGGTTTTCAAAGGGCTTCAATTAGACAAATAAGGTTAATGGCTATCTTTATTAAGTATCTGAAGGTTCAAAATACTTAAAATCGCATATAAACCATGCTGCTGATCTGCAGTAAGGTAAATCTACGTGAAATCCATTTTTTACATTTTTCCCGCTATCGATTTCATCAAATTGCAATTTTTCGATTTTTACATTTCTTCCGCTATCGATTTTATCGAATTGCAATTTTTCGATTTTCACATAGGATTCAAAATGGGTTCGTGTCCGTGAGTCATTTCAATGTTTTTATATATCTAATTATATATTTTAGATCAGGTGTGTTAAATGATATCTGATATAGATTTGTCACAATTTTGGTGCTGGAACGAAGAGTGTCTAGTGTCGTGCCAAGCATAAAATGTCGCATATAATCAATCACAATCACTCGTAGTTATACAACACTTGGTTGTTGACGCGGCACTAGACTATGGTAAACAAGGCCAGGGAAATATCATCATCAAACAAAGATATGGTAAAGACAAGCGTGCACTTCTTAAGCGCAGGACATGCAAAGAGCACTTTAGTGAAACAAGAGGTACAGTATTTTTCGGACTTGATACTACCCGAGAAGAAGTTCTAAGAACGCTTGCAATAATTCCTGAAAAAGGAAGCATTCGTGGAGTAGCGAGAGCTACTGGGCACGATAAAGATACAATCTCAAAATGGCTTGAGGTTGCTGGAGCCCATTGTGAAGAAGTTACAAAGTATTTCCTTCAGAATCTCAACTTAACAAGAGTAGAGGTCGATGAAATTTGGGAATTTATAAAAAAAACAAGAAAATTTGATGGAGGATGACCCTGAAGAGTATGGTGATGTCTACTCATTGACAGTTATGAAAAGTGATACGAGGCCGCTTCTATGTCATCACGAAGGAGGTCGATCTTCGGAGGACGCTATTGAGTTATTTTCTATGGTTGAACAGATGCGTTTAACGTCATCTTTGACTCCTGTATTTACTTCAGATGACTGGGATCCCTTTGCGATAGGGCTATTAAATGTTTATGGAAATTTTGAAGTTCCTCCATACAAAGGCATAGGAAGAAAGCCACTTCCAATATTGGTTCCTCCTAAAGACTTGAAATATGTACAAGTAGAGAAGAAAAGAGTGCAGGGAACATTTGTAGAATCGGTTAAAAATATCGTTTTTGGCAATAAGGAAAATATCTTAGAAATGCTTGAAGTTAACGAGGATGGACATATTGGTACATCATATGTAGAAAGGTTTAATCTCACAATCCGAACTTCTCTTGCAAGATTTATACGAAAAGGGATGAATTTCAGTAAAAAAATGAGGATGCATACAAAGGCATTTGATTTATTCCAAGCGTGGTATAACTTTGTCAAACCTCATGATTCGCTTAAAATTAAGATAAATTGCGGGAATAGGCGAAGGGAGTATAGGACGCCAGCAATGGCCGAAAAATTTACAGATCATATCTGGACTTTAGGGGAACTATTGGGATTTAGAGTGCCTGTTAAATAACTCACGGACACGACCAGGAATCAAAGCCTTCTCTTTTTGAAAAACCTTCTGATAAACGGTCAGACTGACTGATGAATTTGCAGAAGCTCTCTGATTAAAAACAGATGCGAGGGGTGGGATTTGAACCCACGAATTCCTTCGAAAACGGATCTTAAGTCCGCCGCCTTTGACCGAGCTGGGCGACCCTCGCACATTGAATGGACAACTTTTTATTTTGGCTTGTCCTACCTTTTAACTGTCTTTTTGCTTTTAGCTATTTTCCTCGGAGTTTTGTTCAGTCCTGTAAATAGTTTCTTAAGTCTGGCGCCTTTGGCCAAGCTGGGCGACCCTCGCTCTTCGAAAAAAGCTTAACTGTTTTTAGCCGCAAAAATCCTTAATGCGGGCATTCCTTAAATAAAGTTAAATTATTTAAAGCTTATTCTTTAATTCATGGAAATTACATTTCTTGGCACAGGAGTTGCAATCCCCCAGAAGGGTCGGGTGCAGTCAGGTGTACTTGTAGAGTTTGAGGAAAAACCTCTGCTTATCGACTGTGGAAGCGGCGTTCTGAACCGGATTTTTGAAGCGGGGGTCCAGCATACGGAAATTGATACCGTACTGCTCTCTCACCTTCACCTGGACCATGTTGCGGACCTGCTCTGCCTCGTGAAGGCGAATTGGCTCAGGGGAAAAACCGATATGCGGGTCTACGGGCCTGAGGGAACTGAGGACTGGCTCTCGGACCTGTTAGGGCTTTATGAGTATATTCTCGAGGAGGTGGACGTGAAAGTCACTGAGTGCTCTCCTGGAAAGGAGTTCGTACCCGAGGGGTTCGACTGCGAAATCAGTTGCGCGGCTGCCGAACACAGTGTCCCTACCCTGGCTTACCGGCTAATGTCGGGGGAAGGGGAAATCGTCTACTCCGGGGACACGGAGCCCTGCAGGGACATACTGGACCTGGCAGTTGAGGCCGACCTTCTTATCCATGAATGCTCTTTTCCCGCAGGCATGAAGGTCACGAACCATACGACCCCATCGACCCTCTCCGATATGCTGGACGAGTACAGGGACGAGATAGGAAGTCTTTGCCTGACACACTTCTACCCCGAAATGAGGGGACACGAAAGAGAAGCTATATACCGGCTGAAAGGAAACTTTGACGGGGAAATAATCCTGGCAGAAGACCTCATGAACCTTGAACTATAAAATTGAACTGAAAATGTTATCTCAAAATATTCACTCAAAATGTTCACTCAAAATGTTCACTCAAAATGTTCACTCAAAATGTTCACTCAAAATGTTCACTCAAATATTAACTCAAAGAATCGAATCAAAAATCAAAAAGTTTAATCCGGTTTAACGGAAATATTTAATCAAAATCTCAAATACGGGGCCGGTGGAATTGAAGAAAATAACCCCTGGTGCATTAAAGAGAAACTGAATTATGGGGAAATACTCCACCTGGCCCGAGAAATACTTTCCTTGAGCCCGGAAACCGTTTTTCAATCCGGACGCTCGAAAATTGCCCCCACCAGTTTTTCTGGTGGAGCCTCCCAAAAAGAAAGAAAAAAGGGTCTCAATAAGATTTTATTGAGACTGTATTTGTTTCTGTTTTGTTTGTGATGCCCGGTTTCGGTTGTACGGCCCAGCTTTACGCAGCAGCCTGCTTATTTTCCAGGCCGCGTTTTCATTTTCCTCAGGAAAAGTGCCCCGAGCAACCCTGCAAACGCAATTGCTGCCCCAAAGTCAGGCACCTCTTCGGAAGCAGGCCCTTCAGGCCCTTCAGTAGGCTTTTCTCCTGTTGCCCCTGCGGCCTCAGTAACATATTCCAGCAGCCCCCTTGCGGTCTCGAGGTGGATGGTTGCTTTATCCATATTATGAATCCCCAGGCTCCCGTCGTTCTCGACATAGGCCATGTGGAAAAGGGCGTTGTTGTAAGCTTTTTCGAGTTTCGGATAGGCTTCCGTACCGTTTGCGGTTTCAAGGGCTTCCCCGGCGTTTACCTCAAGCTGCCCGAGAGCCTGGAGTTCTCCGGAGATGTTTTCCTGCCTTTCGGCTACCAGGGAAGCCAGGTTCTTCTCATGACAGGCGTAACACTCGTTTTCAGTTTCGGGGTCCGATAGGAGTACCGGGTCAAAGTTAAAGGTATGGTCAGGGCTAGCAGGCCCATTTGCACTGGAGTCAACGGGGCTTTGTGCCATGTGGCAGTCTGTGCAGGTCAGCTCCACGGGATGGACTCCTGTTGCAAAGTCCGAGCTACTGTACATCTCCCAGTTAGGATAGAAATATTCCGTGGGAGCGCCTTCAGCTTTTGCCTCCCTCCCGTTGTGGCAGTTAGCGCAGAGCTGTATCCCATCTTCCACCCTGAGGGCTGTAGTATGCGGGTTGTGGCAGGCTGTGCAGGTAATTCTCCACTCCTTCACGGCTGCCGGCTCAGGCAGGGCATCTTCATTCAGGTCATAGATCTCCGGGGCAGCAAGGTTCGGGACTGCCCCGTCGGTGCTCTTGCAGGACACGCAGGACTTCCCGCTGTCAGGGACAAAGGGTTCGGCAACATCCGTGGGCTCGGAATGGCTTAGCATGGCCCCCATCTCGAAACCGGGGCTGGAGTATTCGTCCCATTCCTTTATGACTGCTCCATGAGATGTGTCCCCGTGACAGTTCTCACAGAGACCTGCTGAGAGGTCAACTTTCGGCTGCACTGCCTCAGGGCTCAGGATATGAGCCGCATACCCCCCTTCTGGCTGCCTGTGGCAGGCCTCGCAGGCCGAAGGCTTGACGTCAACATTTGCATACTATCTGTCCCACTTCCTCTGAAGCCCGGACGTACTGTGACAACTTTCACAGGACTCTATATCAGGCACCTGTTTACCCAGCTTGTTTATCAAATCGGTATGTTCCGTTTCTTCCCATATCCGGTATTCGCCCGAATGGCAGTCCCCGCAGTCTTCAGGGCTCCATGCAGCACCGGACGCCGCAAAAAGAACTGCAAGCAGAGCTGCAACTATCACCTGTTTCTTCACCCGGATCACTCCCTTGTCTTTTTCGTGTATTTACCTTATTATTTGGATGCACCAGGATTTAAAGCATAATTTTCAGAAAAAATTAAGGCAAAAGTGAGGCAGAAAGAAATAAGGCAAAAGTAAGACAAAAGTATGGCAGAAAACTATTTTTAAAATAGCAGGAAATAGAATCATCTTTTGTTTCGGAAAAGTTCCGAATAAAATATTGCTGGAAAAAATATTTCAGACAAGATACTCATATCAGGTAAGATACTTTCATCGATACATTCCATTAACACATTTTGTTAAAATACTTCTTTCATATTTATATTTTACCGGAAGTGGTCCATCATGGCAAGAATTCTTTCCGAAAAAGACATCGACCTGTTGAAAAAACTTGCACCCGAATGCGAAGACCTGCTCTGTTCAGGCTCAGGAGTTCCCTACCGTTCGATCCTTCCTCCCCTGGCAAACCACTACTCAGAAGATGCCATTGATTTCCATCGAAGGGTCAGCGGAATTTCCCTCGTGGACATGGAATATCTCATAACCCTCATCCTCGAAGGGGAAGAGAGCCTCGGCTGTGTGCCCCCTGACTACATAGTTATCTTCCTGCAGGTCGTGGAAGAGAAACTCGGAGATGAAACAGCAGCTAAGGTCAGGCAGAAGTACGAGGAAAACCATGAATGCCGCACTGAACTCAAGTTTTGATTATTATAATGTTTGTATATTCCTCCTCCCCCCTATCATGGAAACTCTTTGTCCTTATCCGCCAGGCCACCCACAAAAGTCCCGGGACAAATTTTGGAGATTTCTACAAAAAGGACAAACACTTTCCGGATTCCTCATATTTCACTGTTATTCATGCGATTTGGGGTAAAAAGTATTATGAATATAACTTATCTTCATACTGAACCCCCCTCATTTCCTGCATCCCTTGAAAACTGTCCTTATACGAGACATGTGCCATAAAAGCCCGGGGATCATTTTCCAGAATTATACAAAAAGGAAACAGGTTATCCATATTTTAGGCCCGTCTCCGGGAAACAAACGGCCCTTAAATAATCCCGAACCGGAGCTGGCAATGAGATTCAAAAATCTGAATGGATTCAATTGTTTAAAATTTCCAGCTGGGTGCATCGGCAGGTTTCAGGGCACCTTTTTTGAACTGTTCAACTGCGAATGTGACCGAACCGCTGACCCCTGTCACAACCATAACTTTTTCTTCAGAGAGGACCCTGAAAGCCTCGGGTCCGATTTTACCCGTTAGCAGTACGTTAGTATCTCTCTTTACTATTTTCTGGGCTACCTGTATCCCCAACCCCAGTGTTGAAACACCCGGGTTTTCAAGTGCCTCGAATTCCATTGTCTCAGGATCGACAATGATAAAATACTGGGCCCTTCCGAAGTGCGGGTCCATGGTGGAGTCCAGACTCCCGGTTGTGGCTGTTACACATATTTTCACTGATTTTCCCTCAACATGCTGGCAGGATGCGTTAGACTGCCTGAAGCTTATCGTTGGGGTTTTATCCCTCAGTTATTTTTTTAAAGCAGTTTTTCCTTCGCAACCCTGAATAACCGTTGATGACCCTGATATAAGTAAGTTCGGTTGTTCTGGCTGCTTCTTCATATGAATGAATAGAGTGTGAATGAATTGGCGAAAATGAATATGGGTAAAAAACCAGGGTGAAAAGGAATCAAGTAAACAGTTAATAATGTGGGCAGTTAATAAAGTAAACAGTTAGTAAAGTAAATAGTTAATTAAATAGAAAGTAAATAGTTAATAAATTTGGCTCTTCGCTGTTTCTAATGGGTGATTTACATTCATTTCCAAATATGGAGCAGATTTGTGAATTTTAATCATCTACATTTATGAGAATCGCATTCAGGCTCAATTCTCGTATTTTTAACTTGGCAACTTTTTAACTGACAAATTATTTACAACTCATACAAAATAGCGAAGAGCCTCAATATTAAATAGATATCCTTGGCTATAGTAGTTGATTATTGAGCTGGAATAAGTTCTTCAAGGATAGTAAACTAATAGTAATGATTAAGGGGGAAATATAGCCAGAATCGGAGTCGTAAGACCTAAAGTAACGAACTTCCAGAATTGGAAAGGCAAATTCGACAAGAAGCTGGCGGTTTGAAAGAATAGCGCATGGATTTTACATGAGCTGTATTATGAGGAAGTCTATTAAGGATTATGTCATTCATACCTTAAAAGATGACAAATTGGACATGGCAAAACAGCATGTAAGAATTTCAAGCTCATGGAAAGCAGACCGAAATTAAGCCCTCTGGCAATCGGCACTCAATTCTTCCAGGAGGAGACAAGGTTGAAGAGATTGCTACTGGAGATTTGGTCTTGAATTTTTAATCAATGGGGGATAATGTTATGACTGACGATAGAAAGAACCCTGTAACGGACAGAGCAAACAAACAAGAAATCGGTAGAGACATATCGATCCGCGACTGGTGGCCAAACCAGTTGAAGCTCGAGATCCTGCACCAGCATTCTTCCAGGTCCAACCCTATGGGCGAGGACTTCAACTACGCGAAAGAGTTCAAGAGCCTCGACCTGGCGGCTGTGAAGAAAGATCTCGCGTCGCTGATGACCGATTCGCAGGACTGGTGGCCGGCGGACTTCGGTCACTATGGCCCTTTGTTCATTCGCATGGCGTGGCACAGCACCGGCACCTACCGCGCCGGTGACGGCCGCGGTGGTGGCGGTAGAGGCCAGCAGCGCTTCGCGCCGCTCAACAGTTGGCCGGACAACGTCAACCTGGACAAGGCACGTCGCCTGCTCTGGCCGATCAAGCAGAAATATGGCCGGAAGATTTCATGGGCTGACCTCATGATTCTTGCGGGCAACGTTGCCCTGGAAACGATGGGTTTCAAAACGTTCGGTTTCGGAGGCGGTCGCGATGACGTCTGGGAGCCGGATCAGGACGTTTATTGGGGCTCTGAGGACACGTGGCTGGGTGGTGATAAACGCTATTCCGGCGACCGGGACCTCGAAAATCCACTCGCTGCTGTGCAGATGGGGCTGATCTACGTCAATCCGGAAGGCCCGAACGGCAACCCGGATCCGATAGCGGCGGCCAAAGATATCCGCGATATTTTCGCTCGCATGTCCATGAACGACGAAGAGACCGTTGCGCTCATCGCTGGCGGTCACGCCTTCGGCAAAACCCACGGTGCCGGCCCTGCGTCCCATGTCGGGCCTGAGCCAGAAGCGGCCAGTATCGAGGAACAGGGCCTCGGCTGGAAGAGCAGCTTCGGCACCGGCAAAGGTGATGACACGATCAGCAGCGGCCTGGAGGTCACCTGGACCAACACGCCAATAAAATGGAGCAATAACTTCTTCAGGATCCTGTTTAGCTACGAATGGGAATTGACGAAAAGCCCGGCCGGTGCATATCAGTGGCAGCCGAAAGGTGGCGCAGGCGCCGGCACGATTCCGGATGCTCACGACTCGTCCAGGCGTCACCCGCCAAGCATGCTGACAACTGACCTTTCCTTGAGGTTCGACCCCGCCTACGAAAAAATTTCAAGGCGCTTCTACGAGAACCCGGATCAATTCGCGGACGCATTCGCCCGCGCATGGTTCAAGCTGACGCACCGCGACGTGGGTCCGCGTGCCCGCTATCTCGGCCCGGAGGTTCCTGCCGAAGAGCTCATCTGGCAAGACCCCATCCCCGCAGTCAATCACAAATTGATCGATGAGAAGGACATTGCCTCCCTCAAGGGCAAGGTCCTTGCCTCAGGGCTGTCGATCTCGCAACTGGTTTCGACTGCCTGGGCGTCGGCGTCCACCTTCCGTGGCTCCGACAAGCGTGGCGGTGCGAACGGTGCACGAATTCGCCTTGCGCCGCAGAAGGATTGGGAAGTCAACAAGCCGGCCGAACTGGCGAAAGTGCTGAACACTCTCGAAGGTATCCAGAACGAATTCAACAGCGCGGCCTCTGGTGGCAAGAAGGTCTCACTTGCTGACCTGATAGTTTTGGCTGGTTGTGCAGGCATCGAGCAGGCTGCGAAGAATGCTGGTCACGATGTGACGGTTCCCTTCTCGCCGGGGCGCATGGATGCCTTGCAGGAGCAGACCGATGTGGTCTCCTTCGCCTTACTCGAACCGATCGCGGATGGCTTCCGCAACTACCTCAAGAGCCAATACACCGTATCAGCCGAGGCGTTGCTGATTGACAGGGCGCAATTGCTGACGCTGACCGCACCAGAGATGACGGTGCTCGTTGGCGGTATGCGCGTGCTGAACACCAACTTCGGACAGACCCAGCACGGCGTTTTTACCCAGAAGCCGGAAGCGCTAACAAATGACTTCTTCGTGAACCTGCTCGACATGGGCACGGAGTGGAAGGCGGTATCGGATGCCGGAGACATGTTTGAAGGGCGCGATTGCAAGACCGGGAAAGTCAAGTGGACCGGCACGCGTGTCGATCTTATCTTCGGTTCGAACTCCCAGCTCCGGGCTCTGGCCGAGGTCTACGGAAGCGTGGACGCGCAGGAGAAGTTTGTCCAGGACTTCGTGGCGGCCTGGGCAAAGGTAATGAACCTTGATCGCTTCGACCTCGCCTGATCGTAGCATAAACGTCTCCAGGGGTTTGAAGCTCTTCAAAACAAAAGACTTTGCTCAGGCTGAAGAAAGGTATCGGTTGCTTGACAAGATAGGGCAAAAACATATGATTGGCAACCTTGTGGCCGATCTGAGCCATGTCACCATTCCAGCTATTCAGAGACGTGCAATCGAAAAATTACGGCGGGCTGATGAGACTTTGGCAGTATCTGTAGAGCCAGAAGGAGTTCGAGGATATGTCGAAATAAAGAAGGTTATCCTCGAATTCTCTCTTTTTTATCGCGGAATCGCCCATTGATTGCTTTCAATTGGCTGTTGGATTGCCTGATTGTTATGCGAGATTACTATTTCCGCAAGTTAAGAATCTCTATGAATCAACGAACTCACTCATTCCAGGCCCCATTTCTTCCTGAACTCGAGCTTCTGCTGGCTGTTCATCCAGTGGCTGCCGTCACAGTAGGGCTTGTTCTCTGACTTCCCGCAGCGGCAGAGGGTTACTCTGTTCCGGGATTCGTACACGCTGCCATCTGCAGATTCAATGGGGACACCGCCTCGAACCCAGAGGGGGCCTTCACAACCTTTTTGTTCGTCGTGAACCAGTACAATAGATGGTTCAAATTCTTTTTCAAAGGGCTTGCCTGTCTTCCTGTCCCACATGACCAGCCGTCCCGACGGGCAGATCAGGGCTTCCTCTATGGCGGTTTGTCGGGCTTCCGGGTCGTCTGATTTTTGTATGAGATCCCTTATTCCGCCAGACCGCTGGCAGAAACGGGAATGATCGCAGAGCTCGGGGGCATCGGTGAGTTTTAGATCAGGACCTTCAAACGTTTCCGCTTTTTCCAGGTAAGGCTTTCTGCTGGCTGTTTCGCTACCGTTAAAATCGATCTTGCGGTGGGTCCCATCACAGAAGGGCTTGTTTTTGGATGAGCCACAGCGGCATAAAGTATAGGCTTCCCGCCGGGGGTATTCCTTTATATCAATTAATTCTCTGGTGTGGTCAGCGTCGTCGGTGACAATTACCTGTTCGAAAAGCGGCACTCCACCTGTAACCCGATACGGCCCGGCTTTGATTATCTTAATCCTCATTTCTTTCTCATTGACTGCCATAATAATAGTCTCCCATTACCTCTTATAATACAGTACTGAACATGTTTTCTGATTATTCACCTCTTTGATGATTCCTCCACGTATACACGCTCAAAGACTATCCCAGTTCAGTACTTCACCAACTGATTTGAATTATCAGCAAGATCTCATGTACTTATTCTATTTTTACAATAATTGAGTGTTAAGCCTTGATTTTCTCTTTCACAATATTAGTTTCAAGTTAGAATTGGCTGGATAAATAAAAAATTTCCAGTTGAAATTACCTCAAACACATAGAATCAGCTCGTGTTTTAAGGCCAATGATATCTAAAAATCGATATGCTACGCTATAACTATTGTACTATATCTTCCAAATCAAACTACGTCAAATGCCTTTTTGCATTCAGTCGTATGTAATATTGCTTAGAGTAACCACCCCATCTGGGATTCGAAACAACTTTTTTAAGTAGCTTCACGAAATCATATTAAATGTATCCCTGCATGGTTTCTGGGAAATGGCAGGTCATGAGCTCCTGAATAAAAACGGAGAACTCAAAGCGATCAAAAAGGGTCAAAGTCCTGGTATCGAATACGGAACTGTCACATCCCCTTCGACCCTCAATGAAGGGAAAATTCCTGATGAAACAAAGCTGAACACCTTGCGGGAAACAGTCCTTGAAATGATCGAAAAGGCAGAGAAAAACCTGATTCTCACAGCCTGGAGTTTTGAAAAGGATTATGCTGTCGTCAATGCCCTTGAATACGTTTGAATGCGAAATGTCGAAGTAACAATCTGTACAAAGCCGAATCCAAAGAATACCGAATCCCTTGAACCGCTTTTATCCAGCGGGGTTAGTGTTTCCGGATACCCATGTTTCCACGCCAAATGTGTGCTTGTCGATGGCAAAGAAGGGATACTGACAACGGCTAATTTCGGGAAGTTGGGGCTTGAGACGGGATTCCAACCTCTCCCTACATCCACCAATTTCTAACTTTTTTGTATAAAATGTTGTAACTTTAAATTGTTACGAATCTCTATTGATACTTATTTATTAGGCACCCATGTAAATAACATAGAAAATATATTTTACAAATTACCTCCATAGGAAATTTAGTACTAAGAAGTTGTAATATCCTGCAGTTTATACTTTAGAAACGCAAGCATAGGCCATCAAACCCTCATAATTGCTCATCGAAGCAAATAAGTACCAAAGGCAGCTTCATCTCCCGGCATCTGCCGCACGCCAACCCCCTAACATGCCCTGACAGGGCAGTTCTACGGACCAGAGCCTAAAATGGGGCTTAAACCTCAGGAAGGTGCGTCCCATTCTGAAAATGGTTTACTTTTTGAAACTTTTCAGTGAGCACATGTATTTACCTGAGCGCGGTTAAAACTATAAATGGGGAAATATACCTACGTCTCCTTTAAACCTCCTCCTGGCCTCCTGAGGAGCCCATGAAAAAAGTGTAAGGAAGCCTCGTATAGAGATACTCTAGCCGTGGAAATCGTGAGGCATCTGTCAGAATATGTTTCTTGAATGAGGTGCCGAAATACTGAACTTCCAAGCTAAACAGCTATTATTCTGGGAAAAAAAGTAAGATGTTCCTACGAGTCATTCGTAGGATTATTGACAAGTGTTTGATAGCCCGGCACGGATTCGAACCGAGGTTGCGGGAGTCAGAGTCCCGCATGATTGACCACTACACTACCGGGCTTCGTTGATTTATCTCTCGGGCACGCCTTGGAGCGCCCCTGAGCGTATCTTCTAAAGGACAAATCTGTATATATAACTTTCGGCACACATTGTGAAATTTTACGGTTTACTTTAAAGGTTTTCTTCCTTCTGGTCCAGAACAGCAGTCCACCACCAGCGGGCCATGTCCATCAGGTCGCTGGAAAACTGGCCAGAGAGCCTGTACTCCCCTTTGCTTATGGAAATAAGCCCTGCTCCCAGAAGCTTGTTGCGCATGGCATAAAAAGAGGCACGTCCAACCTGAAGTTCTTCAAGCATGGTTTCCCATTCTTCGGTGCGGACCGGGTTGCCTGCAGCCTGCCTTTCTTCTATAATAGTTAAGAACTTCTGGCCTCTCAGGGCAGTGGCATCTTCCTGGAAAATACGCCGCATCAGGGCATCGTAAGGGTTCCTTGTTTTAGTTATGCGGGAATTTGCGTCCGAGCGGACAATAATAGTCGTCGCTGTTCTTGGGGCGTTTTTAACAAGTGACATAGTCCATCAGCAAAATAAGAATGAAATCAAAATTTATGCGGCAATCTGAAATTTATGCAGCAGTCTTTATGTAACTGCTTCACTTGACGGCTTAGGTGCCGTATTTACGACTTTCATAAGCAGATCCAGATATTCTTCCCGCAGAGTGTATACCATCGGGGTCTTATAGGACTCCTTGTGAGACCTGAGTATCCCGAGCTTTGAATGAATATATCCCACCATGGATGCAACCGTATTCCTTGAAACATTGTATTTTTTTCCAAGCATTTCATGCAGTTCGTCAATGGTTGCTTTCTTGACTTTAATAAAGATGCATAAAATTGCTCTTCGATAGCCGGTGGAATCTACTTCAATAAATTTCTCTACTCTAGATTTGATTTTGGAACGGATGGATCCCATGTATTACCACCTCTACTGATACAGTAAACTATGTCAGTTTTAACTCTATATATAGGTTTGTAAATTAATTCGTTATGATGGGAATGATTATAAATTTTTTTACTTGCTTGATAATTATATTTTCACCACTGATACCATTAATTCTAATGTATATATATGCCCTCCCTCGATATATTGTTTTTTACGCCCCAATAATATATTTGCTAGATTTAAGGGGACTTGCCTGCAAAGTAATCATACTTCTATATTTTTATTTTTCACCCGTTTGTTATAAAAGCCATCATATGGAATAAATCCCTGTAATCAGCCTTAAAATACCCTCAAATTTTGAAAACTTATAATATATATTAATCGATTTACTTAATAAGTTTTGAGTAACTTCTGTATAAATAGATCTCCCTGGGGGTTTACCGGCATCGATTCTCGAAGGAGTCGCTCCTGATATCTCTGACAAACCTGGTCTGACTCCCTGCATGACTCGATCATCTGCACAATCCTGAAATTCTCTCCTGGATCTCATTCCGAATTTAACTAAAGTCTTCTTCTTTTAGTATAAGTTCCTCCTCTTCCACCGCTTTTGCCTTCTGCATATTTCAAAGTTAAACTGTGTGCGCTTTTACATATTTTCGGTCATGAGAGGGATGAATTTTAATAGTTTTATTACCTTAGACAGAAATGTGTGAGGAGACTGGCTTGCGCAGAGGTCTCCCTAACTTCCAGGCCATATAAGGTGTGATAATAATGGACTACAGGTATGACCTTCAGGATAATGTTCTTTACAAGGATGAAAACCGGATGCCTGCGTACAATCTTGAAGAAAACGAAATTGGTACCTGCACGTACTGTGATTCCCCAATGGTTAGCATTAGCTATCATGTTTCGGGGGGGGAAATCGTAGTTGCAACAAAGTGCACGGCATGCGGAGCATTTTATGCGATCATCTATGGCCCGGAATGGAATTGGCTGGATGAAGCCCCCATTTCTCTGCTACCCGTCCCGATCCCCATAAGTAATCCGGTAATCAGGGACCTGGAAGGGCTTGAAACCATACCCTTCAAAAAACTGGAGGCGGTATTCTCAAAAGGGGAAATAGAAGCACTCTTTGCAAGAGCCGGAGAAAAGGCCCCTATTCGCCAGTATCTGTACCGTGCCCGTAAAAAATATGAACAATTTGAAGAAATTTTTGAGCTCAGGCTCGAATTATAAATTATTACTCTATTTTTTTATCAAATACTGTTTTTTTACAAGGATCCGGTGAAATATTTCACATAAATCGGGCAAATGTGGGATTAAAGGAGGTGTAACAATATTTTATTACACCATGATCTCATAGATTTATTCCAATAATTATTCAACAATGACTACTAATGGATAATATTTTATTTATATTTTATATATGTTATTTTAATACGTATTATTATATTTACCGGCTTATATTATAAAGCGTCCCGATTATCTGTAGGAAACAAATACTATAAAAAGTTTTAATTTGAAAAAATATCCCTTGCTGGATGATATATAATTATTAAAAGTTCCAAATAGTGCCTATGTGTTATTAGCACTGTTTAAGTCCGAGGGTCTAGCATGTGTGCCCCATAAAGATATATATAAATATATGCATATATAACGGGTTTCAATGAAGGAACTCGGTACAGAAACCACAAAACTGCCAGGAAATAAAATTATTACTTCTTCCAGGATTCATTTCTTTCAAGATTTATTATTCTATTTTAGCTGCTTATGAACACAAGTCTGGTTTTGTAATATTTCCCAGAGAATATAATTATTATAGGTAATGAGAACATTTTCCTGCCAAATAGAGTCTACATTTCCTGCATCGGGAGGCCGTTCATATAGTTTATATGAATTGATTTCCGGACGGGCCAAAACCTATGATTTTGTGAACCCAATCATTACACAACATATAGGAATATGCCATATCTCACCGATAACAGTACGATGTAATAAGAAAAATAGTTCAGAACCATATATCCCCCCCTAAAAACCATGTAATTACTACATATCATATGAATATGCATATTTGGGACCTTTCTTATCCACAACATTAATCATTAAAAATAATCAGCAATCAATTAATAATGCAAAGTTTCAATATTTTTTGCTATGTTTATGTAGGCATTTATAGATGAAATAGTCTAGCATTAACATGTCTAAAAATATAATATAATTATAGGCAAATTTAAACCACTTTTTAAAATATGTCACGTGGTATAATTAAATCAGTACCCTATATTGTTGAGTATATGTAATAGGATTAAGGGGTGCTGCCAAAATGACTATTATTAATTATATTCTTTTTTGATGAAATTAAATTACAGTTCTCAAAGCTGATTCAATTTAATATTAGGCATTATATTGAATATAATAATTTATCTGTATTATATGCCCCCATATTCCGCTCTAAAAATTAATCGAAAATAAATACATTAATTAAAAAAGGTATTTTTCATTGTATATGTTGAGCAGAGTGCATACACGTAAAATACGGATTTTAAACCTATTGTATATAATATATTATATATTATTGAATATAACTTGTTAAATCACTATAATGCTTGTATCCATTGTTATGATACATACTGAAAATGTGGATATTATCGTACATACTTAATTTTGAATGATTTTATAAGGATTATATCAAAAGTAACGTTTAATTATTGCATACAAGGTTATATATTTAAAATTACGGGGATTAGTTAATCATCTTTTACATTATCGATATGCGGATATTCTGCCATAATTTAGCATAAATTGTAATTATGTGACTATTAATACTGAATAATTTAAATCTGTGAACATCCCAGGGCTTACAATCGCCAATATCCCTATATTTCTGTTTTTTAATCAGACTATATTTATATAATACTTTACACTTTGAATATACTAGACTATCTAATTCAAGAATACCTAAAAACACATATTTGCTAAATTCTGGCACATTTAGATACTATAAATCGTGTTTTAAATTAAAATGTCACAATGATATATTTAATACCCCCATATCCAAAATTTCAACATTAATAGTATATATTTTATAATATAAATGTCATTGATAATATTACATGTTTAATATATTATATAATTTATAGCCGTTTTGCCCTATTACATCTAACCTGGTGACCCCCTGCCGGATTTATAATATAACAGGATCTAAAATAGTAGGGCTGTTTACCCCACATGTTTTTTGTTTCTTATGCACAATCAGCATTTATTTAAGGGTGGATGTCCAATTTCCAATATGTGGGACATCCCCATATACAATTTATCCTTACATAGAGTTTCCTGTGAGACCCGTTATGCTAGAAAATATTGACCTGTCAATGAGCGTGAAAAATGGAGATTATAAGGACAGCCTGGACTCCCTGGAAGGGGAACTTGGAGAGCTCCAGCGCCAGGCCTGGGAGCTAAAGATCCCGATTATTCTTGTGTTTGAGGGCTGGCATGCCTCGGGGATTGCAGAAGACATTAACAGGTTCATCCTGCCCCTGGACCCCAGGGGATATGACTTCCATACAATGGTGAGGCCTGGCTGTGAGGAAGCCCTGAAACCTTTTCTCTGGCGTTTCTGGACCAAGATCCCGGTCAGGGGTAAAATTGCAATCTTTGACAGGAGCTGGTACAGCCGGGCAATTATCGAAAAGTACGGAAAAGAAAGTTCTGATGAAGCCCTGGTAAATTGCCTGAAAGAAATCAATTATTTTGAACGCCAGCTTTCCAAGGACGGCTACCTTATCCTCAAATTTTTCCTCCATATCAGTGAGAAGGAACAGAAAGAACGCTTCAAGAAAATCCGCAGGAACAATATCCCCCTGATCGTGGAAGAATACGAAGATGCCGGCGGAGAGGAACTTGATTTCATTCACGAATATTCCAGGTATTTGCCCGTAGTAGAAAAGGTCATGGAAATGACCGACTTTCCCCATTCCCCCTGGACAATTGTAGAGGCAAATGACAGGAAATTTGCAACCCTTAAAATCTTCAGCACTGTTCTCCAGGTTGTCAGAGAGCATATCGAAAAGGTTACCAGGACCCCCGGGCAGCAGACCATTAAATACCTGGACATCTCAACCTCCAAAATCCTTGACCTTAACGGTTCCTTGCTGGAAAAGACAGACCTTTCAAAAGCACTTTTATCCGATGAATATAAGGAATCCAAGAAACAGTGCCAGAACACACTCCGCGAACTCCAGTACGAACTTTTCAGGCAGAAGCGTTCTCTGGTAATCGCCTTTGAAGGCATGGACGCGGCAGGCAAAGGAGGGGATATCCACCGCCTGGTCCAGGAATTGAATCCAAGGCTTTACAGGGTGGTCCCTGTAGGGGCTCCAAACGACATCGAAAAAGCCCACCACTACCTCTGGCGTTTTTTGGACGGAGTTCCGAAAGCCGGGCACATGACCATCTACGACCGGAGCTGGTACGGGAGAGTCCTGGTGGAACGGATAGAAGGACTCTGCAGTGAAGATGAATGGAAGCGGGCCTACAGGGAAATCAATGAGTTCGAGGAAATCCTGGCAAATTCGGGAACAATTGTCCTTAAGTTCTGGCTTCAGATCGACCGGGAAACTCAGCTCGAACGCTTCGAAAGCCGAATGGCAGACCCCCGGAAACAGTGGAAAATCACCCCTGAAGACTGGCGAAACCGGGAAAGATGGGCAGCTTACGTAGACTCTGCAGAAGAGGTTCTCCAGAAGACCAGCACAAGCTATGCCCCCTGGATTGTCGTGGAAGCCAATGACAAATATTATTCAAGGATCAAGGTCCTGAAAACCGTGGCTGAAACGCTGGAACGGGAACTTAAGTCCTGACTTGCCCCTGTCTCTTTAAAAACGCCTGCTGTTTTAAGCACCTAGCTTCCGATTTTACGATCTAATTTTACGATCTAATTTTACTTCCCCCCTCTCAGCATCCGAAGTATTTCAATTATCAGGAACCAGAACGCAAGAATAAGTGCAAGTAGAATCAAAAGGAAAATAATCAGCATTGGCCGGAGAAGAATAATCCAGATGGCGGCCAGGATACCGAGAACGCGCATGATTACATCCAGGATCCCAGGATTCGAATTGCGCCCTCCGGACTGCCAGCCAGGCGTTTTTCCACGGCCAGCTGCCGAAGTCCGATTGCCGGGACCTCCGGGACCCCTGGGACCCCCGGAATAACTACCCCATTCTTTTCTGCCTGAAGTCCTGCCTGTTCCGCTTTGCCTCTCCCACGTCCAGGTATACTCTTTCCTCCAGGCATACTCCCGGGGTTCCGAGTAACTGCTCCGGCCCGAAAAACCGGGCCCGAATCTCCGTTCCCGGTCATATTCAGCCCGGCATTTAGGGTCGGAAAGAATATCGTGCGCCTGGTTTATATTTTTCATCTGCTCTTCGGCATACGCACTGTTGTTCCTATCAGGGTGGTATTTAAAGGCAAGCCTGTGGTAGGCAGCTTTTATTTCCTCTGCAGAGGCATTTTCCGAAATCTCCAGAACCCTGTAGTAATCGTTTACGGCCATAATCGTACCGGGAGAATCAAATTCAGAACCTAACATTCAAAAGCCTGACACCCAATTTATGGGGTGATCCAGGACGAATCTTATTGAATTTATAAGTAAATCAATAAAGTTTAAGGCGTTGATTTTCACCTGAATACTATAAATTTGCTGAATAGTATTAAAGATGTTTTGCTGAAAATAGTCTTAAAGACGTTTTGCTAAATCAGGATAATGGGGTAATACTAAAAAATTTAAACAAAAAGTATAAAAAGTACAAAAAGCAAAAAAGAGGTCCGGAAGAAGAGAAAAGGATCGCATAAAAAGGGCCCTGAAATTACAGCTCCGGATGCCCTTCTTAATTTTTCTTCAGGTTAGCCGGGATGCCGACCAGGGATAACTATTGCCCCTCAGGAATTAAGTCTGCAGGGAGGGAAATTATTACTTCAGGAAATATCTTAATGCTACTGTTTTCCTTTTCAGCTTCGTGGTTTTTTAAAGCTGTTTCAATAGTTTCGGCCAGCTCATTTTCATCAAAAGGTTTGGTGATATAGCCAAAAGCTCCCGTCTTTTCGGCCTGTGCCCTGATCTTTTTATCGGAGCAAGCGGTAATGTATATAACAGGGATATTGAACCTGGTTTGGACCTCTTCCGCAGCTTTCAGTCCATCAAGCTTGCCTTTGAGCATGATGTCCATAAGTACAAGGTCCGGAAAGGTGCTTTCAGCCTTGCAGACTGCGTCTTCCCCTGTGGAAGCTATGCCCGTAACCTGATACCCCCGGCTCTTTAACATTCTCTTTATTCCCATTGCGACTATGTGTTCGTCTTCAACGACAAGAATCTTTTTTCCATTCATCGATTTACACCTTTGTATTATCTCCCTCTCGTTGAAATGTTAAACCCGGTTTCCCTGCCCGAATCATACGCCATGTTCCATTCATCCCATTTCCCGGAAACTCACCGTATGAAAGCCGGAAACTTTACTTTCAAGGACCACCGCAGGGATATTTCCCCCCTCCTGTCAATAGGGAAATCCCGGTATCTTTGCTTATATCCCCTCTTTTTGTATTTCCAGCTTAAGGTTTAGCTTAAGGTCCCGCATGATGCCTGATTGTGCTGTTATTATCCACTTTCAGGGGGATCATTTTTATACCCCTGAGCCTGGAGAGGGCTCTAACATCATAAACGGTGGAAAGACAAAATTCCAGGAAGGGATGAATCATTCTAAATTTCAAGAGCTAATAGATTGGATTATTTTTTAATTGATTGAATTATTTCTTATAGGCTGTTTTTATAGAAACAAATCTATATAACCTGCTTTGTGGTGCTCGTTCTGAAGATGAGGGATTTGAAAAGAGCCATGTTCCTGGCGCATGGGGCCTGATATTTCCAGTGCCATTGGATATTTTCACCACTTTATAATATTCAAAGGCATTAAAATACATCCTCAGGAATTCACCCTTCAGATCGGCTCTGACGTGGTACAACCTTGGAAACACATGAAAAAAAGAGGATTAAAAAGAAAGTTCACAGCAACTATAGTCAAGGCCCCAAATTCCTTCACCAATCTCAAGTGAAAGTTTAACCACAGAATGCATGGAAAACACGGAAAAACCGGAAAACACTGAATAAAGGATATATGGGTACAATCCTTCCGGGCTTTTCGTGTCTTCCGTGGTTATAATGTAAGTGTAAATATTTGCGTTCGGGACTATAGACTATAGCAACTCGACCTGGAGCACCGGAACTTAATCCTCTACTCCGGGTTGCTGTTGAAAGACAGATCTCGAAGGTCACGGACTTTCAGGATTATCTTCCTGCTTCTTTTTTTCCACCGCGTGCCTTTGAAGCGCCACTTCGATACTGCTGTGCAGGTCCCTTTCTTCAAAGGGCTTGACGATATAGCCGAAGGGCCCTGTTTGCTTTGCCCGCTCCAGGATCTGGCTGTCCGAATATGCGGAGAGATAGACCACGGGAAGGCAAAAGCGATTTATGATTTCCCGGGCAGCTTCGATCCCGTCAATGTTTCCTTTCAACATAATATCCATGAGCACAAGGTCCGGAAAAGTACTTTCGGCTTTGCTGATAGCGTCTTCTCCGGTGGAAGCTATCCCTGTTACCTGGTACCCCAGGCTCTTCAGCATCTTCTTGATGCCCATTGCAACTATGTGCTCGTCTTCAACAACAAGAATCCTTCCTTCGGCCATTGTAAACTCCTTTCATACTTTGATCCTGTATTCTAATTCCCCGAACCGTATCTTGAATTCGGTGCCTTCCCTGCTCGTGTCAAGCTCGACAACGCCTTCTATCTGATCGACAAGGTTGACTACCAGCTGAAGGCCCAGGGATTCCGTATCCCTGTAATCAATGGATTCAGGGAAGCCCACACCGTTATCCTTTACAGTTAGCAAGAAACACTCTTCAGCTCTCTCTGCCTGCTGCTCGCCCCGGGAGCCGGATACTTCATCTAAAAGCCCGTATCCATCCCTTTTAAGGCTGATGCTGATCTCTCCGCTGTCCCTTCCCGCAAAAGCGTGTTTCAGGGAATTCGAGACCAGCTCGTTGATAATGATCCCCAGGGGAATTGCAGTATCTATCCCGAGGAAGATCCTATCTACATCAAGCTTCAAACTTACTTCCTTTACTCCTACGGAATAGGACTGGAAGAGATAATCGGTAAGGTTCTGGATATAGTCCGCAAAGTCTACACTTGCCATGTCCTCGGACTGGTAAAGTTTCTCGTGGACAAGGGCCATGGATTTGACCCGGTGCTGGCTGTCCTTGAAAGCCTCAATTATCTTCTCATCCAGGAAATTCCCGGATTCCAGGTAAAGCAGGGTTGAAATTACCTGCAGGTTGTTCTTGATCCGGTGGTGAATTTCCTTTTTCCGGATTTCCTCCATCTTGAGAAGAGCCTCTTCGGCTTTCTTGTGCTCCGTGATATCCAGGATGATGCCCTGCAGGCGGATATGGCCCAGGTGGTTTCTCTGGATAAAGGTCCTTTCATCGACCCAGTGCACGTCCCCGGATTTCGTAAGGATCCGGTATTCCGAATTATATACTTCGCATCCGGATTCCACGTTTTTGGAGAGTTCCGCCTTCATCCGTCCCAGGTCCTCCGGGTGGACTATTTCCCCGTAAAGGAGCCGTTTGGAGGTGAAATCTTCGGGACTGTAACCCAGCCTGGAGACATTTTCGGAAACGAATTCCGCAGGCCACATGTCCTGGTATTTCCAGAGGAAGACAATCACCGGGCTGTTGTTGATAATATTCTCCATTTCTTCTTTAAGCTTGTTGGACTGCTCAAGCTCCATTGCATAGGCCAGCAGGGCTTCTTCGGTTTTCCTGCGCTGGGTGGTTACCCTGTCAAGCACTTCCCGGGTCTCTTCTATCCCGTCGGTCAGAAGCTTGAAGTCTCCCTGTCCGTGCATCTCAATACTGCGTTTGAAATCGTTGTTCTGGAAGGCGGTGAGGACCGCATTTGAATCGTCAATAATCATATTGAGGGTTTCCGAGAACTTGTCGAGGGTATCCCCAAGTTCCCTGAACTCCCCCTGCAGGTCCGCATTGACCCTTTCTTTCAGTTCCCCTGCTGCAAGGGCATCCGTAACCCTCATGGTCTCCCGGATAGGAATGATTACCGCTTTAAGAATTTCGTTCAGGCCCCGGGGGATTTCCCGGAAATCAACTTCAACATCGGTATCCGCCCTTACATCGAGTTTTCCTTTGACGGCATCCTCGGCGATGCTCTTGAAGTCTTCAACTATTTCGTCTATGGGCTTTGTTATGGACCTGGCAATCATGTAGCCAAGGGCAGCCATGAAAAGAATTGAGATTGCAGAGATTATAAGCAGCCTGTTCCGGAGGGCTGTCACCCCGGCCAGCATTTCTTCTTTGGGAACTGCCAGGACGAATGCGAACTCTCCGGTCTTAACAGGTTCATAGAACATTATAACATTCTTGCCTGTGGTGGGGTCGGTGGTTTCAATATGTCCTCCCACACCATTTTGAATATCTTCTACTGCTGTGAAAATCTCTTCGGCTTTAAAATCATGGAGGCTACTTTTTCCGATCCATTCCTTATTGGTGGGGTGGGAGAGAAAAATACCCGTATTGCTTACCATGAAAGCATAGCCAGTATCGAAAGCCTGGATATCGCTTATTACATCGTCCAGATATTCCAGAGGGACGTCAACACCTGCTATCCCCACAAACTCGCCGTCCCGGATGATGGGGGAGTCATAGCTTACCATGAATATCCCTTCGTAAAAGTAAGGCTCGGTCAGAACATCTTTTTTCGTGCTTTTTGGCAGCTGGTAATAGTCAGAGCTCTCGTAGTCAACAAGCGGCTCGATAACCGTGGGGCCGTCAATATTGTTGCAGTAAGGAACAAATCTTCCCGTGGAGTCATAGCCCGGGACATTCGCGTAGTCCGCATCCCTGCCGTCAAAAGCGTTTGGCTCAAACCCCACATAGGCCCCGATCAGGTTAGGTTTTTCTTTAAGGACCCTTCTCAGGATATTCTCGACTTCTCCCCTGTCGGCGCCTTCATACTCGGCCATCGTGAGGGCAAGGGTGTTTGCAATTGCCCGGTTGGCTTGCATATTGCTGTCAAACTGGTTCGCATAGTTGCTTGCCATTTCGACGGATTTCCGGTAAGCAAGGTCTTCTTCCTGAGAGGTCACCGTGCCGATAATGACTGCCGTAGACACGGCCAGGACAAGAAAAACCCCTACGACAATAAAGAGGACCAGTTTTGTTTTTAAGGGGACGTCTTTGAACCTCATTGTACTAAACTCCTGCCAGTTAATGGCCAGGTGGGTTGAAAGGCAAAAAACAGGTTGCCATTTCACGGCTTTGACGGCCGGCAGCGTTTATACGCCGCTTACTTCCCGGCATAGCCCCCTGTAATGCATGAAAAGCTCTCTGCCCCAGCGAACTGCACTTGCATCGAAGCTCATTGCCTTTCTGTGATCGTATTTTCCCTGCTTGTCGAAAAGGCAGATATACATGAAACGGTCGGTAACCGCAATTGTGGGAAGCCTGAGGCTTCCTTCACTAAAGACTTTCACTACCGTATTTCCGGAATTCAGCAGTACCCCGAGTTCAGTAGGAGATTCGGTTTTCATTCTCTCGAATACTGCTTCCGTCACCACGATTTCCACTTCCGCGTCACTCTGTGAAAGTTTCGAATAAAGGGAAGGGTAAAGGGGATGATAATAGGAAAGAGAACTCATGATGCACCTGGATTTCGCAAGGTTTTCAGTAAATTCTCTGGGGAGGTCAAACATGTGGTTCAGGTCGGGCTCTATCACCATACATTCTCCGAGTTCCCCCAGGCGCATGAACAGGTCTTCGGGTATGGCGCTCATGTCCCGGCTTGCCCAGTATCCTTTGTTGTCCTCAAGGACTTCAAACGTGTTCAGAAGAGGGAGCATGTTTCCAACTACCAGTTTCCCAATCTCCGATAGCTCGTACACTTCCTGGGCCTGAAGGATCAGCTCCTGCTTTTTCAGGATCTTTATCTGGGGCATCATCGCTTTTGAAGTCACATTAAGAGAGGCTTTTATTTGCTCGATGTCCCGAGGCCCTTCCATCAGTAAAAGGAGCAGATTTTTCCTTTTTTCAGAAAGCCAGATTGTATCACTCAGGGAAGAACTCATTGTGAAAGATATTTTATAAGGATCATTTTATTTAAAAATTGTGTTCTTAATCGGGAAATAAAAGTAAAACCGAAAGAAGTAACGATGTTACATAGGAAAAATTACCCATGTTATATAGGAAAAATTAACGATGTAATAGGCAATCTTAAAGGATAAAAGGCAATCTTTAAGGGTAAAAGGCAAGCAAAAATAACGGCTCGATTTTGGGATAAGGTTGTTTCATAAATAGCATTGTAAATTTTAAAGGCGTTGAAATATCCGTTCACCCTGGCATTTCCTCCTCCTCCGTTCCTTTCCCCCCCACTCATCCATTTCTTATCCCCCTCACTTTGACCCTAAAGTTCGGAAAGAGCATCATGGTTTGGGCTATATAATATACAGGCCCTATAATTGATCAGGAAATGAAAGGGAATTCCTATCCGGCACTAGCAAATTGCCAGGAGAATTCCCGGCATATTGAATTAGATAATTTCAAAAAATTGGCACAAAAAACGGTTTAAACGGTTTAAACAACAAATGGCACAAAAAACGGTTTAAACGGTTTAAACAACAAATGGCACAAAAAACGGTTT
>JAENZL010000028.1:14839-20939 GCA_016841265.1 Methanobacteriota archaeon | reverse complement strand
TGGCACAAAAAACGGTTTAAACGGTTTAAACAACAAATGGCACAAAAAACGGTTTATAAAAACGAAAATCGAAAAAATTGCATCCTTCAAAAATGGGAAAAACGTCTCAGGAAAAACGGAAGATGTCGGTTCGCACGTGGGAGTGCAGTTCGGCTCTTTGCGGTCCCGCCTGAGAAAATGAGAGCTAGAAAGGAACTGGCCAAAACGGAAATGGGGACAGTTCTTCATGCTTCTCTTTTGAACCCCAGCAAATGCATTGAAAAATAACCTGAAGGTTGTGGCGGTGGGATTTTATGCCACGACCCTCAGGCCCCTCCAACAACTCATTTCTGTTTGAATTTATTTCTGATTTTGAATTAAATTTTGAATTAGATTTTGAATTAGATTTTGAATTAGATTTTGAATTAGATTTTGAATTAGATTTTGAATTTTTTAGCAGGCATTTTTTCAAGAATCCTTATTTTTATTCTCCAATGTTTTTTTGGCATCTTGCTGCTCTACTTATAATCAAGGGCCAAAATTTTTACCCCAATCTCAAGTGAAAGTTTAACCACAGAAAGCCCGGAAACCACGGAATAAAGGAAAATAGGGGCACAATCCTTCCGGGATTTCGGTGCCTTCGTAGTTGTAAGTAAGTGCAAATATTTACGTTCGGGAATATAGTTATTCAACTATATTTTTTAGTCATTCCAGTACCCTTTCACGGTTATGGAAATGTATTTTCTGGTCATCCCAATGCCCATTACAGTTTTAAATTTTTATGCCCATCCTGATGTCATTTTCTGTTGTTGGCCCTGGAATTCGAAGAGGCCCTATGTTTGACGAAAACTACACTGACGGAATCTGCATTTAATCCTATTATAATTTTTAAAGCCATGAAAAGATCTCATGTCACAGGCAAAGTCCCCGGGTCCTTTCCAGACCCCGTTACTCTAGATGAAACCTCAGAGTTTGGGCTTTATATCAGCAAGGGCATATACTAATTAGTCAGGGAACAATGAAACCCGTTGGCCGTTCTACGGTTAATGTCGGTTTCAACCTTGAAATAATCAGAGGTTCAAGAAAGTAAATAATCGGGAATAAGATATATGTGAGCAGATCCGCCCCTTCTGATGTAACTGGGAAATGAAATCAGAGGGCATATAGCGGAAATCTGGACATATGGGAAACGAACCTCAACGCCGGGATATGAGTTGGGACTCATCAATGAAGAAGCCGGCAGAATAAGCACAAATGGATATGAGTTGATGAGCCGGGAACTCATCAGCAGAAAAACGGCAGCTAAACGCAAACAGGATGTAAGTTGGGAACTCACCAACAAAAAAACGACAATCGTAAAACGGCAATAGTAAAACGGCAATAGTTAAAAATGGGATATGAGTTGGGAACTCACCAATGAAATAAGAAATCTGCTGGGATTTAATAAAACTGACATATGAAAGTTTAAAACCCTTCAAAAGTGAAAGCCCCATGCGAGAGGAAACCCGATTCTCAAGAAAGGGGAAGTGTATCCGATTCAAACAACCCCTTTAAAAGGAAAAACCAGCGTTTAAAAAGTATCCAGCAGATTTTACCCATCTCTTTTTTTATACAATTTTTACATTCAACGGAGATTTTCCACATTTATCGTCAAAGACCCAAATTTTTTCACCAATCTCAAATGAAAGTTTAACCACCGAAAGTACGGAAAACACGGAATAAAGGAAATATGGGCACAATAATTCCGTGCTTTCCGTGTCTTCCGTGGTTTAAATTAAGTGTAAATTTTTACCATGGGGACTCTAATTGAAAATGTCCCCCTCTTATTGAAAACCTTCTATCTTTTACGGACTTTCAGGATTATCTTCCTGCTTCTTTTTTTCCACCGCATGCCTTTGAAGCGCCACTTCGATACTGCTGTGCAGGTCTTTTTCTTCAAAAGGTTTGATAATATAGCCGAAGGGCCCTGTTTGCTTTGCCCGTTCCAGGATCTGGCTGTCCGAATATGCGGAAAGATAGACCACGGGAAGGCCAAAGCGTGTTATAATTTCCCGGGCAGCTTCGATCCCGTCAACCTTTCCTTTCAACATAATATCCATGAGCACGAGGTCCGGAAAGGTACTTTCAGCTTTGATGATAGCGTCTTCTCCGGTGGAAGCTATCCCTGTTACCTGGTACCCCAGGCTCTTCAGCATCTTCTTGATGCCCATTGCAACTATGTGCTCGTCTTCAACAACAAGAATCCTTCCTTCGGCCATTGTAAACTCCTTTACAACATTGTCCTGTACTTCAACTCCTTGAACCAGATGAAGAATTCGGTTCCCCCTTTACTCGTGTCAAGCCTGATGCTGCCTTCGATCTGGTCAACAAGGGTAACCACCAGTTGAAGGCCCAGGGAATCCGTGTCCCTGAAATCAAGGTCTTCCGGGAAGCCCACACCGCTGTCCCTGACGTCAAGTAAAAAGTACTCGTCAGGATTTTCAGACGTACCTTTTTCATCCCGTTTCAGACTGATGCTGATCTCCCCGCTGTCCTTTCCCACAAAAGCGTGTTTCAGGGAATTCAAGACCAGCTCGTTGATGATGATTCCCAGAGGAACTGCCGTATCCATCCCGAGGAAGATCCTGTCCACGTCAAGTTTCAAACTTACTTCCCTTACTCCTATGGAATAGGACTGGAAGAGGTAATCGGTAAGGTTCTGGATGTAGTCTGCAAAGTCCACGCTTACCATGTCCTCGGACTGGTAAAGCTTTTCATGGACCAGGGCCATGGACTTGACCCGGTGCTGGCTATCCTTGAAAGCCCCGATTACTTTCTCGTCCTCAAAGTTCCCGGATTCCAGATAGAGCAGGGTTGAAATTACCTGGAGATTGTTCTTGATCCGATGATGGATTTCCTTTTTCCGGACTTCTTCAATCAGGAGCAAGGCATCCTCCGCCTTCTTATGCTCCGTGATATCCAGGATGATGCCCTGCAGGTGGACCCCGCCCTTCAGGTCTCTCTGGACAAAAGTCCTCTCATCAACCCAGCGCAGTTCCCCTGATTTCATAAAGATCCGGTATTCCTGGGAATAAGCATCCAAACCTGACTCCACGTTCCTTTCCAGTTCGGATTCTACTTTCCGGAGGTCCTCCGGGTGGATTATATCCCCGTAGAGGACGCGCTGGGAAGTGAAATCCTCAACTTCGTACCCAAGCCGGGTGACATTTTTCGAAACGAACTCTGCGGGCCACTTATCCTCGTATTTCCACAGAAAAGCAATCACAGGGCTGTTGTTGACGACCCTTTCCATATCTTCTTTCAGCTTGTTGGACTGCTCAAGCTCCATTGCGTAAGCCAGCAGGGCTTTTTCAGCTTCCCTACGCTCGGCCGTGGCCCTGCCCAGGGAACGGCGGGCTTCTTCGATCCCGTCGGTAAGGAGTTTGAAGTCTCCCTGCCCGTGGACACTGACCGGATGTTTGAAATCGTTATTCTGGAAGGCGGTGAGGACCGCATTCGAGTCATCGATTATCGTGTTGAGGGTCTCGGAGAATTTGTCAAGGGTATCCCCGAGTTCCCTGAACTCGCCCTCGACGTCCAGATTGACCCTTTCTTTCAGTTCCCCTTCCGCAAGGGCATTGGTCACCCTCATGGTTTCGCGTATTGGGACGATTACCGCGTCAAGGATCTTATTCAGGCCCCTGGGGATTTCCCGGAAGTCAACTTCCACATCAGTATCTGCCCTGCTGTCGAGTTTTCCTTTGACCGCATCCTCAGCAATGCACCTGAACCCTTCAACAATTTCATCAATCGGCTTTGTAATGGACCGGGCAATCATCCAGGCAAGGGCAGCCATGAAGAGAATCGAGACAGCCGAGATTATGAGTAACCTGTTCCTGAGAGCAGTCACCCCGGCCAGCATTTCCTCTTTGGGGATGACCAGGACGAATGCGGAATTACCCGTATCCACAGGCTCGTAGAACATTACCACGGTCTTGCCTGTGGTGGGGTCGGTGGATTCCAGGTGCCCCCCTACTCCGTTTTTAATGTACTCGCTGGCTTTCTCCAGCCCCTCTCCCTCAAAGTCATGGAGTCCCTTTTCTCCGATCCAGTCCTTATGGGTAGGATGGGAAAGGAAAGTCCCGGTGTTACTCACCATAAAAGCATAGCCAGTATCAAAGGTCCTTACCTCGCTGACCACCTCGTCCACGTATTCCAGGGAAACGTCCACTCCCCCTATCCCGACGAAATCTCCGTCTTTAAAGATCGGGGAGACATAACTCATCATGAACACGCCTTCATAGTAATAGGGCTCTGTAAGCAAATCTCCTTTCGTTTCCTTCGGAAGCTGGTAATAGTCCGAGTGCTCGTAGTGGAGCAGCGGATCCAGGACAATAGTCCCGGTCATTTTGTTCCAGTAAGGAACGAACCTGCCCGTGGAATCATGGCCGGAAGCATTTACGAACTCAGCGTCCCTCCCGTCAAAGGCATTTGGTTCGTAAGCTACGTATGTCCCCAGGAGGTTGGGATTTTCAATAAGCAGGTTTTTCAGGATGCCCAGGACTTCTTCCCTATCCGAAGCCTCATAACTGTCCATGGTGTTGGAAATCGTCTTTGCTATGGCAAAATTGGCTTTCATATCCGCATCGAACTTGTTCGCATAATTGGCGGACATTTCCACTGACTGCTGGTATGCCAGCTTTTCTTCCTGGGAGGTAACCGTGGAGATAATAACCCCCATGGAAGCTGCCAGCACCAGCAAGACCCCGATTACGATGTAAAGGATCAGTTTGGTTTTTAGTGGGACATCCTTGAATCTCATGATGGGTTCAATCCTGTGTTTTTCTGCCTGCTGTGAAAGAGTAAGGTAGGAATAAAGGATGAATGGAGGGAAGGATGAATGGAGGGAAGGATGAATGGAGGGAAGGATGAATGGAGGGATAAATGAAGGAAATGATTAAGGGAAGGATGAATGGAGGGAAGGATGAATGGAGGGATAAATGAAGGAAATGATTAAGGGAAGGTTAAGGCAATAACTCTCGAGTAAACTCCTAATTCGAACTTCTCCTTTTACTTATTCTTGAAAACACCCGCAGCCTCAGGCCTCGGATACTTTCCGGGTTTCTTTCCGGTAATGCATGAATAGTTCCCTGCCCCATTCCAGGGCACTTGCATCAAAACTCATGATTTTACTGTGGTCATATTTCCCCTGCTTATCGAAGAGGCAGAGGTACATGAAGCGGTCCGTAATGGCAAGGGTTGGCAGTCCCGCCTTTTCGCTGCAGACTTCCAGCTGGGTATTTTCCGCATTAATGATGGTTTCAAAATCTTCCTTGCACTCGTTTTTCATCCGGTCAAGCACAGGTTCGGTAACAACTATTGACATTTCAACCCCACTTTCCGCAAGTTCCGAGTATAGGGAAGGGTAGAGTGGGTGGTAATAGGAAACCAGGGTAAGGATTTTCCCGGCTTTTTTCAGGTTTTCCGTAAACTCCCTGGGAAGGTCGAACATGTGGTTCAGGTCGGGTTCGATAAGCATGCATTCCCCAAGTTCCCCGAGCCTAAGGAAAAGGTTTTCAGGAAGGATGCTAAGGTCCCTGTTAGCCCAGTATTTCCGGTTATCCTCGATAACCTCCAGGGTATTAAGGAGGGGGAGCATGTTCCCGACGACAAGCCTGCCGATCTCCGAAAGCTCGTAGGACTCCTCTTCCTGGACGACCAGTTCATCTTTCATCAGGATCTTTACCTGGGGCGTCATGGCTTTAGAGGTCACGTTCAGGGACGTTTTGATCTGT
Source organism: Methanobacteriota archaeon (assembly GCA_016841265.1). Classification (GTDB taxonomy): domain Archaea; phylum Halobacteriota; class Methanosarcinia; order Methanosarcinales; family Methanosarcinaceae; genus MTP4. Next base: position 15,186 of record JAENZL010000028.1, on the reverse strand, counting down.
CCCATATCCCTTGGGCCCTCCATCAACAGAAGGAGCAGGTTTTTCCTTTTCTCGGAAAGCCAGAGTGTATCACATAACGAAGAGCTCATTTCTACCCTATTTTATACTTACTATTTATAAAAATATTGTGCTTTTTATTATGGTTCCCGGTCCCGGACCCCACAAAATACTATATAAAGAACTCCAAACAGGTCTACTCTAATTATTCAAGCATTTCCATATATACTAATCTCCCACGTGTTGGTCAATCTCCCACGTGTTGGTCAATCTCCTACGCCAGGCCAATCCTTTGCGCCAGGCCAATCCTTTGCGCCAGGCCAATCCTTTGCGCCAGGCCAATCCTTTGC
>JAENZL010000028.1:2054-14829 GCA_016841265.1 Methanobacteriota archaeon | reverse complement strand
CGCCAGGCCAATCCTTTGCGCCAGGCCAATCCTTTGCGCCAGGCCAATCCTTTGCGCTATGCAGGCCTCCTGCGTATATGCGCATAATTAACGCCGTTATCTCCCTGAAGGGACCTGGCGCATCTACCTACCTGAATCTCTTTTTCCCTGCCAATACCTCCCGCCCTTTCAGGAGCCCGGGATAGCGTCCAATTCCTGACACCCTGGAAAAAACGGCATGGGCTAGGCTAAATATTCTTGAAAATATAAAAGAGAAATAATCAGGGTAATTCGGATTTCCAGATTACCCATGTACTTCAGAAAGCCAGACTGTTTCCTGACGCACAAGAAAGGTTGAAATGGCAAATGACAGGGAATCAGCCCTGTCCCTATCAGGAACAAAACGGTTTTCCCATGAATGGAGGTTTTAAAAATGGCAAACAAAGAAGAATTAATTCAGGAACTTTCGGATGCGATTATTTCCTGTAAGAAAGACGTCGTACTCGCTGCCGTAGAAAAGGCAAAAGAAGTAATGGAACCCGCAGAAATCATTGATAAAGGACTTGCAGCCGGCATGAACGAAGTCGGGGTTCTTTTTGAAAGAGGAAAACTTTTCCTGCCCCATGTGATGATGGCTGCAGATGCAATGTCCGCAGGGGTCGCAGTCCTTGAAGCCGACATGCCGGAAGGCAGTGAAAGCAAAAAGCTCGGGGTCATCGTGAACGGGACCGTGGAAGGAGATGTACACGACATCGGGAAGTCTATTGTTTCTACCATGCTCCAGTCCGCAGGTTTTGAAGTGCACGACATCGGAAGAGATGTTCCTCTCAGGAATTTCATTGAAAAGGCAAAGGAAGTCAAAGCAAACATGATCGGCCTGTCTGCCCTGATGACCACAACCCTGCCGGGCCAGAAGGAAGTCATTGCTCTCCTGAAAGAGGAAGGCATGAGGGAGAACGTCAAGGTAATGGTCGGAGGCGCACCCGCCACCCAGGCCTGGGCTGAAAAGATCGGGGCAGACTGCTACGCTGAAAATGCCAGTGAAGCAGTTGCCAAAGCAAAGGAGCTTCTCCTTTAATCCAGATCACGGAGGATAAAAAATGGCAAAAGAATACACTTTGAGGATGGGAGACGGAAAGCGGATCTTCCTGACAAAAGAAAGGATCATCGAGGAAATCGAGGCAGGTACGGCTGACGCCGCAGACCTTGGTGAAATTCCTACTCTTTCCGGTGACGAAATCGACAAGCTTGCAGAAATCCTGATGATGCCGGGTAAGACCGTCAGTGTAGAACAGGGCATGGAAGTCCCGGTTACCCACGACATCGGAACCCTCAGACTTGACGGGGACCAGGGTAACAGCGGTGTAGGTATCCCTTCCAGCCGCCTTGTTGGCTGCATGATGCACGAGAGGGCTTTTGGTGCTGACACCATGGAACTCGGTCACATCGACTACAGTTACAAACCTGTCAAACCTGTCATCTCAAATGAGTGCCAGACCATGGAAACCTGTCAGCAGAACATGATCGTGCCGCTCTTCTATGGGGCAATGCCGAACATGGGGCTCTACTATACTCCTGATGGTCCCTTCGAAAACCCCGGAGACCTCATGAAGGCCTTCAAGATCCAGGAAGCCTGGGATGCCATGGAGCACGCCGCAGAGCATCTCACCAGGGACACCATCTGGATTATGCAGAAGCTCATGGCAAGCGGGTCCGACGGTGTGAACTTCGACACCGTCGGGGCAGCAGGAGACGGTGACTTCTTCGGTTCCCTGCACGCAATCGAGGCTCTCAGGAAGGAATTCCCGAACATGTACATCGAAGCCGGAATGGCCGGGGAATGTGTGCTCGGGATGCACGGGGAACTCAAGTACGACGGAACAACCCTTGCAGGCCTGTGGCCGCACCAGCAGGTACCCCTTGCTGAAAAAGCAGGCGCAAACGTCTTCGGACCTGTCTGCAACACCAACACCAGCAAGACTTCCGCCTGGAACCTTGCAAGGTCGGTTACCTTTATGAAGGCAGCAGTCGAAGCCGCCAACATCCCCTGCCACGTGGATATGGGAATGGGTGTAGGCGGAATTCCGATGCTCGAGACTCCCCCAATCGACGCCGTAACCAGAGCCAGCAAAGCAATGGTCGAGATTGCCGGCGTAGACGGCATATAGATCGGAGTCGGCGACCCGATGGGTATGCCGATTTCCCACATCATGGCCTCCGGTATGACCGGAATCAGAGCAGCCGGGGACCTCGTCGCAAGGATGGAGTTCTCCAAGAACATGAGAATTGGCGAAGCCAAGGAATTCGTTGCAAAGAAACTGGGCGTTGAAACCATGGACCTCTCGGACGAATATGTCATGAGGGAACTCCGTGAAGAACTCGACATTGGTGTTATCACCTCTGTGCCGGGTGCAGCCAAGGGCCTCGCAGCCAAGATGAACATAGAGAAGCTGCTTGACGTCAAGATCAACTCCTGCGACCTCTTCAGAAAACAGATCGCATAAGCCGAAAAGATCTGAGAAATATATTTGACAAAGAATGGAGAAAACAGAGCCCCTGTCCCAATTTCATCTACAATGAGCCGGCAAAGTGCCGGGGAGTGGAGATCGTTTTTTCGAGAGGCATTTTCCCTGGAAAGAACCTAAGTGCCTCTTCCGGACAGTGCCTCCTGCTTTCTCCTCTAAAATTACGGAACCTGCTTAAAGCTGATTATTGCTTTCAAGAGCGGAGCTAATCGTCGTCCAATCCAAAAAAATATGGAGTGTGCAGAGTATGACTGAAGAAAGCAGCGAAGCCGGAGGGCTTCAAAGAACAATCGACTGGAAACAGGGGCTTGCAATTGCTCTCGGGGTCCCGGTGCTGATCTTGCCGTCCATCGGCTATTTCGCAAGTTATGTCTGGGCTTTTGCAATTATTATATGGGCTCTTTCCGTGTTCCAGGGTTTCATGCAGAACTTTGCTTACGGAGAACTTGCTACCATGTTCCCGAAAGCCTCAGGGCTGCCCGGATATGCCCAGAGCGTATTCAAGACAAAAGATAAGAACGCGAAGTATGACAAAAGTAAGCTCCTTGGAGGCTTCAGTGCCTGGAGTTACTGGTTTGCCTGGAACCCGGTGCTGGCGATCTTTGCAATCCTGATCGGAAGCTACCTCAAAGGCCTTGTCCCTGCCTTTGCCGGGGTGCCGGACCTGGCTCTCTACATCGCAGCCGGGGCAGTTGTATTCCTCTTCCTTATTGTTGTTAATTATCGCGGGCTTTCCGGCGGAGCAACGCTTGGGTATATCCTCGCCGTACTTGCCCTTGCCCCTCTTATCGTTATTACCCTTGCCCCCTTTGTAACCGGGCACTTTGAAATGAGTAACATCACCGGCGCCTGGCTGCCTCCCGAATGGTCCTGGGACCTTGAGCACGTCCTGATCCTGCTCGGGCTCTTTGCAATGGCCCAGTGGAGTGCCTGTGCCTGGGAAACCGCAGCAATATACGGCCCAGAGTACAAGGAACCGAAGTCCGATGTCCCAAAAGCCCTCTTCATCTGCGGGGGGATCTGTCTTGTGACCTTCATCATGGTCCAGGCAGCATGTACGGGGACCCTTGGAATTGAAGGCATCCTGGCCGAGCCCTTCTCCCCGATGCTCCCGGTTGCCCAGATGACCCTCGGACCCATAGGAGGTGCCATTGCCATCCTCATGCTGATTGCAGCAATGATCCTGATCATCCAGACCGCTTTCCTTGGAGCCTCAAGGGCAATGTACTCCCTTTCCGAAGAAGGAAACCTGCCAAAGTTCTTTGGTAAAATGAACATCCACGGGACTCCTGTCAATGCCATGGTTGTGATTGCGGTCTTCAACCTGGGCCTTATAACCCTGGGAACTCCCTCAGCCATCCTGGCAGCCTCCTCTATCGGGTACGTCTTCGCAAACGGGATAAGTCTCTTTGCATATGTAAAAGCCAAACTGAACCCGGAGTTTTCAAGTCTCGAAAGGCCCTTCAAAGCCCCTAAAGGCTGGCAGTACATTGCCCTCATCTTCGGGGTCTTCAACCTGCCGCTCTGCCTGATCGGTGTGATCTTCCTGAACAGCCTTGAAGTGGGATGGACTTCCACAATAGTTGGCTTCGTGGTGCTGGCCCTCTATATACCGCTCTGGTTGTACTCCCAGAACGAAAATGCAAAGCCTGCGATGAGGGAAGCAGCAGTGCCGAGTGAATCCATATTGTAAACCGAGATAAATAATACATCGGAAAATGCCCGAAGATTCCTGCAGGTGAAAGCACAACTGCAATCTCCGGGCCGCCATTTTTTATATTTTGTTATGTTTTTTTATTCACATTTTCAGAGATTATATTTTTAGCCCCGTCAGTTTTTTATTTCTAGTGTCGCATCAAAGGTATAATGTCGTATAAAATCGGTTACTACTATTCAGAATCGTTCAATCTTTGATGATTGACGCGACACTAGTAGCCAGGTTGCTTCTCATCTCCGGCAACCGGGTTGCTTTTCATTTCCGGCAGCTTGATCCCAGTCCGGGATTTTCCTGGTCATTGTGATAACTTTTATGGTCATTCAAGAAACTTATTTAGTCACTCAGATGACTTTTATAGTTATTAAAGAAACTTTTTTAGTCACTCAGATGACTTTTATAGTTATTCAAGAAACTTTTTTAGTCACTCAGATGACTTTTATAGTTATTAAAGAAACTTTTTTGGACACTCATTTCTGGATTTGAATCCGGGGGCATGATAAAAAGAGATGAAATTGGGAGGGAAGCCACAGTTGCTCATTTTCCCATGCAGAAATATTGCCCTTCAAAGCGAAATTTCTTGAAAAGCTCGCAGTTCCGGCACAGGCAACCGGATTTTTTTTCAGGGAGCATCTCACCTGTTAGCCTGCTTTTTCCCCTTGCACAGAACATATTTCCTTTTCCCGGGTACGAAGGACAACTGCCGCAGATGCAGGCTTTTGAGTTGTGATAGGAAAAACAAACTCCGAAATACTTGCCGTGGTTTTCAGGTATTTTTCCGGGGCTATCCTCCAGGATCCGGTTTTTCGTCTCATTTCCTTTTTCCCCTTCCTTTTCCATTTTTACTCTTCCCTTCTATCTTTCTTCCCATTTCCACTATTTCTTCTATCTTTCTTCCCATTTCCACTATTTCCTTTCTCCTTCAATTTCCTTTTGAGCATCACCGGACTCTTTTTTCCGATTCAAATTCTATCTCCGAAACTTTCATTCTCCGGGCTCCGTACATAAGGACAGCAATTTATAAGATATCAAAACATATCTTATATTCAGAATATATTATATTTACCTGGAAGTTTCATGGGCAGATTGCCCGGAACTACCGAAAAGGGTTCTTGAGAGTGAGGAGTTACAATGGGATTCAATCATTTAGCTGAAAGTGATGAAGAGGCTCTGGATGAGGCAATGGAAAGGCAAAAAGTTCTGGAAACCGTGATCAACAACAGCCCTGTGATGGTTTTCCTGTGGACCGCCGAAGAAAATTGGCCTGCCGAATATGTCTCTGAAAACGTCAGCCTGCTGGGGTACAGCGCAGAAGATTTCCTTACCGGCAGGATCGTATATGGCAACATCGTGCATTCCGAGGACCTGGAAAAGGTCAGATCGGGACTCAACAGGTGCTGTGCCCTGGGAAAAGATCTTTTTGTCCAGCGCTACAGGGTGCTCACCGGCGGGGGAAAAGTGCGCTGGGTAGAAGAAAAAACCTTTATACAGCGTGATGACCTGGGAGAAGTAACCCATTTCCAGGGAATAGTCCGGGACATTACCGAAGAAATTGAAAAAGAAAGGGCCCTGAGAGACGCTCTGGAAAGCCAGAAAGCCCTCATGGAAAAGCAAAAAGCCCTGTTAGACCGGGAAAAAGCCCTTGAGACCGTGATTAACAACAGCCCCATGGTCGTATTCCTGTGGAAAGCCGATAAGTACTGGCCAACGCTCTATGTGTCCGAAAACATCAGGCAGTTTGGGTATTCCCCCGAAGACTTCATCTCCGGCAGGATTCTCTACGGAAAGATTGTCCACCCCGATGACCTGCTCCAGGTGGAACTCGAACTTGACGAGAACTGCAAGGAAGGCGGAAAAATGTTCAACCGTGAATACCGCATCCTTACAAAGTCCGGGGAAGTGCGCTGGGTGGAAGAAACGACCTTTATCCAGAGAGATGAAGAAGGAGCAGCAACCCATTTCCAGGGCATAATCGAAGACGTCACGGAAAAATACGAAAAAACCTGAAAAAAATCTTGAGGTTCTGAAAGTCCGGAGAAGCCTGAACGAGCCTGAAATGACCTGGCAGGCACCTGACTTTTACCGTCTAACATTACCTTTTTGCCATTGCCAACAACCTCAGCACAGGAATTTGATGTCAGCCTGGAAAGTGTGAAGTCAGTGTGAAATAATGATAATTGTTGATACTGCTAATATGGTTTGGCACTTCCTTAACAATTAACTATTTATGCGTGAGAATATACATAAGAAACTTGCGGACATAATTTCAATTGTGTTTGCCTTTGCTCCATATTTCCCTTTGGGGGGAGGAGTAGGTATGGGTATGAGAAATCTCGTACTCTGAATAACTGACGAACGTGTAAACCGGAAACAGGAAGTGCTGGGGACTGAAAGGTAAACCGGCATGATCGAATCCGGAAGTAGCTGCAGACCCTGGGTTTTGTAGGAAGCGGTTCCGAATTCTGTATTCCAAAACCGTGTCCTGCAGAACCTGTATTTGGGAAAAAAGAAGATTGAATTAAGTTCACTAAGACAAGGTCACGGAACTGTTCAGAGCCCGGAAAGACTGCTCTTTTTATGTCCCCCTGAATGGAGAACCCAGTAGTAACATTTTCCCTTCCTGGTTTTATCGGTGATTTTTCCTTTTATTTTTATGGGGCCGCTGGTCTTTATGTTTCCCACAGCGTCCCTGGGAACCTTAAACTCCATGTTGCTTATACCGCAGCCAGGGGGCACATAGTACATCAGGGTAATGTCTCCTTTATCAATAAATTCCGAGACGTCTCCCAGAACAAATTCGAATTCACTTACATTTTCGGATTTCGGTTTTATCCTTTTTACTGTGAGCCTGTATCCCTTTTCAACAATTGATTTTTTCATGAAATCCGATTGGAAGTCATAGATAACCCTGTGCTCCAGGTCCACGGGGGTAAAATCAAAATCGTGCCTGCAAACTTTTTCCTGCCAGGAGAGGCTTTCCCTCATGGAATCAATCAGGAGCTGCCCGTGCAGCAGTTCATGGTAAAGCAGGCCTTCGTTTTCTATTTTCCCGAAAGCGTCTCTTTCTTTTTCCCTCAGTTCCCCGGGATTGAGCATCAGGTAGTTTGTAAATTTCAGCGTTTTAATTCCCTTCTTCATTCCAATCTCACAGTCATTCCACGAATAGGCCCCAAGGCTTCCATTTTCCAATTTTCCTGACTGGTTCTCATCCCAGCTGATCAACAGGGTCCTTATCAGGATCCTGACTTTTTCCACCTGACTTTCCTGAAAAACAGTGCAGTTGATTTCTTTCCTGAAAGGTTCCGTTGAGAGGCTTTTAACTACATCGTGTATGGAATGGGGAAGCATTTCTTTTTCCGAGGCTCTTATCAGGCGCTCGGCAATCGTAAGGAAAAGTTTTATCTCTTCCTCGGTGGGTCTCTGTGGATTTTCAATTTCCCCTGAGACCAGAGAAACAGGTAAACGAGTGGAAACTAAGGCAGACCCTCCACAAATATGCACAATATTTATTCTGTAGAATATATATCATACGATCTAAATAAATGCATTTTGAAATAAAGTTCCTGAATAAAGATTTTCCGGAAGGGAAAAACTGCTTAAGGCTACCCGAAAGTCAGAAACACATAATATATATAATAGGAAAATATATATAGTGAGTGTTAATTTGTAGATTTTTATATATACCCAACTATGAAGTTTTATGCACTCAGTTAATGTGTGTCGGTCAATGTGCATGAGTTAATGTGAACTGCTAAGCAACACGCCTTTAACCATTAACACCCGATTAATGAATATAAACTGTCACGCACTACAACTGCCGCTCACAAAAATATCCCGTAACCCGTTCCCAAGGTGCATGCTTATGGTAAATCCACTGGTCGATCTTCTCTTCCTCTCTGAGAAACGAAAAAATATACTCCTTCTTCTAATGGAAGGCCCAAAAAACATCGAAACAATAAGAGAAATCCTCAAAGCCAATGCTACTTCGGTCCAACCCCAGCTAAAAAAGCTCAAGGAACAACACCTGGTTACCCAGGAAGAGGACCTCTACGTACTTACCGATATCGGAAGAATCATTGTAGAAAAAATGAAACCTTTACTGGAAACCCTTGACCTGCTGGAAGAAAACGTGGACTACTGGGCTAACAGGGATATGACCGCGATTCCCCCGGAACTCCTGCGCAGGATAAATGAACTGGGACAATGCACCACGACTGAGCCCGATATTGACCGCATGTTTGAACTGATCCCCTTATTAGTAGAAAACATGAAAAAGGCTAAAATGTTAAGAGTAATGCTTTCTTACTTCCATCCCCTTTTTCCTGCTCATTACCTTGACCTGGCTCGGAAAGGAATCAGAGTCACCCTCTTCATTCCCGAACCTATCATGAGAAGGTGGGTTGGAGATTACAGGGCGGAAACCGAAGAATTCCTTAGCCTTGGAAATGTCGAACTCTTTACCGTTAAGGAAAATAATAAGGTCCCCTCACTCATGGTAGCGGACAATTTCATGGCAATGGCTCTTTTTCCCAAATCAGCGGTCTTTGACCGGAAATACGTGATGAGTTTTGAGCCAGGGGCCCGCGTATGGGGAGAGGAATATATTGACCACTTTCAGAAACTGGCAACCCGAATAGAAAAGCTCGAAAATTCTGGTGAAATGACGGACCAGAAAGCTGTCTGAGCCAGAACCAATCTTACAGGGAACCAATCTTACAGGACTTGCAGGTGAGCTATCTCCGTATTGCTCAGTTCCCTGTTTTGCAGGACCTGTTGTAACTTTTTATTTTACCTTTCTAAGTACTCTTCAAACCCTGCCTCCCCTCTTGCATAAGCTTCATGCCAGCCCGCGGGCACGGGTAGTTCATTGTAAAGGGCTTTTCTCCGGGCTTCCAGCAGATCAGGTTTTTTCCCCATAAATTCTGCAGCGCAGAGCACCCCGGTTTTGTTTCCTGCAGCTTCCCCCAGTTCCTTTAACCAGCGGTATCCGGAAAAGGACCTGAGCAGGTGGTGGTCAAGGATAAGCGTATCAACATTACTGGCAAGGAGGAGCCCGTTTTCAAAAGCTTCCGTTTTGACTTCCGGGACACGGTGGGAAAGGTAGATTGGAGGCCCCGAAGCCAGGACTGTCGTGGGTTTCCAGGCAAGTACGGTAAGGACTGCTTCCCTGTCCAGGAGCTGGATATCCGAACAGTGGACAAAGACCTCACTCCCTTCCCGAATACAGGTCATAAGCAGCTCTCCGAAACCCTTACCCCGCACACCGTGGGGGACAGGCCGGGAAAAAGAAATGCAGCCGCATTCTTCATCTTCTTCTTCGGAATTGGGGAGGGGAAAACCAAGGAAGTCGGAAAGTTCTTTTCTTCTCTTGGCTGAGAGCCGGGAAATGTTTTCCGGCCCCTTGCACCAGAACCGGACTCCTTCTAGAGAAGGGAGAGCTTCAACCGGCAGCTGATAGGGGTCTTCGGCTCTCATGGGCATATGGTCCCCATGGTAGTGGCTGATCACGACGTCCGTGGCCCCGGCAAGTGCGGAAAGTATCCTATCCCTGATCCTGGCAGCCGCAGCAACCTCCAGGGGATGGGGCGATAGAGAAAAGCGGAGGCGAGCCAGGGCAACTCCGGGATCAATGACTATCACCCGATTTCCCGTCTTAACCACGCAGGCAAGAGATCTCGCTCCGAAAGATTCGCTTCCAAGGACCTCAATTTGCATGTAGTATACTAAGACGTGCATCCAGAACCCTTTTTCGGAGGAAACGGAAAAGAATTTCTGCCTGGATTTTCCCCTCAAAAACGACAGCCTGACAGAAACAAATGGAGAAATTCAGTGGAGAAATTCACTTCGGGAACAGGTGTTCCAGTTGCTTTACAATTTTTTTGACATCACCTTTTGAGAGGGTAACTTCCCGGCTCAGGACATAGGAACTCAGGCTGTCCGCAAACAGCACCTGGACGGGGCTTTTTTCCAGGGGGATTTTCGAACCTGCTATGGCGATTACCGGCTGTACCTTTATTTCCCTGCTGGCAAGTTTGAAATAACCTTTTCGGAGGAGACCTCCGGATTTCAAGCCGTTCAGATACCTGTAGACCAGGTAGCTGCTTCTCCTTACCTGGTCGTACGGGGTGAAGGAGTGTTCCCTGAAGACTTTTTTCACATAGGCAGGGCTCCAGTTTTTCGTTTCGATTACGTAGATCCCGGAAGGCCCCACAAGCAGGTGGTCTACCTGGGCAGATTTCAGTTTTTTGCTTTCAAAAGTTATGTACTCCTCAAGTTCCAGCTTCAGGTCGTTGAAGAGATAGTATTCATCAGGGAGGGTGTGAAGTTTTTCAATAACATGCAGTTCTCCCTCGGCTCCCCAGTAATTGTTTGAGACCATTATTTTTTTAAGAGCCCCAAGCTGCCTTACAAGGGGAAAAAGCTTTCTTTCGATTTCCGAAGAAGTGTTGTTTTTCAGGTACTCGCAGCGGTCTTTCAGTTCCTTCAGGGCGGCGTACTCATTCCTGAGCAGCCTGTCAGCCTCTTTTTTTGACTCCGCCTTCAACCGGGCATGGCTCCTGCTTTTCAGGTACCTTTTCACCCGGGCCAGGAGATAGGATATCAGCTTCCCCGGGACCGGGTGCACTTTGTGAGTTTCTTTTAATTCGGCTTCAATTTTTACAAGTTTCAGCCTGGTTTCTTCCGAGATGCGGAAGGATTCCTTTTCTATAACCTGCCTCAACGCTCTTATTTTTGCGTCCAGTTCCTTGATTTCCCTTCGGATATCTTCTTCGGCCAGTCCCACCTTTTCGGAATATTCGGACTCAAGCCTCTGCTTTTCCTCAGAAATAGCCTGGAAACGTTCCGCAGGAATCCCGTTAGACCTGACGTCCCTCAAAAGTTCTTTTTCCGCACCCGAAACACCATATTCTATCACGATACAAATCCTCTGTTTTTCTTTTTGTGAAAAATTATTAAGTCTGAATACCCCGGGAGCCAAAATAACCTGTGATTGAAGTCTGAAAGCCGGAGTGACCCCGGAAAGCCAAAATAACCTGTGATTGAAGTCTGAAAGCCTGAATATTGATTTGAAATGTTGAGGAACTGAAGACCCGAAAGCCCGAAAGCCCGAAAGCCCGAAAGCCCGAAAGCCCGAAAACTCCGGGAATTCCGGCAGGTTTTTGCAGGTCTTCTTACGGCCTTTACAGGAAATCCGTTATCAGGGTTTGCCTTTCGTCCCTTTCCCGGAGCTTCGAGACCCCGACTCCCACCAGCCGGAATTTCCTGCCGCCAAGGAACTCGGAAAGGAGCTGGCGGACCAGTCTTTTTATCACGAAGATATCCGAAGTCCAGATCGGGACGGTTTTCGAACGGGTATACGTTGAAAAGTCCTCGAAGCGAACGGTCAGGGTCACGGTCCTGTAGAGGAAGTTATTGCTGAGCAGGGAACCGTGCACTGCCTCGGCAAGAGCGTCCAGGGAGCCGAAGACCTTTACCGGGTCGCCGGTGTCTTCCTCAAAAGTCCCGTGCCTGCTTATGGACTTTATGCTCTCTTTTTCCCGTACCTCCCCAAAATCGAGCCCGTTTGCCATCTGCTTCATCCGCAGGCCCATTTTCCCGAACTTTTCCTTCAGGAGCTGGACATCGCAGTTTGAAAGCTCTTCCACCGTGGAGATTCCCATCCCTTTCAGGGCTTCCGTGGTTTTTTCCCCTATGCCCGGGATTTTCGAGACCTGCATTGGAAAAAGAAATCCTCGGACGTCCTCGGGACGGACCACTGTCATCCCATCCGGCTTCTGGAAGCCCGAAGCAATCTTTGCAAGGAGCTTGTTCGGGCCCACCCCCACGGAACAGGTTATTCCTGCCTGTTTCCGGACTTCGTCCTTGATCCGGAGGGCATAAAGTGCAGCTTCCTCAAAGTCCCTGACCTCGGGCCCGGGCACAAGGTATGCCTCGTCCACGCTGACCTGCTGAAACTTTTCCGCAAAACCCCTGAGGATCTCCATTACCCCCGCCGAGACTCCCATGTAGAGCTTCATGTTGACGGACAAAAAGACCGCTTCGGGACAGAGCTTATACGCCTTTGAAATTGGCATTGCCGAATGTATCCCGTACTCCCGCGCCTCGTAGGAACAGGTGCTTACAACTCCCCTCCCTGTCCCTCCTTTCGGGTCAGACCCCACGACAACGGGCAGTCCTTTCAGCTTGGGCTTCTCCCTGACCTCCACAGAGGCAAAAAAGCTGTCCATGTCCACATGGAAAGTAATCCGCTTTTTAGGATCGCTTTTTTTCGGATCGAGGGCAGGCATTATGCGATAGATAAAAGCTACCTCTTAAAAAAGCTTGAGCATGCGGGGTGAAAGTATTAACCTACTCGAAATTTAAGGGATGAAAATGAGGAATGCAACTTCCCTAAAAAAGCATTTCTACAAAGCAGGATAATATATAATTGGAATAGCTGGAATAATTAAGATAATCATATTAATATAAAATGATAATTAGAATAATCAGGATAATTAGAAAAATCAGGATAATTAGAAAAATCAGGATAATTAGAAAAATCAGGATAATTAGAAAA
>JAENZL010000028.1:0-2044 GCA_016841265.1 Methanobacteriota archaeon | reverse complement strand
AATCAGGATAATTAGAAAAATCAGGATAATTAGAAAAATCAGGATAATTAGAAAAATCAGGATAATTAAAAGTAAGTCGGAAGAAAATTTCGAAACTTTTATTCATGAAGTGGGGGGAACTTCATTATACCTATGCAGGAAAATCAGGAACTTAAAGTCTTCAAGGAAGGAAGCCATAAGGTTGATGACTCTGTCAAACGGCTGGCTGCAAATATGAAGCAAGCCTCAAAAAAAGTCGTCGGCACAAGGTTTCCCGAAGCCACGTCAAAGTCCCTTGCAGGCAATCTCCTTACGCTGCCTGACCATGCGGAAGGGAAAATTACGCTCGTCAGCATCGCCTTTGTGCGTAATGCCCAGGAGCAAATCGACTCCTGGATCCGGCCTTTCGAGCGGGAGTTTGGAGGGGATGAAAATTTTGCAATATACGAGCTACCGATGATCAGCCAGGGCTGGAAAGTGCTTTCCTGGATGATTGATTCCGGGATGAGGGGTGGGATCCCCACGGAAAAGCACGACAACGTTATCACATTCTACGGGGATTATTCAGACTACCAGGAAGCCCTTGAGATAGAAGATACCCAGTTGGCTTACGTCTTTTTGCTGGACCGGAGGGGGATTATCCGCTGGAGAGGGCAGGGATACGCCACACCTGAAGCCGAAAATGAGCTGATAGAGACCGCAAGGGCGCTCTAAGGCTGAAGCGGCTTCAGATGAAACAGACCGAGATGAGAAAGCTGAGGTAGAGGGGGGAATTTATGGCTGGAAAGGGGGGTTTATGGTTAGAAGGCAGGTATTTCTGGGAATCCTGAGGATCATTGGTTTCTTCGTCCTTATTATCGCAGTGTACACCATTATTCAAAACATGCAGGCACAGGAATGTACTGAGGGAGAGTCGGGGCTTGACTGTATTGAACTTCCGCCGGGCTTTTCTATTGACTATTACGCAGAAAACGTAGAAAATGCAAGGTCAATGACGCTCAGCCCTAATGGTACGCTTTTTGTCGGGACCATGAATGCCGGGAATGTCTATGCGCTTCCGGATAGGGACCAGGACAACCGGGCCGATGAGCTGATCGTGATAGCTGAAGGACTGAACAGGCCAAACGGGGTGGCCTTCAGGAACGGTTCGCTCTATGTGGCAGAGATTTCCCGGGTGATCCGCTATGATGATATTGAAAGCAGGCTGGAAGCCCCGCCTGAGCCTGTGGTGGTAAATGATAGTTTTCCTTCTGACAAGTCCCACGGCTGGAAGTACATAAAGTTCGGGCCGGACGGGAAACTCTACGTACCTGTAGGAGCGCCCTGCGACGCATGTGACAAAGAGGAAGAAGACGCGCGTTACGCAACGATCATGCGGATGGACGCAAACGGGAGTGAGCTTGAGATCTTTGCCAGGGGGATCAGGAACAGCGTGGGTTTTGCCTGGCACCCGGAAACCGAAGAACTCTGGTTCACGGACAACGGGAGGGACTGGCTCGGGGACGACCTGCCCCCGGACGAGTTGAACAGAGCCCCTGAACCTGGCCTGCATTTCGGTTTTCCTTTCTGCCACGGAGGCGATATACCTGACCCGGAATTAGGGGAACTGCGGGCCTGCGAAGAGTTCACGCCTCCTGAAGTCAAGCTTGGCCCCCACGTGGCGGCTCTTGGAATGACCTTTTACACGGGCACGATGTTTCCCGAGGAGTACAGGAACCAGACCTTCATTGCCGAGCACGGCTCCTGGAACCGGAAGATCCCCATCGGATACCGGGTGACCCTTGTCAGGCTGGAAAACGGGACACCCGTTAGTTACGAGGCCTTTGCAGAAGGCTGGCTCCAGGGTTTTTCGGCCTGGGGAAGACCCGTGGACGTCCTTATAATGCCGGATGGGGCGCTGCTGGTCTCGGACGATAAAAACGATGCTATCTACAGGATCAGCTACGTGGGAACCGGCCAGGGAGTTATTTAAGTCATTCACAATGTGAATATAAGTTATAATGTGAAAAGAAGTTATAATGTGAAAAGAAGTTATAATGTGAAAAGAAGTTATAATGTGAAAAGA
>JAENZL010000002.1:71008-204052 GCA_016841265.1 Methanobacteriota archaeon | reverse complement strand
TTGAAATGAGATACTACCCAATTGTAGAATTCAAATTGGTTTTGATACAGCTTGATTTAATGAGTTTTTTGGAAGTGCTTGGAATGTTTGAAAATGATGTTAACGAAAAAGCAATATTTCTATCCTTCAAGAACATCAACAAACTCTATGATCAAATTTCTAAGATGTTGTTTGAAATGGATCGGCAATTCAGCGAAAAAAAATTTATTCCCAATCTAAAAAATCAAAACGCAATATGCCGCTGGAGAAGTGATCTGATTTCAGAAATATACGGGTGGAGAGTTGGTGGTATTGTAAGACCTTATAGTTATTCTGCAGAAGAGGAAAACTCTGAAGAGAATAGTAAACAGATTGTAATTAGCATCAATATGGGTTATGAAATCCCACATTTAACTTTTGGTCTCTACAATTATAAAAAGAATATCAGCAATTCCAATTTTGGAATAGGAGACCACTGGTATATGTATTGGCCTCTCAAATTTCATAGTAACAATAAGGACTTCAGTTTTAATGTTAAAAATGAATATATGCTTCAAAGCAGACCTGTAAATGATAGAGTTTCAAAAAGATACCTCAACTTAGTTGATTCTCTCTTTATTTCTGTCCGTCTTTTTGAGATAAAAAACAAAGAGACATTAAATAGCCTTGTAATTTCACCTGCGGTAAAACTTTTTAATGGAGAGGAGTTAGAAATTGAATCATTTAATAATTCCAGTCACATAAGTGTCAGTGACTATCAAAAACTTCATGGATAATTTACCTTTTTGTAGCATCTACTGAGAGAAAGCCTAAATTCATAAACCGGGGGGTAGAACATCTGAGAATTTAAGACGAGCCATACGTTTCTCAAATTCTACGGGACACCATAGTAGAAATGAACCTGCCAGTCCTGAAAAACGCGACCTCCGAACGCCTGGATTTCAATAAAGAAATCAAACTCCTGGAAGACGCCGAATTCATCGAACGCCTCAAAACCCGGAACCCCTGCAAAATCCTCAATTAATTCAAGTCGTTCCGCTTTGCAGAAATCTTTTCTCAGGTTGTGATTTTTCCATAAAGTAGCATATCGAATAAGAGTGAAGCTCCCTGCCGGCAGTTTATTCCACAATCATTCATTCTCAATGATTTCGGAAAGAGCCGCTTTCTTCGAAAGCGGTGAGGGCCCCGGTCACAATCCGAAGAATATAAAAACCGGATTTAAAATAGAAGTTAAGCCAGGTCACAAACCGGGGCCGTTTCAGATAATAGATCTCATTCCGGAAACTGGATAATGAATTCCGTTCCGGCGCCTCTTTTAAGGGTGATGCTGCCGTCGATCTGGTCCACGAGGGTGTTTACAAGCTGCATGCCAAGGGAAGTGGTACTCTTGAAATCGAGATCTTCCGGAAAGCCGACCCCGTTATCAACTACAAGCAATGTTAAGCACTTGTTTTTTTCACCAGGACAGGGGGACGGAATTTCATGTTTATCATCGGGGATCCCGAAAAGCTTGATGTAAATTTCCCCTTTCCCGCTCTTCGGAAAGGCGTGCTTCAGGGAATTGGAAACCAGTTCATTGACAATGATTCCAAGCGGGATTGAGCTGTCTATTCCCAGGGAAATGTTATCCAGGTCCAGCTTTAGCTGGATATCGGAGCTCCCTACTTTGTAAGACTGGAGGAGGTCTGAGGTCAGTTCCCGGAGGTAAGTCGCAAAATCGATGGTCTCCATGTCTCTTGATTTGTAGAGTTCTTCATGGATAAGGGACATTGATATAACCCGGTTCTGGCTTTCCCGGAAGGCTTCGATGACGGCCGGGTCCCTGAAATTATCGGACTGGAGCGCCAGGAGGCTGGATATGACCTGCAGGTTGTTCTTGATCCTGTGGTGGATTTCTTTCTTCCGGACCACTTCTATTTTTTCAAGAGCTTCCTCTGCATTTTTGCGTTCATTGATATCGTAGAGGGTACCCTGAAAATACTGGAAGTTTCCTGCGCTGTCCGTAATGTTCTGGACGATCCCGTGGACCCACCTTATTTTTCCATCCCACCTTCTGAGCCGGAATTCATGTTCGACCAGAAAGTTAGGAGTGTTCCTTATTAGTTCCAGGACCTTCATGGCCTCGGGAAGGTCTTCGGGGTAAGTGGCTTGTGCCCAGTTTGTTTTTCCGGAAAGGAAATCGTCTATACTGTAGCCGGTAAGTTCCTCCACCGATCCATGCATAAAAATGGAAGTGAAATTAATATCCATCTGAAAAGCAATTCCCCTGAATTTTTCCATGAACGTGCGGAAGCGCTCTTCACTTTTTTCCAGCTTTTTCAGGACGAGTTTGCTCTCGGTTATGTCTTTTATCACACCCATAACCCGGTTTGAGCGCCCCTGTTCATCTACAACATGGGTTCCGCGATCTTCTGCATAGAAGTAACTGCCGTCTTTTCTCCTGAACCTGTGCTCAATCCTGAACTTTGCTCCTTTTTGGAGAGTTTTTTTGATATTTTTTACTGCCAGGTCCCGGTCTTCGGGGTGGATATGTTCTCGCCAGGCTTCTTTGTCGAATTTCCTGAATTCTTCAACCCCATATCCCGTAAGCTCTGTGATAGCTCCTGCCCAATCTGTGTTCTTTGTATCCAAATTGTAATCGAATATAATCTGCCCGGTCTGTTCGGCAGCGATCCTGTACCTCTCTTCGCTTGATTTCAGGGTATCCCGTGCCTGCTTGAGCTCGGTTATGTCCTGCATCACCACAACGATTCCAAGCTTCTCCCCGGAGGCGTCGTTATAAAAAGATTTGTTGATCTGAAACTCCCTCAGTTCTCCGTTTGCACACATCGCCTTTGCCACGTAAGACTGGGGTTTTCCTTCTTTCAGCAGTTTTCTATCGTATTCTTCATAGATCGGGACCAGTTCTTTCGGGATATCGTGTTCCATCTCGTAAATGGTACGGTTGATAATTTTTTCTTTCGGGACTCCCGCTACTGTTCTGGCAAAAAGTTCGTTGCAGCCCAGGTAAATTCCATCCATGTCCTTATAATAAATCGGTGCCTGGATAGCATCCAGGAGTGTTTCGAATAAGTTAAGGTTGTTCCGGAGGGTGATTTCAGTCTTCCTGAACCCACTTATGTCGAGCATCACCCCGGCAAGAACCGCAGTTTTCCCTGCTTCATCGTGGAAAACAGCCCTTGTGGCCAGAAAAATCCTTGGAACCCCGTCAGAGCACATGATTTCAATTTCAAAGACATGTTTTCCCCCTTTATTAAAGAGTCCCGTATCAATCCTCTGGCACTTCCCGGCAAGCTCAGGAGAGATCATTGTCTCCAGTTCGGGAAGTTTCCACCCTATGATTTTTTCTTTCGGAAGCCCGAGAACCTGGCTTGCAAAGAGTTCATTACAGCCAAGGTATCTCCCTTTCCTGTCCTTGCAAAAAAAAGTTACAGGGACCGTGCTAACCATTGTATCCAGAAACTGGAGCTTATCCATTAAGGCTTTTTCAACTTCCCTACTCCCGGTAATTTTCTTCTGGAATTCCTCGTTTTTTTGAGAACTGGCCTGAACCCCTTTTTCGGGCAACTCCCCATGACAGGAGTGCTGGGCTTTAATTGCTTCTTCTGCTCTTTTCCGGCTGCTAATGTCGAACCCATAGAGGTCTGCCGAAGCTTCTCCTGGCAGGGGGTAGCATGTTAGCAAATACACCCTATCCCCAGCTTCCAGCTCAAGTTCTTCGGGTTTTTTCCCGATTATCGCGTTTTTTACACTCCTTTCGATTTTTAAGGGCAGCTTTTCCCCTTCCCGGACGCCCCAGCTTTCCAGCAGGGGTGAAGCTGCGCTATTTGCATAAGCGATTGTTCCACTTTTTTCCGCACGGATTATAGGATTTGGATTTTTTGAAAAAAATCGGTCCGAATATTCCTCTTCCCTGTTTGTTTTATTCCGGACCTTTTCCGGATTTTCTCTGCTTTTAATGCAGCACACCGCCCCGGCATTTTCTTTGATTTCTTTGATTATCCCTGAACTTTGCTTATACCGTGAAATGGAAAGTTCCGGATTTGACACACAACCCCATAAACTAGATTCAAAATTTATGATAAAAGTATTGCGGTAGAAGAAGAAACGGAAAGTAGAATGAAATGAAAAAACTGACAGGTGTGAGCATCGAAAACCTGCTTACACTTGCTTACATCAATAAATTAAGAAAATGTTAAAGGGAAAGGAAACATAAAAAGAATAAAATTAAAATGGAAGCCTGAAACAAAGGAATCCGAAAACGACGGAGAAAAATGGAAAACGGCGGGGAAAAATGGTAAACGGGGAAGCGGAAAGCAAGAAGTTCGGAGCTCATCCACCCACGGGAAAAGCAACGGTGGGAGTCGATATCCTTCTGGGGGACCCGAAAAAAGCTGTTATCAAACTCTCGATCCCGATCATTGTTGCCATGTCGGTGCAGACTATTTACAGCCTGACCGATACGTTCTGGGTGGCAGGGCTCGGGGCGGACGCCCTGGCTGCCGTGGGTTTTGCTTTTCCGTTCTTTTTTATACAGATGGCGCTGACCAACGGGCTCGGGATCGGTGGAGGGGCTGCGATTTCCCGGCGGATCGGGGCGAGGGATAAGGCAGGCGTGGACAATGTGGCCGTGCATACCTTTGTGATGATGGCCATACTCACGGTATTTTTTACGGCGCTTGCCCTCTATCTTGTAGAAGACCTCTTCATGTACAGCGGCGCGGGAGAGGTTACGGGGCTCGGGGTGGCTTATGCAAGGGTCCTCTTTATGGGGAGTTTTGTATTCTTTTTCAGCAACTCGGCAAATTCCATCCTGAGGAGCGAAGGAGACTCGAAGCGTTCCATGCAGGCCCTAGTCGTCGGTTCGGTCCTGAACATCATTTTCGACCCGATTTTTATCTACACCTTTGACCTGGGGATAGCAGGAGCTGCCTGGGCAACGATTGCTTCCTACGCCGTATCCGGGGTGCTGATGTTTTACTGGTTCTTCGTGAAAAAGGACACCTACGTCTCGTTTTTCTTCCGGGGCTTCAAGTTCGACCGGGACATCGTCCGGGACATCTTCAGGGTGGGCATCCCCTCCTCAGTCCAGCAGGTGGCCCTTGCCATGACCGCCCTTCTAATGAACCTCATTATTGTCGAGGTGAGCAGTACGGACGGGGTTGCGGTCTATTCCACGGGCTGGAGGGTTGCCACAATAGCAATTGCGCCCCTGGTCGGGATTGCCAGCGCCATGGTCGCAATCGGCGGGGCTGCCATCGGAGAAAATGACTATAAAAAAGCAAAAGAAGCCCACATCTATGCCACGGAAATCGGGGTCCTGGTGGAAGCCGCAATGGGGGCCGTTATCTTTTTCCTTGCCGCCGATATTGCAGCCGTCTTCACCCAGGCTGAAACCGCAGCCCGAATCGCCCCCGAACTGACAAGGCTCCTGAAAATCATGACCTTCTTCTACCCCTCGGTTGCCTTCGGGATGATCTCAGCCTCCCTCTTCCAGGGAGCAGGAAAAGGCACAAGCGCCCTTATCGCAACCCTTCTCCGGAGCCTCATCATGACTCCCCTCTTTGCCCTGCTTTTTGCCTATGGATTCGGCTGGGGGCTTTTAGGGGTCTGGTGGGGGCTGGTTGCGGGTACGGTTATAGGGTCGATGATCACTTTTGTCTGGGCGCAGGTTTATTTGAGGTGTATGATAAAGGCGGGGGAGACGGGAGGGAAATGTTGAAAGAGCCAGATAGTGCTTTTTAACTGTCTGCCTGAAAAAAGATCCCACCGCCCGATTGACAAAATTGTTGCACGAACCTTTTCCTGTATCCTGAATGTCAGCCAGCGGCGAACGAGGCTGTGAGCATGACCAGGAAGATGATGTTGACAATCACATGAGCAATCATGGATACGTAGATGCTCCGTTTTCGCCACGCGACTAGAGCCAGGGGCAGGAACCCGATGGCTATTTGAGGCCACCGCCACGGCGTCCACACGTGGTAGATGCTGAACAGGAGGGTGTTGAGAATCGGCGCCCATATGCCGTAGCGGTCAATCCGCGGGAGAAGATAGCCGCGGAAGTACAGTTCCTCGGTCATTGGACCGACCAGGCCATTGAACACAAATGCTATGACTAAGAACGCTGCGAAAACGCCCGCAGAGGGGGGATCAACCTCCGCATTAGTCTGCGCAAACTGCAGGATCGAATCGGGCAACCACGAGGGCAACCAATCGATGACCCAGCCTTCCAGCAACGATATCCACACGATTAGTGTGAAGATGAACCATATAGCCAGACCAATGGCCATTGGCAGCAGCTGTCCGGGAGGAAGCCTGGATCTGTAATCTGTAACGGCAAGTGGAGACCACGAGCCGGTTATCCTGCGAGAAGCAATAGCCAGGAACCCGAGTTCGAGGGGTACGATCACGAGTCCGATACCGCCGAAGAGGGCGAAGATCGGATCCAGTCCCCATCCCTTCAATACTGGTGTCGTCCCGACGATGAACGCGCCTAGCGCCACGCCCGGGAAGAGACTCAGGACAACAGACAGCCAAAGAGGATGCTGTGGGGCATGGCTGTGCTCTATGGTCTTTCGCTCATTTTCGCTCATAATCACGCTCCTTTAACTAACATGATTGTTGCAGTAATGTCAACGGCGGTTTACTTTTCCCATTTTTGTCGGTCTAAAATTCCCCACCTTGTGATAAAAATCACCTCTTTTCCCCCTAAACATGCACAGGTGAACTACCCCTCCCTGTCTCCTTCGGAGTCAAGGCCTGATACAGACCATTATTATGATACGGAACTTCTGGCTCATAGTCATAAGTTACTGAGATGTACCAATCTCCCCTTGTTTTGTAGGGATCACTGTTGAATATCTCAACCTGCTTGACCTTCTTGTTTTCAAACTCCCTGTCAATCTCAAAAGATAGAGGAACTTCGTTGACCTTATGGGAAAAAGAGGCTTTTCTGTCCCTTAACTTGAAACCACTCTGGTTGTATACTATTGTGAAAAAATAGTTTTCCCCCCGGCAGGTCGGCGGTCTTGAGCCTGTGTCACCGTTTTTTCGAAGGGCAAAGAAAGATTTGTAGTTAGCATCAAGCTTTTTGAGAATTCCCTGCAACACTTTGGAATAGACCTTAGCGTACTGAGGAAACTTTTTTTTCATTTCAGGAAGCTTGTTTTGTTGTTCTTCGTACCTGACACTACGTTGTTCGTTTCTCCATGTTTCCAGCCTTTCTGTCAGAGCAAAATTGTAGGTCAATCTGGAGAGGTTGGAGGTAGTCCAGAGAACATCTACCTGTTCATCTGTAGGATGGATTTTGATCTTTTCAGTTAGTTGCATGGGACATTTAAAATATGCCAGTGTGGGTATATATAGGAATTTTTGTATAATATATAGTAAGTTATTGAATTGTAGTGTCGGGAAGTTGACGGCTTTCATCCCCCACCTGTCGGCCTACGGCCTCCAGGGAAGGGGACTTCCCGCCTTTGGAGTTAAAATCCCGGCTGCCTAAACTTCCAAAATATACCACCCGCCAACACCCCCAAAAATCAAAATATATAAATACAGCGTCCAATGTGTGGTTAGAAATCAAACTTAAAAACAATCATGATCTAAAAGAAATCCTGATCGAAAAACAAGCAGGAATCCAGGGCGCTAAAAATGCAAGAAAAAACAGCCGGAAAAACAGCCGGAAAAATATCCGAAACTGAGGAAACCCCAGGTTTGACGGACAAAAAGACAGAGGGTGTAAAAACCCTTCACGGGGATCCTAAAAAAGCCATCAGGAAACTGGCAATCCCCATGGTAGTGGCAATGTCCGTGCAGACACTCTACACCCTTGTGGACACCTTCTGGGTCTCGGGACTCGGGGCGGATGCCCTGGCAGCCATGGGTTTCATCTTTCCTTTCTTTTTCATCCAGATGGCTCTTACCAACGGCCTGGGAGTAGGCGGGGGAGCCGCGATTTCCCGCAGGATAGGGGCCAGGGACAAAGCCGGGGCTGACAACGTTGCCGTGCACACGATCGTTATAATGCTGGTAATGGTAGCCCTATTTACCGTACTTTCCCTTTCCTTCCTGGAAGAAATTTTCATACTCAGCGGAGCAGGCAGGACAGTGCCCCTGGCGGTTGCCTATTCAAAGGTGATCTTCGGAGGCAGTATCATTGTCTTCTTTGCCAACGTTGGAAACGCGATCATTCGGAGCGAAGGGGACTCAAAAAGAGCCATGCAGGCTATGGTGATCGGTTCTGTCCTGAATATCATACTCGACCCGATCTTCATCTACACCTTTGACCTGGGGATAGCGGGAGCAGCCTGGGCAACCCTGCTCTCATTCGGGCTTTCCTGCGTCCTGATGCTGTACTGGCTCTTTGTAAAGAAGGACAGCTATGTCTCCTTTGACTTTGGGGGCTTCAAACCTGACCGGGGAATTACCCGGGACATCTTCAGGGTAGGGGTTCCTGCCTCCGTGCAGCAGGTCACGATGGCTATGATGGCGCTTATCATGAACCTCATAATCGTCTCAGTCAGCAGCACCGACGGGGTTGCGGTCTATTCCACGGGCTGGCGGGTCGTAACCATTGCAATCGCGCCCCTGATAGGCATTTCAATGGCTGTGGTCTCGGTATCCGGGGCTGCCTTCGGGGCGGGAGACTTCGAAAAAGCCAGGACCACCCATTCCTATGCAATAAAACTCGGGCTGATGATTGAAGCTGGAATCGCAGTCGGGACTTTTTTGCTCGCCCCCTGGATCGCGGCAGCCTTTACCCGGGCTGAAGCCGCAGCCCATATCGCTCCCGACCTGACCGCCTTCCTCAAGATCATCTGTATCTTTTACCCCACCGTATCCCTGGGAATGCTTTCGTCCTCCCTTTTCCAGGGCGCAGGCAAAGGCATGAACGCCCTTGCAGCAACCATCCTCAGGACCCTTGTATTTACCCCGCTTTTTGCTCTGCTTTTTGCCTTTGAACTTGACATGGGACAGACCGGTGTCTGGTGGGGACTGGTAATAGGAAACGGGCTTGGCGCAATGGTTGCCTATGTATGGGCAAGATATTACCTGAGCGGGCTTTTGAAAACCGAAAACCGGACAATGGTGGCGGCGGAGAGCACAGCCTGAGAAAAAAGCTAGAGCCTGAAAAAAGGCTCTTCTCTATCATTTTTATCATTATTTTTCAATTCACCTCTTTTCTATCCAGCTTCTTTCAAACACTATTTTTTTCCAACCATTTATTTCGACCACTCTTTTTCCAACCATTTTTTCTGCCGGAAACGTGGGCATATTTTTCCAGGTGAAGGTATATTTCGAGGAATAAACAGGGAATAAACAGGGAATAAACAGGGAATAAACAGGGAATAAACAGGGAATAAACAGGGAGGAAAAAACCGGAAAAACGGTTGTATAACAATGATTTTTTAAAGAATCACATTTCAAATTCCGTCCAAAATCATAAGGTATAAATAGAATTCGTACATTTTTGGTTTGAAATCGAACAGTAAGTAAACAAACGATAAGATCTGCGACAATGTGGATTAGGACGATAAGAATCCAAACAACAAGAACAAAAACAAGGTGAATTCAAAAAAATGAATTCATAACCCTTTGTGAACAGACCATAAAACAGACCATTGATCTTATCGTCCGGATCCGCAATAATGGAGCACCGGGGTGTGAGGACACATGAAACAGGAAAGAATAAAAGAGGCAGTAACACTCCAGTTTGAGCTGCTTCACCTTTTCCATAAGAATTTTGCAAACATTTTTCACGAGGCCAGTGGCGGCCCCCATAATTTGAACAAGAACCAGAAAAGAGCGATTATGATCATCGGAGGAAAAGAAGAAATCATTCCCTCTGCCCTGGGAAAATGCCTGGACCTCCAGAAGGGGAGCCTGACAAGTATGATCGATGCCCTGGAAAAAGAGGAACTGGTCTGCAGGAGAGGAGACCCCGGAGACCGCAGGAAAACCCTGGTATCCCTTACCGAAAAAGGAAATGAATGCAGAAACGAGCTCACCGCAGAGATCGAGTCCGCAGCCTCCGAAGTCCTTGAAAAGCTGGATGAAGAGGACATCATCAGTTACCAGGAGAGCCTGGAAACGATGACGAAAGTTTTAAAGAAGCTGGAAGAAAAATCCTGAACAGAAAAAACGAAAAAAAAGCTGGTAACTGGAAAATAATAAACAAAATAATTCCGGAGGCTTACGATGAGTTCGAAACTCATAGACAACCTTCAGAAATTGGGGTTTACGGAAAACGAGGCCAAGACCTACGTTGGGCTTCTCAGCTTAAATGAAGCTACAGCCCGGGAAATTCACGAGAATACCCACGTCCCAAGGCCCAAGATCTACGGTGTACTGGAGAGAATGGTCAGGAAAGGATATGTTGAAGTAAAGGAAGGAAATCCCACATATTTCAAGGGACTTGACCCGGAACAGCTGACAAGGAAACTCAAAAAAGAATTCCTGATTTCCCTTAACGAAACCCAAAAAGAACTCAATTCCATCGGATTGGAAATCGAAAAACAGTGCTGCGGACTTCAGCCTCCGGCGGGTTCGAGTAACCAGAACTTAATAGCCAGGACCTAATAGCCAGCTCCTTATCCGAGAACACGGGTTTTAAAAGGTAGCCTGGAAAAAAGAAGTTAGGGGAAAAGAAATTAGGGGAAAAAAGCGGGGAAGAAAAACGTGGGCCAAAAGGAAAAAAACAGGCCGGAAGAAAACCTCAGGACGGAAGAAAACTTGATGATCACAGGAATAAAAAAATGAACGCTAACCCACCAGAGAATGCAAATCTCGGCGGCTCCGGAACAGGACCTAAAAATAAAGGTGTCGACATCCTCCTTGGCGACCCTAAAAAAGCCATCATCAAACTGGCCATCCCCATGATGGTTGCCATGTCCGTACAAACCGTTTACCAGCTGGTCGACACCTACTGGGTCGCTGGACTGGGAGCCGATGCCCTGGCAGCCATGGGTTTTGTATTTCCCTTCTTTTTTATCAGCATGGCCCTTTCCAACGGGCTCGGGATCGGGGGCGGAGCCGCAATTTCCCGCAGGATCGGGGCCCGGGACAAGGAAGGAGCAGATAACGTTGCCGTGCACACGATGATAATGATGCTCATCCTGGTGCTGGCATTTTCCATACCGTTCTATATATTCGCCCCTGAGATCTTCACCCTGGCAGGGGCCGGGAAGACCACGGGCCTTGCAGTTGCCTATGCCAGGGTTATTTTCCTCGGGAGCATCGTGGTCTTTTTCACGAACGTGGCCAATTCCATCATAAGGGCTGAAGGGGACTCAAAACGGGCGATGAAAGCTATGGTGCTCGGAGCAGGGCTAAACATCATCCTGGACCCCATCTTCATCTATACCCTGGGACTCGGGATTGCGGGAGCAGCCTGGGCTACGGTGCTTTCCCTTGCGGTTTCCTCGCTTCTTATGTTCAACTGGCTCTTTTTCAGGAAGGACACCTACGTTTCTTTTGACTTCCGGGACTTCAGCTTCAAAAAAGGCATCGTAAAAGACATATTCAGGGTAGGGGTACCGGCTTCGGTACAGCAGCTTACGATGTCCCTTACAATGATCATAATGAACCTCCTTATCATCGCAGTCAGCGATACCGACGGGGTAGCTGTTTACTCCACGGGCTGGAGGGTTGCCACTATTGCGATATCCCCCCTGATGGGGATTGCGACAGCCGTGGTCTCCATAACCGGAGCCTCTTTCGGAGCCAGGGTCTTTGAAAAAGCGGAAACTGCCCTTTCTTACTCTATAAAACTGGGGCTGCTCATCGAGACGGGGCTTGGCATCCTTACCTTTGCCTTTGCCCCCCAGATAGCTGCCGTCTTTACCCAGGCCGATACCGCAGCCCATATTGCAGAAGACCTGGAAATATTTCTGCGGATCCTCTGCATATTTTATCCAACGGTCGCATTCGGGATGCTTTCCTCTTCCTTTTTCCAGGGAGCCGGAAAAGGCATCAATGCCCTCATTGCCACCATTTTGAGGACAATTATCATGACCCCCCTCTTCGCCGCCCTCTTCGCCTTCACTTTCAATATGGGAGAAAACGGAATCTGGTGGGGACTTATTGTAGGAAACGGAATTGGGGCAATGATCACCTTTGTATGGGCAAGAACGTTCCTGAACACAACAATAAATTCAGGACCGATCAGGATTGCGGTTGAACACGGAGCCTGAAAACAGCTTTAATTAGCCACTTTGCCCGTAAAACGATTTTACCTAAAAAATACACATTGAACCCGGAAAATCAGGGTGTACCTCAAAAGAAACACGGGAGAACTAATTGATCGATATGGTTAAATTGTAGTTGTATCCATACGTAAGAGAAGAAGTCAAAGAAGGTGAAATATGTGAGTAAAAATTTAGACATTCTTTCTTTTTTTCCGTCATTAAATAAAAAGGCAATCATCTGGATCGATCTTGCTATAGGATGGTTGTTAATCACATTAATTGCAATGACAGCAGCGGATGTGGTTTCATACGATGATGTCAAATATTTCTTCTGGATATTTCCACCCCTATTACCATTGATGTATCTTTTATATGTAAATGGAATGCCAACACAATTGTCTAAGAAAGAAGAGAGAAGAACAATTCTTGTGCTTGCCTTTACTTTTACATGTCTGGTTATTACCTTTTTTGCGGCGATTTTTTATAAGGAATATCTAACTTGACTGCTAACCTTTTGAGATTGGATCTAATGGAGACTTGTACTGTGGACAATGGAGCTTATGATATCGATAATACTCGTCTGCCTGGCAAGTTGACCTGAGACCTAAAAAATATACACTGCGCCCAAAAAACACCCTCGATACCCGGTAAATAACTGTTTTTAAACTATTTTACAGGCAGAGCGTTGCCGAGCGAAATATTTAATTATTAGTAAGTAGGTAATATGTTACCGAGTATAGGTCGAATGAAAAGTCAACTTCCACATAAAGTCCAGCATAAAGTCCAGCATAAAGTCCAGAACACAAATTCAACATACAAAGGTGAGTCAAAAATGAAAGAAGAAGTTAAGGAAAATACCCTGAAACCCGTCTTACATGGGATCCTGCTAAAAGACCGTAAGTTCCTCTCTCCCGCAAAAATCAAAATTCTGGAACGCTTCGGGATCATTTCCCTCTCAAAATGCACAGCATGAACAGACGGAAATTCAGGGACCTCGGGGAGCAAACTCCTCCGCAACTCCTAACGAATTTTCTGCACGAAAAACGGGATTTCCTCCATAAAAATCAAAGCTGCCATAACTCTGTTTAACTCAAAAACAATCAACTTCCCACGTCCACTCCAAAAATAAACGGTTCACTAAAAAACGTTTACTAAAAAACGATAGCTAAAAAACGGTTCACTAAAAAAACGTAGTTCAATCAGAGCAACTTTAAAAACTACACCGCCGTTCAACCAAAAAAGAACAGAAAAACAGGAAAGAATCGGATTATTTAGGGGTCCGATCCTTTCCAAGGGATTCCATTATCTGCACCTACTTTTTTCTTGAAAGTCCCTCTCCTGAGATCTTCCTGAACCCCGCCTGAAAAAAATCCTTTGATTAAGACGAATTCCCCCGATCAAAAAGCCATAAATCCAAACTTGCCCTTTTTTCCTTGATGATCAAATCCATCAGCTATACAAGTTCACCAGGTACACAAGTATATCAGCTATGCCTGGCGTCCGAATATTTATACATGGAATAAAAAGAGCCAACTAATAGGGGACAAGAATTTGAAGCTCAATGTAAAGACAGAGAACCGCATCGAATTAATAGACATCACTGCCGAAGTCAGGGAAGGAGTCAGGAAAAGCGGCACCGAACAGGGCGCGTGTATCCTGAGCACCCGGCACACCACAGCCGGGATTATAATCAACGAGAACGAAAGTGGGCTCAGGGAAGACATCCTTGAACTCCTGAACAGGCTCGTGCCCGAGGGGGCAGGGTATCGGCATGACAGGATCGACAACAACGGGGATGCCCACCTGAAAGCCGTGCTGCTAGGAGCAAGCAAAGCCCTGCCCATCACGGAAGGGAAACTGGAACTCGGGACCTGGCAGAGCATCTTTTTTGCCGAAATGGACGGGCCGAGGAACAGGACAGTAAACGTGACGCTGCTAAGCACCAGATAAGCGGAAACCACCAAACAGCAGATGAGCGAGAAAACTAAAAGAGAAAACAAAAACTGAAAACAAAAACTGAAAAAAACCAGAAGAATTTAAGAAAAGAAAGTTCCTGACGGATTGTTACAATCACGTCTGGAAAGAACTTTCCTGCTTATTCAAAATCGTCTAGATGTAGCTGTTTCTTCCTGCACTGTTCCCCGGGGATTTCCACGGGATATTCGCCGGTGAGACAGCCAACACACATGTCATTTCTATTGCAGCCCAGAGCCCGCATAAGCCCATCGATGCTCAGGTATCCCAAAGAGTCCGAGTTGATCAGGCCCTCAACCTCTTTTACGGTCTTGTACGAGGCGATCAGCTCTTGCCGGGTCGCCATGTCAATTCCGAGGTAGCAGGGGGCTATAATCGCAGGGCTTCCTATCCGCGCGTGCACTTCGGATGCCCCGACTTTCCGGACCATATCGATGATGCGCCGCGAGGTCGTGCCCCGGACAATGCTGTCGTCCACCAGGACCACTTTTTTGCCTTTGACGTTGTCCTGGATAGCGTTCATCTTAAGCCTGACTGCGGTTTCACGCATTTCCTGGCCCGGCAGGATGAAGGTACGGCCTATGTAGCGGTTCTTCATCAAGCCTTCCAGGTATTCGATGCCGGATTCCCGGGAATAGCCGATTGCGGACGTAATCCCTGAGTCAGGAACGGGAGAAATGATATCCGCATCAACCGGATGCTCTCTTGCGAGTTCCCTTCCGATGTTTTCCCGGATCTTGTAAACAAGCTTTCCGTCGATAATAGAGTCAGGCCTTGCAAAGTAAATAAACTCGAAAACGCAGTGTGCAGGATGAGGTTCATTTGAAACCTGGTGGCTTTCGAAGCCGTCTTCCGTAAAGACGACAATTTCCCCTGGCCTGACATCCCGGGTAAGGGTGCCATTAAGGGTGTCCAGAGCTACGCTTTCCGAAGCAATCGCATACCCACCGTCAACTTCCCCGAAACAAAGGGGTTTGAAGCCGAAGGGATCCCTGACTGCGTACAGGACGCCGTCAAGCTGGATCGCCAGGGAATAAGAGCCCACAAGCCTGCGCATTACATTCTGAATCGATTCTACGGGTCCGTGCTTTATTAGCTCCTTCACGAGGAGATGCCCGATGAGCTCGGTATCGGAATCACTGACAAAAATCCTGCCCTCACATTCAAGCTCATCCTTGAGGTTCCTGGCGTTGACCAGGTTCCCGTTATGGGCAATGGCGATTGTCCCGCCTTTGAAATTAAGGACAAAAGGCTGGCAGTTTTCAATCTTTGACCCACCGGTAGTTGAATACCGGACGTGTCCGATACCTACGTTTCCGGTCAGGTGCTTAAGGGATTCCTTAGTATAAACATCCGGCACAAGTCCCATGCCCTTGATGGAATGGGGAACCGCACCGTCGTACACCACTATACCCGTGGATTCCTGCCCCCTGTGTTGGAGAGCATAGAGAGCATAGTAAAGCTTGAATGCGACGGTACTGGATTGAGGCTTGCTCTCGGGGAGAATAATACCTGCAACCCCGCATTCTTCTTTCAATATGAACCTCCGGTTCAGGTAAAAAATAGTAAAAGTGGAGTAGCCCAGTTCAATACTTGCACTTTGCCTTCCACTTATAGCTTCTCATGCGGGGCGTTTTTCCAAAACCACATGAGGTACACTGTTTTGTATGCACATTATAAGATACACTGCCACATCTCCTGCATTTGACATGCGTGTGTTTCTGCTTTTTTCCCATTGATGCAGTACCTTTACTCATTCCTAAATCTCCTGATAAAAATCAACATATTTTAAAGTAATATCTGATTGTCCGAAGCGATTTCGTTATTCCGGATTGTTTTTTGCGGCTTGTTTTTAAAGATCCAATGCTCGCAAAGTTGAACGTTAATAGATTAAGTGCTTGATATAGATTACGGAGATACGTATACCACGTTGTCTCCTCGAATGACAACACTGCTAAACTTGCTGACAATTTCTCCGTCACGTAATTCTTCAGCGTTATCAAGCACGAGGTTCATGTGAATATCATATCCTTTAAGTTCACCTCTAAACTCACGTGCGCCTTTCAATCGAACGATTACAGGTGTATCCAGTGCGTTGTTTAAAATATCCAGAGGTCGGTTTGCCATCCTTAAAATCCCCTACAAAATATTATAAATCGACTCATTATCTATATCAATATAAATAGTTAATCCAGACTTAAACCAATCGCTATTCTAAATGCAAGATTACTTGCATCAAAGTTGTAAATACAATATATAAAACTATCGAAGCGGAATACTCTTATTTAAAGCATCTATTTAAAGGAAGCACAGACATTCGCATAAAGTAAATACTCTCACAAATACCAATTCATAAATAAACATACTCACAAATAAGAACATTCACGAATAATTCACGAATAATTCACTAATTAAAGCATTCACGAATGATTCACTAATTAAAGCATTCACGAATGATTCACTAATTAAAGCATTCACTATTAAAGCATTCACGAAAAAGCGTGCTCACAAAGAAACATGCTCACAAATAAGAGCATTCATGAAATAAGCAAATTCGAGAATAAATATGCCCAAAAGCTCTCTCCGGAGATACAGATCCAAAAGCCACCAAACCAGAAAACGAGATGAGTAGAATGACAGGAAAGCCCGCCATACCAGAAAAAACCATTGTAATGACGATCGCAGGCTCGGACTCCGGAGGAGGAGCCGGGATCGCTGCTGACCTCAAGACCTTTGCAGCCCTCGGGGTGCACGGGACCTGCGCCATTACCTCGGTCACGGCCCAGAACACCACAGGAGTCATCAATGCCTTTGACCTGGCCCCAACCGCCGTTTCCGCCCAGGTCGAGGCGGTCTGTACGGATATGGATGTCCGGTGGGCAAAGACGGGCATGCTCGCCTCTTCCGGGATCATCAGGGAGGTTGCGGCAGGGGTAAAAAAGCACGGGCTTTCCCTTGTAATCGACCCTGTAATGGCTGCCGAAGCCGGAGGCGACCTCCTCCGAAAAGAAGCCCTGTCCACCCTTATTGAAGAACTCCTTCCACTCTGCAAAGTCACGACCCCGAACGCCGCCGAAGCAGGTGCAATTGCCGGGATTCCCGTAAAAACCCGGGAAGACGCAAAGAAGGCTGCAAGAAAAATCGTGGACCTTGGAGCCGGAGCGGTGGTCGTTACCGGTGGGCACCTGGATGCAACAGACCTGCTCTATGAAGCAGACACCGATACATTCACCCGGATTCCCGGAGACTTTGTAAAAGGAGGGACTCACGGCACTGGCTGCACCTACTCTGCAGCAATGACCGCATACCTTGCCAGGGGAGAAAGCCTGGAAACAGCCGCATTGGAAGCAAAAAAGTTCGTGGTGCAGGCAATCCAGAGAAGCATTCCCGCAGGCGGAGGGGTGAACCCCGTAAACCCAATAGGCAAGACCCTGGAAGAAATGGAGCGCTACAGGGTTCTCAGGGACGTGAAAGCTGCAGTCTCGATCCTTACTGAGAGCCCCGATTTTGCAAAACTGGTCGCCGAGGTAGGTTGCAACATAGGGATGGGCATTCCCGGCGCTGAAGCCTGCGAGGACGTCGCTGCCGTGGAGGGAAGAATTGTAAGACACAGGAACAGGGCAGTACCTGTGGGCTGTGTGGACTTCGGGGCAAGCCGGCACGTTGCAAGGATAATTCTTGCCGCCCTCCGCTACAACCCCCGGGTCAGGGCAGCCGTAAACGTAAGGTACTCCGAAAAAGTCCTTACCGCCTGCAGGGAAATGGGACTTACGGATTCTTCCTTTGACAGAGAAAAAGAACCCGAAAATGTTAGCTCCATGGACTGGGGCACAGCCGAGGCAATCAGGGTTTACGAGAGCGTACCTGACATGATTTATGATGAAGGCAGCACAGGAAAAGAACCCATGGTCCGCCTGCTCGGCAAGAGTGCCACGGAAGTTGCAAAAATTGCGGTGGAACTTGCCGGCAGGTTGAAGTAAAAAGCCTCTGGCAGGCTTCCTTTTTTCCACACCCCGTATTCAACATTTTGTTACCAGAATTTTTTTATTTTTGGCATTAATTCAGTATTTTTGGCATCAATTTATTATTTCTGCATCCGGTTTTACTTCGACATTAGATTCTATTCGACATTTTCAATATCCGGCATATTTTTCAATCCTGCAATATTTCATTCAATTTTTGCAAATTACGGACCATAAATCCGGAACTTGCCGTTTTTTCCGGACGAAAAAACGCCGCTTTTGGCAAAGAATAGATGCGTGGGGCATATCCCACGCCTGCAGACGAGATAACAATTAAATACAGCAAAGTACAAATCTGTGCAAAAAAGTAGCCATTCACGCATATACAGAAAAGGGATAATATGGAACAGACAAAAATAATCCTTGATGAGAACGAAATGCCAAAAAGATGGTATAACGTTCTTCCTGACCTCCCCACCCCTCTGGACCCACCTCTTGATCCGAAAACAAGGGAAATAATAAGTCCCGAGGCCCTGGAACCTATTTTTGCAAAAGAGCTTATCAAGCAGGAGATGAGCAGTGACCGGTATATCGACATCCCTAAAGAGGTCCTTGAAATATACAGGCTCTGGAGGCCAAGCCCTCTTTACAGAGCCCATCAGCTGGAAAAGCTCCTCAAGACCCCTGCGAAGATATATTATAAATATGAAGGGGTAAGCCCGGCGGGCAGCCACAAGACGAACACATCCATTGCCCAGACTTACTATAACATGAAAGAGGGCACGGAAAGGATAACCACCGAAACAGGAGCCGGGCAGTGGGGAAGTGCTCTGTCCCTTGCCTGCAACTATTTCGATATCGAGTGCAAGGTCTACATGGTCCGTTCCAGTTTCTACCAGAAACCCTACCGGAAATCCCTCATGACCCTCTGGGGCGGAAAAGTCGTCCCCTCCCCGAGCCCGGACACGGAATTCGGACGTTGGGTCCTGAAAGAACAGCCCGATACTCCGGGAACCCTGGGAATTGCCATAAGTGAAGCCGTGGAAGATGCCGCACTTAATGAAAACACGAAATACTCCCTCGGAAGCGTCCTCAACCATGTGATACTGCACCAGACCATTATCGGGGAAGAGAGTAAAAAGCAACTTGCACAGGTAGAAACGTACCCTGACATTGTAATCGGGTGCTGTGGCGGGGGAAGTAACCTGGGAGGCATCGCTCTTGAGTACGTTAAAGACAAGCTTGAAGGCAAACACGATGCAAAAGTGATTGCAGTGGAACCCACGTCCTGCCCCACCCTTACGAAAGGAGAGTACAGGTATGACTTCGGGGACACGGCTGAAATGACCCCGCTGCTCAAGATGTATACCCTCGGGCACACCCATGTCCCGCCCGCCATCCATGCAGGGGGACTTCGCTACCACGGGGACTCTCCAATAATAAGCAAACTCCACGCCGAAGGTTTAATTGACGCCGTTTCCTACGAGCAGAGGACCGTGTTCGAAGCTGCTGTCCAGTTTGCCCGCACGGAAGGAATTGTGCCGGCCCCGGAATCCTCACACGCAATCCGCTGTGCAATTGACGAAGCGCTCAAGTGCAAGCAGACCGGGGAAGAGAAAACGATCCTCTTCAACCTGAGCGGACACGGGCACTTTGACATGGCTTCCTATGACAAATACTTCAGCGGCGAAATGGAATAAACGGCTCGTAAGAAGAGAGACGAAACATAAAAACGGCCTGTCAAACCGAACTGAAAAAGCAATCTGTAAAAAACGACCTATAAAAACGACCTGTAAAAGGAAGGCAGGCCGATAAAAGGGATTTTTGA
The DNA here is from genome assembly GCA_016841265.1 of Methanobacteriota archaeon. Classification (GTDB taxonomy): domain Archaea; phylum Halobacteriota; class Methanosarcinia; order Methanosarcinales; family Methanosarcinaceae; genus MTP4. Next base: position 184,124 of record JAENZL010000002.1, on the reverse strand, counting down.
AATCGGGGCAAAGCTAAACAGGCTTCTGCCCCATGAAGATTCATTTTTAAAATCAAGAAAAAAGTCAGGAAAAGCCGCTTACTCGATCTGTTTCAGGTTCAGTATATACATCACCATCTTCGAGTTCAGCTTGCTTTCTTTTGCTACCTTTACTGCCACCTCTTCGGCAGGAACCCCTTCCCCCTTCATGTCCTTTATTCTCTCGATCACGGAAGAGGGTACGGTGTAATATTCATTTATGTCCTTCCTGTGCCCCCAGACATCGCCTTCAATTAACTCGACTTTCTGCATTTCCAGAAACATTTCGATTGATTTCGAAATAGTCCGTTTGTAGGACCTGGGAAGCTGGACGACCTCGAGTTTCGGGCAGGTCTCTACAAGCAGGAAAATATCCTTGTTTGAAGGCCTGAACGCCAGATGGACTACCCTCTCGTTAGGGTTCAATGAGATGATCTCATCTCTTGAGCTGACAACTCTGATTTTCATTCTAATCCCCCACATATCTTCGATTAAATCAAAGACTAATAAAATTAATTGGATAACCAAGCTTAAATAAGTTTCCAATTTAGCGTGAACTACCCCTCCCTGTCTCCTTCGGAGCCGATGAAGGGGCTTCCTGCTTCATATTCCGGAGCAACCTCCACGAATCCACAGGCTCTTCCCCGTGTCCCACGGGTGCTTTTTTGATTAAGTTGCCAGTGCAAACTTTTTGATGTTGATAGCGGCGTTAATGTCCCTGTCATGGAACGTCCCACAGGCAGGGCATTCCCACTCCCGGACAGCCAGAGTTATGTCCTTGTTGTGGTATCCGCAAACGTTACAGGTCTTTGTAGAAGGCTCCCACATCCCGATCCTTATCACGGTTTTGCCGAGTCTTTTAGCCTTATATTCCAGTTTACTTACAAAGCTTCCCCATGCCGAATCACTGATAGCCTGAGCAAGTTTATGGTTTTTCTTCATCCCCTTGATGTTCAACGATTCCACTGCAATAGCATGGGCTTGGTTGTCGCTCAAAAGAGTGTTTGACTCCTTATGCTGGAAATCGTGTCTCTGGTTGGAGATTTTCTCATGGATTAGAGCAAGCTGTTTTACGGCTTTTTTCCTGTTGTTGGACCCTTTTTGTTTCCTGCTGACCCTCCTCTGGAGAGTTTTCAGGCGACCCAAAGACTTTTTCAGAAATTTAGGGTTCTCTATCTTTTCTCCGGTGGAAAGGATCGCAAAGTCCTTGATCCCGAGGTCAACCCCGACAGTAGTTTCTTCTGTGTATTCCTGCATTTCCGGGTACTCTTCCCGGTCTTCCGTCAGGATGGAAATGTAGTACTTTCCTGTAGGGGTCCTTTTTACGGTTGCCGTTCTCAGGAATTCGGCATTTAGGTCCTTTTCGACAATGACCTCCCCGTTAACTTCGGAAGTCTCGATCATGTTCTCGAAAAACTCCGGACTGAACAGGTCACGATGCATCTTGATTTTCATCCAGCCAATTCCCGGAAGAAACACCTGCGAAGTTGTCAGGTTGAGCTTGTACCTCTGAGGGATCTGGAAAGATTTGTTGATGTCCTTCTTTGTTTTCCATTGAGGAAAACCGTTTTGTCCTTTGAAAAAGCGGGAGAAAGCATCATGCAAGTTTTTTCTGGCTTCCTGAAGAGACTGGGAATTGACCTCTTTGAGCCAGGGATAGATTTCCTTGAACATGGGAAGGTACTTGTCAAGTTCAGTCAGGGAAACGTTGATCCTGAATTTGTCGTAGAAGACCTTTTTGATGTGCAGAAAACGGTTATAGATGAATCTAACGCAACCGATATGCTTTTCGATAAGCGTCTTTTGTTCATCATCCGGATAGATCCGGTACACGTTCCCCCTTTTCATAACATTACGAATTGTTTTGAAGTTATATAAGGAAATTCTTATATTATTAATAGAGAGTTATTTTATTGTAGTGTTGGGAAGTTGACGGCTCCCATCTCCCACCTGTCGGCCTGCGGCCTCCGAGGAAGGAGTCTTCCCGCCTTCGGAGATAAAATTCATTCAACTTGCCCTATGCTGTTTGAGAAAAAAAGCATTAAAAGAAGGAAGAAGTGAAATACTTAAAAATCTCAATTGAAATTAAGTGTTCCAAAGTTAAAACTTTATTTTAAAAAGTAGAGATTAATATAAAACGAATGTTCTAAAAATACCCCCGGCGAAGAATCAAGATATAACAACGTGGATTAAAGCGGATTAATTAAATAAGGGTATGGAAACCGGATTTATACTTGATAGGGGACAGAAAAAATATCCCGTAGACAAGGATGAAACGTCCTGATCAGGAAATCCTGAATGCGGAAAACGATCTCACGCAGAAATTACAACCAGTATGCCTGTGCAACCCTAATGATGCAAATATACCGGTGCAACTCTAATGATGCAATCTGTCCATAAGTAGGAACTATCTACAGGATTACCTCTTAGAGATTACTATTAAGAACGAAAGATCCCGGATTGCCCTGAAAATCTCTTTAAACCCCCCGGATACAAAAACCCGGACCCATACCTTACTACAAGCCCCTTTTCAGATGCAAAGAAAAAAATTATCACCTCAACCGAAAAATATCTGAACAGAAGAGTAGCTCAAGCCACATTCTTCTGGTTTAAAATGTACATGATCATATCGGTGTTCAACTTGCTTTCTCTCGAAAGTTTTTCAGCAATGATATCGTTGGATATACGATCAGCCTTTAATTCCTGCATCTTCTCCAGTAAGTTCTGAGACACATTGTAGTACTCGTTTATATCCTTCCTGTGTCCCCAAACGTCCCCTTCCAGAAGGTTAATTTTCTGCATTTCCAGGAACATCTCTATAGATTTTGAGACTGTTCGACGATACGACTTCGGAAGCTGGATTGCTTCAATCTTCGGACATGTCTCCGCAAGCACGAAGACATCCCTATTCGAGGGTCTGAATGCAAGGTGTACAACTTTTTCATTAGGATTCAGGGTAGGAATTTCTTCCCGTGAACTAACCACTCTAATTTTCATACTAATCCCCACTACTCCTCAGTTATTTAAAATAGCAAATTTTCTATGCGTTTACATTTTATATAAGTATCGAATGGCGTACACATTATTTAGAAGGTTTCCAGCCGAACCGCGCCCTTATAGCATCGGCATGTGCCTTTAAGCCTTCTTCCTCGGCCAGTGCGATTACAGTTTCTTTTAGGCTTTCAAGCCCAACCTTGCTGATTTTCTGGATGGTAGAATATTTCATGAAGTGATTAATATTTAGTCCCGAATAAACCCTGGCATAACCGGCAGTAGGAAGCACGTGATTGGTACCGGATGCGTAGTCTCCCACAGGGACAGGGGCATAGGCTCCGACGAAAATAGATCCGGCATTTTTGATCCTGTCAAGCACGAAATCTTCATTCGATACGATTATTTCAAGGTGTTCGGGAGCAAATTTGTTGCTAAAGTCAATACACATTTCCAGGGAGCTCTCAGTGAGGATTGCGGCATTCTCCAGGGAAACTTTCACGATTTCACTCCTTGCAGTCTGCCCGGCCTGGACACTTACTTCTTCACTTACGGCTTTTGCCAGGGTTTCAGAGGTCGTGACCAGCACGGATACCGAGTTCGGGTCGTGTTCTGCCTGGGCGATGATATCCGAAGCTACCATTACAGCATCCGCAGACTCGTCCGCAATAATCAGTACTTCACTCGGGCCTGCCGGGAAGTCGATTTCGGCAACGTCCCTTACCTGCATCTTGGCAGCCGTCACAAAGACATTCCCCGGACCCACAATTTTGTCAACCTTCGGAACGCTCTCCGTCCCGTATGCCATGGCCCCTATGGCCTGCACGCCTCCGAGCTTGAAAACCCTGTCCGCCCCTGCGACCTTTGCCGCTGCCAGGGTAAGGGGGTGTACCGAACCGTCAGCCCTCGGAGGAGTACATACAATAACCTGCTCCACCCCTGCAACCCGGGCGGGGATCACGGTCATGAGCACTGTAGAAGGATAGGAGGCCCTGCCTCCGGGAGCATAGGCCCCCACGCTTTCAAGAGGAGTAGCTTTTTGTCCCAGCACGACCCCGGGTTTGAGTTCCATGAACCAGGTCTTCTCGGGGAGCTGGGCTTCGTGGAAGGCTTTGATATTTGAAGCTGCGGTTTTAAGGTGCTCCAGGAGCTTTGTATCGATTCCGGAAATCGCTTTTTCGAATTCTTCTTCACTAACCTCAAAATCCGTAAAATCGACCTTATCAAACTTCTTTGTATATTCCCGGACTGCTGCATCTCCCTTTTCACGCACATCCGCAAGCACGGCCGAAACAGTTTCCCCCACATCTGCAAGCCCGGATTCCCGGGAGAGCAGTCCCTGCATTTCAGCTTCCGAAACATCTGATAATTTTTTGAATAACATGATGACCATCTCTAAAATATAATCTGATCCCATTAAATCCCTGATCTAATTTAATATTTTCACCTCAAAACCCTATAAGACCCTTAAAATCCAGGTGAAAATGAAAAACAAAAAATGGGGGGCTTTGTAGAAATCCTAAAATTGAGGCAGTATTTGGGCGGAGAAAAGGAGACTGTATGGAAAAATGAGCGAAAATGAAGGAAAAAAGAAAAATAGGCGAAAAGGAAGGAAAAAGGAAAAATAAGCGAAAAGAAAGGAAAAAGGAAAAATAAGAGAAAAGGAAGGAAATTCGGAATTTCCGACCCGACTTCAGGCTATTAACTCAAAAATCGTTGAACGTTTTCTGCCCTGCTTCGGCTTTTTCTTCCCCAGTCTCAGGCCCCTGTACTTCAGCAGAGAACTCCGTGCCGGCAGCATCATCCCTTCCAAGCTGCCTGAAAATCCTTTCCGCAATTTTCGGGCCGACAACCGCAGCTACAGCCTCCGGGGCTGCTCCAGAGAGATCTGCAAGAGACCTGAAACCCGCCTTGTAGAGTTTTCTTGCCCTGACACGCCCTATGCCCTTCATGTCGAGCAGTTCCATCAGTTCGGGGCCAGCCCCATAGTGAACCCTCATTTCGAGTTCTGCGGCTTTCTCAGCCCCTTTCAGGTCAAGGAGCCGGGCAAGCTGGGTAACCACATGCATGATCCACTCGGCAATGTCCGCAATTGCCCGGATGTCCCCTTCTCCGATCCCGAACTTTGAACATAGCTCGTTTTCAGGCTTTTCCCGGATCCATTCCAGAAGCAAGAGTGCGGTCTTTACCTCCTGCAAAAACCACTCATACTCCACCATATCAAAGGAGTTCGGGACTTTCACAAACTCCTCTGAATGGGTCATGGCAAAATCGTTGATCCCTTCGTAGTCCGAACTCCGCATGTAAAGCAGGCGCATGTCCGGCGTGCTGCAGATAAGGTGCAGCAGGGTAAGGTCGGTCAGGGAACCCCCAGCCTCTCTCAGACCCTTTACGACAACTGCTGCCGAGAGAGGGTCGATATAGAGCCTTGAGACCAGTTTTCCGAACATCGTGGGGACAAGTTCTTCGGCTTCCTCGAGCATGCCCTCAAGCGTCAGGAAGTGCAGGCACTCGTCCACAACCGTAGAGAGCCCGAAATTCGAGTACTGGAAAGCAAAGAAAGTCGCTTCCAGGAAGTCCATGAGCTCTTCCTTCGTATGGGCAAACCCGTTTGCAATCGTGGAAAGCACGTGGGTCCTGAGGGCATTTTCGGTCCCGAGCTTGGACCAGATATCCTCAGCCCCGGCCTCTATATACCGCTCAAAAAGATCCCCAAGCTCCTCATTCGACTTTGCGAGAAGTACGGCTTCCCCGTAAGGGTCAAGCCTCGGCCTTCCTGCCCTGCCTGCCATCTGTTTGTACTCGAGAGCGGGTATAGGCTGCATCCCATCTTGCGAAGAATAGCGCCGGTAGCTTCGAATAACCACCCGCCGGGCAGGCAGGTTCAGCCCCGCAGCCAGGGTTGGTGTGCTTGAGATCATCTTGATCCGGCCTGCCCTGAAACCCTCTTCCACAAGCTCCCTTGAAGCCGAAGTAAGCCCTGCGTGGTGAAAAGCAGTCCCGGCCCGGATGCAGGTCGCAAGGGTGACCGCGGTATCAGTCTCGCTGCTTTCCAGGATTTCCTCGGCAATCCCCGCAAGAAGCGTCCTGTCTTCCGCAACAAGGGTCTTTCCAACCTTAGAAGCCGCCTTTTTTGCAAAACCCATGCAGTTCTTCCGGCTGCTCTCAAAAACAAGGCACTGCCCCCCTTCCCGGAGGGTATCCAGCACAAGGTTCACAGCCTCGTCCTTTGTGGACTGTTCAATAGCCCTGTCCAGACCCTTAAAGTATAAAGTCCCGTTAAGCAAAACCCCCTCCCTAAGGTCGGTAGGCCTCCATTCGCTCAGCACAAGCCCGGCATCCAGCCATGCAGAAAGCTCGTCGGCATTCCCGACCGTAGCTGAAAGTGCCAGGATCTGGCAGGAGGGGTTCATCCTCCTGAGCTTTGCAAGCGTAACTTCCAGGGTAGGCCCCCGGTTCGCCGAATCGATCAGGTGGACCTCGTCAGCCACAACAACTGAAATCTCCCGCATCCAGGCCGTATCGTTCCTCAGAAGGGAGTCCGTCTTCTCGGACGTCGCCACGATAATGTCATTTACTCCAAGCCCATCGTCCCGCCGGTCATAGTCCCCGGTAGAAATCCCAACCCTGACCCCGAGTTTTAAAAACTCCCGGAAACGCCTGAACTTCTCGGAAGCAAGTGCCCGGAGAGGCACGATATAAAGCGCCTTTCCTCCCGAAAGTACCGCCTTCAACATAGCAAGCTCGGCAAGCAAAGTTTTCCCTGACGCCGTAGGGATTGCCGCAAGCAGATTCTTCCCATCAAGCAGGCCCTTTTCCACAGCTTCCGCCTGCGGAGGGTAAAGCTCCTCAATTCCGGAATCCAGGTAAAACCGCTTGACTTCATCTGGAAGGTCGAGACACTCGATTTTCATTAAAGACCAGAAACTCCCGCATCCGATAAAAAATTATTTTGAAAAAGTAATTCAGGGCAGATATAAAAGTCCGCCCTTACGAATCCACCTTTACGAATCCACCCTTACAAGCCAGTCCGTACAGGTCCGCCCGTAGAAAGCAAAAAAGCGAAATATGGCTGATTATTCAGTCGCCGCGTAGTAATAGTTGCCGCTTTCCTTCTGTTCCCGGTCAAGCCTTGAACCCAGGTTGTTCACACGGGGACGTCTGGTTTCTTCGTCCCGGCGGAAAGTGATCCCGAGGTTTTCCAGGAAGCGGTTCATACCGTTCTCCATGCTGAAGGGGCCGTGAGCTTCACCGTAGACAGAGGGCTCACCTTCGAAGACCAGGAGGCGCTGGCTGAGCATGTCGATCATGTAGATATCGTGGTCTACGACCATGGCTGTCTTCTGGTTGTTTTCGGCAAAGCGGTTCAGGACCCTCGTGACCATAGAGCGCTGTTCCACGTCCAGGTGAGCACTCGGCTCATCAAGGATATAGAGGTCGGCATCCCTGGACAGGCAGGCAGCAATCGCTACCCTCTGCAGTTCCCCTCCACTCAGGTCCATTAACATGTGATCATAGAGTTTTTCAAGCTGCAGAGGCTTTGCAATTTCAACTTCGTAGTAGCTGGTCCCGAACCGTCTTGAAATACCCCGCAGAAAATCCTGTACCCGCATCTGGATGTCGGCTTTAATGTACTGGGGCTTGTAGGAGATCTTGACATCGATGTTGGGGTCCCCTTCATCGGGTTTGATTTCCCCGGCAAGGATTTTCACGAAAGTGGATTTCCCAATCCCGTTCGGCCCAACAATGCCGAGCACCTCTCCGTCCCGGAGATTTCCACCGGTTGCTTTCAGGGAAAAGCCTTCCCCGTACTGTTTGGAAAAACCACCAAAAGAGACCCTGGAAATAAACTCACGAGTATCCGTCGGAGGGTGGACCTCAAACTTGATTGCTTCAGGCCTGATCCGGATGTTTTCTTCGGGGAGGAAGCCCTTAAGGTACTGGTTTATCCCCACACGCACACTCTTTGGGTGAGTGATCACACCGAAACCGCCGGGTTCCCCGTAAGCAAGGTGGATCGCGTCGGTGAGCATGTCCAGGATCGCAAGGTCGTGTTCGACCACGAGCACGGCTTTCTCCTTCGAGAGTTCCTGGATTAAGCGGGCTACCTTGATCCTCTGGTGGATATCCAGATAGGGGCTTATTTCATCAAAGAAATAGAAATGGGAGTCCTTGGAAGCACAGGCTGCAATTGCAACCCTTTGCAGTTCCCCGCCACTCAATTCCGAGATCTTGCGGTCCATTACGCCGCGGAGTTCCAGGTAGTCTACCAGTTCATTGAGTACCCCTCGTTCGTCGGTCTTGCCGAGGAGCTCGGAGGTCTTGCCTTTGAAAGCTTTCGGGATCAAGTCCACATACTGGGGTTTCTGGGAGATCCGGAACTTCCCGGAAACCACATCCCTGAAATAATCATAAAGAGCCGTGCCCGCATAATGTTCGAGAACGGTATCCCAGTCCCCGGTCTCCTTTCCGAAGTTCGGGACCAGAGCTCCTGAAAGGATCTGGACCGAAGTACTCTTCCCAATCCCGTTAGGCCCAAGAATCCCGGTCACCTTCCCGGCCCGCGGCACAGGAAGCCCGAAAAGGGCAAAGCCGTTTGTTCCGTACCTGTGGGTAGGTTCCTGCAGAGCTTCCGGCAGCCCTATGATCATGATGGCGTCAAAGGGACACTTGTTTACACATATCCCGCAGCCCACGCAGAGTTCTTCGGAGATGACCGGTTTTCCGTCTTCCTCGAAAACAATGGTTTCGTCCCCTGTCCGGACCCTGGGACAATACTTTTCGCACTCCTTACTGCACCTTCTGGGCTGGCACCTATCCTTATTGAGTATCGCTATTCGCATGATGATCCCCGAAAATAACGTTTTACATGTAACGGTTTCCTGATTTATATGAGATGATTAAGATTATTGAGAGATATTACGATTATTGAGAGATATTACAGTGTATGACTACAAGTTTATGAGCTGTTTATGAGCTGTTTATGAGCTGTTTATGAACCGCTTTATAAGTATACATGAATTGTTTCTGAACGGCTAATAGCGCTCATGAAATGCCTGCCCTGCTTTATAAGTCTTTATCAAGCACTTTTATCCTGTTGTATCTTGAAACCCGGCCTGGCCTGAACACCGAAACCTGATCAAAAACCGAAAATGATAAGAGAATAATGGTAAAAAGGCTGCAAAAAGACCAGGTAAAAAGACCTTTTCCCGGGAAAAGGCCTTTTGCAGTTCAGGAAAAAAGAACTTTTCAGTTCAGGAGCAAAGTCCAGGTCACAAGGAAGAAGTCCAGGACAATGAATTCCACGTAAAACCAGTCTTTGAACTTGAATGCCTTCGGATCGATCTGGAGCTGCGGGTAGATTAACCTCTGGAGGTAATATGTAAGCACAAAGACAATCGTTAGCAGGGCATACCAGATTCTGTCTTCGCCTGCCCCGTACTGGTAGAAGACTATGAAACCGGCGACAATCCCAAGTATGGCCGCAACTATTGTTTTTATAATTCCATCCCGGTGAGCTTTTTGCTTTTCTTCCGGAGACATTTCCTTAATAAAGCTCTTTTTCTCAGGTATTCCAGTTCCTTCTGTAACGCCTTCCATGGGTATTTCCATTAATTCGGCGGGTTTTGTCTCTGTAGACTTTAAACCCTTGGACCTTTGGGTTTTCTTACTCAAAGTACGTACTCTCCTGAACGGCCGTTATCTCTTGAAATCCTCAGGGATTCGGCGCGAACTTCCCTGATTTAGACAAATTCATTACTTAAAACATTACCGATCATATCTATGGATATCGAATCGATTCCTATGGAATTTAAATGTTTTGAAAACTTCGCAGGCCTGTTTCCCCCGGGATGGTAGACGAGAGTAACTTCAGGGTCAAGTTTCCGGACCATCTCCTCAAGCCCGGGAGCGTCCAGGTGGTCACTGATCCTGATTGTGGGGTAAGGGTAATCCATCCTGCAGCTCAACACGTATTTCTTCAGGTGCCAGGGAAGCCTGTTAAGATCCCGGGGCGGGACTATGAATACACCTTCCTCTTGCGTACAATCCAGTTCTGCCAGTTCCCCGGCGGTCTCGAGCATGCTCCGGGTAAGCACCCGGGCTCTCGTGTCCATCCGGATCGCCCCGTCGTAGCCAAACCCCCTGAGGAGTTCCACGGTCCTCTGGGTTTTCCCGAACTCATAAGCCCCGAAGGCGACTGCCCCATTTTCGAGAAGAGCACTTTTCAAACTATCCAGGTCATCCGTAAAATGACAGGTAGGGTCTTCCGGGTCCCCGTAATTCGCCTCTGTGACCAGCACGTCGCAGGGAGGGAGCTGGCTTGCGTCCTTGACGTCCCCGGTTACCAGGATCCGGGTTCCAACATCGTTTTCCCAGAGAAAGGCTGTTGCCCCGGCAGTATGTTCCGTGGGGAAAGTCTTTATCCGGACCCCTTCCAGGTCAAACTCTTCCCCGAGCTTGAAAGTCTGTCCCTTATATTCCCTATCATGCCTTATTTCAAGAGCTTTTGCCGTTTTTTCCGAACATAGGGCGCGCTCCGAGAGCATCGCTGACTTGCCATGGTGGTCGGAATGAGCGTGAGTGATCAGGTAAGCGTCAGGCTGAGGATACTTATTTGGGGTCCTTGTCGTGTCAACGGAAAACATGCGCAGCCCCCCGGCATCGTCCCTGAAACGAAGGGAGACATGGGGTTTGAAATTCCCGCGGGAATTCCTCTGCCTCAGCGCCAGGACACCAAGGTCTATCAACTTTTTAGAAATCAAACCAATCCTGAGGGAATTAGCTTAAAGGTATTTACGTTTTTTCGATGAGACAGGAAAAAGAAAGAAATGAGCCAAAAACAAAAAAACAAAAAAACAAAAAACAAAAAAATAGAATAAAAAAGCAAAAAACAAAATAAAAAAACAAGTTTGAAAATTCACCAAGCCTCCGGCTGTGGAGAAACTGACAGAATAAGATTTATGGAAACGGTTAAATTGAAAAAGCCAGCGTTTTTAATCAAAAAGTTGCGGTCCCGGGTTCACAGAGAGCCCCGGGCGCCTTTTGTCGGGAAACAGGAATCAAAGCACTTTATCAATCTCGGCGGCCAGGACACTGCCCTGGGTTACTCCCATGTAGCGTTTAACCTCGACCCCGTCTTTCTCAATGATAAGCGTCGGAACAGCATGGATGCCGTATTTTGTAGCAAGTTCCTGGTTTTCATCCACATCGATAACTTTGAACTCGACCTTGTCCGCATACTGCTTTTCGAGTTCTTCAAGAATTGGTTTTTGCATCCTGCAAGGTCCACACCATGTTGCGGAAAAATCCAATACCACTGGTTTCATAAAATCACCTGCATACCTTAAAGCTTCTTATTAGCTTTTGATGTTCTTCTATCGATCCACGCCTGACAGCCGGACAAAACTCCGCACCCGTGAAGTCAGTACGGAAAAATTACCAGGGAACCCAATCCTGAATCGTAAACGCAAGCTGTAAGATGAGATATTAAATACAGGGTCGGGGATCAATTAGTATATATTATCTCCGAGCATATATAATGCTTATCTTGAAAGTCAGAGCCCTTATTTTTAAGTTATCCGGAAAAGGAAGCCCTTCAGGCTTTTTTTAGCCGACCCAAAATGTTAAAAAATTCATTTGCTTGCCGGGTTTTGTTCCTGTTTTTGAATCTCTTCTTTACTTTTCCTAACTTTGATGACGTTTCCAAAGTACATGCAGCCTTCCATGGAAATCTTCGGCATTTCGGGAGACTCGTCAATAAGCTTGACCTGAGCCCCCCTGATGAGCACGCAGGGCACCCTTTCCCCACCCTCCCCCATAAGGAGTTCCGCAGCCGAAACAAGGTTATCAGCTACTGCTTTGTGCGTTATATGCAGGGGTTTTCCGAAGATATCAAAAGCACCTCTTGCATCTTCCACGGCTATGAAACCGGAAACTCCCAGCGCAAGCCCTGTGCAGCCAAGCCTCAGGGGCTGGGTCCTGCTGTCCCCGACAATAACCCCCAGCCGGCAAGAGTAACGTCCTTCGAGCTGTTTACGGATATTTTCGGCACTCTTTCGCGGGTCTTCGGGTAGGAGGACAACGTGCCCTTCCGGGGCATTGGAAGAATCGATCCCTGCATTAGGTGCAAGGATCCCCTTCGTGATGGTAAGGGCGGCTCCGGGCACTCCTCCGAAAATTTCATCGCACTCCCGGATCACGAGTTCCATTTCCCTGGGGTCAAGCTCGTATTCTTCTCCCAGAGCCACCGCTCTTTCCCCTGGCGTTATGCGCTCCAATTCCACTACCCTGTTTTCCGAAGTGGCAACAGCAGATTCGGCCAGTACGAAAATATCCCCTTCAAGGGGTTCAACGCAGGCTTCTTCCAGTGCAACTTCCAGTATCTGTACAATATCGTCCCCGGCCCTTATAATAGGGGTCTTAATCCCGAACATCTGGATGGAAGTGAGTTCTGAGTTCATTTTACTGCCTTTGAAAACCAATAAATTATCTTCAATATCCGGAACCAAAAGACGGAATAAAAGGAGGTCCCAGCCTAAAATAAGGGAAGTTGTTGATAAATGTATCCAAAATTTCAAAATAAAACCATCAGGAAAAAGCGGATCTGAAAGGAAAAATCAAAGGTTAAAAAGTGGAAGAAAAGGGGAAAAGAAAAGAAAAGCAGAAAAGTAGAGAAGTAGAAAAGTAGAAAAGGAAAACCCGACATACGGGAATTACAGGTTCAGGCCAGAGCCATAACCGCACTTTTCAGTTCACTGTAACAACGTTCAAAAATTGCCTGATCAGCTTCGATTTCCCTGACATCGAAACTATAATAGTCCGCAAACTCATACACCCTTGAGTCAAAGTCCTGCTGGAAACTCAGTCCGGTGTTGATTTTTGCGACTTGAGTGTACTTCGAAACCCTGAATACCATCCTTGATTCTTCAAGCGCTTCCAGGCTCCGTGCAAACCCGTTGGCAACAATCATACGTTCCCAGTTGGCAGCCCACATAGGGGTAAGCATGAAGGTTCGTTTTCCTTCAAGACTCTTCACGACATCTATGAAAGAGTTTTTACCTCCGAGGGTTGCGCAGATGCAGTCGTCAACGATGTTGCCTTCGGTATCTTTCAGGGTTATAACAGGGCACTTCAGGTGCTCGAAATCGGCTTCAATGTCTTTAAGCATGTTTCCGCAAAGCCCGTAAAGGAGAAGCAACCCATCCGAAAACAGGGACATCCGGAGGATAGCATCGTACACGTTCAACTTCAGCTTTGTGCGCCTCTGATTCGCGCCCACGATTTCGAGTATGTTCAGCACAAGGGTCACCCCATCATCATTTTCCAGGTGAAGTTCCCTGAAAAATCTGTGCTCGTCCACATTTTCGAGATTTACTTCCCTGAAGGGACAGCCGATTTGTTCAAGTTTTCGAACGATGCCCCCTGAATTTTCGTTTTTAATTATGATGACCTTGCTAACCTCCCTGTCATGTTCCACAAGATGGACGATCTCATCCTCAAAAATATTGCATGATATGATACCCATTACCTGCATTGTAGCCTCCTCCCGAAGTCCCGCAGGTCCTGCGGAGAAACTCCGGGCCCTTAAAACACCCAATATCTTCTAAACACCCGATCTTCTTTAAATTCCGATATCTTCTAAACACTCAATATTCCTTAGATTCCAATATCAAAACAACGCCTTCTGGCAGCCAGGCTAACATTAATCGACCGAAAATGCCCAATAAAAGATACAGACAGGCAAAATAAGACTTAAAAGACATGTAATATATGCTTCAGAACTACTTAAAAAGAGTTAAAATACCTCATATGAAAACTTATATATGGAGAAACTTTTGAGGAATAAATCAAAGGTTAAAATGAAAAAAACACATAACAAATGTATGCAAAGTTAACGCCGTAAAATGTCCGCCGGAAACCCAACTTCATGAAGCGGAAAATACATAGATGGAACCCTCCGACCCGAATCCTGAATTTACCTTCTTGAAGCAACGATCCACGGGGTAAAGGTTACCTTCTTGAAGCAACGGTCCACAGGGTAATGATGCGGATGCCGTGTTTTTCGGGATACTTTCCGGGTTCCTGGGGGTTATTTCGGGATGCTTCGAAGTTACTTGGGGGAAATTCCTGCCATGGAAAGCAAACGGGGAGTATTCTTATGAGACCCGATGGGCATAATATGAACGCCGCGACACAATTTGGTCAGCTCTTTTATGGTCCCGGAGGCTATGGAGAAGCCTTCTTCAACAGGGTCAGAAGCGGTTTTCAGACGGGAAAGGATCTCTTCAGGGACATGTATTCCCGAGATATGCTCATTCATGTACTCAGCCATTCTCAGAGACTTCAGGGGGATCAGGCCGGCAAGGATAGGGACATCCAGGTGAGCTGTTGATTCCACAAACTCCTCAAACATTCCCACATCGTAGACTGCCTGGGTCTGGATAAAATCGGCTCCGCAACCAACCTTTTTTCCAAGTTTTATGAGCTGCAGGACCTCTTGAGGGTTTATGCCGGAAACCGCACCCATACAGAAGCAAGTCCCTCCGTCCAGTTTATTTCCTGCTAAATCGATCCCTTTGTCAAGTTTTCGGACAAGCTCCAGAAGCTGTACTGAATCGAGGTCGTACACGGGTTTAGAGCCCGGGTGGTCTCCGCAGGAAGGAAAGTCCCCTGTCATAACACAGACGTTCCTTAATCCGAGGGCATATGCTCCCAGAAGGTCGGACTGGAGCCCGATCCGGTTCCGGTCCCTGCAGGTGAGCTGCATGATTACCTCATGCCCTTCATCAAGCAGGAGCTTGCTGAAAGCCAGGGAACTCATATGCATGATGGAACACTGGTTATCTGTGACGTTCAGGGCATCTGCAAGGCCCTTTAACTGGATGGCGTCTTCCAGGGGGGTGGATACGTTCGTACCTTTCGGAGGAGATATTTCAGCAGTAACCAGAAATTTACTGGAATTCAGTTTTTCTCTAAAATTAAAAAGCATTAAATAAGTATATTAGAAATGAAATTATTTAAAAGCATGCTCTTTTGGGGCATGTATAACATAAAGAAGATCAAGTCTATTTATTTTCTTTAAACGTTCATAGATCAGAGCCCAGACGCAGTCATCTTCCCTGTTAACTTCGCACTTCCCGGCAACTGACCCTCCGCAGGGCCCGTTCAAAAGCCCCTTGGGACATTGGGATTTCGGGCACAAGCCTCCGAAATCCCCGACCGTACAGTCCCCGCACATAATGCACTGGTTGGTAAGAAGTTTCCCGCTGCTCGATCCGCCGAGAGAAAGCGTATTATTCGAGCCGTACACAGGAAGGTCCACCACATTGGACGTGGCAGAAACTCCACTTCCGCAGCCCATGACAAGAACGCAGTGAGCCTCTTTTATCTTCTCGTTTTTCTCTACAAGGGATTCGTAAGAGCGAATACTGCAAGCTGCAGTGGGAAGGGCCCAGCCCAATACATGCTTTCCGTGCTCTTCCAGCCGGCGGCACATGTCAAGGACTTCCGGTTCTCCACCGGTCTTCAGCTTTGCAGCACAGACATTGCATCCGATTATAAAGATATCGTCCTCATCCTTTAATATTTCAAGGATCTCTTCAAGGGGTTTTGCTGAAGTTATGATCATGTTTACCTCGAATATCGATAGTCCAGGTCACTCCTGTTTGCGATACATTCACGTAACATTCCGGCAATAAGGGGAAGGGAACGGGCCTGACCCTCCAGTTTCCGGGCCAGGCGTTCGAGTTGCAACAGGGTCCCCATCACAAGGACATCTGTCATCTCCGTTTCATGGGAAACCGCATCACGAGTAAGGGCGGCATCGCCTCCCCGCGCAAGGATCTCCTGTTTTATAATCAGAGCCTCGGTTGTGGTGAGCTTCCTGATCCTTAGCACCAGATGGACACTTTTGTCCCGCATCACCTGCGAGCCAACTCCTGTAGCTCCCAGCTTTCGCATTAGCAGAGAAGCATCCTGAGGGGTCTTGATTTCAACCACTGAAACCTCGTACCGGGCTTCCTTTACCAGGCTGGGCCGGCTCCTCAAAGCCCCTGCGACCTTCACGGCGTCCACAGTCTCGGGTACATCGTGCGTACGGATGATGTGAGCTCCCTTGTAGACTGCAATGGCTGCAGCAGCCAGGCTTCCGGAAAGCCTTTCAGGCGCGGATTTTCCCAGCACATCTCCGATGAAGGATTTTCTTGAGAGGGCAGCTAGAAGAGGTTTTTCGAAGATTTTCAGACGATCAAAATCGTCAAGGGTTTCAAAGTCGTAAAAGGAAAGTTTTTCTTCGGTCCACCTGCCTATGGCAGGGTCAAGGACCAGGCTGTCCGGGTCAATTCCCCCGGCTTCGGCAGTCCGTATAATAGAATCAAGCGCTGAGATAATTGCATCCACCCCCAGAGGGTCTCCCGGGACCTTTTCCGAAGCCATCACCACAGCAGGACAGCCGTGGTCCGCTACAACCCTTATCATATCCGGGTCGGCGGTAAAGCCGGAAACGTCATTGATGAGGTCAGCCCCCCGCCTGAGAGTTTCTTCTGCGATATCCGAAAACATCGTGTCCACGGAGATCACCGCGTCCACATTCCCATCCAGAACTTCCAGGACAGGCAAGAGCCTTTCCAGTTCTTCTGCCTTGCTGATAGGCTCTGAAAACCTCCAGGTAGAACGGGCTCCTACATCCAAGAAAGTAGCTCCGTCCTCGACCATATTCCGGGCAATTTCGAGCACGGAATCGGGGGTAACCACCGAACCTTTGAAAAAGGATTCTGGACTCAGGTTAATAACACCCATCACATGCGCAGGGTATCGGTCTCCAACTTTCAGACCGCAGATAGTAGTATCAACAACCATTTTTGACAACCAGATTCAATAAATTTCAATTGTAATATTCAAAGACATGCTTCCCGAAAAAAACACCGCCTTTCCGGAACCCGGCAAAGCCCGAATAGAGAAGAAAACTCTGCAGGGTTTGCTGGCCGATAGTCCGGACTCCCGACAGATTAGAAGTTCCGGAAAGAACATTCGAATACAATGTGAAAGGGTGTAGGGTGTGGGAATTTTAGGGAAAGCCGGGAATGGAAGGTCCGGATTCTTACTATTTATGTTAATATCAGCATGTTATTATTGGAATTAATATCAAAAGCAAATTATAAGGCACAATTCTAATATGGAATTTAATAACTTATTATATATATTTATTATTGAAGTTATACGGAACTATGTTATAATGGGTTTCAATAATACATAAAAATATTGATGTGTACAATTAATTTAACACAATTAGGAAAACAGAACAATGAATATCCCCCACCGGTATCCCGGAAAAGCAAATGATATAGAAAGAAGGTAAACGAAAAAAGAGAAACAAAAGAAAAAAAGAGAAAAAGAGAAAACAAAAAACAAGAGAAACGGGGAAAAACAAGGGAAAAAAGAGAAAACTAAAAACAAGGGAAAAACAAAAAACAAGGGGAAAAAAAACAAAATGTGGAAAATCCCCCGAACCCGGGGGAAAAATATCAAAAGACGGTTTTTAGAGGCTTTTTTCCGCACACATCAGCACATGTCTCATGAGCATTGCAATGGTCATCGGACCCACGCCACCAGGTACGGGAGTAATAAGTGAAGCCTTCTTGATGACGTTTTCAAAGTCCACATCTCCGTATACGCCATCTTCTTCCTTGGTGATGCCCACATCGAAAATCACGGCACCTTCTTTTACCATATCGGCTTTGATCAGGTGCTTGACCCCGACTGCAACAACGAGGATGTCGGCTTCAAGGGTGTATTTTTTCAGATCATCGGTGTAGACATGGCAGACCGAAACCGTGGCATTCCTGTTCAGGAGCATGGCAGCCATAGGTTTTCCAACCACATTGCTGTGCCCGACAATGACCGCATTTTTCCCCTGCACCGGGACATCGTATTCTTCCAGAGCCCGGATGACCCCGTAGGGGGTGCAGGGCACCAGTCCCTCATCCCCGATCATGAGCTTGCCCATGTTGTAAGGGTGGAAACCGTCTGCGTCCTTGGCAGGAGCTATGGCATCCATTGCACTCTGGGGAGATAGCTGGGGAGGAAGCGGGAGCTGAAGCAGGATTGCGTGCACATCTTTGTTTTCGTTCAGGCCAGCTATCAGGGCAAGGAGTTCCTCCTGACTGGCATCTGCGGGGAGCAGGTAGTCTTCAGCCCTGATCCCTACCCGATCACAGGCTTTGTGCTTGAGGCGGACGTACATTTTGGAGGCAGGGTCGTCTCCTACGAGGATGGTAGCAAGCCCGGGGGTAATCCCCCTGCCGCTTTCCAGGTCCTCGACTCCGGACCTCACTTCTTCTTCGACAAGCTGTGCAAGAGCTTTTCCGTCTATGATTCTGGATTCATAGCCTTCTACTGACATGGAATGAAACACCCAAAAACTCTTAGATTAGCGGTAGACCGGGAACTGTGTGCAGAGTTCCTTCACCTTGCCGCTTATTTCCGACAGGAGCTGTTCGTTTTCAGCGTTCTTGACTGCAGCTCCGATATAGTCGGCAATTAATTCCATTTCCTTTTCCTTCATACCCCTTGTGGTACAGGAAGGGGTCCCGAGCCTGACACCACTGGTGACAAAGGGACTGCGGGTTTCAAAGGGCACGGTATTCTTGTTGGCAATGATCCCGGCTTTGCTCATGGCTGCCTCTGCATCCTTGCCTGTAATGTCCAGGTTGTTCAGGTTGACTAGCATGAGATGGTTGTCGGTTCCGCCGGAAACGAGGTTAAAGCCCTTTTCCTGAAGGCAGGAACAAAGAGCTGCCGCATTCTTTACCGTCTGGACCTGGTCCTGCTTGAACTTCTCACTCATGGCTTCCTTGAACGCAACTGCCTTTGCAGCGATAATGTGCATCAGAGGCCCGCCCTGAATGCCCGGGAAGACTGCTTTATTTACCGCCTTTGCAAGATCCTCATCCCTGGAAATGATCATTCCGCCACGGGGCCCCCTGAGGGTCTTGTGGGTGGTTGTGGTCACAAAGTCAGCGTAGGGCACCGGGCTCTGGTGTACACCAGCAACTACAAGCCCTGCAATGTGAGCGATGTCTGCAAGGAGGTAAGCGCCTACTTCATCGGCAATTTCCCTGAACTGCTTAAAATCGATCTCTCTCGGATAAGCCGAAGCCCCGCAGACGATCATGTTCGGCTTATGCTCCTTTGCCATATTGAGGAGTTCGGCATAGTCCAGCATCTCGGTTTCTTTGTTCACACCATATGGCACGATGTTGTAGAGCTTCCCGGAAAAGCTTACAGGGCTGCCGTGAGAGAGGTGCCCACCGTGGGAAAGGTTCATGGACATGATGGTGTCTCCCGGCTGCAGCACCGAAAAGTACACTGCCATGTTGGAGCCTGAACCCGAATGGGGCTGGACATTGACGTATTTTGCCCCGAAAATTTCCTTTGCCCTGGAGATTGCAAGGTTTTCTGCAACGTCCACGAAGTCACAACCTCCGTAATAACGCTTGCCTGAATACCCTTCGGCATACTTGTTGGTCATAATCGAGCCCTGGGCTTCCATAACTGCCCTGCTCGCATAATTCTCGGATGCGATCAGGTTAAGCTTGAATTCCTGACGCTCGGCTTCCTTTTCAATAGCCGCTGCAATTTCCGGATCAATTTCTTCTATGTAAGACATGACTGTCACCTGGTTAATCCATGCATTTAATATTTTTTCAAAAGCACGATTCTAAATCAAGGTTTTTTTAATGGCTGTTAAGCGGTTAACTTAAAATTACGAATTATTTAAATGAGTGTTAAATTGGTTGCTTGCGATAATTGAGGCTGCAACACATGAAGCTGAAGATATTGATATAGAATTTGTTGATGATATAGAACTTGTTGATGATATAGAATTTGTTGATGATATAAGATTGGTTGACGGTAAATTGCTAAAGAGGGAATTTCCTGAAAAACCTCTGAACAGTTTTTTTCTCGTAAAATTTTGAAATGTGGAATTTTGAACAGGCATTAAGGTCATTAAAGGCATTAAATACCTGAACTACTTATAATTTTGAACTACATATAACATTATGGTATCAAAGAAGACATTGAGGGAGGAATAGATCCTGTTTTCAGCACCTTCCTGATTGAACACAATTTCGATCTGATGTCTGCCTGTTTCACATTCTGAACTAAGACAGGGAATTTTGGGACCCGATTTATGGGCGCTGTTTATGGGCGCTGTTTATGGGCGCTGTTTATGGGCGCTGTTTATGGGCGTTATTTATGGGATTTCCGGATATTGCTTTCAAGGCACCGGCTTAATCCAGAGATCTTACTTTCCTGCCCTCAACTTTAAGTTTGCCCTCCGCAAAAAGCCTGACAGCTTCAGGATATATGATATGTTCCTGTTCGAGGATCCGGCCTGTAAGGGTTTCTTCCGTATCGTCGGGAAGTACCGGCACGCAGCTCTGAAGAATAATCGGCCCCGAATCAAGCCCTTCATCAACATAGTGGACCGTGCAGCCTGCGACCTTTACCCCGTACTCGAAAGCCTGCCTCTGGGCATGCAGCCCCTTGAACGCAGGGAGGAGGGAAGGGTGTATGTTCAAAATCCGGTCCCTGTACGCTTCAATGATTTCACTGCCAAGGATCCGGAAGTAGCCTGCAAGCAGGAGCAGATCCACACCGGAATTATTCAGAAGTTTAAGGATTTCCCGATCATATACGGGTCTGTCGTACCTTCCCGGGTCAAGAAAAACAGCGTTAATTCCATGTTTCCTGGCACGTTCCAGCGCATATGCATCGGCTTTATTGGAAATAACCAGATTAACCGCTGCATCTTTTATGTAGCCCTTTTCAATGCTATCTATAATCGCCTGGAGGTTCGAGCCCCGCCCGGAGACAAGCACTGCAATCTTTACCGTCATTGATGCCCCATAATTGAAACAGTGATATATTAGGGTTTTGGAAACCCGGGAAAATCAAAAGAAAGAATCTGAAAGAAAAAAGGAGAAGAGTTTGAGGAAATAGGGAAATTTTGAAGAGAGGAAAGAAAAGAAAAGGGGGATAAAAAACATGAATAGGAGGAATAAAAACATGAAGAAAAAAAACATGAAGAAAAAAAAACATGAAGAAAAAAAAACATGAAGAAAAGAAAAAAGTTCAACTCCCTTCCTTACGCTCTTCTATGAAAGTCAAAAGCTCGTCCGAATCACTTATTTTCCCCAGCTCTTTTTTCTCGATCAGCACGGTGTTTTCCACGGACTTGATTTTGGCATGCCCATTGATGATGAAAACTGACTCGGTCTTCGTGACGCTTGAGATGCTGCTCATGAGATGAGCCCTCTTGATTACCGTGGTGTTGAACTCACTGACCCCGGTAAGGATGGTGGAAGACTTGTCCTTTGAAATTGCCTTGAAAGGAGCCTGTGATGTCGTAAGTATGTCGTACCCGAGCAGGGAAATCATATTGAGGACCGAGTCCTCGGGACGAGATGAATGGGGCTGAGGGGGCTGTTCTGGAACTTCCATTTCGTACCTGGGCTCTTTTCTGGACTTCCTGCCCTCCAGAGGTTTCAGGATATCTATAGGCAGGGCTAGCTCAATCCCGAAGATATCTTCCAGCTGGAGCACCACGTCAATGGAAGCGTCCATACCTTCCTCTTCGTATT
This sequence comes from Methanobacteriota archaeon, assembly GCA_016841265.1. GTDB lineage: Archaea > Halobacteriota > Methanosarcinia > Methanosarcinales > Methanosarcinaceae > MTP4. Next base: position 162,471 of record JAENZL010000002.1, on the reverse strand, counting down.
TGCTGATGGTCCGCCTTGAGACACCCACCATGGAAGCAAGAGACCCGAGAGACATTGAAATATCCGTACGGGCTTTTTTCAGGATATACCCGTCAATGGAGACGTAAAGCCCCCCTGGAGCTGCGGAAACCAGAGGAGGGATGTTTTCGATAAAATAATCGAAGAGCGTCTGGACACTCAGGGAGAGGACGTCGTAGCGCATATATACAACGCTGTCCTCAAGCATCTGATCCCTGGTCTTAGCCCCCACGACTATAGCCGATCCTCCCAGATAGTCTGCCAGGTACTTCATTTCCCGGGCAGTTGCCTCGTTCAGGCCGTCAATGTTAAATAAAACTTTACAGAGTAAGAGAGTTTTATCCTTCCTTGCAGCAATGTCAAAACTTCGCGGCCGGATATTGCAGCGTTCGGAAACTACAAAACCCGCATGGGACAATACATCAATAATTTGATGTATGAGAACTTCTTTTGTCATTGCAATAGATGATTCTGTTTGAACATCTATATATATATTTCTATATTGAGAATAATGTTTATACCGTAAAATCGAAAAGAAGAGAACCAGACCCCCCTCCGCCAGGAAATTGCCGGAAGGCCCGGGAGGGCCTGGAGAGTCGGAAAAAGGGACCTGAACCCCAGGAAAAAATTTGGAAAAATGGAAATTCAGAAAAATGATTATCGGAATTCAGAAAAATGATTATCGGAATTCAGAAAAATGATTATCGGAGTTAGGAAAAAATGATTATCGGAGTTCGGGAAAAATGATTATCGGAATTGACGACACGGACTCAAATGAAGGGATGTGCACCACTTACCTGGGAGCCCTGCTGCTCGAAGAACTGCAGGCCTTCGGGGAAGTAGAAAAACCTCCGCTTCTCGTCCGCTTGAACCCCACCATCCCCCACAAGACCCGGGGAAACGCAGCCGTAGCCCTCAGGCTGGAGACCTGCTACCCTGAGAAAGTTATGGACCGCGTAATTTCCAGAATCGAAGAATTTGCCCGGTTTGAATGTGAAAAGACAAATCCGGGAGCTGTTTTCATCCCGGATAGCGAAGGGAAACGTCTGAAACCCGTCCTCCGGGCCTTTCTGGAAAAAGCAGTCAGGGACGTAATCACAATCGAAGAAGCAAAAAACCTGATCTTGGAACTCGGGATCCCCTCAAAAAGCTTCAAGAACGGGAGAGGGCTCATCGGCGCCCTTGCAGCCTGCGGGGCCATGCTAAACCGGGAAGACTGGGACCACACCTATGAACACCTGGCTTACAGGCAGCGGGAAAAGTGGGGGACCCCCCGCTCCGTGGAAAAGGAAAGTCTGGCAGAAGCCGACAGGCAGACATATCCGGGGACCTGGGACACCCTGGACCACACAAACGGGCTTGTGGTATGCGTGCCGCACTCCCCGGACCCTGTCCTCTTCGGGATAAGAGGGAAAAGCCCTGAAACGGTCACAAAAGCCGCCTCCATTGTCAGGGCTGAGCCCGCCGAACGCTTTGCAGTGTACAGGACAAACCAGGGCACTGACATGCATATCCTGCCTGTGGGGAGCATTGCGGAAATCCGGGACATGCACTCGTACAGGGTGGAGGGCACGGTATCCGCAACTCCGGAAACAATTCACGGGGGGCACGTAATCTTCCCTCTCCGGGACAAAGCGGGAGCCGAACTTGACTGTGCGGCCTTCGAACCGACAAAGAACTTCCGGGCGCTTGTAAGGGAACTGCTTCCCGGGGACAGGGTCGTGCTTTTCGGGAGCGTGAACTCCCGGACCCTGAACATAGAAAAAATCGAAATCAAAGAACTTGCCCCCCTCTACACGGAAGAAAACCCGAAATGCCCCACCTGTGGGAAACACATGAAGTCAGCAGGGCAAGGACAGGGGTTCCGCTGCAGGAAATGCAAGACTCAGGCCCCTTCAAAAGTCAATTGCGAAATAGAAAGGGTCCTTGAACCCGGCCTATACGAAGTCCCTCCCTGTGCCAGGAGACACCTTGCAAAACCCCTTGTAAGGGAAAAACGCTCTGACTGCAGAATATTTCCTTCACGTTAAAGAAAAGTTGCGACCGGGGAAGAAATCTCCCCTGTTCACTATAAGGACCCAGAGTAATGTTCACGGAAATATTCAAGGAATATTCAAGGAAAATTCAGGAAAATTCAGGAATCGGAGGGACATTCCTCTTATGTTCATTGCTCTGCATACGCCTGAGGACTGACTCCAACTGCTCTTCCGAGATGGAAAGGACCTCTTCAATTCTTTCAGGACTCTGCTTTTCTTCCAGCATCACGAGGACCCTGTCCACGATCCCGTAGGACATCCCGAGTTCGGCCTCATCGGTCTGTCCTGCCCAGAGGCCTGCGGAGGGTTTTTTGCTTATAATGGGCTCGGGGACCCCGAGCTTGCGGGAAAGCTCCCAGACTTCGGTTTTGTACAGGTACCCTATGGGCTCGATATCAACACCTCCGTCCCCGTACTTCGTGTAGTAGCCAAGGAAAATCTCGGTTTTATTCCCGGTTCCCATGACCATGAGGTTCAGACAGTTTGCATGGAAATAGAGCAGGGACATTCTTACCCTTGCTTTCAGGTTGCCCCTGGAGAGCCGGTCCGCAGATTCACTTTCAGGGACAGAATCCATAAAAGCCGAGACAATGCCCGATATGTCAATTGTCCTGTACTCGATCCCGAGCCAGTCCGCAAGGGCTTTTGCATCGTCACTGTCCGATTCGGAGGTCAGCCCGGCTTCGGGCATGTGAATTCCCAGCACCTTATCAGCCCCGAGGGCCTTTACCGTAAGGGTTGCGGTAAGGGCGGAGTCTATGCCCCCACTGATGCCTACAACTGCCCCGGAAACTCCGGCTTTGTCTACTTTTTCCCGGATAAAATCAACAATGATGTTCTGCGCTTTTTCAAGGTCCATGCTCTCAATTTCCTGGATTTGCGTATATGATGAATTGTAAGGGGATTATATAATGGATTCCTGATCCTGATACCGGTGATTCCGAATATTTAGTCCAGTAATTCCGAATATTTAGTCCAGTAATTCCAAATATTTATTCCGGCAATTATGAGCCTTATTCCGGTGATTCTAAATTATTATTCCGGTAATTCCAAATATTTATTCCGGTGATTCTAAATTATTATTCCGGTAATTCCCGATATTTATTCCGGTGATTCTAAATTATTATTCCGGTAAATTTTATACTGCGAAACCTGTAAATGCATAAACCCTACCGGAGAAAATAGAAAAGAGGGTAAACTTATTTAATAAATAGAGGACATAGGAGAAATATAACCTATACATTATAAAATGGGTGGAGAAAAGGTCAGGAGAAAAAGAAAGTAAATTGAGATCGTCAGCCAACATATGCTGGCACGAAACTGAATCTGCAGGCAACCAATATTGGCACGAAACTTTACTGCAGGCAACCTTATGTTGACAGACAACGCCCGGAAAAAATAAGGCATAATTAACTATTCGGAATGAGGTATAAACGGAGCTACATCAGAAAAATATCAGGTTTCTGAGGCGGCATCTTATGATGACGGGCATCCTTGAAATAAAAGGAGAATCTAATATAGGGAGCAAACAAAACCAGAACCGCTCAATCCGGAAAAATCGGGGAAAAATCCGGTTCTCATCCACATTACACTGTTAAACAAAAAATTACAATCAAAAAAGAACTATTTTTGGGATGATCCATGGAAGAAATACAGTTAAAGGTTGAAAAGGCATATCCTATCGATCTCGGAAGGGGAATAATCCGGCTTGACCCAACAGCACTTTTGAAGCTTCAGCTCTCTCCCGGTGACATTGTTGAAATCAGGGGGAAGAAAATGACCACCGCGAAAGTCTGGAGAGCGGACCGCCAGGACTGGGAGCAGGGAATCGTCCGCATTGACAATTTTATCCGGCAAAACGCGGGAGTCGGAATCGGGGAAAGGGTCAGCATCAAAAAGGTCGAAGCCCCGGAAGCAAACAAGGTTATCCTGGCGCTTCCGGAAAGCATGACCCAGGCAGGGGGACCGGAACTGCAGTTCGGGGAGCACGCAAACGAGATCATAAAGCGGCATATCCTGAAAAGACCGGTTTTCAAGGGGGACATCATTCCTATCATCAACTCTATGACCCACCCTATGACCGAGTCCCTGACTACAAGCCAGGTAATCCCGCTTGTAGCAGTTGAAACGGATCCTGCAAACGCAATCGTCCTGATCACCGAGTCCACCAGGATCGAACTCAGGAAAAAACCCGTGCAGGGCTACGAAACGGTTGCCAGGGGAGTCACCTACGAAGATATAGGTGGGCTCGGGCAAGAGATAATGCGCGTTCGGGAAATGATCGAGCTTCCCATGAAACACCCGGAACTCTTCCACCACCTGAACATCGAGCCTCCAAAAGGGGTCATCCTTTACGGCCCTCCGGGAACCGGAAAGACCCTGATCGCAAAAGCCGTGGCAAACGAATCGGGGGCCAGCTTCCACTACATCGCAGGCCCGGAAATTGTAGGGAAATTCTACGGGGAAAGCGAGGAGAGGCTCCGGAAGATTTTCGAAGAGGCAACCCAGGATGCCCCGTCAGTCATATTCATCGATGAAATCGATTCCATTGCCCCGAAAAGGGAAAACGTGACAGGGGAAGTGGAAAGAAGAGTCGTTGCCCAGCTCCTGACCCTCATGGACGGGATGGAAGAGCGGGGACAGGTTGTCGTGATTGGGGCCACTAACCGTATAGACGCCATTGACCCGGCACTCCGGAGGCCCGGGCGCTTTGACAGGGAAATCCATATCGGAGTCCCGGACATCAACGACAGGTACGAAATCCTGCAGATCCACACCCGGGGAATGCCCATTGAAAGTGACGAGGACCCTGTGGAAACCGGAATCGAAGCCGAAGTAGCCGAAGAAGCTGAAAAACCCGAAACAGAGGCAGGGGTTGAAGAGGTTTCCGCAGAAGTTCTCAGGAAAGAAAAACAGTTAAACAAATACCTGACGTATCTGGCAGAGCGGACCCAGGGTTTTGTGGGTGCGGACCTGCTTGCACTTGTCCAGGAAGCTGCCATGCGCTGCCTCAGGGAAAACCTGCCGGACCTTGACCTGGAAAAAGAAGCCATACCTCCCGAGAGACTGGAAAAAATAGTGGTAACCAAGAATAACTTCGAAGTGGCCCTGATGGAAACCGAGCCTTCGGCCCTGAGGGAAATCTTTGTGGAGATACCAACCGTAACCTGGGACAATGTGGGAGGGCTCGACGACGCCAAACAGGCAATCATTGAATCCGTGGAATGGCCTATTAAATACCCGCAAAAATTCCTTAAGATGGGCATAAAAGCCCCCAAGGGAATCCTGCTCTACGGCCCCCCGGGAACCGGAAAGACCCTGATCGCTCAGGCAGTTTCCAGGGAATGCAACGCCAACTTCATTAGCGTCAAAGGCCCGGAAATGTTTTCAAAGTGGCTTGGAGAATCGGAAAAAGCAATAAGGGAGACTTTCAAGAAAGCCAGGCAGGTTGCCCCCTGCGTGATCTTCTTTGATGAAATCGACTCCATTGCTTCCATGCCAGGGATGGAATCCTCGGACAGCAAGACTTCGGAAAGAGTCCTTAACCAGATCCTAACCGAAATGGATGGGCTCGAAGCCCTGAAAGACGTGGTTGTAATCGCCGCAACCAACCGCCCGAACCTGCTGGACCCGGCAATCCTGAGGCCGGGACGCTTTGACAGGCTGGTCTATATGGGTTCACCCAACCGGAAAGGCAGGCTCAAGATTTACGGGATTCATACCAAAGGAATACCCCTTGCAGCGGACGTGAACCTTGATACCCTTGCTGACGAAACAGAAGGGTATGTGGGTGCTGATATAGAAGCGGTGTGCAGAGAAGCGGTAATGCGGGCGCTTCGCGAAAATTTCGATATTGAAGAAATCGAAATGAGACACTTCAGGGAAGGGCTTAAGAAGGTAAAGCCCACGATCACGGAGAACATCGCCCAGTATTATGAAAAGATTGAAGAACAGTTTAAGGGCGGTACGAAACCTGCCGAACCAAGTGCTTATATAGGATATAGGTAAGAATTTAAAGGAGTAAACACTAAAGATGAAGAAGTTCTTAAAAAATATAAATATAAATAAAACGAAATTTAATAAGTAGAAATCCAGAATTACCCCTAACCTATATCCCACATTACATTGAGGACGGAGACACGATAAAAATGTCTAAAGTATTTGCAAGGAACCTTATCTCCAACACCCAGGTGATGGCAACGGACGGAACAGAGATCGGTACGCTGACCAACATAGTATTGGAGATCAAAGCCGGACACCTCATAGACCTGATGGTCGAACCGAATGTTAACCTTGATACTGCCAAATACAAAAAAGAGGGCAACTACATCCTCCTGCCCTTCGATTCCGTAAGTGCCATCAAAGACTACATCATCATTGACAAGATGAGAGCCCGGGCAGGGAACTGAAAAGCAAAAAAGAAAAATCAGAACCGAAAAGCATCCAGCAGGCTGAATAGAATCCCGCGTGCCGAAAAATAAAGAGCAGGCGGGAGCTCATATTTTTCAATATATGCAAAGGCTGCAAGGGCTGCACTTGCCTGCTGCGGCAGGCCCGGTGGATACGATTAAGTTTATTTCACCGCTACCCGTTCCCCGGAAGGCCGGAGGAGGGGTAACACCTTTTTATTTTGAACCTTTTTCTTACCAGGATTTGTTTACTTCTTACCTGGATTTGTTTACTTAATTTGAATTTGTTTACTTAATTTGAATTTGTATACTGTAGTTTGTAATTGCAGGTTTTCGGGGAACTACGGATTTTCTGAGACTTATGATCGCTTATATCCAGCCCCTGGATTGGAGAAAATCGAAGGCTTCCACCGCTCCGGCCCCGAACGTGGCTTCAGTTACGTAATCGGCAACAGTTTTAATTTCCTCGTCCCCGTTTGCAACGGCTATCCCGAAACCTGCAGCTTCAAGCATTTCAACGTCATTTGCGGAATCCCCGACGGCAACAAATTCTTCAGGTTTAAGGCCCATCATCCCGGCAAGTTTTATAAGCCCTGTGCCCTTGTTGATTTTCCTGCTCTTGATATGGACTGCGTATTTGGTGTCTATAAGCTCCACATCAAAAGGCCGTTCCTTGAGGAGCATTCTGGCCCTCTCCAGGTCAAAATTCCGGCGAAGGGCAATTTCGGTTTTCCGGTAAAAAGGATCGAGTTTTGTAAGTTCGAAGTGTTCGGAAAGAAAATCAAAAGCCCTTTCACACTCTTCAATAGTTTCCTCAAAAGTGCCGTTCACGTCATAACGAACAGTAACTGCACCCCCATTTTCAGCGACCACGGCCCCACTAAGACCGATCAGCTTCGAAGCTGTCCTGGCATAACAGAGAATGTTTCCGGTGGCAAGGATCACAGGGACGTTCAGGGAACGTATCTTCTCCACGGCCTTCAGGTGGAGTTCCCTCTTCTCACAGGTGATCGTCCCGTCGATATCAACAACGATAGCTTTGAATTTCATTGAAAAGAGATTGGCAGGGGATACTAAAACGTTTCCCCGCCGGAAATTTTTGTGGTTGTGATTTCCTTAATGAAGTTTGTGCTTCAGATCTTGTGCTTCGCCCTGCCGGACCCTTATCACTGGTCTACCAGCCCTGAGGTAGTGACCGCAACCACGGCTTCTCCTTCGGGCAGGTTCGGAGAGTCCACAAGCCGGATGATCCTCTTTTCGCCTTTGGACTTCCTGAGGTAAAGCCTGAAAGTAGCCGTGTGCCCCACGATGTGCCCCCCAACCGGCCTGGTGGGATCCCCGAAAAAGGCATCGGGTTTTGACATGACCTGGTTGGTTACGACAACACAAGCATTGAACAGGTCTCCGAAACGGAGCAGGGCGTGCATGTGCTTGTTAAGTTTCTGCTGCCTGTCCGCAAGGGTGCCCCTGCCCACGTACTCGGCTCTAAAGTGGGCCATGAGAGAGTCGACGATGAGCAGGCGTACTGGCTTATCAGAGTCCTTGAGCTCGTTTGCAAGGTCATTTGCGGAGTCCACAAGCAGCATCTGGTGATTGGAATTGTATGCCCTGGCAACGTGAATATTCTGCAAGAATTCTTCAGGGTTCAGTTCCAGGCCGTATCTATCGGAAAGCCCCTGTACCATCTGGGCAATCCTTTCAGGCCGGAAGGTGTTTTCAGTATCGATGATAATGACCGAACCGTCCAGTCCTCCGTATTCCCTTGACATCTGGACGTTTACTGCAAGCTGGTGGGCCACCTGGGTCTTCCCTGAACCGAACTCCCCGTACAGTTCGGTAATAGACTGGGTCTCGACGCCCCCACCCATCATTTCATTAAATTCCGTACAGCCGGTGGAAAGCTTCCCCACCAGTTTCCGCCTCTCAAGGACAGTGTCCCCGGTCTCGAAACCTCCGATATCTGCGGCCTGCCTTGCGGCATTGATGATCTTTGCGGCTGTTGATTCCCCGATTTCGGCTGTATTGGCAAGTTCGGAAGGAGAGGCTACTGCCACTGCCTCAATAGTGTTAAATCCGGCTTCCTTGAGTTTTTCTGCAGTTGCAGGGCCAACTCCGGGCAACTCTTCCAGTAACATTTCGCTCATTTATGAATAACTCCTTTACAATGCACATGTTTGTGTAAGGTGCATAATGATTGGTTCCCTATTGTTTTGCAAGTATATAAAGCTGGAGGAGGTGGGGTGAAAGTATTCAGTGCCAGGGCATCCAGGGTCTACTGACACTGAAAAAGCCAGCAGCAGGTAAAAAAAGAAAGAACAAGAAAGTGAAGAAAGAGAAAGTGAAGAACGGGAAAGGAAAGAGAAAGTGAAGAACGGGAAAGTGAAGAACGGGAAAGTGAAGAACGGGAAAGGAAAGAGAAAGTGAAGGAAGAGAAAACAAAAAGATAAAGAAAATGGAAAAAGAAGTAAGTAATCATTCGCGAAGCAGCCATAAAAAGAGGAAAAAGGAAGAAAAAATAGAAAACACATCTAAAAACTCCAAAAAAAACCAAAAACTTCTTTTTATTTGATACAATATCACCCATTATGCCAAAAGTCGCCGTAGGTGGTACGTTTCAATACATGCACGATGGACATACCAAACTTATAAAAAAGGCTTTTGAGGTAGCCGGGGATGGAAAGGTATACATAGGGCTCACCTCGGACGAGATGCTAAGCAAAACCCACAGTATAGAAGAATATGAAAGCAGGGAATTCCTGCTGCAGGAGTACATCGAAAAACTTCAGATTCCCAAAGAAAAATATGAAATACAGAAACTGAGCGACCCCTACGGCCCCGCCGTCAAAGAAGACTTTGACTTTATCATCGTCTCCCCGGAAACCTATCCCGTAGCCCTGAAGATCAACCACCTGCGTGAAGAGCAGAGCCTGAAACCCTTGAAAATAGAATATGTCGAATATGTAATGGCAGAAGACAGGACCCCGATATCTACCACGCGGATCGCAAAAGGAGAGATAGACAGACACGGCAGGTTGAAGACAAAATCCTGAGATTTCAAAAATTATTTTCACGAAAATTTTATTCCCTCAGAGTTCTTCTGCCGGGGCGACTTTCCGGCAGAAGTTTCTGATAGAATTTGTGACTGAATTTGTAATTGAATTTGTGACTGAATTTTTCGGCATGCCTTCAATATTATTCAACATCGTTTTTTAAACAGTTTTGATATTCAATAAATATAAATCAGGACAAGATTATAGAGAGATAACATGCCAAGAGAATTCAGCAAAAAGGACATCGAAATTTTCAACAAACTGGCCCCGGAAGCAGGGGGAGAAACTGTATCCAGGGAAGCAGGACACCATTTTCCCTACATCCTTCGACCGATCTCGCACAAGTTTGCCGAGTCTGCAGAAGATTTCAGAGAACGGCTGGAAAGACTGGACCCTGAAGAGCTGGACTACCTGGTAGGGCTGGCCCTGGAAAACAAGGAAGACGTCAGGTCCCTGGACGAAGACCTGGACGAGCTGCTGGAAGTTGTTAGCGAAAAGGTGTCCCCTGAAAGGGCAAAGGAACTGAAAGATTTCCTGGGCCTTGTCTGAGCTTCCTGAGCCCTTCAAAACGGGAAAAAAACTAAGAAAAAAGAAGAAGAAGAAGAAGCTAAGAAAACCAGCAAAAACTTTTTTGAAACACATGCCGCCTGAAAAACTGCTTTTCGGAACTGCGGGGGTCCCCAGAAGCTCTACTGGGAGAAACAGCGCCGCAGGAATAAAGCGGGTCCGGGAACTGGGCCTGGAATGCATGGAACTTGAGTTTGTGCAGGGAGTGCGTATGCGGGAGAAAGGGGCAAGAAACGTCTTTGAAGCCTCAAAAAAAGAAGGTATAGCCCTTAGCGTCCATGCCCCTTACTACATCAACCTCAACTCCCCGGAAGAGGAAAAATTGAAGGCAAGCATGGAAAGGATCTACCAGTCCGCCCGGATAGGCAGCCTCTGCGGAGCGCGGTCTGTGGTTTTACATGCAGCTTTCTACCAGAAAAGCAGCAAAGAAAGCGTCTATGCAAAAGTGGCGGAAGCGCTCGGGGAACTTACCGGAAAGCTGAGAGACGAAGAGATTCCGGCAGTCCTCCGCCCCGAGACCATGGGTAAACGCAGCCAGTTCGGGACCCTTGAGGAAGTGCTCGCCCTGAGCGCGGAAATCGAAGGAGTCATGCCCTGCCTGGACTTTTCCCACCTGCATGCGAGGGAAGGAAAGGATAATTCCTACCCCGAATTTAAGGCTATTCTTGACAGGGTCGAAGAAGAGCTTGGAAAAGAAGGGCTCTCAAACATGCACATGCACGTCTCAGGGATCGATTACGGCAAAAACGGGGAAAAGAAACACCTTGTCCTGAAGGAAGCCGATTTCAACTACATGGAGCTCCTGAAAGCCCTGAAAGAATTCAAAGTCAAAGGGCTTGTAATCTGCGAAAGCCCGAACCTCGAAGAAGATGCGCTTCTCCTTAAGAAAAGCTACGAGTCGATCTAAACGACCCGGCTGCAACACGGGAAAGTAAAGAAAAAAACTCGATCCTGCGAGAAAAAAATGAATAGTGGAAACAGCAAAAGGGTATCCGGGCCTTAAACCCTGAAACCTTCGGCAGATTCTTCTAACACTTCCAGCCAGGGAAGTTCTTCTCCCGTATTGAATGTACCGACGTTCAACTCGATTCCGCTTAATTCCACGTACTCGCGGATCCGCTTGAATGCATGTTCAACCATGCCTCCACCAGTCAGGATGAGACAGCGTTTTCCACAAAGGGCGGTGAGGATAGACCTGTCAATGACGCCTGAGGTAACGTCCAGGAAGATGCCGTCCTCTTCGGCCAGGATTTTACTCTTTTTGCCCATGGCCCCTACAAAGGTGACGTCCCCTTCTTCTATAATATTCAGGATCTCAGGGTAAGAATAACTATCCGTATCATAGAGCAGGATACCCCCGGCCTTGATGCTGCGGCGTTTCAACTCAACGATGGCTTTGCCGTCCGGATGAATGTGCAGGACTCTTGCGTTAATAGCCTCGTAGGGAGAGTTGGGAGAATATTCCCCGTAAAGGATTCCCAGGTTAAGAGTATCGTCTTCTTTGACCCCGTGAGGCGCGTCCACCCACATCAACTCGGGAGGCCGCAGCGCATTTACGAGTTCAGGCAGAGTCTTGGGGGACAGATAGCCTTTTGCAAGGCCCCTCCTCTCAAGTTCATGGTAGACTTCAAGGGAAGAAGGGGAACGCAAACCTGCAAGTTTCAGGAGTTCAGTCTGCCTGAAAAGGACCTCAGGTGCTCCTTCCCCGATAAGCTCGCTGTCCGACATGAGGTAAACATAATCCGACCAGCGGTATGCAAGGTCGACATCGTGGGTCGAGATGATGATCGTGCTCCCGTAATGGTTGAACTCGTTGAGGAGGTCCATGATCTCGTCCGCTCCCACGGGGTCCAGGTTGGAAAGAGGCTCGTCAAGAATGAGCACTTCGGGTTCCATAGCCATAACTCCTGCGATTGCAACCCGCTTCTTCTGCCCTCCGCTCAGGTGGTGGGGTGGCCTGTCCTTAAAATTGGTAAGCCCTACCTGTTCAAGCGCCCTGTTAACACAGGTCTCCAGCTTTTCTTTCGGGTAATCAAGGTTTGCAGGGCCAAAGGCCACGTCCTGGTAGACGGTAGGAGCAAAAAGCTGGTCATCAGAGTTCTGGAACACGATTCCCACGGATTTCCTTATTTCCCTCAATGATTTCGAGTTGTATTTGAAAGGTACGTCGTGGAAAAGGACTTCGCCTTCCCCGGGTTTCATGGTCCCGTTCAGGAGCATAAAAAGAGTTGATTTTCCGGACCCGTTCTGCCCGACAAATGCAATCTTTTTCCCTTTATCAATCTTGATATTAATGTCCTTGAGAGCCACGTTTCCGTCTGGATAGGAGTACGTAAGCCCTCTTGTTTCAAGAATAGTCATGTTTTTCGCCTCTCAAATGATGGACACACCTCTTGTAAGATAGAACAATGTGAGGGTGGATAAGAAATATGCGGACGTTAGCAGCAGTTCAGGCAGTTTGACAGGCCTTCTGGTTTCAAACATTGTCATTTTCCCGTCATAACATCTTGAGTTCATAGATACGAAGAGTTTTTCACCCTGGTCCCATGACCGGATGAAAAGCGTACTCCCGAGCATCCCGAAAGAGCGGAAGGACTTTTTGAAATTCCCGTAGCCGAGCCTGACAGTCTGTGCAAACTTTATTTGAACTGCCATGTCCAGGAAAACAAAGATATAACGATAAATCAGCATGGAAAGTTCAACCACAGACCCGGGCAAGCCGGATTTTTTAAGAACCGAGAACAGCTCGATCATTGGGGTGGTCAGAGCCAGGAAGTAAAGGCAGCACATCCCGCTAATAGACCTTGCAAGCACCAGCATCGCAAGTTCCAGGCCATCTGCTCGGACAGTCAGGGGATAGCTCGCAAGCCTGAAAGAATAAAGTTCAGCCCCGGTACCTGAGAAAAAAGCGATGATCAAAACCCCCACCGCTGCAAAGCCCAGAGGAGCCAGAAGGAGTTTGAGATAGAAACGGAACGGGGTTTTCCCGAGAAAAACCGTTGCAAAACTCATGCAAAGCGCTATGAAAAAAGGTGGGATAGGAGAATAGGCCGAGACTCCCGCAAGCAGACCGAAAGCTACGATTGTCAGTTTAAGCCAGTTATTCCGGTACCTTAGAGGGCTCATAAGAGCATAGTCATCAAGTATGTTTGTCATTAGGTAACCCGTCACTGATGAATTAGGACTAAGAAGTAAAAATAAAAGGCAAAAGATAAAAACTTTCCTTTTACAAATGAAAAGGAAAGCTCAGTTGCCAACATTATGAACGAGTTTCACTATCCCGGTTCTTGCCTTTGTAAGCGACTTCACCTTCATAAAGGTTTTTTGCCCTGTAATACCCGAGGAAGTAACCGATGATCCCTGCCCCTATGGCTGCCTGGAGCCCGAAAAGAAGGCTTTCGATTTCACCACTTGGAGGTTCCCAAAAGGGTTCTGCGATAGGCACATAGGTTCCGCCGGTGAGTTCCTCAATAACACCCTCGGCTTCCCCGTCAGCCCCACCGTATTCGGCGTCTGTTGTTGAGGACATGTAGACGAACTGGACTGCAAAGACCAGGATAATGGCAAGGACGATAAGTTCGAGTTTCCGGCTCATGAGCTAAGCCCCCTTAGTTTGCGGACAACTGATTCTTCGACTACTTTAAGCTCCACAAGAACGTCGCTCTTAACGTTGATCACATATTTGAAAAGCAACGCCGTAACCGCCCCTTCCATAATTGCCAGAGGGACCTGTGTTAGTGCGAAAACAGTAGCAAACCTCCCGAAAGAAGTGACAAAACCACCTGTCGGGTCAGGGAAAGCTAGGGCAAGTTCCACGGAGGTAGTCACATAAGTTGCCCAATCCCCAAGCGTGGCAGCTAAGAAGACAACGAGATAGAAGTTCAGGTTGGCTTTCATCCCTGTTTTATAGACCAGGTATGCCACCACAGGACCCACAATACCCATGGAAAAGACATTGGCCCCCAGGGTAGTCAGCCCTCCGTGGGCAAGGAAAAGAGCCTGATAGAGAAGCACGATTACCCCGAGCACTGCGGAAATTGCAGGCCCGAAGATAATTGCTGCGACTCCCGTCCCCGTCGGGTGAGAACAGCTCCCCGTAACCGAAGGCAGTTTCAGGGAAGAGAGCACGAAGATAAATGCACCGGCGACAGCCAGAAGAGGTAATATCTCGCGTTTTTCGTTTACAAGTTTGTTCATTTTATAAATCCCGAATGCGATCACCGGGATTGAGATCGCAAACCAGACCTGCCACCAGGGCGTCGGTAAAAAACCTTCCATCACGTGCATTAAATCACCATTTGGATAATGAATTATAGTCAGGAATTTTAAGAGATGGATATCAGTAGTATATTAGCCCGGAAATACCAGTATGCGATTCCGGGATCAAGTAAATATTATTGATGTTAAAGCAAGTTAAATTGTGTAGAGCAATACATAAAGCTTACGGTTTCAAAAAAGCAAGTGCATGAGAGACATAAAATTATATTCAGATATATAAATATATGGGAAAAGATGATCCTGCAGGAATAGACAAGTTAATTTGATTCAAAACCCGAATAAAATCCGAATTATATTATGCATGAGAGCTATAATGAAGCTAAAAGAAATAATAAAAAAGAAGTAAAAGAAAAAAATAAAAAAAATGGAGGTTATAACTTTAGCTTAGTCGCGTTTTTTGAATCCGGAAGAAAGGTTCATAATAGCAGAGCGTTTTGGAGGTAAATCAATTAAATTTGTTTTTACAATTAATTATTGAACGTTATAATAGATAAAGATGCCGATTAATTTCGTACACGGTATATTCTTTGTAAGAGCTTAACACGGAAGGGAAAGATTAAAGGATACGAAATAAAATTCACTTGATTTTGGAAATGGAAAGGAAATTCAAAAAAGGGAAGAAAAGGAAAAAGAGAAGAAAAGAGAAGAAAAAGAAAAAGAGAGGAAAAAGGAAAGGGGAAAAAGGAAAAGGGAAGAAAGGGGTCTTTGAAAATTAACTGACAGAAAAGTCAGCCGAGAAGGGAAGCCGATAATAAAGAGAGGCTGGAGTTAAGGAACACGGTAAAATAAGCAAGGACAGCGTAGCGCCCTAATTTTCCTGCAAATACCAGGACAGAAAATACCACAAAGGGAAGGTTCATCAGCCCCGCAGCCATGGTGATGACATCCCCGATCCCAGGCACCCAGCTCAAGAGGAGGGTGTATACCCCGTATTTCTTAAAGAGGCGTTCACTCTTAGCAAGTTTCTCTTCCGAAGGAGAAAAGTACTTATCAAGAGCACCACGGCCTTTCAGCCCGATGTAGTATGTAGTGCAAGCTCCTAGAAAATTCCCTATTGTCGCCACCATAACAACAAAAAAAGGATTGAAACCCTGGTAGACAAGCGCAACTAACAGTGCCTCTGCCCCGAAAGGAAGAATCGTAGAAGCCAGAAAACTCAGGACAAAAAGGTTTATGTAAGCATATTCAGTGATTAAATCATACAAGAACTCAAGCATGGTATCGACCGATATCAGGGATTTGCAACTTGCATTTTGCAGGTTCTTACATTCTGCCTCATATCCTATTTATATCCGTTCATAGCTGATTACTTATTCCTTTTATACAGGCCCATTATTCATTCATAGTTGTAATTTCGCAACGTAGTCAAACGACGTAAAAAAGCGCGGAAAAGAAAGCAAATAAACTGAAAAAACCAAAATAAGGAAAGAAACCAAAATAAGGAAAAAAAGGAAGAAGGAAGAAAAAAATTACAACTCCTTCTAACTCATCACTTTCCGAATCCATCGGTTATTTCCGAATCCATCGGTTATTTCCGAATCCATTTCAGTTCTTTCCTTTTCTCCTCCTGAACACCACGAACACCGTAAGCATTATTCCCAGGGTCAGCGCAAAGCCCGGGAAGGGGGTCTTTTCCGTGACCTCGTAACTTCCGCTAAGGCCCCCGATTTCAACGGTGTACGTTCCGGGCTCTTCTTCCGGGTGGGAGAATTCGAGAGTCGTGCTTTCCCCGGCCCCCAGACTTATTGTTTCTGAATCCACGGCTTCGCCGTTGACAAGCAATTCCACGGTACTTTCGTCTTCGGCATTTCCGGTGTTTTCAACCTGTGCTGTGACCATAACAGACGCCCCAGCTTCAACGGAAGCAGGCTCGATAGTAAGGTTTGTGAACACGAATTCAGCTCTGTGCTCCAGCACCTCTATGACCGCTTCCCCGTCTTCATATCCGGCTTTAGAAGCGTTAATTTTGTAAGTTCCCGGAGTGGTCACCCAGTAGGAAACGATACCTGCTTCATTCGTCGCTTCCCCGATATCCTCTCCTCCGAAGAAGACATCAGCCCCGGAGACAGGGTTGTCGCCAATGGAATCCGTAACCTTTATGCTTATGGTATCCCCTTCCTGGACGGGGTCCGGAGAGACTTCGATTACCAGTTTTCTGGAACCTTCTGCCAGGACATCCACCTCTTTGCTTCCGGAGACATATCCGCCCTTTTCCGCAGAAACCGTGAAGCTGCCTTCAGTGTCAGGCGTGTACCCGAGGCTTCCTTCATCTCCAGTGACCCCTATACTCTCACCTTCAAAGAACAGCTCGACATCCCCAATTGCAACACCTCTTGCGGTAACAAGAATTTCAACTTCCTCTCCGACCACCAGGGTATCGGGCATGTCAATATCCAGCTGTCCCCCGTCGCCTTTAACCGCCTCAACAAAGGGATAGAAGCGAAGTTCAGAAGAATCGGCAACCCTGAATTTGACGTTTTCCATAAGGTCAATGGTGTCGTCCCTCGATAGCGAGATGGAGTCCTCATTTTCCATTATTACACCGGAAGAGGATACAGAGACGATTTCCATCTCTCCGAAGGAATCACCTTCCTCAAGCTCAAGGTAATCGTCCGATATCTGGAAAATTCCTTCCACGAATATGGCATCAACTTCCGTCCCCCTGAAGACTGTGCTTACATGGACCGCAATCATCGGGACATCATCTGCACCCCCTAGTTCGGCTTCGTAAACATAGTCCCCGTTGGAACTTACAATGCCCGTCTCCAGCAGGTCTCCGTCTTTGGAAAGTTCAAAAAGAACACTGTCCCCGTTGACATCGATTTCCGCTGCCTTGAGGGAATAGCCATTTTCGAGGACCAGGGAGGAACCGGTGAAAAGCGACTTTTTATCGTCCTCATCAATCAGGACCTTTGAAAGAATGTTGTCCGAAAGCACACTCACACGGTCCGAATCCCCGAAGGCGCCTTCAGGGTACCCTGCAAAGTACTTCTCAGCAAGGAAACCGATGACTTCATAGCCTCCCCAGTCTTCCCGCTCGAACTCCACGAGTTCCGGTTTTGTGGAGTAGACGAGCATCTCGTCGTCAATCGACCGCCCGTCAAGTTCTTTGATGACAAGTCTTTCGGTCGAGACGTCTTCATCGATGTTGTAGTAGAAACCTTCAAAGTTGAAAGGCGTCCATACCGTCGTATTGAAAATTTCATCGTAGACCGTACCCCTCAACTCGTAAATCCCGGGTTCGGAGGCCTCTACCTCAAGGGCAAAACGGAGTTCATCGGCATCAGCCACCACAAAACCAAGTTTGCCCATAAGCTCGACAGTATCCCCCTTGCTAAGGGAAATGGAATCTTCATTTTCCATCCTGATTCCCGAGCTTGAAATAGAACCTACTTCGAGTTCCCCGAACTCATCTCCTCCCTCGATTTTAACGTATTCGTCCGATACCTGGAATATTCCCTCGACAAATACTGCAGTAGTCTCCCTGCCGGTAAAAATCTCAGAGAAGTGAACAGCAATGAGTGGGACGTCTTCCGTATCCCCGAGGTCCGTTTCATAAACGTAGTCATCATTAGAAGAAAGGAAGGAGTCTTCGATAACGTCCCCGTCCTTTTCAAGCTGGACCCAGACCTTATCCCCGCTGATGTCAACTTCAACAATGTTCAGGGAATAGCCTTCGGAAAGCAAAAGAGAAGACCCTGAATAAAGGGAACGTTCCTCATCATCATCAAGGAGTACTTTCGAAAGCTGCCCGTCCGAAATAACGCTAACGTCGTCATTCACAAAGTCGGTATTTTCAGTATATCCCGCAAAGTAGCGCTCTGCCATGAACCCTATGACCTGGTACGAACCCCAGCCCCCATATTCGAATTCCGTTTCTATGGGCTTTGTGAAATACTGCAGATTTCCATCCTCAATGACCCGGCTGCCTTCCTTAAGCTGGACGGTCAGGTTTTCCGAGCCTTCCCCGGTATCCAGGTCATAATAGAAACCCGAATACGTCTGTGGCGTCCAGGTGTATGTAAGACTCTGGTTTGCATTTTCGTCCCACACGCGGTCTCCTGAATCTGAAGCCGCGGCTGCAGTTCCGAGAAGCAGCCCTATCGTTAAAAATACGCATAAAATTTTAAAATAATTTTTAATCCCCAATTTAAGCCTCCTTTATGTATTTCACGTTGAAAATGTGAAAGAATTTTCCTAAATAAAAATTACTTCCGTTAACACGTAAATATATTACAATTGTTTTTTCCAGTATATGCATTTTCTGCACCTTCAAAAATCGGAGTAATTTACAGGCCGTATTTGCCTGAAAACCCCCTTCTTGAAAAAAACAGCATCATGAAAAACACTCCTGAGGAAAAAAAGGAAAAAAAGAAAAAAAGGAAAGAAGAAACGGAAAAAAAGAAAAAAGGACCTTTTCCCACTCAATCTTTCAAAAGCCGTTTATACAGGACAAACCAGGGGTTGTCCAGGAAACCGATGATGTTCTTGCTTATCAACTGTCCTATGAGTAGCGGGATTACGGGCATCACTCCGTAGAAAGCTACAAAGACAAAGATGAGGGAGTCCAGGGTCAGGTTGATGATGTCGCTTGCTCCTGAACGAAGCCAGATGTAGGGGTTAAGCATGGTGTCATGCTTGAAATTTTGTTCCCTTTTAGCAAAGCGCTTTTTGAGGCTTGAAAAAACCCAGGCATCAAGGTTCGAGCAGACCAGAAAGGAAAGCCAGCTTGCGATGGTAATCCTGATACTTAACCCGAAAAGGGTCATCCAGGCATCCTCAAGCTCAAAAAACGGTGCAGGGCTGAGGGTTGTTGCCATGCCTATGAAGATCACGAAAAGCACCTGGGTCGCAAAGGCTATTAGAATGGAAAGATGCGTCCTGCGCTCCCCGTAAACTTCGTTAATCATGTCCACCACCTGGGCAATGAAAGGATAGATGAAGACTGCGGCGGGGGCGAAGAAAGAATAAAACCCAAGGTCGAAGACAATTATTCGCGTAGCCATCACCTGGGATGCTAGAAGGTAGACCACATAAAAAGCGGTGAGCACGGTAAAGCCATTCTCAGGAAGTTTTTTGATTATGTAAACAGATGCAAAGGTGGCAATTGTTAAGCTGACGACCCAGTATAACCAGACAAGCATTTTTCGATCACAACCGTGTTTTTGAAAGCATGGGAACGTATGGGCTGGAGTAAGTATGGGGGATGAAAGACAAATGAGCTGAAATAATTAAGAAATTTCCGTATTAAAGTGCTGTAAATATCATTCATTTTATTTAAATTGTGCAGGAATCTTCAGACCCCATCCCGGTATGCCAGAGCGAATCTAGAGAGAGCATTAATTTCGGAAACCCGGAAATACAAAAATCATCCCTGCTCAGGAAACTCTTGCCGGGAAACCCACAAATTATAAGTTCAAAAACACAACTTTGAACTATACAAATGGAAAAGCAAATGGTAAAAAAATATGGAGCCAACCCTGGCATGGAAACACAAAGCAGCATCCCTGAAAATTTGAAACTTGCAGTTCTTGAAAGAATAAAGCCTTCACAAGCCGAAAGAGAACGGCTCCTGGTCGTCCAGGAAGAACTGGTTGCAAAAGTAAAAGAGGATGCGGAGCAGCTAGGCGTCCCGGACGTTTTTGCAAAAGTTGTGGGATCAGCAGCCCGGGGGACCTGGCTTTCGGGGACACATGACATCGACATCTTCATCAGCTTCCCGGAGGAAACTGCCAGGGAAGACCTTGAAACCCAGGGCATGGCAATAGCAAGGGAAATTGCAAAAGGTGCGGAACACGCCGAAGACCGCCATGCCGAACACCCCTACCTGAACATCAGGTTCAAAGGCTTTGATGTAGACCTGGTCCCCTGCTTCAGGGTCGCTTCGGCAGCCCGGATCAAATCGGCAGTGGACAGGACGCCTTTTCACAACGAGTTTGTAAAGGTCCGTATAGTGGGGCTGGAAGACGATGTACTCCTCATGAAACAGTTCATGCGCGGAGATGGAGTCTACGGCTCGGAACTGAGGACCCAGGGCTTTTCAGGCTACCTGACCGAACTCCTGGTCATCCACTACGGCTCCTTTGAAAATGCCGTCCAGGCAGCCGGGTCCTGGAAACCGGGTAAAAAAATAGATCTCATGCAACATGCCGAAATCGAGCACGAAGAGCCCCTGGTAATGGTCGACCCGACGGACCCTAAGCGAAACGTGGCAGCCGCGCTCTCCCTGGATAAATTCTGTATGTTCATCGACCACTGCAGAGAATTTCTCAAAAACCCGGACCTGAACTTCTTTTTCCCTGAATCCCCCTCTCCTGTCGGAGACGAAGAACTCCTTGAAAAAATGGAAATGCGGGGAAGCGGCCAGCTTGCCGTTGTCTTCAAAACCCCTGACGTCGTGGAAGACGTGCTCTACCCGCAGCTCTACAAGACAGAACAGGCAGCAGCATTCCTCTTGGAGGAACAAGGGTTTTCCGTAATCAAGACCGGGGTCTGGGCCGGAAGACAGGAAACCGTCATCATGCTCGAACTGATTTCAAACAATCTCCCCAACATCAAAAAACACACCGGACCCCCGGTCTGGGTCCCGGGACATGCAGAACAGTTCAAAGCCAAGTACGAAAACGCAGAAGGCGTCTTTGCGGGTTATATTGAAAACGGGAAATACGTCTTTGAAATCCGCCGCAAGTACCCCCTTGCAGCCGAACTTCTCAAAGAACATCTCGGGCAGCAATCCCTGGGAAAACACATCCAGAAAAGCATAAATCGGGGGGTTGAAGTCCTGGAAAACGCAGAGGTCCGGAGCTTAAAAGACCCGGGTTTCAGGGTGTTTTTAAGGAACTGGCTTTGAAAAGCCCTCTTCCAGGAAATCATTCCCGTAAGAAATCATACTCAACAGTGTTTCAAAAAAGGGGAACAAAACCCTCAACCCTTTTCTGGTAGAAGAGATACTGCTGGGCATAGCCGCAGTAAGGCCCAAAATATTCCCTGCCCCAGTCTCCCATCCTGCTCAAATTCTTACAGTTTTCAAAGTACTCGTCATCAATGTGGTAGTGCTGGATGATCTGCCGGATGTGGGTGTCCACGGGGAAGGCTTCCATTTTTTCAAAGGCAAAAAGCAGGACGCAGTCCGAGACCTTTTCCCCGATACCCCTGACTCTCATCAAGCTTTCCCGGGCATATTTGTATTCAAGCCTGTAAAGGACGTCAAAGTCCAGTTCCCCGGAAAGAACCTCCTCGGCAGCGGCTTTTATCCTCTCGGTCCTGAACCCCAGTTTGCATTTATCAAGCAGAGAAAGGTCTGCATTTGCAAGAGCTGCCGGGGCAGGGAAACTGTAATACCCGTCTTCAAGTTCTTCCCCGAAAAACCTGCTCAGGAGGTAGATCCTTTTCTGGATCGTGGGGATACTCGACGCCGTGGCAAGCATGTAGGAAATCAGGCATTCCCAGGGGTCCTGCCTGATAAGGCGAAGTCCGCAGTACCTTTTGATCGCCCTGTCGATGAGCAGGTCTTTGTTAACGCTTCTGTAGATCGAATGGAGGTCGTCATCCAGGCGGAAATAATTCACAAAAAAATCAGGCTGCAAATCCGAATCTATGAGAATTTCCCCGCGGACTTCTTCCTGGGAGACACGGACAACCTGTCCTCCCACAACACCCGTCCACCAGTCCCCTTCCCGGTTCCAGCGGAAGACCTGCCCGCAGTCCAGGGTATAGTTCAGGTCGAACAGCTCGGGCTTAAGCCTGTACATCCAGCTCGAGCCTCCTTAAAAAAGTCCCTGCCGTGAGCGTATCGCCCAGCCCCACGGTGGTCACGGGGGATTTCGAAAGCAGTGTGGGAAGCATGCACAGCATATAGCCACCCCTGAAGGCAAAAGCCCCATTTCCGAAAGCTTCTCCTCCGAAGGCTTCAAGGAAGCGCCCCACCTCTTTCCTTCCGGGTTCACTTTCCTGAAGTTCCGGGGCTTCCATTTCCACAAAGTCCCGTCCGTCCAGCCTGCCCGTAGCTGCATATGTGCCTGCACATTTGACCCCGAACTCCAGGGCTTCGATTTCGATTTCAACCTTCCGGGAATAAAAAGGCCTTCTGATAAGTGCAGGCCTTTCCGGGCAGCCGCAGGCAGAAGCCCCGGTATCGTCCCATCTGACCGCAGCCAGTACGAACTCCCTCGTATGGACAACAAGTTTTTGCAGCCTGTGAAGAGAAGCCAGACAGGAAGCGGCTTTTCCCACAGCTTCCGCGTTCATCCGGAGAAGCTCTTCGACCGGGATTCCGTGAAGCTCGTAGAAACTTGCAAGTTCATCCTCGTTCATTCCCAAACTGTCAACTATTGACGCGAACTTTGAAAAAACAGTGCAGGCAAGGTTCCGGTTAGCAAAATGCCCGAGCTCCAGGTGAACCCTGAGCCTTTCATTCCTGGCTTTCCAGGCCAGGACGCGGGAAAGGGCCTGTTCAACAATTTCCAGGTAGCTGCCCCCATCGGGATACTCCTCGAGCAGGAGGTGGAACCCCGAAATCAAAGCCCCGTCCATCTCCCCGGCATGCTGCAGGGCGTAGGCATCAAAGTCAGGATTGATGAAAAGCCTGAAGTTAAGCTGGTCACAGGTCGCTATGAAACGGTTTTCCCTGGGGACTGTGAACTGCTTCCCGTAAATGGAAAAGCTCTCACCTTCCGAAAAATCAAAGACGAAGTGGATAGGGTCCTGCTCAGGGGCAGAGGTATCAACTTGATTCTTGTCAACTTTAATCCTGTCAACTTGATTCTTGTCAACTTGATTCTTGTCAACTTGATTCTTGTCAACTTGATTCTTGACTTCAGCCTCTTCCGGACCCTTCGCTGAAGAGTTACAGGGGAAATACACATTTTTCCTGGAAAACAAAGAGAGCTGGGTCTTTGAAGGAACAGCAACATTCGGGATAACCAGTGAAGCCCCGAGTCCGGAGAGAGTGTTGGTCATGATCCCGGCATTACCCCCCATCCTCACCAGGGACTTTTCGAAATAGTGACCTTTCAGGAAGTCGAATACCGAAGGATTGGACACCAGCCATTCAGCCCCACACCCGTTTTTCATGCAGTAGGCAAGACCTGCCGCAAAATCGGATTTCGAATCAATCCTGCCAGGCGGCGAATCTATTTTTTCCAGGATCTCGGAGCTTTCGAAGGACTCCAGCAGTTCGGAAAGCTCGGCCCCGCCCATCCTGTACACCGAATCGATGTTAACGTTGTAGCCGCAGAGTATCTTCATCTAAATAGGTCCTCATTAATCGGTTTTTGAGCCAGGTGAATTTTCTTTCAGCTAAGGGAATTTTCATTTTAGTCCCGAAAGCAAATATTTACACTTAGATTATAACCACGGAAGACACGGAAAGCACGGAAGGATTGTGCCCCAATTTCCTTTATTCCGTGTTTCTGTCCTTTATGTGGTTAAACTTTCACTTGAGATTTGTGAAGGAATTATAAAGGAATTATAAAGGAATTATAAAGGAATTATAAAGGAATTGTAAAGGAATTGTAAGGAATTTGGGTACTTGACTATAGTTAAGGAAATTTACTTCCCGGCCCATTTCTGCTTCATCTTAGCGAGCATGGCAACAAAGGCTCCTGCGGAAATCGCATCTCCGATCCCCACGGTGGCCCTGGGCTTACTGACCACTTTTGAAGGGACAATGACAGCGTCGTGTTTCACGCCGTAGATGTAGCCGTACTCGAATTCATCCGGAGAGCAGAGTTTTCTGCCAACGCAGTAGAGCTTGAAATTCTCCAGGTCTTCGAGCCCTTTTTCCGAAACAGGGACTTCCAGCCCGGCTTCGGCTTCATCCAGATTATCTATTTTCCCCTCGAGGGCCTGAGTGGCTGCAAGGGAGGAGGCAAAGAGCAGGGAGTCCCTGTGCTCTTTCAGGGTAAGAGGATGGCCTTTTGCAAGAGCACATATGTAAAAGCCAAGGCAGTGCACATGGACGCGCTCAAGGGCGAGGTCTTCGAGCAGCTGAACAGCTCCCTGGTAAAGCGCCATGATCCCGTTTTCCCCTTTCCGGATCACCGCGTAGGCGAGCTCTTCATGCCCCAGGACGTTCAGGGAATTTGCCACTTCTACAGTGTCCAGGCCAAGGGAATGGACGTGTCCGGCAACGATATCTTCCAGGATGGCTTTCCTTATCACCCGGTTCTGGATAGAAGTAAGCTCCACATGGATGCGCAGTTCGGGGTTAAGGGTCTTCAGTTTTTCAATTGCCCTGACGGAGTTTGCCACATAGTCCTTATACGTTGTCCCGTCCTCGTATTCTTCCTTGATCATCTGGTAGCCTGAGAGAATTGCCCCGTCAACATGACCCAGGGAGTCGAGCTGTTCGTAAATCTCCTTATCCATGTCCAGACGAAGCCATTTCGGGCGAGAAGAAATTATCAGGCGGTTATCCCTGGGGACCTTGAAAGTGTTTCCCCCGCAGCTCACGCTCAGGTCTTTCGAATACTCGAGAATCCAGTTGACTTTGGAGTCTATCCCCGGTTTATAAGCCTCAAGAGGGTGTTTCAGGAGGACTTTCCCTCCCTCTACCTTCGGGTGGAGGAGATTTTCCGAGGGAGCAAAGTAGCCGGCCTGTTCTTCCGAGAGCCAGGGCACGTAAGCGACAACCTTTTTCAGGTCCAGGTGAACCAGAAGGTTCGCAATGATCCCGGCCTGTCCCCCCATGCGGGCATAGTCAAAGCCCAGGTGTTCCTTTAACCATTCATGGGTTTCCGCGGTATATGTAGGGACCTCGGCGGCTTTTCCGTCCCTCATTGAAATAATCAAGCGGGCGAGGAAATCGAGAGGTTCTTTGATCTCCCTCGGGTATGCGGAAATCTTTTCCTGGATTTTGGCATCTTCGAAAAGCTCGAGTAGCTTTGCAAGGTCTTCTTCTTTCAAATGTTTGATAGCATCAATATTGCTATTGTAGGCAACAAAGATCCCGTCCAGATAAGGAAGAGCTTCCTTAACGCTATAAAATGCATCTCTGTGGCGCTGATCCCATTCTGCTAGGTCCACTTAAAAAACCCCCTGGAGAATTAAATGAAACAATAGAAAGACCAAAGAGTCTTTTCACGCAGTATAGGCAGTAAAAAGGGCTCTTTAATCTATTAATCCCTTCATTAAGTTTATTTTTCTTTCAGGTTAATTTATTTTCATTTTATATAACATTGCCCGAACCCGGGGAGCCTACTCATTTCTGCGGCCCGTTCAGGCGCCATCAGGTAGTATATTCGGCATTGATCCGGACATAGTCGTAAGTGAGGTCACAGCCCCAGGCGGTTGCCGATTCCTCCCCCATCCCAAGGTCAAGGGTTATGACGATTTCCTCAGCTTCCATGATCTTTTTCAGGAGCCCGAGGTCTGCAGAGCCGGAGATTTCCCCCGCTTTCACAAGCTCAACTTCCTTTCCCCCGCCTGTGAAGGAAAGGGAAAGTTTGTCCTGCTCAAGTTCGGCTCCCGAGTACCCGGCCGCAGCCACGATCCTGCCCCAGTTAGGGTCTTTTCCAAAAATCGCAGTCTTCACAAGGGGAGACCGGACTATGGCTTTTGCAGCCAGCCTGGCGTCTTCATACTCTTTCGCACCCGTTACCCTGGCTTCGATCAGTTTTGTGGCGCCTTCCCCGTCTTTTGCCATTATTTTTGCAAGCTCGGTGATTACGTAAAGGAGTCCCTCCTCAAACTCGTCCAGGCATTCCAGGCAGGGCTTGACTCGAGACATGCAAGTGGAGGTAAACAGCACCATGTCATTCGTACTGGTGTCCCCGTCCACAACAACCATATTGAAGCTTTTTTCCACAGCCTTGCGGAGCGCCGCTTCCAGCACATCGGCAGGCACGTTAGCATCAGTATAGGCAAAGCAGAGCATTGTTCCCATGTTGGGCTCGATCATCCCGGAACCTTTTGCAATCGCCCCTATCCTGACCCCACAGTCAAGTTCTACGGCAGCTTCCTTTGGAACCTTATCCGTAGTCATGATTGCCTTTGCAGCCGCCAGGCTGCAACCGGGGGAACTTCCCATAGCCCCGAGCACTTCAGGAAGCTGCTTTTCGATCAACCCGAGGTCAAGCCTCCTTCCGATTACCCCTGTGGACGCAACGGCAACCAGTTCGGGGTCAAGGTCAAGTTTTACGGCAAGCATCGACGCCATTTCCATTGCGTCAAGGTAGCCATCGTCCCCGGTAAAAGCATTTGCATTCCCACTGTTCACGATCACGGCAGAGAGACGGTTTTCGGTTTCGATTCTTTGCCTGGTCAAAAGCACAGGAGCCGCAGTGACCTTATTCCTGGTAAAGACACCTGCAGCCGGCCCTTCCGCCAGAATGACCACAAGCCCCGCCTTTCCTTCCTTGGTCCCGTTAGCGGACACACCCTGGACCGCACAGATACCACCATCTATTTTCTTCATGGAAAACCCCCTGTCCAATCTCCCTTCAGTTTAATAACGTTCATATTAGAATTCAATTCGGACATCAGATCCATTAACAAATCAGATCCATTAACAAATCAAATCCATTAACAAATCAAATCCATTAACAAATCAAATCCATTAACAAATCAGATCCATTAACAAATCAGATCCATTAACAAATCAGATCCATTAACAGATCAGATCCTTAACAAATCAGATTTTTGAAAGTCCCTGGATTATATCCCCGCGGGTGACAATGCCAACAACGCGTTCTTCTTCAACCACAGGAAGCCTGTTGATCCTGTGCCGAATCATAAGCTCGGAAGCTTCCTCCACGGACGCCTCGGAAGATATAGTGAAAACGTCCTTCTTCATAATCTCCCCGACCTGCCTTGTGCCAATGTCCGAGAGCATTTTCTTGGTCTCCTCCCAGCTAAGGAGTTCCCTGATCGGGACCTCAATCACCTCAAAGGGACTCGGGAGCCAGAGCCCTCCGTGTTCGGGAAGAACCAGGAGTTTAAGCAGATCAGCTTCACTCACGATTCCCACAAGCTTTTCGTTCTCAATAACCGGAGCCCCGCTGATATCGTGTTCTTTCAAGATTTTTGCGGTGTCGCGGACACTGTCTTCAGGCTTACAGAAGACCACGTCCGGATTCATGACATCTTTTACCTTCATCTGACTACCCCTGAAATGGATTCCATTCTTTATTTTTATACGTCACCAGTTATATGTTCTCGCCTACCATGCGGTCTGCAGACCTTTTAATTCAGAACTTTCAGCACAGTAATAGCTATCATAGCTACCAACACAGCACAGAACTTTCAACACAGAACTTTCAGCACAATATAATAACTACCAGCAAGGCAGATAACTGTCAGCAAGGCAGATAACTACCAGCAAAGTAGATAATTGTCAGCACAGTACATAACTGTCAGTTCAGAAATTCAATACAATAACGTTAGCACGGAAAGGAAGCTGCCTGAGCAACACTGTTTATGATTTACGGTGCAGTCCCGGGTATCCAGAGCCCGCGGGTCTCTTCAAGCCCGAACATCAGGTTCATGTTCTGGATTGCCTGTCCTGATGCCCCTTTTACCAGGTTGTCAATTGCCGAGAGTACTACCACGCGGTTGTTTTCCGCATCCGCCTCAAAGCCAATATCACAGAAGTTCGAACCCCGGACTGCAGTGAGGGACGGGACTCCCGGGAGCCGCACAAAGGGTTTGTCCCTGTAAAACTCCTCATAAAGCGCCTGTACATCCCCGGTTGAAAGGGGCTCTTTAGTAAATATATGCGCGGTCGTGAGGATACCCCTGATAGTGGGGATCACGTGGGGGGTGAAACTGATGTTCCTGAGCTTTCCGTCGAGCCGGTTAAGTTCCTGGAAAATTTCTGCCCTGTGCCTGTGTGCGGTAAGCTTGTAAGGGATTATGTTTTCCGCAATGTTGGGATAATGAGAAGTCCCCGAAGGACTTATGCCTGCTCCTGAAACCCCGGTTTTGGAGTCGAAAATCGCCATATCTATAAGCCCTGCCGCCGCAAGGGGGGCTGCAGAGAGGATCGCACCCGTAGGAAAACAACCCGGATTTGCAACCAGTTCTTCTTTTGCAGCCTCAGGGTGAAGTTCCACAAGCCCGTAGACAGCAGCTCTCGGGTCGGCATGAGTAAGGCCGTAAATTTTCTCGAATACCGAAGTTTCAAGCCTGTAATCAGCGCTCAGGTCTATTACTTTCGTGCTGTCCTGGAGCAATTCGGGGACGTAGTTCATCGCAGTCCCATGGGGCACCGCCACAAATACTACATCACAGCGTTCCCTTATCTCTTCGGGGTCCGGGTTTTCATACCTGAGATCCAGAAAGCCTTCAAGGTGCCTGTGGGTACCTGCTACGGGTTTTCCTGCAAGACTCCGGGAAGTGGCAAGCTCCGGTTTAACGTCAGGGTGATTAACCAGTAAGCGTAAGAGTTCTCCTCCCGTATATCCGGAAGCTCCTATAATTCCTGCCTTGATCATGGTCTTCACTCACCTTTGTAATGTGTGCACCATATGATTAAACTTGTTATTGGGAAAGACTGCTGAGAGGACCAAAAACCCTTTTGGGACAATAAACTGTCCAGGAACTTAAAATCAGCAAACTATTTCACGAACCGTTCCCTTTCTTTTTCAGGAAATCCCGTGAAAAAAATACCTTAAAAAGTGGCGGAGGAAAAAAAATTGAACGAAAAAAAGACAATTTACCTTGCAGGCCCCCTTTTCACCCATGCGGAACTTGAATTCAACCGGAAATTAAGGGATATGCTCCTTGAGAATGGCTTTACAGTCTTTTTGCCCCAGGAAGATGCCGAAGACGCAAAAAAAGAGCATGAAAACCAGAACCAGAAATATATTTTCCAGCGCTGCGTGGAAGGAGTGGACGGTTCGGACCTTGTAGTCGCAGTCCTTGACGGTGTGGACGTGGACTCGGGCACGGCATGGGAAATCGGCTACGCTTACGCGAAAGGCAAACCAATCATTGGGCTCCGGACCGATTTCAGAGAACTTTCTGACGGTATAGTAAACCTGATGATTGAACTGTCTGTAGACGCCCTGGCCAGGAATGAAGAAGCACTTCTTGAAACCCTTAACAAATTCCGGTAACACCCCGGAACTTTTTTTCATTAAACTTGCCTCAGACATATTCTCATTCTTGCCCCGTTTCAGCCGCACTTTTAACTGATCTGCGGCAGATCTCAGTCATCCCTATGTCAGCTTCCGGAAGATAAGTTGACTCATTAACTCTGTGAACTTAGTCATAATAATAACTTACATTTATCTGAATATTGCTTAAAATATTCATTAACGGGTCCATTTAAATTATCCCTCAATGGTTACAAATAAAATTAAACATTCAAGTTCGGAAGGCATTGTATATCATGATTAATAATTTAAAAAATGTTTATATGGTATGCCGGACATATTAGATAGTGGAGGTTAAGAAAATGACCTTTTCGAATGGATATACGTTCATGAAAGTGAAAACTTCTCACGGACCCGAAGTGTACGTATCCCGGTTTGGAGAACTGGTAAAAGTACTACCTATCGATTCCCGCAAGGAGTTATCCGAAAACTGCATGAAGTTGTCCGAGGGCTATGCCAATGACTTGATCCAGAAGATTGAGTCCTAAAACAAAAGATAAAAAGTTTTCCGACATTTTTCTTTTTGATCGGATCTTTTTCCATTAAACCTTTTTTGAAAATTGAAGCATTCCAGGGCACTTAAACGGCTTTTTTGTCTCAGACTAATCCATCCCAAAAAGTAGCTTCCTGACAGCAGATATCCTTTTCTAACAACCCAACAACATAGAATTAGAGGGATAATATTTAAAACATGTATTGATAAAAGTTATGTTGATAAAAGTTATGTTGATAAAAGTTATGTTGATAAAAGTTATGTTGATAAAAGTTATGTTGATAAAAAACGGGGACTAGCTAGATTGATCAGAACTTGCAGAGAGAGCGACCTTGAAGCCCTTATAAGGATATGGTATGAAGCATCCGTAATTTCGCATGCCTTTATGCCCGCGAAGTTCTGGGCTGAACAGAAAGGTGCAATGAAAAACACCTACCTTCCCGCTGTAGAAAACTGGGTTTTTGAGGAAGATGAGGAAGTTCAGGGTTTCATTTCCCTGGTCAGCGGAAGAATATGCGCCCTCTTTGTCAAACCCGGGATGCAGGGAAAAGGGATAGGAACAGCACTTATCAAACATGCTAAAGCCCTGAAAGGAAACCTTTCCCTTAAAGTATACCTGGAGAACGGAAATGCCCTTCATTTTTACGAAAAATGCGGGTTTGTGCCCGTTTCCGAAGAAACGGACGAATACACCGGGTTCAAACAGCTTTTGATGGAACTGGAAGAGAAGAGATATTCAGGGGAATCACAGCTCCTTTCCAGGACCGAAGAACTTACGGGGTATTGACCCTATTTTTTGCTCCTTACAGTGACCCTAAGTGTACAGGGTTTGATCGAATTTTCAGCAGGGAAAAAAGAAACCTTGCACCTGATTACCAAAAAATCTGGTCCTGCACCTATTTCAAAAACTTAGCCTTAATAATTAAACAGTTTTGAACAAAAAATATAAATAGTATGAATACTATCTGTTGGTTAGTAACTGGAGGACAATAACTGTTATACAGTAACGTCCAGACAGTAACTGTATGATAGTACCCATCAGTTAACTTATTAGAGCGACCTACAAGACGCAGATCGAAGGCGGGATTACCGTCTTCAAAAAAAGTCCACTTCCGCAAGGACGCGGATAAAAAGTTCCAAACTCCCATGCCATCGTGCCTGCGAAAACGGAAAAATGACATTAATTTCGAAACGAATCTCCATCCCTCGGCTGAAGATATCCGTTTTCACAGGCAGCCTCCTGTGGCAGGGAGAAAAACGGCATCAAAAATCACCTTACATTCACCCAAAATCAACAAAAAACTGCGATTAAAAGAAAATCCAGAAATCAAATTATTCAGAAATCAAATTATTCAGAAATCAAATTATTCAGAAATCAAATTATTCAGAAATCAAATACAGAGGACATCGTAAATGAAACTGCCAATCAAAAGAACACCACATGACGTATACACCTGGGACCCGTTTGATGAGATCAGAAAAATGCAGGAATATATGGACCAGATGTTCAGGACTTTCCCGGCTCTTGAAAGCAGGGTAAGCGGAGATGTCTTATCCCCCCTAACAGATGTGATGGAGGAGGATGACAGAGTGGTCGTCACGACTGACATGCCCGGTATTGAGAAAGAAGGCATCGAACTGAGCCTGAAAGACAATGCCCTGGTGATCAGCGCAGGCCACGGAAAAGAAGAGAATAGCGAAAAGGAAGGCTACATTCGAAAAGAGCGCACCTACACCCGCTACCACCGCGAAATCCTCCTCCCGGAAGGCGTAAGTGAAGAAGGAGCAAGCGCCAAACTCCACAACGGGGTCTTAACCGTCACCCTTCCGAAGCTTAAAAAAGAATCCGGAAAGAAAATCCGGATCGAGTGAGAAGCGACTACCATAACCAGAGGTACTGCTAAGAGAATTGCTGCCTCAACTACCACAAAAAGATGAGAACAATAACCCCAGCAAGACCGGAAAAAACAGTACCGATAAAACCACCAAAACCACTGAAACCACATCTGCCGAAAGGACTTGCAGGTTATCAAACCTGCGAGCCAACCTTCCCGACAATTAACCCTTCATACTCGAATCCGGCACTAACTTCGAGTCCTATCAACTGAATTCAACCCACTAAAAAAACGGCACACCACTAAAAACGATCAAAAACGTGTCAGATCCACTGAATTCAACCCACAACTAAAAGCAATCTACCACTGAATTCAATCCACAACTAAAAGCAACTCAAACCTCAAATCATCAAGAAAAGATAACGCCATCGAAAAACTCCTCTGCTAAAAAACGAATTTTCCTCCAACCAATTTCCTCCAACCAATTTCCTCCAACCAATTTCCTCCACTTTTTTTATCTATTTTTTATTTTTTTGAGTGTCCACTATTTTCAATCACTGTTTCTCATTACAATTTACCATCACTTCTATCCATCACCCCCATCCATCCCGGCTGCTCAACTACCCGAAAACTATCCTGTAAAGCTGCCCCTGTCCAACACCAGATAAAAAAGATGAAAAATTTCAGCTCCTTCCGGGCTCTTCGACTTTTTTCATCACCACGAAACCCGCCAGGAGCATGAGGAAGGCACAGGCGTAAAACGGGGTGACGAAAGTCACATACCCGGCAAGGAAACCCCCGAATATTGGGCCGATAGCCATCCCTGCGGCCTGGGCTGTGGTGATGATGCTGAGTTTCGAACTGGTGAAGGAACCGTTGGAGAGGTCGGCTGCGAGAGCCATAGCCGGGGTGTCAATGGAAGCTACGAGGACGCCCTGGAGAGCCCGGGCAAGAATGAGCTGGTTTACGCTCGTGACATAACCCATGACCACAACCAGGGGAATGCTCAGGAAAAGCCCGCTTACGATCAGTTTCTTCCGGCCGATCCTGTCGGAGAGACTCCCGAGCGGGGTCTGGAAAAGGAGCCTTGCAAAGATGTAGGCTGAAACGGCAACCCCGAGGGAAAGCTCGGAAGCTTCCAGCCGGACCTCATATTCGGGGAGGAGGGCGACTATCATCATGATCCCGACCATCATCATGAGCATTGCACCTGCAAGGGAATAGATGGAGACCAGCCCGTTTCCGCTGCTTTCTTCGGGAACCGGCTCCACGGGACCCCGGGTCTCTTTCACAAAAAGATTTACCAGCACTAAGCTCACAATGCCCAGGAAAGCGCAGAAATGAAAACCCGCTTCAAAACCGTAATAACTGGCAATTGCCCCCCCTACGATTGGCCCGAGTCCGAACCCTACTCCCCGGATGGTGGTATAGATCCCGACAGCTCTTCCCCGGTTCTCGGGAGAAGATATGTGGGTGACCATTGCAATGACTGCGGGGATGGTTGCCCCTACGGTTATGCCCTGGAGCAGGCGGATGAAGAGCAGCTGCTCATAGCCGGTCACAAAGGAATAGAGGAGGGAAAAAAACGTATACCCGATCAGCCCGAAGAGTATAAACGGTCTCCTGCGATCAATTTTATCGGAAAAACGCCCGATCAGGGGCTGGGTAATCGCACTGAAAAGCCCGAAAACCGCTGTCACAAGCCCGGCTTTTGCAACAAGAGGCAGCCCTGTAAAAAACGATGACCCAAGGTCAGCGATATATAGCGGGATAAGGGCTACGAGCATCCCGGAGCCCAGATCCTCGCAGAACCTGGAAAGGGACAGGACATAGAGTTCCGGATTTATGTCTTCAAAAGAATTCCGGTACATTTTTCGCTGCGGGAAACAGGTTTTCATGCTTTTTCTCGGGTTTATATATAAAGTCGGTTGGATTTAACCATAATATCATGGGGTATAAAATATTATATTTTAAAGCTAGTTTAGATAGTCATCGATTTTGTTTCGTTTGTGTTGAAAAGAGATAAAAATTGGAAATAAGGTAAAGTGGGAGTTAACCTTCTATGTCTAATTTTTGAGGATGCAGGATATAAGCTAGCTGAACTGTTTCCCCTCCAAATACTCAAAAATCCAATTTTAAGTCAGCATAGAGGGCTCTGTGGGAGGTGGGGGGTTCGAATTCTGCCACTCGGACATTTATGGGGGGGATATAGGTAAGGCAAAAAAACGCAACGCTGTTTTGTACAATTGCCGCAAAACCGTATATTTAATAATTTCTCCGCTATAATATTAATTTCCTGCTCTGAGAATATTTCATCTGAAAAATGTAAGGCGAATTTACTTTGATATTGTAGAGTTGCCGCAGAACTCCTGTAAAGAGTTATTTAATCCTTAATCAGTAGTATGTTTAAAAATCCAGATTAAAAAAAATATTTATTTCTCTCACAGGCACAAAAAATTAAAATCATATGCATGACAAACATATCTTCAAACAGTTCCATACAGTTATATATAACAGTAGATCAATTTTTACAAGAATTTCATGGAAACAATCAAAGATATACAAGCGAAAATTGATAAAAGAAAAAGATACGGGCAGATTTCAATTTTCTTTGTTGTAACTTATGTGGTATTACTTATTCTGTTTAAATATTATCATTTGAGCAATGAATATGAGAGATATTTTATAGCATATTGTTGTGCCAGTTTTGTATTATTAGCAAAAATGAATCCTTCACCTGAATACGAGTTGTCAACATATGACAAAGTTAGGTATTCAGCGCATTATCTAAATGTTTCATTAAAAAGCAGAGACACAGAAAAAGCAATTTCTTATCTTAATGAGCTTGCATTAAACATCGAGAGTCTTAATCATAAAATGAAAAATTTTCCCTTCCAAAAAAGCAACATAGGCACTTTAGAGAAACTTTTGATGGTACTGAAATACAAATTTTACCCTGATATATTAAAAAATAACAATACGGCTTATTATGCAGATACTTTTGAGCATATACAAAAAGCAATAGAAGCAGGCAATATGAGAAGATTAAGTAGCTTGGCTTTAGGCTCACTTGAAGGCGCACTTGAAAATAAGGAAGACGTTATTCTGTTGCCATATGAAATGCCTAGTTTATTAAATAGAGCTTACAATGAATTTCTAAGCACCACTATTAAAACTTTCTATGAAAACTTTATTTTTAGATTAATGATTTTAATCATGGTTCTTTCGACTATAGGTTATCTGTTTTCAGAAGCCATATCATTCCTTAAATTTGATACTACTTTCTTTAGTGCAATACTTGTTTTGGCTTTTGGACTCACAAAAGAAATTAGCAAAAAATAAACCTTATTTATTAAATCTTTGCTTATATTCTTACATAGCTTAATTTTTTCCATTTCCTAACCCTTTCCAGAACATGAGCATTAAGAGTAAATGGCTTATCAGATTTTGCATTCTGCTTCATGTAATGCAACGTACCCTTAGAAAACCCTAATTTCTTCCAATCGGCATAAGAAATATTCAAAATCTTTTGCCTTATCTCATAAGAATCAACCCTCTCAATTTCATACTCAGGTATGGTAAAATCCAGTTCCTTTTTTTTGCCTGTAAGATAATGGGCTAACTCCCTGGCTTTCAAAAGAATGATAGATCCCCAGGTAGTTTGTTTTCCTTCATAGCTTACCTTTTTATTCAGCATGTTAGAAAACTCATTGACAACCTTCCTGGCTCCTGTAGGCTTTAGCCTCAAGTTATAGTTCTCAGTCCTGATGAAATCCTTATTTTCCAGAGTTTTATTTTCAAGCAGGTTGATAACTGCCAGATCCACAAGGAACCTGAAAGGCTCCTGAAGGTCATAAACCAGACTATTCTTACTAGGGTTCATTTCATGCAAGAAACCTACATGAGCATCCAGACCTACAGAATTAATGGCTCTCAGGCATTCGGATTCAAGCAGAGAATAGCCATAATTCAGCATAGTGTTTACCATATCCCCAGATCCTACAGGTCTTCTATACTGGTCTATCCTGGAACAGAAATCATATTCTTCTGGAACAGCCTTTGAAAACTCATTCCAGTACTTCCAGGCTAAGCCTCCATCTACTCCCATAACCTCCCTGATTCTCTTTACCTACCCTAACTTTGTGAGTTCTTCCGAAACATCAAATTTAATTTCAGGGATTTTATGAATTATCATTCTCTAAGGATCTTCCAGAGAGCCCTTTTTTTCCTTCTGAAAAAGAGACATTTAATAGTTTCTATTTGGAAAAAACCTCATTTGATTCCATTGGTCATCGGTTAAGGAACTTTCTTGGCTAAAAGCTATCGATTTTGTACCAGAAGTCTGCCTTAATTTTTGACCGATTTACATGAAATCGATACCCTGTCCTTTACAGGCTGTCCACTACTGCTCGAAAAGAGGAATTGAAATCTTTCCGATTATGCAATTCAAAAGGAATGTTTCTCCCAGGGAAGCAGGGTGATATCTGATAAACAGATTTTGTTTATTAATAGAAATGCGTTTTTTAAAATTCTGTTGGAACATTTCCTTTACCTGGGAAAATTGGATAAGCTTTTTCAATATATGTTAGGTTTATAACCTCATTTAGATTATTTCAACCCTGAGATTTTAGGGAAATTCGGAATTCCCAATTTAATTTATTTTTATTTACAGGTAAGAAATTACATCTGACCATCGCTTCTTTAAACTGCTTATTTGTGATAAAGAAACCATCTGGTGCTTGTTCAAAAAGAATTTTAAGTGCATAACTTGTGTAATTTTTATTTGGTGTTTTTTGTGGGAGTATATTTAACATTATCCAATTATCCATGGCTTTTTTTTCAATGTCCGTTAATTCGTATTCACCCATTTTACTCACTCCTGTCTGTCATAATTTATCACTAAAGTACCACTGAGCTATGCCTTGATTTCCTTTACTTGTGACCCATACATTTGTTAAAAGACCTGAACTAATTCCTACAATGATACCAAATAAAAACAATAAGATCTCCATCTGAAACATCTATTTGAGACACACTTACACCAAATGTGCTTTTAGTTTTAATAGCTATAATTGTACTTATCTATCAAATTATGGACTCAGTACCAAAATCCAGCGATAAATGTAAAATTAAAAATCATTGGATTTTCCAATTGGTTACAATTCTTGTCATAAGACTTATGGATCAAGGTCTTTTGATTTCGAATATTGATTTCGAATATTGATTTCGAATATTGATTTCGAATATTGATTTTGATTAAAGACTTGATTCTTCTTACGAATTCAGAATTTCAATCAAGATTTCCATTTCTTTTTGCTGAGGGCCGCCAGGCAAGCTGGCGGAGGCACCCTTTAACATTTAATTGAAAAAAGGTTTTCGGGGCTAAAGGAAATAATCCAGATACGGTTTCTCCCGCGCGGGCACGGAAGAAAGCCCAGAAGATACCATAGCCGAAAATTCAGAACTTCTCCTCGAACACTTCTCCCCCGGCTTCCTTTTCCTTGAAGATCTGCCCTTCGAACCAGTAGACTTCAGCCCCTGTCAGCCAGGCGTCCGGGGATAGGCCGGCTTTCATGCAGGTATGGCTCAGGAAATCGAGAGCGTCAAAGTTGTTTTCCGGGGCGACCTGGGGGAGCAAAAGGCCCTGGTAGAAGCCCTGTTTTACAATGAGGCCGTGCCTCCCGATCTCGATCAGTTCTGGAAGCTCCTCGGGGATGGCATCTATTTTTTCCGGAGGGGTCAGGACAGTTACCTCTACTACAATGTCCTTCATCTCGGCTTTTCCGACTGGAGGGAACCTGGGATCCCGGGTTGCTGCCGATATTGAGGAATCGACAATTGCCTCTTTAAGCGGGGAATCCGGATACGGATGTCCGATGCAGCCCCTTAGCAGCCCGTGTTCGGTAAGCGTGACGAATACTCCCCGCTCTTCCTCGAAGACGGGCGAGAGGTCAAAGTCCCCCAGCGGGGGTTCAAAGTCTTCTTTTCCTGTTCCTTCAAAGTACGATTCGATGGTTGCCCTTGCAAGTTTAACTGCAGTCCTTCCTTCTGTTTCCGTAAGCATGTATGAACCAACACCCCTTGTCTGAAAATCAATAACATCACTGACATCAGCGAATAAATAAAGAAGTAAGTGAGAAGTAAGTAAGTAAGTAAATAAGTAAGTAAGTAAATCAGAAGTAAGTAAGTAAGTAAGTAAGTAAATCAGAAGTAAGTAAAACGTACGGGAAATATTCACAAAACCATCATAGTTTTTTGGCTTCCTGGTATTTCAGGGCAGCGGCTTTCAGGGCTTCGACCCCGGGCAGTTTCTCACCTGCGAGGTAATCGATGCAGGCCCCTCCACCCGTGCTGATGTGGGAAAAACGGTGTTCCAGGCCCAGGTGAGCGACTTCTGCGGAAATATGTCCGCCTCCTATGATGGAAAAATCGGACTTCACCGCAGCCTTGATGATCTCATGGGTCCCAAGGGAGAAATTCTCGATTTCCGAGACCCCGGCAGGCCCGTTCAGGACAACGGTTTTTGCAT
The DNA here is from genome assembly GCA_016841265.1 of Methanobacteriota archaeon. Lineage (GTDB taxonomy): Archaea > Halobacteriota > Methanosarcinia > Methanosarcinales > Methanosarcinaceae > MTP4. The sequence continues at coordinate 124,161 of JAENZL010000002.1, read as the reverse complement.
TTTCGATTTCATTGGAAAATTCCACAATGGTTTCCAGCCCGAGATCGTTGATCGGGAGGGAGTCAGGGCCAAGTTCTGAGACGTGAACCTCGACCCTTTTCCTTCCGTCATTAAGGGCCACGTCCTTTGGAAGCCCGATCCGGTCCTCGAATATTAAAAGTAATTCCTTTGCCAGATCTATCTGGGGTTCGTAGCCCTGAGACCTTATAAACTCCAGGTTGATTTTCCCTATGTTCACCCCGGAAGCCGCAAGGGCAACGTTTGCGACCACGCCGGTTAAGAGAACCCGATCAGCCCCGCCGCTGGACAGCACGTTTTTAGCCACTTTGAGGGAATCGTCCACCTTTGCCCCTCCCAGCACGAAAATGCAGGGCCTCTCCCCACCCTTAATACCCCTGTCCAGGGAAGTTATCTCCTTTTCCATTACCCTGCCAGCGCCTGTCGGAAGGACTTCGGTAAAGCCCACAACGGAAAGGTGAGACCTGTGGGCTACCGCAAAAGCATCGTTCAGGAAAATATCCACAAAAGGTGCCAATTTTTTCACCAGGTATGTCTCCGCATGTTCGGCGGCAGGCCTGGAAAGGGTCTCTTCCGAATAGAACCTGACATTCTCGAGCATAAGGACATCCCCGTTTTCCATGGAAGCGATCTGGGTCTTTGCAAAGGTCCCGAAGATATCGTCCACATATCGGACCTCCCTGCCCAGGTGTTTGCTCATCAGGTGGGCATGGGGCTTCATGACAGTGAAGTCCTGTTTCCCCGGCCTGCTCTGGTGCGCGAGCAGGACGACTTTCGCAGTTTCAAGGTCTTTCAGGGTGGCAATATGGCTCTTAATCCGCATATCGTCCAGGATGTGCCCATCCGGGTCCATGGGAGAGTTCAGGTCAACCCTTACAAGAATTGTCTTTCCGTCTATGTCAAAGTCATCGATCGTAAGAAAGTCTCTGGAAGTCATGTACCCTCAGCACGCCTTTGTGAATAATTAATAAAAGTTAAGATATTTTTGCAGGTATTTTTGTAGGTATTTTTGCTTGTGCAGTAATGTTTACCTTTGTCATAGGATGTTTTCCATAAATAAGTTTGTCCTTATTTAAGCCCGTGAGAGGGATTTAGATTTTGTGCGAAAGTTTACGAAAAAAATACGACAAAACCGGGAATCACCCGGGAAGGGGGTTATATACATTCAGGAAAAATGCTAAAGCAGGTGAAAAAACGTGGTAACCGTTGAAAAAAAGAATTCTGACTTTGGGAAAAAGTCTAATTTTGAAAAAAAAGTCAGGGAACTTGTGGAGACCGGATATTCGGGCGTTGAGGAAGCCATTCTTGCCTGTAAAAACTGCCCCCTCCATGAAACCGCAAGCAACAAGGTAATAGGGAAAGGCTCTCGCACCCCGAAAGTGCTTTTTATAGGAGAAGCTCCAGGAAAAAACGAGGACGAAAAGGGAATCCCGTTCTGCGGAAGAGCCGGAAAAGAGCTTGACAAAATGCTGGAATATATGAGGCTTTCGGAGGAAGACTGGGCCGTGATCAACACCCTCAAATGCCGCCCCCCGGAAAACAGGAACCCGAAAAAAAGCGAGCTTGAAGCCTGCAAACCCTTCCTTGCCGCCCAGATTACCCTTCTCGACCCAAAAGTTGTAATCCTCCTGGGAAACACCGCCGAGAAAGCCTACTGCCCCGGGAAAAAACTTGAATGGGGAGTCCCCGAAGAAATTAACGGAAGGACAGCCCTGAAAATCTACCACCCGGCAGCCCTCATTTACACCCGATCAAGGATAGAAACCCAGCACGCCCTTATAGACAAAAACAGAGGACTCTGGGAGTGACAAGTACAGGATGAAAGAAGTGACGGGATACGGAAAAAACAATATACAGAAGTAACAGGATACGGAAGTAACAGGATAAAAGAAGTGACGGGAGCGACAACTCGGAGGGCAGGGTTTCGGAAACAGGCATTTGTTCCGAAATTATTTGTCCAACGTTTTGTCCGGGATTTATTGTTCACAAATTATAAATAAAGTGATCCAGCTATTATTATTTGGACTTTATTCTGGAATTCCTTTGGGGGGGATGAAGAATAGCAATGGTTAAAATGTCTCCTGACGTGTTTTCATGTTCGGATGAACAGGGGAACATGGATATCGAAATCGACCTGCTGGGAGTCGAGAAAGAAAACATCGAGTTCAAGATGGTCGAAGACGGTTTCTTTATCAGGGCAAAAAGGGAAGAAACCGGGGTTGAATACGTAGGAAGCTACGCTTTCTGCTGTCCGGTTATCCCGGAAAAAGCCGTGGCAAAATACTCAAACAGAAAACTCATAGTGACAGCTCCGTACAGGGAAGCTCCAGATACCGTGGACGTTAAGATTGATTGAGACTAAAAGGAGTGGGATAAAAAAGCGGGAATAACCAAACAATGGGGGTAAGGAAATGTATCCTGTTATTGATTATGATAAATGCACAGGAGCCCTCGCTTGCTACGAGGTATGCCCTGCGGACGTTTTTGAAGCAAAAGAAAAAGATAGAGTAAAAAAAGCAATAGTGACCCGTCCCGACGACTGCATCGAATGCGACCAGTGTGTGGATGCCTGTCCGGAAGACGCCATCGAACTTGTTGAAGACTGAAATTACGGGGAAAATATATTGAAAATATATTGAAAAGCTATTGATAATCTATTGAAAATCCATTGAAAATCTTAACAAACATTGAGAAAATAAATAAAAACTGGGGGTAAGAAATGTATCCGAAAATCGATTACGACAAATGTGTTGGTTCGCTTGAATGCTATGATGTATGTCCTGCAGACGTATATGACGTAGAAGAAACGGAAGGTGGAAAGAGGGCAAAAGTAGCCCGCCCCGATGACTGCACCGAGTGTGAGCAGTGCACCGACTCCTGCCCGACGGATGCCATCGAACTGGTGGATTGAAAAAGGAAAGCACAGGCAGAATTAAACAGTGGGGAAAATGGAATGGGACTAAGGGTCTAAAAAAGAATAATTATCCCAAAAGCTCTGGTCATTTCAGGGAATTGATGCTCTATTTTCCCACCATATTTTCCCATTATTTTTATCTTCAAAAGCAGAAGACGGCTCTGTTCCAAAATCCAGTGATTGGTGTAAACTAAAAAATCACTGGATTTTGAAATTTGTCGTGATCCTTTGAACACGGCATCTTGATTGAAGTCTATAGATGCCGAATATTGAGCTTGATTGAAGAACGAATTCTTCCTGTAAATTCATTGTTTCAATCAAAAAATGCAAAAATCACTAGATTTTGGAACAGATCCGGTAGTTCACTCCGATTATTTTTCTCCACGGCTTTTATAGGAGTAGCGGGGAATCCTTGCCCAGAAAACCTTTCTTGCCCTTGTCGACATCGGCTACAGGAAAGCAAACCTGGAACATGCGGCGGCGTCCTACACCAGCCTGATGCAGGGAATGCTCCTGAGAATCCTGCTCTCCTTCATCCTTCTTTTAGCCTTTTCTCCTGAAGTTTCGGTGATAGGTATCCATCCGGCCTCGGTCCTTGTGATACTCGCATATGTTGCCGGGATCCGGCTTATCTGGAAAGCGAAGGCGAGGAAGATGTGGACTCCGAAACATACGGCTTTTACCGTCGAAGACAGGGTCCGCTACTTCGAAAGCGAGACCCTGAACAAAAAGAGCGTTTCGGCAAGGTTCCTGATACTCGCAGCTGCCGTAGCTGTAGCAGGTTACATGGTTGCACAAACGGGCATTGTCATCGCCGAGGAAACCAGGCTTTCGGAAACCATCGTAGGGGGGCTGTTTACGGCCGTATCCACCTCGCTCCCGGAACTTATAGTCACCTTTTCGGCAGTTCGGGAAGGAGCCCTGACCCTTGCCGTGAGCAACATCGTTGGAGGAAACACCTTTGACGTACTCACCGTGGCTCTCGTGGACTTTGCCTACTCGGAAGGCTCCGTATACCACGCCTTTACCGGCGGCCAGACTTTCATAATCACCCTGACCCTTATCCTGAGTGCAATTCTGGTCATGGGGCTCCTGGACAGGGAAAGACACGGCATAGGAGGGATAGGCTGGGAAAGCTTTTTGATCCTCGTCCTTTTTGTGGGAGGCTACTTTGTCCTGATATTTACCTGAGCCGGTTTAAGGCTTTAATTCTGCTAAGGCTTAATTCCGAACCATTCCTGGCCGACAGGGTTCACCCCCGGCAAAGTTCACCCCTAACTTCATCCAGAGTGCCACAAATTGAAGAATATTCATTTGTTTTTGCCCGGGGAAGCAGTAAAATTGGCTGCTCCGAAAAAGCGTAGACCTTAATTTTACGGCCTTTACAGCTCCATTTTACCTTCCGGACATTTATCAGGCCAGCTTCTTCCAGCGCGTCAAGGTTGTACTTAAGGGTGTTCAGGCGAAGATCGAGTTCTGCCGCAAGCTCACTTGCAGACATCTGTTTTTCCCGGAGATGTTTCAGGATCTGCATAGAAAGGGGCCTTGAAAGAGCCCTTGCAAGCAGTGGAACATCCTCAGGCAGTGATAATACCTGCACCGGTATCAAATCTTCAGTTATTTCCAAATCTTTCAGCCTCCTTTCCAGTTTCCGGAACCAAAGAACCCAAAAACATTACAATTTTTTCATCGTATCTAAATTTAAAACGTTGATTTGCTTTTCATTGTGATACAGGTCCACAGGTCCCGGCACCATGAAGTGAGCGGTCCTGTACTTTTGTCAGCGGACTTACCCGGTTCCTTTCCGGGAGTGCCGGATGAAGAGAAATCAGCAACGGAAACATTTTTGAAAACAAGACTTCCCGGGTTAGATTCATCTACTCCGCTGATGATTTCCTCAAGTGTAAACTCTCCGAATTCATCCCCGATATTGAGGGTTCTGGCATTTGCATAGTCAATAAGCCAGATACCGTTGATCCAAACGATGCTTTTTTCCGTACCCACGAATAACTGCCTGACATGGACTTTCATGACAACAATATCGTTTTCGCCCTGAACATTGTCAAGGACAACAGTCCAGGTCTTGTTGTTCTCGGAATCAACTGAGATATTCTGGTAATCAACTGAGATATTCTGGTCGGCAACATGTTGTCCGTCCCTGGTGAATTCGAGCCAGACCTTCCCACCATCAATATTATCAGTAATCTGCCTAACTTCGAGAGCGTAGCCACGGCCAAGATCAATTTTTTCGCCTTTTTCGAGGGTGTATGTTTCATTACTGTCAAGAACCAATCCGGCAAGCTTGTTAACGTGTGCTTCCCGGATATCATCGTGGTTGGCGAGCAGCGGAACATATTCATCACCAAATAAATCGATTACCGGATATTGTTCATTAGACCAGCTCCCGCATTCATAATTGATGCCCACAACATTACAAACGTTGACTCTACTGCTAACAGTATCTGCTGCACTTAAAGTGTCTGCTGCACTTACAGTGCCTGCTGCAATTGCAATTAAGAAAGTAAGAGCAGCCAATGAAACTATTGTATATTTCTTCATTTTGTTGTTTCCTCCTTATTCGTACCTGCAAATAGCAGGATGTGAAGCATAGCCCCCGGACTTTTATCAGTCCAGGGTACTTTAATTTTACAAATTTTTATAAAATTTAAGGATGGTATTCAAAATTTGGCATAGCCTCCGCTAATATTTGACCAGTATTGATCAAAAACCTGGAAAATGATACAAAGTATCTTGCCAGGATCCCAAATGTTTGCAATTATTGCCAGACTAAAAAATCTTGAAATTATCCCGCTTCAAAACTTGTTTCATTCAATCCATTTTATCACATCCAACCACCCTGATTAAGAAGAGGAAGAAGAAAAAGAAGAAGAAGAGGCATTCGCCTCCCCACCGTCCTCGAATTTTCCGAGTATTTCTTCCGCGACAGTCCTGACGCTCCGATATTCATCCATGTCCGTACTGATCCGGCGCAGGCCTTCGGCAGCTTCAGGCCCTCCAAGGTCCCCAAGAGCCCGGACTTCCGCCGCCCGGACATCCCTTTCCCTTTCGGTTTCGAGCGCCTTGAGAAGGGGGTCAACGGCTCTTTCGTCCCCGAGTTTTCCAAGGCCCTTAGCAGCACTTCGCCTGACCCTATAGCTTTCATCCCCAAGCAGAGAAATCAGAGGATCAACCGCCCTGAGGTCTCCGATTTCTACCAGGGAACCCACAACTTTCTCTCTTACAAACCAGTCCTCGTCTTCAAGAAGGGGAATAAGGGAGTCAAAAGCCTCGGGACCTCCAATTTCACCCAGGGCTTTAACGGCAGCAACCTGAAGGTTCTGGTTCTTATCCTGAAGGAGTTCTTCAAGGGGAGGTACTGCTTCCTTGCTTCCGATCCCTCCAAGAGAGCGAGCAGCAGCTTCCTGTACTTCGGTTTCACTGTCCTCAAGGGCATTTATCAGGGGCTGTTCTGCCGGGGCGGCTTCTTCAGGCTCAAGAAGGCCCAGGTAAAAAGCAGCTTCCCTTCTTACCTCGGGAGTCCTGTCATCCAGCATTTCAAGCAGGAAGGGGACAGCTGCAGGGTCCCGGAGATTCCCAAGTGCGATTACGGCGTTGGTTCGGGTTGTGGGGTTCCTGCTGTCCAGCAGCGCAGTGAGCTTTTCAAAAACCTGTTCACTTTCAAAGCGGCTAAGGGTGTAGGCTGCCGAAGTTCCAAGCTTTTCATCAGCTAACAGGTCCAGAAAAGGATCAACAATCCTCGGATCTCCGATTCCTTCAAGGGAATGCATAGCTTCACGACGTACATCGTCATTATCACTATCCAGAATTTCGGCAAGAGGTTCGACAGCCCTGGGATCACCCAGTCGCCCAAGCGCAACCACAGTATAGAGAACCACCTTTTCGTCTTCATCCTCCAGGAGCCCGATCAGAGGCTCAACGGCTTTCGTGTCTGCAATCAAACCAAGTGAATAAGATGCATTCATTCGGACCTCCGGAGAAGGATCGTCGAGAATCCCCAGAAGAGGGTCCGCAGCTCTTTGAGTCTTCATTTGCCCGAGAGCATGAGCAGCAAGGCTTCGCACCTGGGGATCCTCGTCTTTTAATGCCTTAATTAGTGAATCCACTGCGGGTTCCCCAATATCGACAAGCCCGTCAACTGAGGCACAACTGATACTCGGGTCCTCATCCCCAATACCCCGGACCAGTTTCTCCACTCTGGCCTCAAGAGGGTCCTGGCCAAGGCAGCCGGCACAGGTTCCTGCAAGCAAAATCAAGAGAAGCAAAAGTTTTGCATGCCCGCAGCTGAGAAGTTCATATCGCTTTATCATACGCATCACCTGCCTCCTCTTCCGAAGGAAGCAGCAATTCGGCAGAAACTACCTGGTCCTGCCACGTGGAAGTTACATTAATCCTGAAGCGGTCCTCACTTCCTCCGATTACAACATTCTGGACAGGCATGTATGATTCTCCGGAGGGTCCCTCATGGGCGATTTCCACAATTGCATAGGGATAGTCCGGCCAGGTCCACAGGGCACTCTTATCATTTCCTCTCACATCGTAAGTCCTGGAAGAGGTGAAGACCGTCTTCCCGGTACGTTCGTTTATCACGGTCAGGTTTGTGGACACATCCCGCGCGGAGCTTAGCCCGTGGTTGATAAGGTAGCCGTATATCCCGTAAACATCAGATGTCTCCATGCGCTCCTTTTCATACTCCAGTTTCAGAAGGAGTTCAGGAGGAGGGACCTCCACGACCAGCGCGGCCTTATCTAGCAGCCTGGAATCCTCAGAAACCTTAACCTCGACTTCATATTCCCCCGGAAGCTGATAGCCGAGCATTACACTGACCGAATTATTTCCGGGGAGAAGTTTAACAGGCTTCTGAAGTGAGACAAGCTCGGCATTCCACAGAGACTCCGATTCATTGGAAATGATCAGCCTTGAGGTCGAATAGCTCTCCCCGTTCTCATCCACAAAAGCATTTTCTACCTCGAGCCACACGTCCACAGGTTCTGAGCCGTTGTTCAGAAGCACAATGTCCAGCTGTCCCCGGCTGCCGACTCCAACAGGAGGAGCAGTCATATCCGCGATATGCACATCAGCCCCGGTTCCGTAATACCAGAAAAATCCCAATGCCAGTATAAGGATGGCAAACGAAAGCGTAATTAGAAAATCTTTCTTCATTTCAACTCCCCCTTCGTCCCCGCACCGGCTTTAAGTTCATCAGCTAGCGAAATGCAGTTGGTAAGCCCGTATTTTTTCTTGTCTATTATGCCCCTCCGTTCCAGGTTCATGAGTACGCGGGAAACTTTGGCCTTGGAAAAATCAAGGGAATTGACCAGTTCATTCTGGAGAATCCTTCCCCCTCTTTGCACAATAAGTTCAACGGCTTTCCTTTCGTCTCCTTCAAGGGCCCGTAAAAGAACGTCTGTAGGGTCAACTTTATCCAAAGCATGCCGGAGTTCCTCAGGGGAATTTTCGGGAGAATTATCAGGGGAATTCCCATTTTCAGGAGAATTCTCACGGAAATTTTCAGGAGAATTATCAGGGGAAACTTCAAAATTCCCCATTGGGACTGCCTCTGCTGCAAGATTGACTGCCGTTCCCTGCCCTGCAGGCCCCGGAAAAGGAGAAACTGGCCCGAAAAAACCCGGATAATGCAGAATCCTGGCCAGCGCCATACCCCCCAAAAACCCGGAAAAAAGGAGAATATACGCTTCTTTTACAGTATACACATACGGGATATCCACAACCTTGAACGTGTCTCCTTCAAGCTGGATCACCACCGGAGAATCTTCAAGCAGAAGATTGACGGCAACAGTGCTCGAAAGAAGCAGGATACCCACCGCCAGCACAAATCTATTCCTTTCCTGGGTCGTACAATCACCTCATTTTCTACCCTCAGTATGTACGAAACAAATGATATAATTTTAGTGTGACCAGAGGCTAAGACGTTTCAGAATTCCGAGACCACTGGTAACTGATGATGAAAACTATTCCGGCCATCATATTTGAAAATTAGAGGAGCTGAAGGAGACGAATGGAAAATATTCCGGAAACAGTGAATCGGTCGCCCTACGTTCCGTCATTGATGCTTTTGAGAAAAGAAAAAAGAGAAACATTTTTCAATTTGCTTTTCAAGTACCGGCGCTCTCACCGGTCAGCTTGCTGACCGGCCTTTTCCATAAAGTACATTGGAATAACCACAAAAGTGCATCTGAATGACTGAAAAGTGCATCTGAATGACTGAAAAGTACATCAGAATGACTGAAAAGTACATCTAAATGACTGAAAAGTACATCTAAATGACTGAAAAGTACATAAGGATGACTGAAAAAGTATAATTGAATAATTTAAAAACGGTAGGTTGTAAATAAAACAGGAAGAAATCCAATTTGAAAATTGCTCAATTCTTCATATCTCTTTTTTATTTCTTTTTGGGGAGGCGCCGCCAGGCAAGCTGGCGGGAATTCCTACATATCCAGGACATAAAAACGGTTTACAGGATCAATGGAACTACTGTCTCATGCAGACTGACGGGTAATCCCCATATTATCAGAACTAAAAAACGGTATACAGGATCAATGGAAGTGCTTCTCAAGAAGAATGACGGGTAACCTCCATGTTATCAGAACTGAAAAACGGTTTGAGGGGTCAACGGAAGTGCTTCTCAAGCAGGCTGGCGGAAAACTCCTGTATCGCCCGGAATGAAAAAAGGTTTGTGGGGTTAAATGAAAGAACTTCTCGAGCAGGCTGGTGAAAGTATTCCAACATCGTTTAGACTGAGATCAGTCCGTTTTCAGGACAAGCCGCATGTCCACAGCCAGAGCGCCCTTTCCTTTATCTAAAACTATCATCGGGTTGATTTCGAACTCCTCGATTTCCGGGAAGTCGCAGACCAGCCGGGAAATTCTGAGGATGGAATCTACCAGGGCATCGATATCGCTGGGTTCCGCCCCACGGATTCCTGCAAGCAGCGGATAGGTCTTGATACCGGTTATCAGGTCCCGGGCTTCGGACTCGGAAAGGGGGGCAATGGCAAACCTGACATCTTTCAGGATCTCAACGTAAATCCCGCCAAGCCCGAACATGAGCATGGGCCCGAAGGTCGGGTCGCGGACCATGCCGATGATCACTTCCCTGCCTTCGGAGAGCATTTTCTGGAGCTGGACTCCTTCGAGGACGGCATCAGGCTTTTCTTTCGGGATCTTTTCCATCATGTCCTCATAGGCGGCTTTCACTTCCTCGACATTTTCCAGGGAAAGCCTGATCCCTCCGACATCGGACTTGTGGGAAATCTGGGGAGACACGATTTTCATAACAAGGGGATAGCCGATATTTTCAGCTTCCCGAATTGTATCTTCCAGGGTCTCCGTGAATGCGCTGCCAATTGTCGGGACACCATAGGCTTTCAAGATGTCCAGGGACTCGAGGCCCAGAATATACTGTCCCTTCGCCCTGGCGGCTTCGAGGATACCTGCAACGGTTTCCCTGTCAACATCGAATTCGGGAAGGGGGGAATTTTGCTCCATGATCATGTCTAATCGTGAGATAGTGTTTTCCTGAGATAGCGTTTTTTGGTAAAAGGTTGTCTTTGATCAATATAAATAGCTCGGTTTTGATCCCGGTTTAAAGAGTTGTCGAGTTAAATGGTGTTAAAGAACGGAGGAAGGATCGAAACGAAATTCAGAAACAGACCATAACTCGGGGTCCGGAAAACAGGCTCATGAAACAGAAAAAAACTAGCAGAAAAAAACTAACAGAAAAAAACTAACAGAAAAAAACTAGCAGAAAACACTCTCGGCTGAGACCTGGAAAAAAAGGAGAAAAAGGCAAAGGAGAAAACTCCTTTACCATTCCAAGTTTACAATTCAGACAGATATTGAAGCGCTTAATTTTTCATCGATGCAGACCAGCTCTTCGGTTTCCCTTGCGATAGCAAGTTCTTCGTTGGTCGGGATGACAAGGACCCTCACGGAGGCGTCAGGTGTGCTGATGTCGATTTCTTCGCCTCTGATCTTGTTCTTCTCATCATCGATGCTTATGCCCAGGCCCTCAAGGTCAGAGAGGATTCTCTTCCTGATAGTTGCGCTGTTTTCTCCGATACCTGCGGTGAAGACCACTGCGTCGGCACCGTTAAGTACGGCTGAGTACTCTCCGATGAACTTCTTGACCTTGTAGGCAAAGATTTCCAGGGAAAGTTCGGCTCTCTTGTTTCCTTTGGAAGCAGCTTCGTCCAGGTCCCTGAAGTCGTTGCTCAGGCCGGAAACACCGAGAACACCCGATTTCTTGTTCATCATGGTGTCGATTTCCCTGGTAGTCATGCCTTCCTTTTCCATGAGGAAAGGAACGACTGCCGGGTCGATGGAACCGCACCTTGTACCCATTGCCAGACCTTCAAGGGGGGTGAAGCCCATGCTGGTCTCAACAGACTTGCCGCCGTTTACGGCAGCGATGCTTGAACCGTTTCCGAGATGGCAGGTGATGATCTTCACTTCGGACTCGGGCTTGCCAAGCATGGCAGCTGCTCTCATGGCCACGTATTTGTGAGACGTGCCGTGGAAACCGTACTTCCTGACACCATAATTCTCATAGAATTCGTAGGGCAGAGCGTACATGTAGGCATAGCCAGGCATAGTCTGGTGGAATGCAGTGTCGAAGACAGCCACCATGGGGGTACCGGGCATGATTTCCTCACATGCAGTGATTCCCATCATGTTTGGCGGGTTGTGCAGAGGTGCAAGCTCGAAGCAGTCCTTTATGGCCTGCTCAACATCCTTATTGATTATTGCCGACGTGGTGAAGTTTTCGCCGCCGTGAACAACCCTGTGACCTACAGCGTTGATTTCGGACATGCTAGAGATTACACCTAATTCAGCGTCAGTGAGGGCTTTGATGACTTCCTCAAGGGCGACCTTGTGGTCAGGAAGGTCAGTCTGCACCTCGTATTTCTTTCCATCAGACCTCTTCTGGGTCAGGAACGAGTTGTCGATGCCAATCCTCTCGCAGAGACCAACTGCAAGAGCGGATTCATCCGTCATATCAATTAACTGATACTTTAGGGATGAACTCCCTGCGTTTATTACCAGTATTTTCATCTTAAAACCCCAAGTTCAATCCATTTGTTTCCAGTAAATTAACTGGGTTCCGGTCACATCTTTAGTTTCCGGTTAGATTATACTATGTATGGTTTTTGATAAAACAATTGCGATTATTTACTCTGTGCAGCTGATTGGACACAGGTAATGGCAACAGCCCCTACAATGTCTTCGTCACTGCAGCCCCTGGACAGGTCATTGATAGGCTTGGCCAGTCCCTGAGTGATAGGACCGTAGGCTTCGGCCTTGGCAAGTCTCTGGGCGATCTTGTATGCAATGTTTCCACAGTTCAGGTCAGGGAAGATGAAGACGTTAGCCTGACCGGCAACAGGGCTGCCAGGACATTTCTTGGCTCCAACGGATGGAACGACTGCCGCGTCCACCTGGAGTTCCCCGTCGACCAGAAGGTCGGGTGCCAGTTCTTTTGCAAGCTTTGTTGAAGCGATCGTCTTTTCGGTCAGAGGGCTCTTGGCACTCCCGTAGGTAGAGTAGGAAAGCATTGCGACCTTGGGCACGTCCTGGACCAGCAGTTCGAAAGTCTTTGCAGAGATGATTGCAATGTTTGCAACGTCTTCCACACTGGGCATTTCGACCATGCCGGAGTCGGCGAAGAGGAAGGTTCCGTCGGACCCGTATTCGCAGTCAGGCACTGAGATGATGAAGAAAGCGGATGCGAGGGCAGCATCAGGGGCGGTCTTCACGATCTGGAGGGCAGGTCTGAGGGTATCTGAGGAGGAGTGGGACGCACCGGCTACCATACCGTCTGCTTCATCCAGCTTGACCATCATAACGCCGAAGTACATGTAGTCCTTCATGACTTCTGCTGCGTTTTCCATTGAGATTCCCTTGTGCTTGCGCAGCTCGTAGAAGGCATTAACGTACTTGTCTTTGTTCTCGTACGTTTCGGGGTCTATGATTGTTATTCCTGAAAGGTCCAGGTCACCTGCCAGTTCTTTAATGGCGGCTTCCTTACCAATGAGAATGATCTTAGCAACACCACGCTCAGTTGCCTTTACGGCAGCCTGAATTGTTCTGATATCTTCAGATTCGGGGAGAACGATTGTCTTGTTGAGTACTTTTGCTCTTTCGCTGATTTTGTCTAAGAATTTAGCCAATCAACCAACCTCCTATATATTTAGAGTAATTTAAATTACCTGAGTTGTGGTATATAAAATTACGTAAAATGCATAGAGAGATATATAAAAATAATAAATATATATTTCTGGATGGTTACATGAAGACATATATACCACTGCCAGGCGTTTTTCCTTAACATACATGAAGATTTAAGGTTACTTTTACTGAAAAGGTACGGGAGTTTAAAAGGATTATTACTGAAAATATATGATAAATTAATATAAAAGAATTCCGAAATGATACCGATGAAAATTTTAGGCATTTCAGGAAGCCCTCGAAAGGGGCAGAACTGTGAAAAAATGATTGGAACCGTCCTAAAGCTTGCAGAAGAAAGGGGCTTTGAAACTGATAGCGTTTTTCTCTCCACCTCAAAGATTGCCCCCTGCACGGCTTGCGGGGCCTGCCGGGAAAAAGACTGCTGCGTAATCGAAGATGACATGGAAGAAGTCTATGAAAAAATGAGAGAAGCTGACGGCATAATCGTTGCTTCTCCCGTGTATATGGGAAATTACCCTGCCCAGCTCAAAGCCCTTTTTGACCGCAGCGTGCTTCTCCGGCGCAAAAACTTTGCCCTCAAAAACAAAGTAGGCGCTGCCCTTTCCGCAGGAGGGTCAAGAAACGGAGGACAGGAAAAGACAATCCAGTCCATCCATGACTGGATGCATATCCACGGAATGATCATTGTGGGGGACGACGCCCACTTCGGAGGTATTGTCTGGAACCCCGCAGAAGAAGACACAGTGGGAATGCAGACGGTCCGGGATACCGCAGCAAAGCTCTGTGATGTCCTTGAAATTATAGAGAATAAATAAAAAAACATAGGAACTAAAAAAACAAACGAAATAAAAGTAATAATAATCAGGGAGATATAATAATAACGCAAAAACAATAAAAATTAGGTAAAGACAAAAAATGGGGTAAAGACAATAAGAATAATGTAGAAGATATAAAAACGGCGCGGGACAGATAATAATGGGGAAGCAATAAAAAAAGCGGAAATAAAAATACAAAAGAAATAAATATAAAAGAAGAGACGGGGATAGCATCAAGAAGAGAAAGGGAGATGTTGAAACAAGAAGAGAGATGTTGAAACAAAAAACATCAAATTTAATTAAAAAAGGATAGGTTTAAATAAAGGGGGAAAATCCTTCCATCGGAAGAAGGTATTTAAGGCAGAATTGAGCCCTGGAAACCCTGAATATTATTTTTGCTGAAAAACACAACCTTACCGAGAAAAGAGTGAAACATAAAAGTCCTAAAGAGGCGCACGTATTTGGAAGAAGGTCCGGAGTCCAAGTTAAGGTTCCATAATGTATCGGAATACCATAAACTAACAGAGTACATAGCCCAGCGCTTCGACACGGAATCCACCAGGGTAAACTCTTTTGCCATGGTGATAGGCATCCTGACAGGGCTTCTAATCGGACTTTACGACCGCGCTCTTCGATACAGCAGTCTTTTTTTTGGGATTTCAGAAGAACTCCCTACTCATGACTACACAGATTATTGGATTATCCTGGTGCCTGCGGTAGGAGGCCTGATCGTAGGACTGATCTCCCATTTCATAATCAAACACCGTTATGGCGTAGAAGGCCTGATCGAAACCGTTACTCTCCGAGGAGCCAGGATCAAGCCCCTGTACGCCTTTCTGGAAGTATTCACCTCAATAATCACAATCGGTTCCGGAGGATCCCTCGGAAAGGAAGCCCCGGGAATACTGGCAGGCGCAGGGGTCGGGGCACTGGTAGGAAAGCTGGCAAAAAGTTCGGAAAGGCAGCTTCGGATCCTGCTCGGCTGCGGGGCTTCCGGAGGAATTGCAGCTGCATTCAATGCCCCCCTTGCAGGCGTTGTCTTCGTTGTGGAAGTAATTTATGGGGAACTTGAAACAAAAACCTTCATTCCCATCGTGATCTCCTCAGTCTTCGCCACCCTGATTTCCACTACCGTTTTCAAGATAAAACCGATCCAGATTTCCTACTATGAGCTTATAAACCCCTATCATGAACTTCTCCTATACCTTATACTCGGCCTGCTTGCGGGAATTGTCTCCGCCGTCCTGATCCGGACTCTCTATATTACGAAGGATATATTTGCAAAAACCCCCATTCACCCCGCTTTCAAACCCGCCCTGGGGGGACTCGGTGTGGGCATCATTGGCTTTTTTTTCCCGGAGGTTTTCGGGCTCGGTTATTCGGCTATCGCCGCAGTCCTTGAAAACAAGTTTACCCTGGACCTTCTCCTCATCCTGATGGTCCTGAAAATCCTTGCTTTTTCCCTGAGCCTGGGCTCAGGCGGATCGGGAGGTTCCATCGTCCCGTCCCTGTTCACCGGGGCAATGCTCGGAGGCGCTTTTGGGACTGCCGCGAACATGCTTTTCCCCGGAATCCTGGCTGAACCGGGAGCTTATGCCCTTGTAGGTATGGCAGCAGTCTTTGCCGGAACGGCAAGGGCTCCCCTTACCGCCATCCTGATCCTTTTCGAGATCACCCGGGACTATAATATGATCCTCCCGCTTATGTTTGCCTGCGTACTCAGCAACGTGATGTCCAATGCGCTGCACCCCGAGTCCATTTTCACGGAAGAACTCCGCAAAAAGGGCTTCAAAATCCGCAAAGGCAGGGAAATCGACATCATGGTCTCCATGCTTGTGAAGGATGCGATGGTCAAGCACGTCCAGACCGTTTCCGAAGACAAAAACGTGGGCACCCTGATCGCCCTCATGCAGGCCAGCCGCCACGCAGGTTTCCCTGTTCTGGATTCCAGAGGCAAACTCGCCGGGATCGTGACCCTCTCGGACCTTCGCAGCAAGGTCGAGTACGGGGAACTCGAAAAGAAGATAGGGGATATCTCCAGCCGGGAAGTGGAAGTTGCCTACCCAGACGAAACCCTTGACGTCGCCCTCAAACGCCTGGCAGTCCGGGAAATAGGCAGGCTTCCCGTTGTTGACCGTGAAGACAAAACCAAACTCATTGGCCTCATCACCCGCAGCGACGTAGTAAATTCCTACAACAAGAAAGTCGTCGAAAAGGTCCGGGACACGAACGAAAGGCAGTGAAACGCAAAGGTCCGAGACAAAAAAGGAAGGCATTACCACAAAATCCGGGGCCCGAACGAACCGGAATATAGGCCAAAAACGGTAAACTAAAAAAGGTATCAGGATAAAAAAGAGATTAATGCAACCGGCAAGTTGCGGCGACTCTTTATAAAATAGTGGGTACCTTATGATTCTAAAAGAGAATGTTCCAGGTGGGGAACTGGAGAAGTACCTGAAGGGCATAATCTTAGATGACGGTACGAATGAAACGGGAAAGTATTATACGTTACATTCGGTCAGAGAAACGTTTCCAATCCACCGCCGCCTTTTTGAAGAAAACGTCTGCTTGACCCATGAATTCAATATTCCTCAAATCATAGAAAAAGAAAAAAACCTGATCATTTACGGGGAAGCGGGTTCGGGAAAGACGATAAGCCTTAAATGGCTGGCCACCTCCTATGCCAGGAGCTGCCTTGAGAAAAGGGAAAGATTTGTCCCCATTTACGTAGCCATTGATTCCTATATTAAAGGCTCTTTTTACGATTACGTAAGGACGAAAGCAGAACAAAAAGGAATATCAGAACCCTGTTTTAAGAAGCTGCTTGAAGGAAAATCCCTGCTACTTTTCGACGGGCTTGACCTGCTGACCCCTTCCGATAATTTTGATCCATTTGAGGAAATTTCCGATTTCATCTCCGAGTACGAAGACTGCAGATACGTAATTGCTTCAAGACCCGGAAATTTTGCCAGCATAAAAAGTACTTTTGGGGTTTTCAAACTTGAAAAGCTGACAGATGAAAATATCCGGGAATTCATAGAAAAACACATAGAGGACGAGGTGCAGGCAAAAATCCTGACAACCGGGACCCTGAAAAACGCCCGATCAAAGCCATTTATCCGAAATCCCCTGATGCTTTACCTCTGGCTTAAAATTAAAACGGCTCAGAAAGGGACAGTTCAAAAAAGGACTGCTCAAAAAGGGACAGTTCAAAAAGGGTTCCCTTCCAGCCGGGCTGATATGTACCGGATTTTCATTTCAGAGCTCTTCGAAGATTGGAAAAAAAGAGAAAATTCTCTTAACTCTGGAAATATGCACTCCGGGATATTCCCCGAAAGAAAATGTAATGAAAGGACGGAATTTGAAAAAGCTGAACCTGAAAGGATAGGATCTGAAAGGATAGAATCTGAAAGGATAGAATCTGAAAGGATAGAATCTGAAAGGATAGAATCTGAAAGGATAGAAATTGAAAATGTTCTTACTGACCTGGCTTTCAAGCTCCAGTGTGAGAATAAAGTTTCATGCGACCACCTCTATGCCCTTGATGTAGCGGAGAAATATGCAAAAACCGGGGCTTCCGGCAGGGCTGGGGCCAGAGAGTTGATTCAGGCATGCACTAATATAGGGCTTTTTACCAGAAAAAATTCCGAGATCAGAATCGGAATTAACAGGTCTTTTCAGGAATATTTTGCAGCTTTAAAGCTGAAAATGTATTTTGGGAATGGAAAAGATATCTCGGAAGCATTCAGGCACCCGGGATGGGAAAATGTTGTCACGTTAGCTTCGGAACTTGTTGAATCTGCCGATGAACTGGTAGATTCCATAATTTTAAGCGGGGATTTATGGCTTGCCTCAAAATGCGCCGGGAAAGCCGGACCCGAAACAAAGGAAAAATTATGCTCATTGCTTGTCGGGAAACTCGACAGCACATTTACAGAGGAAAAAATAAAGGTCATCCGGGGCCTTGAAAACCTTGGAAGCTGCGGAATTGACGCGGCTGCCGGAGCACTTCATGATGAAGAGACCCTCGTGCGAAGGGAAGCGGTGAGGGTACTGGGGGAAACAAAGTCAGAGGCAGCCCTTCCCCCGCTCACAGGTGCTCTTGGAGACGAGGACTATTCGGTACGAAGGGAAGCTGTAAGGGCTCTGGGAATAATAGGGTCCGAGAGAGCTGTCGAACTGCTCAGGAACGCATTTGAGGATGAAAACCGGGCTGTCCGCCTGGCAGCTACTGAGGCCCTGGCACAGGTCGAATCCGAAAGAGCCTTCGAAATCCTTGTCAGCGCCCTTACGTCGGACGATGATTTCGTTCGGCTTGGGGCCGTAGGAGCCCTTGGCCGGGCAAAAGCCGGAAAAGCCGCAGACACTCTTATAAAGGCATTTAAAGAGGGGGATAATTTTGTGCGGCTGGGGGCTGCCGAGGCCCTGGGCCGGATGAAATCTGAAAAAGCTATTGACATCCTCATAGAAGCCCTTGAAGACGAAGACAAGTTAGTGCGGTGGATCGCGGCAAAAGCCCTGGGGGAAATAGAATCCGAAGGAACTCACGAGCTTCTGATAGGCGCCCTTGTGGATGAAAACCACTGTGTCCGGAGGGAAGCGGCAAAAGCCCTCGGGATGATAGGCCAGGAATCCGAAAAAGCCCTTGATTCCCTTATCTCGGCGCTCACCGATGAAGCTGAATCCGTAAGAAAGGAAGCCTCTGAAGCCCTGGGACAGATAGGAGCCGAAAAAGCTGTCGGACCCCTGATAAGCTTACTCTCGGACGAGGACCAGTCAGTCCGGGTGGAAGCCGCAAGAGCTCTTGGAATGATAGAATGCGCAAAAGCCATTGACCCGCTTCTTCTCGCCCTGGGAGATGAAAGCCGTTTCGTCCGGAAAGGAGCCGCAAAGTCCCTCGGGCAGCTGGAATTCGAAAAAACCATCGAACCCCTGATTTGCACCTTTGAATCCGGGGACAATTTTGTGAGACGGGAAGCAGTAAAAATCCTGGGTAGAACAAAATCGGGGAGTTTATCAGAGGAGATATCTGACCGGATCCAGGATACCCTGATTCAAGCCCTTGAAGACGAGGACGAATTTGTGCGCAGGGAGGCAGCAAAAGCCCTCGGGAATATATCTGAATACGAATCTGAATACGAATCTGAAAATGAATCAGAAAATGAATCAGAAAATGAATCAGAAAATGAATCAGAGAACGCCTCCGCTACCGAAGCTGAAAACATCTCCACTACCGAAGCTGAAAACGCCTCCGCTACCGAAGTTGAAAACATCTCCGCTACCGAAGCTGAAAACGCCTCCGCTACCGAAGTTGAAAACGAATACGAAAGAGTTATTCAACCTTTTATTAATGCCCTTAAAGATGAGGATGAAGAAGTCCGGAGGCTTGCAGCTGAAGCCCTGGGCAACCTGGACTCTGAAAAAGCTCTTTACCCCCTGATAGATGCCCTCCAGTCCGGAGATGGAATGGTCCGAAAGCTTGCAGCCGAGGCGCTTGGTCGAATAAAGTCCGAAAAAGCCCTCCACCCCCTGATCGAACTCACCCTTTGTGATAACGTCGATTTTGTACGGGGAGAAGCTGCAAGAGCCCTTGGAAAAATAAAATCAGAAAAAGCTATAGAACCCCTCATTACCGCA
This sequence comes from Methanobacteriota archaeon, assembly GCA_016841265.1. Classification (GTDB taxonomy): domain Archaea; phylum Halobacteriota; class Methanosarcinia; order Methanosarcinales; family Methanosarcinaceae; genus MTP4. The sequence goes on along the minus strand of JAENZL010000002.1, from coordinate 104,548 downwards.
CTCACGGATGAAAATAACGGGGGCCGCTGGGGAGCCGCCGAAGCCCTCGGGAGGTTGAAGGCGGAAAATGCAATCGATCCTCTCATCAATGCCCTTTATGATCATGAAGATTTTACAAGGTGGGCAGCCGCAAGAGCCCTTGGAAGAATAAAACCGAAAAAAGCCATCGAGCCCCTCCTCGACACACTTTATGACTGGAACCGCTTTGTAAAAGCAGAAGCTGCCAGCGCCCTTAGCGAGATCTGCACGAAGGACGACGAAGCCCTGTTGAAGGATTTACTTGTATCGGAAGATAAATTTACGGCAAACCTTGCTTTTGAGCTCCTGGAAGGAATTGAAACGAGGGAAAAAGCAAGAGCAAGGTTGTTCCAGAAAATGATTGAATAAACATTGGGAATTATAGATATTGAAAATTCAATGAAAATTCAATGAAAATCCATTGAAAAAACCCGGAGCCAGAAAAATGGAAACGAATCTCAGGAAAAACTTTCTCAACGCCCTCCAGGGAAAGCCCGTTGACAGAATACCCGCCCTTTCGGTAACCCAGACAGGTACCATCGAACTTATGGACAGGGCAGGCGCAGCCTGGCCTGAAGCCCACTCCAACCCGGAAAAGATGGCAGCCCTCGCTTTTGCCGGACATGAAATTGCGGGCCTTGAAGCCGTACGCTACCCCTACTGCCTGACCGTGCTTGCCGAAGCCCTGGGCTGCGAAGTCCGCATGGGCACAAAAGGCATCCAGCCCTCAGTCCTTTCCCACCCCTTCTCGAAAAGCCCGGAAGGCCTTGAAGTCCCCGAAGACCTGCTCCAAAGGGGAAGAATTCCTGCCCTTCTGGAAGCAACAGAAATCCTGGCAGCCCGGACCGGAGGAGAAGCAGGAAACGGAATAGGCAAAGAAGCGAGTAAAGAAACAGAAAAAAAGAATGTCCCCCTGATCGCAGGAATGGAAGGCCCTTCAACCGTGTTTTCCCATATTGCGGGAATAAACGATTACCTTGTATGGTTCATGAAAAAACCCGATTATGTTGCCCGGTTCATGGAGGTCTGCACAGATATCTGTATCGAGTACGCAAATGCCCTTTTCGAGCACGGGGCGGACGTACTCTGCGTACCCGACGGGGGGCTTGTGGCCACGGACCTGATGCCACCGAAGGCCCTGGACCTTTTGAAACCCGGCTTCACACGCCTTTGCAAAGAAACCCGGGGGCCTGTAATCCTCCACATCTGCGGAGATGTCGAAAGGTCCCTCCATTCCCTCTCCGAATGCGGCTTCGACGCCATAAGCATCGAAGAAAAAGTCAGCATAAAAGCTGCAAAAGCCGCAGTAGGAGACCGGGCAAGAGTAATCGGAAACATCGCCCCCTCCAGCACCCTCCTCTTCGGGACCCCCGAACATGTGAAAGCCGAAGCAAAACAGTGCCTCTCGGACGGCGTGGACATCCTTGCCCCAGGCTGTGGAATCGCCCCGATGACCCCGCTTGCGAACATGAGGGCAATTGTAGAGGCAAGGGACGAGTGGTATGAAGAGAGGGAATGAAAAAAGATGAGAAGAGTTGTAAAATAAAAAGGTATTTTTAAAGGAATACTTTTCATGCACCTCTATTTCTTCTTCAGTCCAACAAATATTAGACATACCCAAAGTAAACCTATGACTAGAAACAAAGTAGTAAAAAAGATAGTAATGTATTTTTGTGTGCGGAAATTGCGCTCCCACGATTCAATAACACATAGAAAATACAAGCTGCCAAAAATAATATCAGCTGTATATCCATGAGGTCGATAGATCTTTCTCTTCCCATCCTTTTGAAGGTAATTTTCCCAGCCAAGATCTCCAAAAGCTTTATCAGTATCACATTCGCTGAAACTACTGTTTTGCCTGTAAATAGAATTTTCGATCTTTCGGATATACTCACCAGCGTTCAGGATTGAGGCGGTTTCCGCTTTATAACGATATGCATTTGCGACTATCAGAAGAGGCAAGACAAAAAATAATTCATTAATGTCATATTCAAAAACAAATCCTAAAATAACAGTAATCCCGCCAACACCAAGGCAAAGAGTCTTAAAGTTCTTCTCCATCTTAGCTAAGATTTCTTCTCTAAGACTTTTGTATTCTTCAAGTACAAAATCTTCTTTTAGCATATTAATCTACATTTTATTTACTGAAAATTGCCCTGTGGTCTTACTTTTGAGATTAGATCAAAAAAGTAGCCACATTCGACAAAAAATTCCCAAGGAACAATGTATTCGGTAAACTATATTGCGCTTTCAAAGAATAAGAGACTTTTGAATTTACTTTGTTTTTCAAATATGACGATCTGGAGCATACATCACATTTCGGAATTTTCTTGAACTTGCTGCCCGTTACAGAGCCTGAAAGAGGAAAAGATAAGGAGAAAAATAAGACCGAGAAACCTTACCAGCTTTATTCTAACCGTTCTTGTCACGCTCGCTTGCGAGCGGCCTTTCCCATGAAAAAAAGAAGAGAAAGATAAATAAGAAAAACACAACCAGCCACTTGATGCCTGTGGATTCGGCTATGGTGATGAGCAGAGAGGTGCCACATCGCTGCCGTGGCCGATGGTATAGACGGTGATGTTATTAGCGATTGCCTGCTGGGTATAGTAATCGCTGTAGGAGCCCGGGCTATCGGTAAGTAGGATTATCATCCAGACGCTTTCGGAATCCCCGGAATTGATCAGGTGACTGTTTGCGGTGCTCATGCCGGCGCCTATGTTCGTTCCGCCGTAGGCGTCAAGGCTGGTTATGGAAAAAACAGGATTCAGCCATCAAAAGCACACCAAGAAAAATGGCAACCAGATGCACTTCATGCCTCTAATAAATAAACAGGGTAACCGGAATGCCTTATCCCGTCGTTATTTCACGCTCGCTTGCGAGCGGCCTTTCCCATAAAAAAGGCAAAGACAAAAGAAGTAAGAAAAAACATCATCAGTGGCATTCCAAAATAGGATAAAACACTTTGACAGCATCGAAATGTCCAGGTTCTGCATTTTGCTCAAATTACTAGAAAATGGCGTTTATATGAAGTCAACGTCTTTTATTTCTATTTAAAATTCGGGAAAAGCCGGTCAGCAAGCTGACCGGTGAGAACGCTGGTACCTGAAAGCAATCAGAAACAAAAGTAATTATGTCAATTGAAATCAGCCGAAAAACGCAATTCTGGAAAAACATATGCAGAAATCACAACATGAGTCCATATAATAAGGATTCTTTACAAATTACGATCCCAGCAGTTCCGTATCCTCATGCGAATAAGCCGGCGCGCAGCAACAGAAAATTTTCAACTCCTTTTCACCAGTATTTTGAATCCTGTGCGAAGTTCCCGGTGGGATGCAGACGGTATCCCCTACCCTGACTTCAAATTCTTCCGAACCGAGGGTCATTATCCCGCTGCCTTCGGTGATTTGATAGATTTCCTCTGCAAGGCTATGCTTGTGAAGAATTGTAACTCCACCCGGCGGCACCGTGGCTTCGGCGAGGCTCTGCTTAGAGTTGCCGTGAACGGCGGGGTGCATGAGTTCGCGAATGGTTGAGCCGTCTTTTGTGGTGTAGGGTTCAATTTTGCTGCATTCGGATTTAAGAACCATCGGGATTTACCTTCAGAAAACTCTGCTTTTTAGAATTGACTTTATTCCTCAAGCAATTTCCCCAGGAAATACCCCGGGGTCGCATCCGTGATCTCCACCTCAGCGTACTGTCCGGGTTTAAGGTCCGAACCGCTGATAACCACAGGCCGGTAAGAGTCCGTGCGGGTGAGCACGTCTCCGATGCTCGTGTATTTCGAGATGAAGACCCTGCCTTTCCAGCCGATCATCTCATGCTTGGAACCGAGCTTTATCTGTTCACAGACCCGGTGCAGGGCGTGGGAACGCTGCACGGAAATCCTGGAATCGAGGTTCCGGAAAGAGAAAGCTTTCGTGTGGGGACGGGGGGAGTAACGGGAAATATTGACTTTTTCAGGGCGGTATTTTTCCACCCAGGCTACGGTTTCCTTGAAGTCCTCATCATTTTCGTCACAGAAACCAACGATGATGTCGGTGAAAAGGGAAAGATCTTCGAAGCGGTCCCGGAATTTCGTGATGATGACGTCCACGTTTTCCATCCGGTGCAGGCGATTCATATTCTTCAGGACGGAGTGAGAGGCGGACTGGATGGGGATATGGAGAAGTTTGAAGATTTTGTCGGAATCAAAGGCATCTACCAGGTCGTCAAGGATCGGGAGGACGGAAAAGGGGTTCATCATGCCTACCCTGACCTTGAAGTCGCCTGGGATTTCAGAGATCAAACGGAGGAGTTCGGGGAGCTTGAAGCCGGTATCCATGCCGTACTGGCTGTCGTCCTGAGAGGTGAGCCAGACTTCCCGGCAGCCTTCGGCAACGGCTGTGCGGATGTCTTCGACTATGGCTTCCGGCGGAAAGGACTGGAGCTTTCCCCTGGCGTGCCGAACTATGCAGTAAGAACAGGCGAAATTACAGCCCTGGGAGATCTGGCAGATGTGGATGTTAGGGTTGGACCGCTCGTGGGGGACGTTGAGGAAACCAAGGGGTTCGGAAGTCCGGATTTCAAGCCTTTCGGCTGGCAGGCCTGCTTTTTTCCTCGCTTCAAGGGTAGAGAGCAGGTCGCCCAGACGGGAAACCGCGTTTACCCCCAGGATGTGGGCTTCGGGGTTGGCGTGCAGGATGTCTTCTAACTGAACCTCGGGCATGCAGCCGGAAACGATGACTTCCATGCCCTGTTCGCCCATTGTCCTGATTTTGTAGAGGATCTTCTGCTCGGTGGTGTACTTGACCGTGCAGGAATTACAGATATAGACCTCCGCCTCATCAGCCGACCCTGACTCCAGCAGCTCATGCCCAAACCTCTCAACAGTTGCCTTCATTATCTCGGCCGAAGCCAGGCTTGCTGAACAGCCAAAACTTTCAAGAAATACCTTCATATTTTAACTCGGAATTTTTTGTTCTGCCTTCGTTTTTCTGGTTCTTAACCTTTTGCCGGATTCTTAACCATCTTCCGGGTTCTTAACCTTTTGCCGGGTCCTTTAGAAATCCAAAAATTGAAAGCAAAGTGAAAACGGAGAAAAAACGTGAGATAACGTGAGAAAAACATGGAAAAAACATGGGAAAAAGCAGATTAAATTCTTTGAATAACAAGTAAAAACAAGATCGGAAAATTGAAAATAGGAAAAATGAAAAAAAAGGAGTTACAGGTAGAGGGGAGTCTCCTGCTTGTCCTTTATGTAGATACTGTCGGTGAACCTGACAACGCCGGAAGCGCCCATGGAAATCGTGTGCACTCTGGCGTCCCCGCCGCCGAAGAGGTTGACTTCACGCAGGAAGTGGCCGGGAGTGACGGCTGTTGCGGAAAAGATTACGTCTTTGCCGGGAACCAGCTTATCCGTGTCCAGGACTTCGTTGAGGCTTTCAAGGGTTATGCCCATCTTCTCAAGTCTTGGGAGCTTTTCTTCGATTTCTTCCTCGATCTTTTCTTTGGCTTTTCCGTTTGCAACCGTGGGCAGAACAAGCCTTCCAAGGATCTTTCCGCCCAGAACCTTGATTGCGGCTGCCGTAAGCACGGCTTCGCCCGAGCCGCCTGCGCCCATGACAACGTGGATTCCCGAGCCGCGGACTGCGGTTGCAACCCCGGGCATCAGGTCTCCATCCGAAACCAGCTTCACCCTGGCCCCGGCTTCCCGGATCTCCGTGATCTTCTGGACGTGCCGGGGTCGGTCAAGGATTACGACCACGAGCTCGTCGATGCTCCTTCCAAGAGCTTTGGCAACGATCTCAAGGTTGTGGCTGACCGGGGCGTCCAGGTCGATCTTTTCGCCGGGATGCTCTTTTTCATAATTTACCACATCAGGCCCTACAACGATTTTGTCTATGTAGATGTCCGGGCCATGGAAAATCCCGCCCCTTTCTGCCATTGCCATGACAGCAACGGAACCCGGAGCTCCGTCCGCTGCAAGGTTGGTCCCTTCCAGGGGGTCGACAGCAATGTCCACTTCGAGAGTTCCCTTACCGGACCCCAGTTCTTCCCCTATGAAGAGCATTGGGGCTTCGTCCCGTTCTCCTTCTCCTATCTTGATCATGCCCTTCATGTCAAGCTTGTTCAGCATCCTCCGCATGGATGCAACCGCCACCTGGTCGGCAAAATGCTTGTCCCCGCGCCCCATCTGGTAGGCTGCGGCAATGGCAGCGGCTTCAGTCACCTGGACGAGCCTTGGCAGTAACTCACACTCAATAGGGCCAGCACACTCAATCATTTCTTCAACAGTCTTCGGATGAGGCATGATAATCGTCTCTATTTTCCTGCTTCCTGATAATAAATTTGTATTCTAAAGTAGAATTAATTTTTGGTGATCAAAAACTCTTTTTTACGGATGTTCTTTGCCTTTTTATGTGATCTGTTGACACGATAGTATATTAATGAATCTGTTGCCCGGAAAGAAAACAGAGAACAAACTGAAACAGCAAAGAAAAATTTATAAATATATTAATTAATATTTGGGAAATAACCAACCCACTAATCCATTCTCATAAAATTCATTCTCATAAAATTCATACCCATACCTTCATTCCCAAGGTGGAAAAACGATGAGAATTCACTGCCTCCAGCACATTGAAACCGAAACACTTGGAAACATTGCGACCTGGATCGAAGAAAAAAGCCATGAGCTTACTAAAACCCTGCTTTACGAGGAGGGGTATACATTCCCGGACCCCGGAGATTTCGACCTGCTTCTGATAATGGGCGGTACCATGAGCGTCTACCAGGAAGAAGAATATCCCTGGTTAAGGACTGAAAAGGATTTTGTCAGGAAAATGATTAAAGACGGCAAACCCATACTGGGGAGCTGTTTCGGCGCTCAGATGCTTGCGGAAGTCCTGGGTGGGAAAGTAAGCAGAAACAGGTTCAAGGAAATTGGCTGGCACAGGGTCAGATCCCCTGTAAACGAAAAAGGAAATGAACATTTTACTGAAGAACGCCTTCCTGTTTCAGAGCTTTCTGCGGACATGCCCCCGGAATTTACTGCCTTCATGTGGCATGGAGATACTTTTGAAATCCCGGCAGGAGCAGCCAGGCTCTTCGAAAGCGAGGCCTGCCCGAACCAGGGCTTCATCTACAATGAGAATGTGCTTGGTTTCCAGTTCCACCCGGAAGCTGACGAGCAGTGGATAAAAAACCTTATCGAAAATTCCGGACACGAAATCGTGGAAGGAAAATACATCCGGACTGAAGAAGAGATGCTCGGACAGGAGGAATTCCTTGAAAGCTCCAGGGCCCTGGCTTTTGCAGTGATGGACTGGTTCGAGAAAAAAAGTGCGAAATCCAACGCCGGGCAAACCCAGGGAATAAAGGCTCTGACAGGATAAAACCGGGTGAAATAGAAAGGAAAAATAAGCAGGGAAAAAAGCAGGGAAAAAAGCAGGGAAAAATAAGCAGGGAAAAAAGCCGCTCAAGAATTCATTTCAACAGGTCTGCAAGAGCCACCCTTTCAAGCACAAGTTCCGGGATTTTCTCTTCCCCGGCGGCTTCGATTTCCGCGTCCGTAATCCCGAACAGAGAAAGTATTCCTTCCCTTTTGGCATCGGAGTAGGCGAGCATTTCGGGGCACGGCTTTTCATGAATGATCTTCTGAATATCGGAAAAAGCCGAAAGCAAGTTTTCCCTTTTCCCGAGCAGCACGAATGCAGCTCTGTTTTCTCCTTCATGCAGCCCGATTGCAAAGCTCTTTTCGATCTGCCTTTCCCCGGCTGCATAACGCATGATCTCGACTCCCGGGTCCTTTGCAACGTTAGTACCTGCAGCCACTGCCCGAAGAGCCTTTCCGACCGCAAAATGAAGATGCCTCTCCCCTGCAAGCAATTCCGCATTCAGACCCTGGATGGTGACCCCATGGGCAGAGGAGACGACGTTCATTGTTTTCAGGAATTCCCGAAGGGTAGGGATCTGCACTGTCCCGCAGATGACCTGGATTTCCTTTTGCATATCCATACTTCTGCCAATAGCCCGGGCTTACAATAAGGATTTCGGTAGGGAAATATTCAGGATAGAAAAAAGAACACCCCTGTTTTTTAAAATGGGTGATGAAACACTAAACATTTGAGAGCAACCTCAACCACTTTCAAACCAAGCGCTACCAATAAAAGAAGAATCAACAGGTTGAGGATGATCTGGCCAATTTTGGTACGAAACCCTGCCAGTTCATACATCTATATACCCATATATAAGTATGTAGAAGAAAGTATATAACCGTTTGGAAATTTTCATACATTTCCAATTAATTGGATGGGAAAAATGTTAAAAATGCAATAAATTTAGTTAATTTTCGAACGTTTATATTGAACAGAGGAAGCAAAAAGGAAAAGATAAGGGGACTGCAGGGCTTAATCAGAACAGGTTCTTTGCCAGTTCCCCACATACAACATTTAATAAATTATTATACAACTTATAATTCTCATGCAGTAATAATCTATCCTTATTTTTTCATTAAGCTCTCACTTCTTATCGAGTTCTCACTTCTTATCGAGTTCTCACTTCTTATTGACCACTTCAACAAAATTCCTGTCCGAAAGGTCCTCTTTCCCTGACCAGAAGATCGACTTGTAATATTTCCAGACTTTGGGATCGAGTTCAAGGATTCCCACATGAACCACGAATTCAAACAGGAACCAGTAAGTTGCAGCCAGATGCCCGATACGGATCAGGCCCAGAGCCGACACATTCAGGTAAGGGGCAAAAATTCCGGCAATCGCAATGATCCACTGAGCTATGGGAAGCCCGAGGAGAGACCAGTTCAGGTTGTAGAGCACGATTCCCGTGACGGCGATCAGAAGAATTGCAGAGCTTTCGAAAATGATAAGGAGCTTAAGCAGCGGGTGCAGTTTTGTAACGTAATGCCCCTCCTGAGCATCATAAACCGTAAATGCCGGATATTTCCCCTTGCCGAAAAAATTGAGTACAATGCCTTTCAGGCGTTCGGCATCCTCGGGCCCGAAGATGTAACTTTCGATGAAATGGCTCAACCTGTCGTTTGGGGAGCAGACCTCACCCCTGCACGAAAAAACGTTGTAAGGAACAAGGATCCAGTTCGCTGCCAGGAAGAAGGGAACTGCAATCATATGCAGCCCGCGGGCTTTATCGAAATCCATGAAGTCCCAGCCCAGATAAATCTTAAGCCCGGTAACAACGAGGGTCAGCATGGAAAGCAGGTGAATCAGGTGTGTGACCCGCTCCATCTTCGTATAGCGTTCCACAACCAGGCTTTCCCCGGGACTTCCTGAACTACAGGAATTTCCAGCACTACCGGAATTTTCATCCATATTTTTCCCCACCATATTTCGACCTCCCCGATCAGATCACCCTGACCCTCTCTTCCTCTTTTCCGGTAAGGTCAATGGTGTGGATGGCACAGGCGAGGCAGGGGTCAAAGGAACGGGCCGTATGGAAAATGCCGATCGGGTTAGTATAATCCACACCGAGAGCGTTTTCGGCAGCCGAAATCCTGTTCCCCAGGAGAGCCTGTTCCACGGGACCGGGGATACCTGCAGTGTTTCGCGGGGCCAGGTTCCAGGTGCTCGGGACCACGGCCTGGTAGAGCGTTACCCTGGAGTCAGGGCCGGTTGCAACCCAGTGGCCCAGAGCACCCCTGGGAGCTTCCCAGAGTCCCATGCCTTCGGAGTCCTTCGCCATGGACAGGTCGGTGGGTACGGCAAATTTGCCGCTGGGATCAAGGTCTACGGTTACCCATTTAAGAAGCTCGGATGCAACAACCAGGATCTCCTGTGCCCGGGCAAGCATACGGATGTAGGTGTTGATAGCAGGGTAGCCGTTTTCCCTGAAAAGCTGTGCAAGTCCGGTGATGAGCGGGTCTTCCATGATGAGCATGCGGGAAAGGGGGCCGAGTTCACAGGGCATCCCGTCGTAATTAGGCGCTTTTATCCAGGAATAGCGACTTTCCGTACCCCTGGAGTAATCGATTTCATCAGGTTCGGGCTCAGGTTCGGTGACTCCTTCCCAGGGGAACCTGTCGGCTTCGGAATCAACATAAAAGGAATGGGCTATGCTTTCGGAAATTTTCCTGTGGTCGAACTTATGCAGCTTGAGGTTCCCGTCCATGTACCCTGAAGAAATAACCCTGGAACCCGGAGGGCTGGTAGGGTCGTAGCCGTCTCCATCCTCGGGTTTGTAGAAAACCCCGTAGGAGAGGTAGCCAATAGTATCAGGGTTGCTGTAACCCCCTGTCCGGTCAAGTTTCATGCTTGCGGGTAGCCCCAGGACTTCCTCCCCTATTAGTTCGGAGCCAAAAGCCGCAAGAAGAGGCACGTCCCCCCAGCCTGCGGCATGGGAAAAGTCGTTCGAGACCAGGGAGGCGGCAGTAAGCTCCTGCAGGCGGTCAACCACAAAGTTCACGGCTTTTTGGGGGGAACTCGCAAACCTGGTGTTTTCGATCCAGGTTTCCGGGGAAACGCCCAGGGCAAAATTCTCGACAAAATCCATCACCTGCCAGTAATAGGAGGCAAGCTGTCCGATGTCCGCAAGGGTGGGGCCGTAGGTTACGCCTCCCACATGTGCCAGGACCGAATGGGGCATCTTAGCTCCCATAAGGGAAATAGCTTCATGCAGCCGCCGCTTTTCCCGGATAGCAGCCGCATAACTGACGCCGACAGGGATATCAACGCCATTTAGCCTGTAGCTAATCGGGGCATACCTCCGAAGCAACTCGTCCCAGACGGCTTTTCCCGTATCCCCGAAGTTTCCGAACAAATCCCTGTAGGCCGGGTTTGCAAGGTCTGTTCCCCAGAGCACGTAGATATGGGTCGTGTTGCTGGCAATCGTGTTCAGACCCTGGTGGATATTACGCACCACAAGGGCATCTTTTGGAACGGCATCCTCCACTCCGAAAAGCTGGTCAAGAGCACCTGCCGCTGCCAGGGAGTGAGAAGTCGGGCAGACCCCGCAGATCCTCTGGGTAAGAAGGGCAGCATCCCGGGGGTCCTGGTGCTGGAGGAAACGTTCGAACCCCCTGAGCATAAGCCCCATGCTCTGGGCTTCCGTAATCACCCCTTCCTCGTTGACCTGGGTGTCGATCCTGTAATGCCCTTCAATCCGGGTAAGCTGATCAACCGTAACTTCGACCATTTACTGATCCTCTCCTTCATCTTTGCCCGCTTTTTTATATGGAGCTCCTTCTGTCTCTTTACCCGGCGCTTCCTCCGGTTCTTTGCCCGGTGCTTCCTCCGGCTCTTTGCCCGGCGCTTCCTCCGGCTCTTTGCCCGGCGCTTCCTCCGGCTCTTTTCGTTCAGGAGCCTCTTTCACAGCGACTCTCCGGATAGCATGGGCTCCTACCGCAAGCAGGGACGCCCCGATAGCCACTTTCGCAACGGTATCGATATTTGTCCCTGCAATCCCCACGTCCTCAATTTCCTGGAAAAAGGGACGCGAACTGTCAGGGAAACCCGGAGATACGCAGGAGATACACGGGGACCCTGACTGAGGACAGAGGCTGTGGTAGCCATTCCAGCGACGTATGGCACAGTCCGCATGGGTATAGGGAGCCTTGCACCCGAGTTTCCAGAGGCATTTCTCCCCGCTTACAACGGTATCAAACTCTCCTTTGTCGTAGAACCCCCTTCTAGGGCAGTTATCGTGGATGACAGAATCAGGAGGGAAAAAGACTTTCGGACGCAGCCATTGATCCAGAACCTCAGGGAGGTCGTCGGGAATTTTGATCTTCCCCAGCACCACAGCTCCCAGGGTCAGGAGCATCCAGTCCGGGTGCGGGGGACAGCCGTTAATATTGATGACGGGTTTTTCGATTCCCAGTTCCTGCAGCATTCCTTTCTCCCCGTCTTCCATGGTAAAGGCAACCCCGCGGAAGTCCATAAGGTCCTTGATATCACTGTCCGCCGAGTTAACCCCCCCGTTCGTTGCACACTGCCCTACTGCTACGATTAAAGAAGCATTTTCAGCGGCTTTCCGGAAAATATCCTTGTAAGTCTTGCCACCCAGAATCATGTACTTCCCGGTACCGTTCGGACCATTGGCAATAGCCCCTTCCACGACCAGGATATAACCTTCCTCTTTGACAACTTCTTCAAAAAGAATTTCTGAATTGAGTTCGGAAGTGTTTACCATCTCCCCATCCACGTAAATCCCCTGCTGGCCAAGCAGGAGCTCGTGATATTCAAGCCGGATGTTCAGGCGGTCAAAGGCCTGCAAAACATCAGGCTCACCTCCGTTTAACAGGGACTCGGAACAACCCGTGCACTCCCCGCCATGGATCCAGACAATCCTGGTTTCCGCGAATTCCAGGGCTTTAACAACATCGCTTCGATAAGTTTGCAAAAACAAAGACGCTCCCAGAGCCCCTACGGCTTTCAGGAACGTTCGCCGGTCCATCTTCATAAAATCAAGATGCTTGAATCGGTCAGGGGAGTTTTCTATACCCATTCCACACCTCCACACAGAGTAGAATATTATTACATAAGAAAATCCTGAATATTATTAATATCATAAACCAATTGATAAATAGCTTACCTAAAAAAAAGAAGATTATTCAAGCAAAAAAAGAGAAGGTCACCCATATTTCGCAGGGCGTTTTGCCTCCATAAAAAGTTTATCAATTTAAAAACATTTTCAGGCCAAACCTTTCCGGAAAGCCATTATTGCAAGTGGATGCCAAAATGCCATTACCCTTACAGGCGGAAGGCCACTTTCAAGTCAAGGGAAAGAAAAGATTAATTCCGGAAAAAGAAAAGAAAAAGAAAAGAAAAGAAAAGAAAAGAAAAGAAGGAAAAAGCAGTTCAGGATCAAACCTGATCAGAAACTTCTTCCCTTATCAACCGGACTACCTCGTTTACGGCTTCAAGCACATCAGGGCTTATTTCCATTGTAATTTCCGTAGCCTGCTTTCCTATTTCTATGCCGAAGACCACGATTTCCGGGAGTTCCTGTACCTGTTCCCCTATCTTCAGGACATCGGATATGGTCATGTCGTGTACCGAAATGATGTCGTGGGGTGCAGTGCCTGCTATCAGGTCCAGGCCGCAAAGCCGGTGGATAGTACCTGCCCGGGCGCCGGTCAGGATCGCGTCAACAATTATAACCTTCCGGGCGCCGTCCAGCAGGTTTAGAAGGTCCAGGCCGCAAACTCCAGCGTCTACTATTTCGAGACCTTCAAACCCTTCAAGTTCCGTTTTTTGAAGGGCTTCAACAACCTTCAAGCCGACACCGTCATCTCCCATGAAAGGGCTTCCACAGCCCAGGATTCGGACTGGAGCATGTAATATAGACATATTCTCACTCAGCACAGATATTTTGGTTAGCACAGATATTTTGGTTAACACAGATATTTTGGTCAACACAAGTATTTTGGTCAACACAGGTTAATTCAGGACGTTTTATTTTTTAGAGAGGATATGCCTATATTGGCGAGATACGCCTATAAACCTCACTCTTGAATCTACTCTTTTACGGTATCCAGGACTTTTTCGGATGAATCGTGCCAGACAAGGCTTCTTTCAGGCACGTTGTCCCCCGGTTCATGGCCCACGAGGTCAACGAAGTGCCTATCTTCAAGGTTTTCCTTTCCCGACCAGAAGATTGCCTTGTAGTACTTCCATATATGGGGGTCAAACTCAAGAATCCCGATATGCACAACCAGTTCAAAGACGAACCAGTAGGTCATGAGCAGGTGAATCGCCCTCATTAACTGCAGTGAAGACATACCTAAGAAAGGTGCCATCAGGTCCCCTGCCGAAAGGATCCAGGAACCCACGGGAAGCCCGAAAATAGCCCAATCAAGCTTGTATAAGACAATTCCCGAAACTGCAATGACCAGGATCGCAGTGCCTTCCAGCACGATAAGGATCTTCATCAAGGGGTGAAGCTTGGTCTTGTAATGCCCCTCAACCTCATCATAAATAGTGAATGCCGGATAGTCGCCCTTCCCGAAGAAATTTAACACAATTCCTTTCAGGCGCGCTGCATCTTCAGGGCCGAAGATATACGTGTCCATGAAATGTTCCATTTTTGCCTGAACTCCGCCCTCACTTGCAGAGAAGATGTTGTAGGGGATCAGAATCCAGTTCACCGCAAGGAGAACCGGAACCATGATCATGTGGAGGGCTCTGGCGTTGTGGAAGCTCATGAAGTCCCAGCCCGCATAGATCTTTAACCCGGTCAGGATAAGCACTACCATTACAAAAGCATGGGTGGTGTGAGCCACCCTGTCGAGTACCGTGTAGCGCTCAACAACCATCGGGTTGTTTTTGCCTCTCATGAAAGATCATCTCCTTATACAAGTCTTAAGGTTTTAGGAGCGTTTTTCCCGGAAAGGTCAATGGTGTGAACCGCACAGGCAACGCACGGGTCATAGGACCTGCCGATATGAAGGATGTTAACAGGGTTAGAATAATCGATACCGAGTGCGTTTTCCGCCGCATTGATCTTTGACCCGATCAGGGCCTGCTCAAGCGGACCCGGGACACCTGCACCGTCCCTCGGGGACATGTTCCAGGTACTCGGGACTACAGGCTGATAGCGGACAACCTTTGAGTTACTGTCTGTGGAGACCCAGTGCCCAAGAGCTCCGCGAGGAGCTTCCCAGAGCCCCATGCCTTCGGAGTCCTTCGCCATGGAAAGGTCAGTGTGCACGGAAATCTTGCCGTTCGGGTCATAGTCAACAGTTACCCACTTAAGGAGCTCATTTGCGATAATGGCAATCTCCTGGATGCGGGCCACCATCCTGGTGTAGGTGTTTGCCGGAGAGTATCCGTTATCCTTGAAGGCCTGGGCCAGACCGGTCACCAGGGGCTCTTTCATAGCGAGCAGGCGGGAAAGGGGACCGACTTCACAGGGTATGCCTTCATATCTCGGGGCCTTGCTCCAGGTATACCTGCTCTCGGAGCCGCGGTCATAGCGGATTTCATCCGGGTCTGAGACCGGGTTTGTCTCACCCTTTGAGGGGTGAAGTTCCCCGGTATCTTCATAGAAAGCGTGTGAGACGCCTTCGGTGATCTTGCTGGCATCGAAGTTTTTGTACTCAAGGTTTCCGGTCACGATACCCGAGGTCTGGAAACGGTCGCCTGCCGGGCTGTTCGGATCGTACCCATCCCCGTTTTCAGTCTTGTAGAAAGCGCCGTAAGCCAGGAAGTTGATCTTTGAGGGATCGCTATATCCGCCGGTACGGTCGTGTTTCAGGCTGGCCGGAAGCCCGAGGAGAGTTTCGCCCACAAGTTCGGAACCGAATGCGGCGTAGAATTCCGTGTCACCCCAGCCGGCTTCCCTGCTGAAGTTGTTGCTGTTGGAACCGGAAATACTGCTGTCCACGAGCCCCTGGAGGTGCTCGAGCACGAAGTTCACGGCCTTTTGGGGGGAGCTTGCCTTATAGGTATTTTCAATCCAGGTCTCGAAGGGGACTCTTAAGGTGTAACTGGAAACAAAGTCCATTACCTGAAGGTAATAAGAGGAAAGTTTGCCGATGTCTGCTATGTTTGGCTTGTAGGTGTACCCACCCGGATAGGAAGTGACCTGGTGGGGCATCTTTCCGCCGATGACTGCAATGGCTTCCTGAAGGCGTTTCTTTTCAGGGATTGCTGCAAGGTAGGAGCTGCCTGGCGGGATGGCGTTCCCGTCGAGCCTGTAGCTGATAGGGGCAAACCTGCCTAAAAGCTCCTTCCAGACAGCAGTTCCGGTTTCTCCGAGAGGAGTAAGGACATCGCGGTAGGCGGGGTTTGCAAGGTCAGGCCCCCAGAGCACATAGATATGGGTTGCGTGGCTTGCGATAGTGTTTAACGCCTGGTTGATATTCCTTGCCACAAGGGCATCTTTGGGCACACTATCAGCCACCCCGAAGAGCTGGTCAAGGGCATTTGCCGCTGCTAGTGAGTGGGAAGTAGGACAGACCCCACAGATCCGCTGGGTCAGGAGAGCAGCGTCCCTGGGGTCCTGGTTCTGAAGGATACGCTCAAAACCCCGGAAGAGCAAACATGAACTCCGGGCATCGGTGATTACACCTTCGGCGTTGACCTCGGTGGACAGGCGGAGGTGACCTTCAATCCTGGTAAGGGGATCAACTGTAACGTTTACCATTTTTAATCATCTCCTTTCATTCTGCGCACTGCATGTACACCTGCGGCAAGCACGGATGCACCGACTGCGACCTTAGAGACGGTATCGATATTTGCCCCGAGGAACAGGCCCTTGTCCTCAGCTTCAACATACAGGGGCCTTGCAGAATCCGGGAACCCGGGCTCCACACAGGCGATACAGGGAGAACCTGCCTGGGTGCACATGCTTACGGAACCGTTCCAGCGGCGCAGAGCACAGTCCGAGTGGGTGTAAGGAGCTTTGCAGCCTAACTTCCAGAGGCACTTTTCCCCTCCGATTTCCGTATCGAATTCCCCGCGGTCGTAGTAGCCGCGCCGGGGACAGTTTTCGTGTACTGTGTGGTCTTCAGGGAAGAAAACTTTGGGTCTTCCGTACCTGTCCAGAGCTGTATCGAGATCGTCAGGAATTTTGAGCTTTCCGAGGATTACCGCCCCGAGGGTCAGGAGGATCCAGTCAGGGTGTGCAGGACACCCGGGGATATTGATTACAGGCTTGCGGATGCCAAGTTCCTGGACCATACCTTTAGAGCTGTCTTCTTTTGTAAAAGCCACTCCCCTATAATCGGTAACCTTGGAAACTGCACTGTCCGCACAGTTGATTCCGCCGTAGGCGGCACAGGTCCCGACCGCAAGAATAGCGTTAGCGTTCTTTGCAGCTTTGGAAAAGAGTTCCTTGAAGGTTCGGTTCCCAATCACGCAGTAGCGCCCGGAACCATCAGGCCCGTTTGCGATTGAGCCTTCAACGACCAGGATGTAGTTGCCTTCTTCGATCAGTTCGTCAACGAGGATCTCGGAGTTCAGCTCGGAGCTGTTTACAGGCTTCCCATCCACGAAAAGTCCCTGCTGGGCAAGGAGGGTCTCGTGGTAAGCAAGATTAACGTTAAGCCTGGTAATCGCCTGGACGATGTCAGGGTTGCCACCGTTTAAGACGGACTCGGAACAACCCGTGCATTCCGCCCCATGCAACCAGACAAGCTTTGTCTCTGCAAATTCGAGAGCGCTGACAATCTCCGTTTTGTAGGTACCTAGAAATGCCGTTGCACCAACTGCGCCCACGGCTTTTAGAAAGGTACGCCGATCCATATTTAAAAAGTCCATACTCTCCAGTGTATGAACCAAATTCTTTTTTCCAATGACCATATTCTACCACATCTTGTTTTTTATATACCCAAACTATATGTCCGAAAGGAAAATGGTTCTTAAAGGTTCACCGTAATTATATAAATCGTCATATAAATATGTAGATAATATTTGGAATGAGTAAATAGTATTTAAGGTTATTTACATTAAAAAATAAATATATTTGTCTGGGAAATGAAAATTATAAATATTCTTTGAAAATTATAGATGAATGTTTAATTTAATAATTGGCATCAAAGGACATGAATATACATCAAGAACCAGAAATATCCAGAAGAAGGGAATCTAAACTTTTGAAATAATAATGATAAATTCACACTGATGCACATAACAAAAAAATGGATGAAATGATGATTAAAAGACCTATAATTAAACATGGAGTAGTAAAAAATAAGAAATAATTATTGAAAAATATACACCATAGATCAGGTGCATATTTTAACATTTAAATGGGTTCAATTCTGATTTCGCGCAAAAAATCAGGAAAATCCCCGGAAAAATTCAGGCGAAAATAAGGAAATGAAGAGGAATATAATTTTGGGCAAATGAGGGAAATTGTATTTATATCTCTTACTTACCTTTACAATTCCTCTTACGCACCTTTAAAATTCCTCTTACGTACCTTTATAATTCCTCTTACGTACCTTTACAATTCCTCTTACTTACCTTTACAATTCAATTTCATACTATTCTTAAAATGCCCGGAGCGTTTTTCCCCGTGAGGTCGAGGGTATGGACAGCACATGCAATACAGGGATCATATGACCTTCCGACGTGCAGGATATTGACCGGGTTGGAGTAATCGACACCGAGAGAGTTCTCCACAGCGTTAATCCTTGTTCCTATCAAAGCCTGTTCCGCAGGACCGGGAGTTCCTGCGCTGTCTCTCGGGGAGAAGTTCCAGGTACTCGGGACTACGGGCTGGTAGCTTACGACTTTAGAGTTACTGTCTGTGGAAACCCAGTGTCCGAGAGCTCCACGAGGAGCTTCCCAGAGCCCCATGCCTTCGGAGTCCTTTGCCATGGAAAGGTCAGTGTGCACGGAAATCTTCCCATTTGGATCGTAGTCTTCGGTTACCCATTTCAAGAGCTCGTTTGCAATAATTGCGGTTTCCTGGATACGGGCAATCATCCTGGTGTAGGTGTTGGCAGGGGAGTATCCGTTGTCTTTGAAAGCCCGGGCCAGTCCGGTCACCAGGGGCTCTTTCATAGCAAGCAGGCGGGAGAGAGGGCCTACCTCACAGGGCATTCCTTCATACCTCGGAGCCTTTGCCCAGGTATAGCGGCTGTCGGATCCTCTGTCATAGCGGATTTCTGCAGGGTCACCAATCGGGTTTGTTTCCCCCTTCGAGGGGTGGAGCTCTTCCGAACCTTCATAAAAGGAATGGGAAATGCTTTCAGTGATCTTGCTGGCATCGAAGTTTTTGTACTCAAGGTTGCCAGTTACGATCCCGGAGGTCTGGAAACGGTCACCTGCCGGGCTGTTCGGGTCATACCCATCCCCATTTTCAGGCCTGTAGAAAGCCCCGTAGGCAAGGAAGTTGATCTTCGAAGAGTCACTGTACCCACCGGTCCTATCGTGTTTCAGGCTTGCCGGAAGCCCGAGGAGGGTTTCGCCCACAAGTTCGGAACCGAATGCGGCGTAGAATTCCGCGTCTCCCCAACCGGCCTCCCTGCTGAAGTTATTGCCGTTGGAACCGGAAATACTGCTGTCCACAAGCCCCCGGAGCTGATCGAGCAGGAAAGAAACGGCACTCTGCGGAGAACTTGCCTTATAAGTGTTTTCAATCCAGGTCTCGAAGGGGACTCTTAAGGTGTAGCTGGAAACAAAGTCCATTACCTGAGAGTAATAAGAGGAAAGTTTGCCGATGTCTGCGATTGTTGGCTTGTAGGTGTACCCACCCGGATAGGAAGTGACCTGGTGAGGCATCTTTCCGCCGATGACTGCAATGGCTTCATGCAAGCGTTTCTTTTCAGGGATTGCTGCAAGGTAGGAGCTGCCTGCAGGGATGGTGTTCCCGTCGAGCCTGTAGCTGATAGGGGCAAACCTGCCCAAAAGCTCCTTCCAGACAGCAGTTCCGGTTTCCCCGAGAGGAGTAAGGACATCGCGGTAGGCGGGGTTTGCAAGGTCAGGCCCCCAGAGCACATAGATATGGGTTGCGTGGCTTGCGATAGTGTTTAACGCCTGGTTGATATTCCTTGCCACAAGGGCATCTTTGGGCACACTATCAGCCACCCCGAAGAGCTGGTCAAGGGCATTTGCCGCTGCTAGTGAGTGGGAAGTAGGACAGACCCCACAGATCCGCTGGGTCAGGAGAGCAGCGTCCCTGGGGTCCTGGTTCTGAAGGATACGCTCAAAACCCCGGAAGAGCAAACATGAACTCCGGGCATCGGTGATTACACCTTCGGCGTTGACCTCGGTGGACAGGCGGAGATGCCCTTCAATCCTGGTAAGAGGATCGACTGTAACGTTTACCACTTTTAATCATCTCCTATTCTGTAGTAAGAGTCCCGGCGGGAATCGGTGTCGTAAGAGTCAGACTCACTGGAAGTCCCATCATAGGAATCCACACCATCACCTTTTCCGTCATCACCTTTTATGTCATCGGATTCTCTGCCATCAAAACCCCCACTGCCCTGCGTGTAAAAGGGCCTTGAAGAGTCAGGGAACCCGGGTTCCACACATGCTATGCACGGGGAGCCTGCCTGGACACACATGCTGGTCCCGCCGTTCCACTTCCGGATCGAACAATCCGCATTTGCACGTTTACCTTTGCACCCGAGTTTGAAAAGACACTTATACCCACCAATCTCGGTATCGAATTCATCCCTCTCGTAGTAATCGTGGCGGGGACACTCGTCATGGACATCTTCACTGAAATAGGCTTTCGGCCGCCCGTAACCGTCCAGGACCGAAGGGAAGTCCTCCGGGATTCTGATTTTCCCAAGAATAACTGCGCTAAGCGTCAACAAGATCCAGTCAGGATGCGCCGGACAGCCGGGGATGTTAATGACCGGTTTATTTACGCCAAGCTCCTGGAGCATGCCCCCGGAACTGTCATTCTTTGTAAAAGCCACTCCCCGGTAGTCCGTAAGCTGGGCAATTGCACTGTTTGCGGAGTTAATGCCGCCGTAGGCCGCACAGGTTCCGACTGCAAGGATTGCGTCTGCATTCCCGGCAGCTTTTGCAAAGAGTTCCTTGAAAGTCCGGTTCCCGACCATGAAGAAGCGCCCTGACCCCTCCGGCCCGTTAGGGATTGCCCCCTCAACGATCAGGATGTAGTTGCCTTCTTCGATGAGTTCGTCAACAAGAATCTCGGAATTGAGTTCGGTCGTGTTTGCAGGTTGCCCGTCTACGAAGATACCCTGCCCTGCGAGGAGGGTCTCATGATAGGCAAGCTTTGCGTCAAGCGCCTGGAGAGCTGAAAGCACATTGGGGTCGCCCCCGTTCAGGAGGGACTCGGTACAGCCGGTGCATTCCGCCCCGTGCAGCCAGACAAGTTTTGTCTCTGCCGTTTCGAGAGCCCTTACGATTTCTGTTCGGTACGTTCCCAGAAATGCAGATGCCCCAAGGAGGCAAGCTGTTTTCAGGAACGTTCTTCGATCCATTTTAAAAAAATCGGGTTTTTCCGTTTTTACAGATATATCGGAAGTGTTTTTGTTCATGGGGATCACAAAATGATTTTTCCGGAAATTATCAGGAGCAGTCATTCAAAATAGATGTAGCCGGAATTAAGCCGGGATTAAGCCGGAATTAAGCCGGACAGGATTTAGAGAAATGAAGGGAATTTTTTAGTAAAGAGAAATATAATAGAAGAATAGATAAATTTATTCAAATACTTTTGAAATGCGGCAGTATAGCAGCAAAACAATATTAAAATGTTTAATCAAAAAGAGAAAACAAAAAGGATATAAAAGAGAACTATAAAAATGCAGAAAATAATTTTGAGTATATATTTGTTTTAAAAAAAACAGTGTGAAAGGCTTGAAAACGGCTTTGTGGAATGCCATGTAGGCCTCCTGCAAACGGTAAACTGCAGAGAAACCGCTAAACCTAAGAGATAAACGGTTATAAAGTGCAGAGAATACCTAATATAGGAAGAAACAGAGAAAATTACAATCTGAAGATTCATGCCGGGGATTTATGCCAGAACTTACTAAAAAAAGCACGGGCACCGACAGAAAAGGCACCTGAACTTAAGGGAAAAAATCCCGGATCTGCCGGAAAACGGAACTCAAATTCACAAAAATAAAAATTACAAAGATAAAAAAATCCGGCAAATTCCGAATTCCGGAAAAGGTTCAAACAGATTGTTTCTATGCGTAGATTATTTTCATGCATTATTAATGATTCTCGCCTGCAATTTGGTTCTCATACATTTACGGATTTTGAAAGAAAAACAGCAGAGGTAACATGTGTATAGCTATTCCTGGAAAAGTTAAGGCGATCGTCAATGAAAACACCGCCACCGTCGATATGGGTGGAGTCCGTAGAGACGTGAACATGGATCTGCTGGGAGGGGCAAGCGAAGCCCTGCTCGGGAAATACGTGCTGGTCCACGTGGGCTATGCCATATCGGAAATCTCGGAAGAAGAAGGGAAAGAAACCATGCGCCTCCTTAAACTAATGGCAGGGCTGGATGATGGAGAGCTCGGTTTTGAGGAGACCTTACCGGAAAACAGGGACACTGATTAAAATGGCTCCCGAAAACCCCCAATCGAAACAGGGGATTCCCGAAATTGAAAAGAAGCTCCTTGAGAGAATAGAAGCCTCAGCCCGGCCTCTTCGCATAATGCACGTCTGCGGGACCCATGAGCGGACCATAGCGAAATACGGGCTAAGGAGCGTGCTTCCGGAAGAAATAGAAGTAATCAGCGGCCCGGGCTGCCCTGTCTGCGTCACCCCCGAAGCAGATATTGACATTGCAATCGCCCTGGCAAAAAGCGGGGCAAGCGTGGTAACTTTCGGGGACATGATGCGGGTCCCGGGCTCCGCAGGCAGCCTGCTGGACGCAAAAGCCGAAGGTACGGACGTGAGGATGGTCTACAGCATCGACGATGCCGTAACCCTTGCGGAAAAAAAGCCCGAGCAAGAAGTGGTCTTCTTCGGAATAGGCTTTGAGACCACGGTCCCTGCCAATGCGGCAACCCTCCTTCGGGGCGTGCCCGAAAACTTCAGCCTCCTTGTTTCCCAGAAGCGGACACCTCCGGCAATAGGACTGCTTTCCAGGGACACCGAAGTGGACGCCTTTATTGCCCCGGGACATGTGGCAACCATCATCGGAACAAAGCCTTTCGAGCCCCTTGCAGAGCAGGGGTTCCCAGTAGTCGTGAGTGGGTTTGAAGCGTATGATGTCCTCCTTGGGATTTCCCTCCTCCTGGCGCAGATCGAAAAAGGCGAAGCAAGGGTTGATAACGGGTACCCGAGGGTTGTGAAGTCCGAAGGGAACCTGATTGCCCTTAAAATGATGGAGGAGGTCTTCGAAACCGCGGATTCCGAATGGAGAGGCATCGGGAATATAGATAGTTCCGGACTTGTCCTGAAAAAGGAGTTAGAAGAGCAGGATGCAGCAAAGAGGCATGAAGATTTATATGCCGCTGCCCTCGGAGAAATCAGGAAAAAAGCCGAAGGCAGGGATAAAAAACACTGCATCTGCGCTGCCATCCTTACCGGAAAGGCAAAACCCTCCCAGTGCCCGAACTTCGGAAAGGACTGCACCCCAAAAAACCCGGCAGGCCCCTGTATGGTCAGCCAGGAGGGTATGTGCTACAACTGGTTCAAGTACGCCAGGATAGGAGGCAGCAGGCGTGCATGAGTACTCCATTGCCTGCGAAATCTACGAACAGGTGATCGCTACCGCCAGAGCCCACGGGGCATCCGAAGTCAGGGCCGTGACCCTTCAGATGGGGAGGCTGACCCACACGAACCCGGAACAGCTCAAGTTCTGTTTCGATGTTCTGGCAGAAGGCAGCATTGCCAAAGGGGCGGAATTTTTGGTGGAGATGATCCCCCCAAACGTAGAATGCGAGTGCGGGTACAGGGGTACTGTCGATACCCCCGGAAAACCAGCCGGCAAGTCTGAAGAGGACAGAGGCGAAGGAGGGGGCAAAAGCGGAAGCGAAAATGGAAACGAAACCGGACTTCACCAGAGCGAACTACTGGAATACGTTGCAGCCCTCAACTGTCCAGCCTGCGGGAGAGCTGCCCGGATTACGGGAGGACAGGAACTCATCATTAAGACGATAGATATAGAAACCGAAGCAGAAACCGAAGCAGAAACAGATAACAAATTTTAATAATTATAATTTCAAAGTTATTTTCATCCACAAACGATTTTTAAAAAACAATATTTACAAATAAATCGATTATACATAATTTTGAGAAGTGAGTATTCATGTTAATGCACGTAATCAATGTGGGACACGACGTCTTCGCGGCAAACGACAAACTTGCCGAAAAAAACCGGAAGAGCCTTGACAAGCACGGAGTCCTTGCGGTGAACATCATGGGAGCTATAGGCTCTGGAAAGACCACCCTGATCGAGGAAGCCATCAAAGCCCTCAAGGACAAATACAGGATAGCGGTGATCGCAGGGGACGTTATTGCAGAGATGGACGCCTCCCGTTTCCGGAAACTTGAGGTGCCGACTGTCCCTGCAAACACGGGAAAGGAATGCCACCTGGACGCAAAAATTGTCGAAAAAGCCCTGAAAGAAATCGACCTCAAAAACACCGACCTCCTTATCATCGAAAACGTGGGCAACCTGATCTGCCCTGTGGACTTCAAGCTCGGGGAACACCTGAGGATAGTCGCCGTAAGCGTGACCGAAGGAGACGATATCATCCTGAAACACCCCATGATCTTCAAGACCGCCGAACTTGCGATAATAAACAAGATAGACCTTGCGGCAGCCGTGGATGTTGACCCGGAAAAGATGGTATCAGATATCCAGGCCCTGAACCCCGAAGTCCCCATTCTTCTGACCTCAAAACATTCCAGGGAAAGCCTTGACCTGTGGGTAGCCACCCTTGAGGCAGGGCTCGAAAGCAGGTAAGGAAAAAGTAAGCAGATGGGACGGGAAAGAGCCTGGAGAAAGCAGGAAGAGATAATCCGGAAAAAAAGGTTGAAGAAGAGGTAAGTATGAAGTCCACTACGATTACCCTGGAACACGGGGCAGGCGGGGAAGTGATGCAGGCCCTGATCGGCGAGATCATCCTGAAAAACTTCAACAGCAAGAGTACAGGTTCGGTGGGGCTCGAGAGCCTGGACGACGGCTCCACGGTCAAACTTGAAAATTTTGATTCGAATTCCGAACTGGTCCTGACCACGGACAGCCATGTGATAATCCCTGCTTTTTTCCCGGAAACGAACATAGGCAGGTTAGCCGTTGCAGGCACAATCAACGACCTGACGATGATGGGGGCAAAACCCCTTGCCCTGACCTGTGCGGTCATTGTACCCGAAGGTTTTCCCATGGACGACTTTGAAACAATCATCAAGACCATGGCCAGCACGGCAGCCGAAGCTGACGTCCCGATCATCACGGGGGATACCAAGACCGTGGAAAAGGCCGCTCTTGATTCGATCATCCTGAACACCGCAGGGCTCGGGATAACCGCAGCAGAAAAACCCGTAAGGGACTCAGGGCTTTCCCGGGGAGACAAAATCCTGGTCACGGGAACCATAGGCGACCACGGGATTTCCCTTATGGCTCACAGGGAAGGCTTTGACTTCGATACCGACCTTGTATCGGATTCCGCACCACTCTGGAAGCTCATAGAGCCCCTCCTTGAGCTCAAAACCCCCGAAGGAGCAGCGGTCATAACCGCCATGAAAGACCCGACCCGCGGGGGGCTTGCAAACGCCCTGAACGAGATGGCGGAAAAGAGCGAAGCCGGAATCATTCTGGAAGAAGAAGACATCCCCTTCAAGCCCGCGGTCTCCGCAGCCTGCGAAATGCTGGGCCTCGACCCCCTGGAAGTCGCAAACGAAGGAAAAGCCGTGATAGGGGTAAAAGCCGGCTTCGAAGAAAAAGTGCTGGAAATCCTGAAAAAACACCCCTACGGAAAAGATGCGGCAGTCATAGGAGAAGTGAGCGCCGAAAACAAAGGAGAAGTTGTCCTCAGGAACCGCTTTGGCGGCATGCGTTACGTGGATGTGCCTGCAGGTGATCCCATTCCGCGCGTGTGCTAAAATTGAAAATATTGAAGATATTATAAGTGGCCGATGTTCCGGTGGATTATGTTCCGGTGGATTATGTTCCGGCGAACATTCCCCAGGACGCCGGGGAGATTTTTCCCGAGGATCTTCCCGAAGATGCCTCAGGAGATTTCCCCGATTATATGCGCTTAGCTCTAAACAATATATTTACAAGTATCTCATTTTATTATTCATTTACATCCCTGTGAAGGCGGCATCCCCTGTTAAGGACATCTCTCAGATAAATAGTGTATAAAACGAGGTCTTTAATAAGGCCTGTACTGGGGTCCTCATCCAGTTCAAAGTCCAGTAAATTGTCCCTTAGTTTTTCAAAATTTTCGGGATCTTCCGATTTGAGGTAGTCGCGACCTTTCAATAAAAGAAAGAGTGCCCTGCTGTGTATATCAAAACAGGCCTCCTTTCTAATTTCCCTGTTGAAATTAAGAGCTGCTAAAACCTCGGTAATCTGAGAGTCAAGTTCAAGCAGCACATTGCCCAAAGCATCAAAGTCTATGTTACTCACACCAGTATTTTTTACACCCATGGTCTGTACAAAGTATTTTAAAAAATAAAAATATTTCTTAACATTGCATAAATAAAAATAATTTTAGAATGTTACGTGTTTTTCATATCAATAGAGGAACTTATTCCCATACAAAAATTTGGAATCGGCAACAGGTATCTAATTGCCCTGCATATAATTATCCGGATAATTGCAATGGCTATGCCTTATCGGGCAGTAGAATACCTGATCAGGCAGCGGATGAGCTGAAAATCGAATGAGAATAAACTTATGAAGGAATTTACAGGTGGAGAGACAATGACGATGATGGAGTTTAAAGGCAAGACCCCAAAAATCTCCGGGACAGCTTTTGTTGCGGATTCTGCGGACATAATAGGAAACGTCGAGATAGGGGATTTTTCAAGCGTCTGGTTTAATGCGGTGATTCGAGGGGATGAAAACCGAATAAAGATCGGAAACCGGACAAGCATTCAGGATAACGCGGTTATTCATGTAGACACCCATGAAAAGGTTGAGATAGGAGACAACGTGACAGTCGGGCACGGAGCGGTACTTCACGGGTGCAAAATAGCAAATAACGTGCTGATCGGAATGAATGCAACAGTCCTGAACGGGGCTGAGATCGGGAAAAATTCCATTGTCGGGGCAAATGCGCTTGTGTCACAGGGGAAGAAATTCCCTGAAAACAGTCTCATTATCGGGGTTCCGGCTGCGGCAAGAAGGGAAACGAACGAAGCAGAGATTGAAGGCATAGAAAAAAATGCGGCAGAGTACGTAGAACTGGAAAAAGAATACAAGAAAGCAACCGTGAAATGACCGAAAAAACAACAGTGAAATGACCGGAAATTAAAAATTAAAACATCGCACAAAGCGTTGAAATACGGAGTCCTGTAGCTGGCGGGGGCGGGCAGGCAGGTTATCACCCGTGCACCCCCCACCTGACCGACATCCTGATTGTCATGTCCCCGGCTGGCAGGACAAAAACACCACTCATATACCTTTTTCGGCTGTAATTTTACCGGACTCTACAGCCTCCACCAGTGCCTTGTAATCGATTTCATTCTGGTCGGCGTAGGCCACGGCAAAGTTAGCGATAGCCTTTACAAGGGAGTTACCCTTGCCGATGTATCCCGAGATAGCGGATGCATCCCCTGTCCTGGCATGAGCCCGGGCAAGGCAGACACTGCACACCTTCAGATAGGTCTCCAGGCCGGCTTCGTCCAGGGTGGCTACGTTGATTGAGCCCTTCATGTCTTTCAGCTGGCGCCAGTAGTACTGGACGCCACTCAACGGGCTCTCGTGCCAGCCCAGGAAGATGTCACTTGCAGCCTGCATCAGCCGCTGTCCCACTACCACACGTTCCGCATGATTTCCATAGTCCCTTTTTGGGAGGTAAGGCTCCAGGACCGACGGTCCTGCCTCTTTCAGCTGCAGGATCAGTGCATCACCTTCAGCACCTCCTTCCAGCAGGGCGATAAAACAGCGCGTACCGACACTGCCAACGCCGCCCACCCGCAAGGCCACGCCCGAAATCTGGAAACGCGACAGAAGCAGGCGCCGCTCTACGGGAAGACTGGCAAGATAGTCCAGCCACATCTTTTCTACATCCTGCGCGGTCATCTGGGCTTTCTGTTCCTCGGTCAGCAGCTCGCTCAGCCGCACCAGGAGCGGAGGGTCGTTGAGGATCCGCCGCCGCCCGTCAACTACCTCGGTGAGTTTTTCCAGGGTCTGCTCGTGCGTATGCCCACGAGCCTTCTTGACCATCTTCCGGGCGCTCTTTCTAGCCCCCCTGGAGGAACGATCAAAGACCTCGAGGACCTTATCCACATCCACGTGGAAATACCACACGTCAAGGGCGGGAGCCCGGGCGAGTTTTATCATGGCATTTCGATAGGCATCGGTAACAGCCTCCGCCAGTTTCCGGTTCACCTCGTCACTAAAACCATTATCCCGTCCGGCGACCACCGCGCTTGCAGCCAGGCGTTTGAGGTCCCACTCCCAGGGACCAGGGAAGACCTCGTCGAAATCGTTGACATCGAAGACCAGGTGGCGCTCCGGCGTTGCAAAGACCCCGAAGTTTAAGAGGTGGGCATCCCCGCAAAGCTTTACCTCCAGCCCCGTCACCGGTGTTGAAGCCAGGTCAGCTGTCATCACAACCGCCGAGCCGCGCAGGAAGGTAAAGGCCGATTCCAGCATGCGCCCGTACTTGATGGGCAAGAGGTGCTCCAGACGCCCCTTGTCCTGCTTCTGGAGCAGGCTGACAGGGTCGGGACGGTCAGGAGAAGGTACCCAGACCCCGTGGCTGTCGCGAGGCACCTGCTCACGCAGGGCTTTGCCCTTTTCCCGGCGTTCCGAACGTGTAGACATCTTATCATTGAATGACATTTGTAAACTCCCCGAGAATTCAAATCCCTTTTTTCCAATTTGTTTGCCTGCAATAAATGCTGATAAATTATATACTGATTAATATAAAAATTAATCATTTTTATATTTTGCATGAAGCGTGAAGAAGATGCACCCCTTGCATTTCATATTCTTCACCGTTGCGCCATCCATTGAGTGAAACACTTTGACAGGATGTAAACTAAAATTCCTTCACAGTGCCATAAAGATGAAATAGTGAAGCACCCATTAAGGAAAAAACTGTATAAATCTGATGAAGAAGTGTACGGAAGCAAAAATATGAAACCGGATCCAATTGTGAAACAAGAATTGTGGCGTTCAATTGCAGTATACTTTTTTTCCCTTTTAACAATTGGGGCCCTGAATTTGAAAGGATATATTTCAATTGGGGGGATTGAAACTATTCTTCTGGCCTTTCTTATAACAGCAGTCCACTTCTCACTCATGGTCAGGTACAGGAAAAAAGAGGGCCTGATCGACTCTTCGATCTTCTCAATAATTGGCTACATTTTTCAATCAGGGTCACCTGAAAAAGGAAAATCCAGGTGTTCAGCCTCGGGGCAAAAGTCCCGGATCATTCTTGCTATTGCAATCTTCGCATACATTGTTTATCTTGATGCGTCCGTAAAGTACGGGTTGGACCAGATCATCTGGCCTCTGGTGCTTGTCTTTTTCGGAGCTTCCCTTTCAGAAGTTGTTTTTTCAGGAGGGAAAAAAGACCATGCAGACCTGCTTAAATGGGGAACTTTCTACGCAATAACCTCGCTTTTCATATTTGCCCGCTATCTGGTGCTGGGCTACCCTGTTTTACCGGTCCTGAAGGGAGCCATGATTGTTGGGACCGTATTAATGATGTTCCTGCTTTTGATGCAAAAAAGGAGCGACACATGAAAAAAAACATTCCTGGTGAAGAAAATACGTTAAGAGAGAAAAACGGCAGCTAGTAATTGAAAAAAGAAAAAAATGGGATAAGAGAATTACAGTAATTAAATGGGAGACGAAGGATTAAGTCATTAGATATGTTGCACAGGCATTCTCAGATTCCCAGGCTGTGACACGGGTAACATTGGCTTCAGTGTCGTTGAGTATGGTTTGAAGGGAGTTTGCAACATACAGGGCAATATTTTCCGAAGACGGGGGAGTATGGTCATCAAAGTAGTCCAGTTCATTTAAAAACTTATGATCCAGTGTCGTCATGATTTCAGCTACATGCTGCTTTAATTCTCCAAAGTCCACCAGTATTCCGGCATCATTGAGGGCTTCCCCGGCCACACAAATTTCAAGCTTCCAGTTGTGTCCGTGCAGGTTTTCACACTTTTTGGCTACCATCTTAAGCTGATGGGCAGCTGCGAAATAGGTAACAATTTTTAACTCAAACATGGCGATTCTACCTCTTTTTTTATTTTAAGAGAGAGTTACTTAATAAATAGTTTTCCAAATATATCGGAAAATATTATTATAAAAACCATTTATATTTATAGAGGGTCCCGATAAGCCCCGAATACGTCGGAAAAAATGTAATCTGTTTGAAGCTGATTGGCTGATTTACATTGAGGATGAAGGATTAGACAAGGTATTGAGGACTTGTCACAGAACACCTTCTGCATATTTCCGAGTGGACATCTTGATTTTCAAGATAACGGTCGCTAATTAAAGTTACAAAATAATATGTTGCACAGGTTATTTCGTTGCTGGACTGAGTAAGTAAGAAAACATCAAAAATCAAATGGGATATTAATTTTGAGGGACAACATTGTAAAAAGCTATTTTTCGGAGAGTCTGCAAAAGAGCGTTGCGTCTTTTTGAGTTAACAATTACCAAAAAAACAAATTACGCAGACTGTGAATGAATTGAGATAAGAGTTATGAAAAAATGTATTTTGAGAAAGAATAACACTTCAAAGAAAGTTTAGTGCGAGGGATGGGATTCGAACCCACGAACTCCTACAAGACTAGGCCCTCAACCTAGCGCCTTTGACCTGGCTGGGCAACCCTCGCTCTTCGATTTTGCGCCTTAATGAAGACGACACACTGACTGTGAATTAATTGAAACAAGGCTTTTAAGAAAAACGTATTAAGAGAATAAACAACACTTCAAAGAAAGTTTGGTGCGAGGGATGGGATTCGAACCCACGAACTCCTACAAGACTAGGCCCTCAACCTAGCGCCTTTGACCTGGCTGGGCAACCCTCGCTTTTCGATCTTTGGCGCAGCACGCGCCTTGCACTCCCTCACAATATCAACGATTATATATAAAGATTTCGAGCCGTGAGGAACGGTAATAATAATTGGTGGAAGACTCCGCAGGGAACTGAATAATCCAGGAGGTGTTCAGAGCCCCTAAAGGCTTCTAATAGTTTCTGAAAACCCCCGGAAACATCAGGATTTCCGGGATAGGAGAGTAATCAGATAGCATATACTCTACCGACCCCGGAAAAGGATATGAACCAGCTCTTAGAGCACGGGCTCAGAGCTGATCCAGGATACTGAGAAGTCCTTCGGCTTTGCCTTTAACCACGTCAGAGGCGTGCAATATGAGGTCTCTGGCGGTATAGGAACCATCGGATTCCATGGTAAAGACAAAAGCGTTTTCATCGTAGTTGACCTTGATGGCGTTGATGTCACATACCTTTTCACAGAGTCTGCAAAGAGAACACTTGAGAAGATCCTCTTCGGGGACCATTGCCCCGGATTCTTCGATCCGGATGATGCTCTTGGGGCATTCCGCCGCACAATGTCCACAGGCGTCACAGTTCTCTACGCTTATAATCGGCATGTTCTTATAACCGCATGCAATGCCTGCCTGCCACTTCACGCTATCCCTGCCGTAGCCCATATGAGCTATGGCCTCGAGCACGAGTTTCTGTCCCTTCTTCAGCTCGACGATCGAGATGTTAGCATCTGCGGCCTGAACCATAGGGTCGGAAGAGATAAGATCTCCGGAATGAACGATCGCCGGACCTTCGGAACTCAGGGTAAGGGAGACCTCACAGGCAGGGCAGCCTTCGCCTCCGCAAACCGTGCACTCGGCTTGAGGCACATACGTCTCAATGTCTGTTACAAGCGGGATTAAGGACAGACGGAGAGCCAGCTGCTCGTCATAGAGTACGGAGGTGTTGTCGTAGAGATTTACGTACTCGATCGCAAGGGTAGGGACATCGGCGATCATAGCCCGCCGAATGCCGTTAGCAAAAGCCATGCCGACCTTTGAAAGCACAAACTTTGCAGATCTGTCCGATAACTCCAGAATGTCTACTTCCATCGTCATATACCTTAATTTCCCTTATTTTCCTTATTATACCTTCAAAAAAAGAAAAAATTTGAAGGTTTTGCTTTTCGCTTATACACGCCTTCCGCCCTTGGGGCGGGTACCGTCATGCGGAACAGGGGTCACGTCTTCGATCCTGCCGATACGAATCCCTGCCCTTGCAAAAGCCCTGATTGCAGCCTGTGCACCAGGACCCGGGCTCCTCTGCTTGTTCCCACCGGGAGCTCTTACCCGGATGTGGATGCCGTTGATGCCCTTGTCCCTAAGCTGGTCTGCAAGCTGGCCTGCCATCTGCATGGCAGTATAGGGAGAACTTTCGTCCCTTGCGGCCTTTACGACCATTCCACCAGAGGACTTTGCAATGGTTTCAGCTCCGGTAATGTCCGTTACCGTGATGTGCGTATTGTTAAATGAGGACTTGATGTGGGCCACGGCCCATTTCATGTCTGCCATGTTTATCTCCTCCCTCTCCTTTTACCGCCTCTGCCGCCTCTGCCGCCTCTGCCGCCTCTATCTGTTTCCTTTGCCTTCTTTTCCGCAGCAACGGTCTTGAGAGTAGTTTCACGGTCTGCAAGGTAGGCTGCAATCTGAACAGGCCTTTCAGGGTGGGATTCGCTAACAAGAGGAGAAGAACCGTAGTATTCAATGTTCATTTCATCTTCCCTGGTAACCAACATTCCCGGCACGGTGGCTTTCCTGCCATTAACCGAAATGTGTCCGTGGGTAATGAACTGGCGGGCCTGGACAACTGTCCTTGCAAGCCCCGTGCGGAGGACCTGAGTCTGGAGCCTCCTTTCAAGGATATTCTCGGTCTTCAAGGAAAGAATATCGTCAATGCCAGAATCCTGTTTGATAATACCGTAACGGATGAGCTTTGCGAGGATTTCTTCCGACTGGGTCTTCAGGTGCCCTTCCAGTCCATCTTCCTTGCTTTCCGCAACCTTTGCGAGCAGGTTCCGGGCCTCGGACCGGTACATCCTGAGCATACTGGCCGCTTTCCAGACTTCCTTTTTGTTCCTGAGGCCATATGCCTTGATCAATTCGACCTCTGCAGCCATCCTGGCTTCCTGCCATGGGTGTCTGGGAGTCTCGTAGCTCTTCTTCTTTTTACCTGGATATGCCATTTATGTCACCTCGACTAAGGAAATCACTTTTTCCTGCTAACCCCAACGGTTGAACCGCGGCGGCCGGTGGATTTTGTCCTCTGTCCCCTTACTTTAAGGCCTCTCTCGTGTCTGAGACCTCTGTAGGCACGGATCTTCTTCAGGTTGTTAATGTCCTCTCTGAAGGTCAAGACGATATCCGTTCCAAGCAGGTGCTTGTCTTCTCCGCTGGTGGGATCCTTTCGCCTGTTCAGCATCCAGGCCGGGACATTTGCCTCGAAATTCCCTATTGCAGCGTCGAGTTTTACAACGTCCTCGTCGGGCAGGTATCCAAGTACAGCATCGGGGTCAACCTCTGCTCCCTTTGCAATGAGCTTTGCAGTACGCCTCCCAATTCCGGGAAGACCAGTCAAAGCATACTGCACGGGTCGAGACCCCTGCAAGTCGGTATTCATGATACGAACAAGATGCCTTAGTTCTTCGTTATGTTCTTCTACCATATACATCCTCCAAGATGTAAACAGCATCCTGTAGCCCCAGGTCGAATACCCATAAATGAATATGCGAAAACTCAGGAGCAGCTCTCAAAAGGAGCTTCTTTACAGTACATACTGATGAGTTCCTTTACATGAAACTGCCAGTATATAAGGTTATCTGCAAGCGCTTTCAAGGCAGGTACAAACCTGAAAATAAAGACCTGGAATAAACAATGAAAAAGAGTTGAAGATGAGTTGAAGATGAGTTGAAGATGAGTTGAAGATGAGTTGAAGAT
>JAENZL010000002.1:1890-70908 GCA_016841265.1 Methanobacteriota archaeon | reverse complement strand
GAGTTGAAGATGAGTTGAAGATGAGTTGAAGATGAGTTGAAGATGAGTTGAAGATAAGTTGAAGATGAATTGAAAAAAGCAGAAATTAAAAAGAAATTAAAAAAATTTACCAGGAAAACCTGATATTCAAACCATTCAGAAAAACATAAAAAAATGTAACGCCGAGGGGGAGATTTGAACTCCCGAGGGGCTAAGCCCCACAAGCTTTCCAGGCTTGCGCCCTACCACTAGACTACCTCGGCACATAACTTATGGCACGACTTATGCTATAACGGAATAGTGATATATAAACTTTATTCTAGAAATGGTGCAAGATAAAGGATTTTTTAAGGTTCGGATTCAACTTCCCCGTCATTTTTTATATTTTTTCAAGAAGTGGCCCACTTTTAATCCTTAATTAAAATTCTTAATCCTTTATACTGCCCACTTTAATCCATGGGATCCTTTTTTAGCCGATATTAGCCGATATTAGCCAGTATTAGCCGATATTATCCTGCTTTACCCGGCTTTATCCAGAATTATCTTTCTGTATTCATTCCCGGATCAGCTTCCATTTCCTTATCTGCCGCTACCTTCCCCTCTTCTTTACTTACCCAGCCCTTCGGGTAAGTCCCGACATCCAGCATCACGCGAATGGGGGTGGCTGCAATTCCTGTAGAGGCACCCATGACCTCTTCGGTGCTCATTTTAGCTTTTGCAAGGGCAACAATTTCCCCTTTCAGGGTAAATAAACCTGTAAGCTCCCCTTTCTTGAGGTCGGAGTCAAGGCTGACGATCCCGGGCACCGCAAGGGAAGCCCCGGAACAAACGGCATCTACAGCGCCATCCCGCAGGATAATTTTTGGGAGGTGAGACAATGCGCTTTCCATGGGCCTGACAACCCGCCGGAGTTCGGACTCGTCGCCATCTTCCTGCCAGAAAACATAGGCGTCTTTCACGTCCTGGAGGGTCACAAGGGTCTCTTCCGTAAACGGGCCGGCTTTTGATCTCCGGAGTTCCTGCATATGTCCGCCGCAACCAAGGGCCATCCCTATGTCGTGACAGAGTTTCCGAATATAAGTCCCGGCTTCGCAGCCCACACGGAAGAGCACGTACATCCCTTCGATTTCAAGCAATTCGATATAATAGATCGTGCGCACCCTGAGAGCCCTTTTCACCGCAGACTTGATGGGGGGCATCTGGTAGATCGGCCCGGAAAACTCCTTGCAGACCCGCCTGATTTCCTTCGCCGGTACGGGCCTGTGCAGCCTCAGGAGGCAGACGTATTCCTTGCCTGAAAGACGCAGTGCCGGAACCCCTTTTGTGGCTTTTCCGAGGAGCGTTGGCAAAAGTCCCGAGACCTTCGGGTCAAGGGAACCTGAATGCCCGGCCCGGTTCACCTCCAGGATTTCTTTGACCCAGGCAGCGACCTCGTGGCTGGTTGGTCCTTTAGGTTTGTCGATGTTTACGACACCTTTTTCGATGTACTCGCGGATAGGGCGCTTTTCGGGAGGGCAGCCATAAGCGGGATTAGTGTAAGCCCTGGCTTTCCTGATAAGTTCCCTTTCTTTTTCAGCAGGCAGTTTACCGGAAGTCGAAGACATGATACTCAAAAGCTCCATGAAGCATTACTCAAACTTAAAAGCTGCGCCGCCCGGTGACCACCGAGCTGGCAGACAGAGAGAAAACGAAATAAGTAAGAAACATAAGAAGAGAAGAAAAGAATCAAAAAAAACCGCCCAGGGAATCGATCGCAACTGTGAGGATCTCCAGGGTCTGGTACTGGTTCCATTTAGAAGAATCGATGACAACGTCATAAATTGACAGGTCTTCGATATCGATCCCGTAGTATTTTTTATACCTGAGAGTCTCGGATTTTTCCCTTTCCATCGTTTTTTCAAGCTCTTCATCAAAAGTATGGGTTTTTTCCCTTTTCTGGATGCGCTGCACCCTGAGCAGTTTAGGGGCTTTGATCCAGATTTTAAGGACATTGGGAACCCCTTCTGCCATATGCCCGGCCAGCCGGCTTTCAAGGACAATGTTGTCCTGGCTGTGGGCGATAGCTTTCTGGTTCCTGTCGATTTCCAGATCTATGGAAGCGTCTTTTTCAGCCATAGCTCCGAATTCGGAGAGGCTCATCCCCCGCTGCTTTGCAAGCCTTCGGAAAATCTCGCCCGAAGAAATCAGCTCAAGCTCGTAGTATTCGGCCAGGAGTTTTGAAATCGTGGTCGTTCCTGACCCCGGAAACCCGCTTACCGTTAGGAGCATTCAGGCCCCACCGATGTTCAGCGCCTTTCTGATTAGCTGGCTGACCCCGAGGGAGGAGATAAAGTACCAGTAGATCCAGTGCTGGAATGGCCCAAAGGCTTTGTCCGTCAGCAGTTGTTCGCCCCAGAAGGGAAAGACCATGGTGGCTGAGCCATGCCCACTGATGAAATAGTAAGCCCACATGAAAAGGGGCAGGGAAAGGATACTTATGTAGGCCATGGGCTTGAACTGCTGCTTGGACATCTTCATCTGGTCGTCCATCATCTCCTTGCGCTGGTCTTCAAGCTTCTTGAGCATGTAGGTGTTCTGGGAGAGCTGCGCCTCACGGAACTCTTTCTGGAAAGACTTCATACGCTCCTGGGTGTTCCTCATAAGGTCCCAGTCGATGCTGTACTTCTGGATAAGGGACGCATAGGCGGCAGTGATCCCTGCCATCACAAACAGGACCAGATGGAAGTTCTCCGCTCCGACAAGAACAATCACGGGGTCCATCAAAATCCCTACGGCCTCCCCCACGCTCTGCCTGAAGTCCTGCCCCAGGATCATGATCCCGAGCATAAGGGAAATGCCTAAAGCCAGCAGGAAGCGGTCAATTTGCTTTTTAAATTCCTCTGAAACCAAGTCGTATTCACCATTTCGGTTGATAAATGATTATTTTGAATTATTCAGATAAAGAATGGGGCCCTGAAGGACAAAACCCCTAAATAATTGGTATGAATTGAAATGATAAGTGTAAAGTGGAAAACCAGCTCGGGTAAAAAGAGCCGTATTTAAAACGTTTACACAGGGTTTTCTGGTTAATAAGTTTCGATGTATATATAAGTTATACTATTTACTCAAAATTGGAAAGTGGTTCTTCAAAGCAAACTTTGTTGAAGAACTTGCCACTCAGAACCAAGATCACCTGAATATCGCATTCTCGCCGAGCTTGTACGCTCGAAGAGCGGCCTTTCCCAAAAATTGAAGATGAAAAATGAGAAGATAAGATGAATGCCTCCACCTCAACGCCCGATTTCCATTTCAGCACCCGAGTTGCACTTCCCGAGTTGCGCTTCGGGATCACAGAAAATCAAAGATTTTCTGGGAGTTGCGATGTAATCGCAACAGCACGCGGTCCTTTTCGCTCACTCCGTTCGCTCAAGAGGACTTAATAATATAACTTCTTTTTTATATTTCGTTCGGCGCTTCCCCCCAATAGCCGATGTACAAACAAACAATTAAC
Organism: Methanobacteriota archaeon; assembly: GCA_016841265.1. Lineage (GTDB taxonomy): Archaea > Halobacteriota > Methanosarcinia > Methanosarcinales > Methanosarcinaceae > MTP4. The sequence continues at coordinate 67,439 of JAENZL010000002.1, read as the reverse complement.
GAACCCAAAGCAACCGAAGAAAACAAATCCCAAAAACCGGCATGGTCGTAATAGACTCATAATCCTAAGTATTACGAGTATAACAATTTAAGAGCTTCAATCTTACATTTCACCCGTTATCGCCTGAATAAGATCATGGGAAGCTATGAAGTATCGATACAGCAGATTTGCGACAGGCGAGTTTCCATAGGCAAATGAATCTCGGGTTGGGTATTCAGGTTCAGCTTCTTTTTTGTATTAATTTTCCGAAATAGCCGCACTGCATGCGGGAAAAAACAGTTTGATAAGGTATTCCGACTGCCAGGGGTTTAGAATAGCACTCCAAAAATTCCGCTTACCTTTTTAATCTCATTTATCAAAACCTGCAGCCCCACTATTTCCTTTCCCCGACAGCAGCCACAGTCGTATCAGCGACCGGCCTTTCCCGAAAATTGAAGTTGGAGAACAAGCAAATTAAATGATTGCCCAGGATTTAACTCAATGAAATCAATAAGTGAAAGCATCATTATAATGTTCACGCTATTTTTTCGTCCGACGAACCCCTATCAATTGAAAAATGTTCACACCTATAGCCAAACTTGAAATAAAACTACACTCGAATGCAGTAAAATTTCTGCTCAACCTGAACCCGGATACGAAAGAGAGAATGAGAAAATGAGAGAAGGAATGAAACCCTCACGAAACCACATAAAAACCCGGATAAGTTAAAGTTATACGGCATCAAAACAAATTAACAGGCATGGAATCAACAGTCGACATTGAGAAGAGACTCCTCGAAATCGACCGAGAACTTCATTCAATCCTGAGCACGCTTAGAAAAAAGGAGGGGGAAATCGCAAAAGACATTGTAAAGTCAGCCTGTGGAGCGTGGGGTTATGATGTAGATAGTGAGGAGTTTGTTGACCATCTCAGAAAATCTTCACGCCTGGACTGGGTAGAATGAAATTTTTTGACATCCTGACACCCATATTTCCTTACAGGAGATTTCAGCTTTTACTTTTGCCTTAAAACAATTTTCTGGGGTACCCGCACTGCGTGCGGAAAAAAACGGTTTGATAAGGTATTCCGGCCGCCCAGGGTTTAGAATAGCACTCCAAAAATTCCGGTTACCATTTTATTCTCATTTATCAGAACCTGCGGCCCCACTTATTTCCATTCCCCGACAACAGCCACGGTCGCATCAGCGACCGGCCTTTCCCGAAAATTGAATTTGGAGAACAAGCAGATTAAATGATTGCCTCCACCTCAAATCGCCAGAATCGATAAGAGACCGTATTATCATAACTTCTTTTTTATTTTTCGCCGGGCACATCCCCTCAGCAACCTTTATACGAACGAATGGAAAAAAGTGAACATGAACAAATTGAAGAAAAAAATCTCAAAAACCCAAAAGCCGACATCCAAAATCAAAAGCAATCAAAAGTAATCCCGCTACCGCCTTCAAAACTTAACATTTAGCCCTACCAGAGGCAGCGGGACAATTCATCTTCGTCCGGTAAACGCCAGCGCACATACCCATTAGCCAGAAAATCCGACATCTGCTGGTCGGGAAAATTCTCAGTTTTTTCCGAATATCTTACAGTAAATATTTTCAGCATTTCTTATCCAGCTTCAGTATTGTTAGTTTACATTATTAATTTTCAAAGACTCTGGCGGGGCTCAGCACCTCAGTCCCGGCGGCTTACGCACGCTTCGGGCCTTCGGGCTTCACCGGGGTTCATCCCAACTTACGGGGTGAAGTGGTAAAGTCGTAAAGTGGTAAGTAGTTACATTTTCCTCAGGACGCGGAAACCGAGGTACTCGCGGCGGTTGCCAGGGGCGTAGAAGCTGCGAAGCGCCGACCGGCAGTCCCCGGCGTGGAGGAGCCAGCGACCGCCCCGCAGGACCCGGAGAGAGCCACTTCCACTTTCCCATGCACTCCCATCGGAAGGAGCACCGTCATAATCTGAATGATAACGATCCTGACACCATTCATAGACATTGCCATGCATGTCATAAAGTCCCCAGGGATTGGGTTTCTTCTGACCAACAGAATGTGTTTTGTCTCCTGAATTACCATCCCACCATGCATACTCACTCAGACTTGATTCATCATCTCCAAAGTAATATCTTGTTGTTGTCCCGGCACGACATGCATATTCCCATTCAGCTTCGGAAGGAAGACGGTATTTGTTTGTACCTTCCATTTCGTTGAGCTTATCAATAAACTCCTGAACATCATTCCAGGATACTTGTTCAACGGGAAGATTATCACCTTCGAAATAAGAAGGATCGTTGCCCATCACTTCACGCCATTGTTTCTGGGTTACTTCAAATTTGCCCAGATAGAATGCTTCTTCAATCGTGACTTTATGAACCGGGCCTTCATTATCCCATCTTCCGCCCTCATCCGAAGGCGAGCCCATCCTGAATTCACCCTCAGGAATGAGCACGAATTCCATGCCTATGGAGTTTGTATAGGTATCCGAATTTTGTGAGGACGCTGTTTGAGCAGTATTTGTTTTTGACGTTTCTTCGGGAACATCTTCTTCAACTGCTTGAGAAGGAGTGTTTACAAGCTCAGGTTGGGTTTCCTGAGGACTGCCATCAGAGCTGTCAGAACCAAGAAGGGCAGCAACGGAACCTATCAGTATGATGCCGAAAATGAGGCTGAAGACAAGGATTCCCTTTCCAGAAGAGCCCTTCGGTTTTGCTGCGGAGGATGAAGAAAACGGCTTTTTTGGAGGAACTTTCTGCTGGGCAGGACTTTGAACTGCTTGTCGGGAAGCCTGAGCTTTTGCGGCTTCCTCACGCTTCTTTCTTTCGAGTTCTTCCCTGGACTTCCTTTCAGCTTCTTCCCTTTGCTTCCTGAGCTTTTCCTGATCTTCCCTTTCCCTTCTGGCTTTTTCCTCTTCTGCTCTGCGTTTTCTCTCCTGAGCTTCCCGCTGTTTTATTTCAAGGGCTTCTTTTTCTTTTCTCTTCCTTTCTTCTTCTCGCTGTTTCCTGAGCCTTTCCTGTCCCTTGATTTCCTTTTCCCTGCGCAACCTTTCCTCTTCAGCTTTCTTTAAGCGGGCTTCTTCTTCCTGCTGTCTGCGCAGTTTCTCCTGTTCTTCCCTTTCTTTCCTCAGGCGCTCATTTTCTTCTCTGGCTTCATCCTTTTCGGAGATGAGGGTGGAATGCTGGATTAAGCTGTCTTCCACCAGAATGTTAACGGGGCAGGTCCCGTCCATGCTGCAGAGGTCGAGGAGGTTGCTCCTCTGAATAACAGAACCTTTGATTGTTACATTGATGACATTGCCCTTGCCGCTCGCCCGGAATTCTATTCCGTGTTTAAGGTCGCGCCCGACTTCCGCAAGGAGGCCAGTCAGGGCTTCGGCGGTTTCCGTGGCTGCGAAGAGTTCGAGGAGCTGCTTTTCGGAGGAAATGGAGACCTTGATCACAATGTCGGCTTTTGTGACCTTTGTTTTCCCGTAGTACCAGATCTCCCAGTCCCTGCTGTCTTTTGTCTTCAGGGTGCGGACATGGCGAACGTCGTGCTTTTCCACAACTTCGCGGGCGATTGAGGCGAGTTTTTCTATGTCAAAACCATGCTGGATCTCATAGACCTTGCTGTCCTTGCTAGGGAGCTTTTCGATGAACTCTTTGAGTCTCCCCACGTTGATGTCGAAGTCGGTTTTGATGATCGGGCAGACCACGCTGATAAGTTTTGGCTCCATGAAAACAGAACTGAGCTTGCCCTGGGCGTCCCTGGAAGTTAGCTGGCAATTGATCTCAGCGCCCCTTGAGCACATCAGGGGGTCAAAATAAGTGGCTATGGACTTGGACGTACCCCCGCTTATGTTGCCCAGCAGGATTTTGCCGTTCCTTTTTTCGTAATGAGGTTCGTAACGGTCTATCCGGAGGAGGTCGTCTTCAAAAAGAAAGTCGAGAGTGACGTCTGTTATTACAGAAGGAGCTTTGTTTGAAACAGACATCTTTAAGCGTATAAAACCCTGGTAGAATTCGGTTTCACGCTTAATCTCAATTTGAGAGTCCAACCTGTTTTACCTCTCGACTTCGAGCCCTGATTCATTTTAAAGATATGGATCAAAGTTATTTCTGGCTGATACTATAAAGAAATTTTTGTTTTAAGTTAAGGGGGACTCTTGAAATAAGTTAAATAGGGATAGAGCTAAATCTGAGAGTATGAAATCCCGGAAATCAATCACAATAAAAGATTCCATCATCATAGGCGGCAAAACCTCGGGAGGCGCAGAAGCCAAAACCGCAGAAGACGCTGCCGAACTCCAATCCGACATGGAAGAAGCCCAGGAAGGCCTCGAACTCCTCCGCCAGCTCAAATCCATCAAAAGAGAAGACACCGCCGGCTATCAGCAGATAGAAAATGAAGCAAAAATGGCCGAGACGAAAATCGAAATAATGAAAATGGAAGCTGAGAAAGCCGGGGAAAGAAGGGAAGGAGAACTCGCCGCCCTTGACATTTCGCGGACCCTGAACGAACTCCGGGACCAGTGCGTAAATGATGAAGCTTTCGCAGTCAAGGTGACCGTGGAAGTCCTTAAGAAAAAGATGAGGGATGAAAAGTCCCTCGGGTATCTTGAAAGCGTTGGAAAAATGATGGATGCCCTCTACGATGACCCGTTCCGCAAACTTGAGGAGACGCATCAGACACGGGTTCTGGAATTATGTAATTTCATTGAGGAAGCTTATTTTGCGAGTCTGGTTCACGGGGATGAAGAAAAATAAACGGGGAGATTTTTGGAAGTGGCTTTCAAAACAAAACACGTTTTAAGGAATATTAATTCCTGATTTTCATATTGAAACTACACAAAATACTAATTTTTCTTTCATTTATCCCTTCAATTTACACCTGCTCAGGCCGGGCTTCGCCAGCCGAGTTGCGGCTCGGCAGTGCGCAGTCCGTTTCGGTCGCTTTGCTCCTCAAGCGGACTAATGAGGAAATGAAAAAAACCTGGGAATGTTGCCACAGCTAAGTTAAAGCAGTTTTTCGTTTCAAAGGAGTTCGGTTTTTTGAAAATAGACAGCTCCAATCATTACCCGTGCACTAATGAAAAAAGGAAGAAGGAAAAGGCCTCACACTTCCATCAGCAAGCGGAAGCCCATATCGGCATTTCGGACATCAGAACCGAACCAGGCGCGGTTTGCAGCCCTGCAGCTTTCGGCAGAACCGGTCAGGCTGCCGCCCCGGGCAATCCGGTGGGAGAATTCGCCGCTTTCCCAGGCTTTACCGTCCGAAGGAGCCGCGTTGTAATCGTTGTGCCAGGAATCCCGGACCCATTCCCAGACGTTGCCGTGCATATCGTAGAGGCCCCAGGAGTTAGGGGCTTTCTGTCCGACCGGGTGCGGGGCTGAACCCTGGGTTTTTCCAAACCAGGCATATTTGACAAGCTCAGATTCGGAATCCCCGAAAGAGTACTTTTCACTGCTGCCCGCCCTGCAAGCGTATTCCCACTCGGCTTCCGAGGGGAGGCGGTATTTGTTCGTGCCTTCCATTTCATTGAGCTTTTTCACAAACTCTTGCACATCATCCCAGGAAACCTCTGCAACTGGTAGTTCGGAGTCTCCAGAGAGAGGACCTTCCATTTCCCCTGCCGTTCCCATCACCTCATACCACTGTTCACGGGTGACTTCGTATTTGCCCAGGTAAAACGGTTTTTCCAGCAGTACGGTATGGAGGGGGCTTTCATCAGCCTGCCGTCCTGCCTCGGTTTCGGGTGACCCCATAAAGAACTCTCCGGCAGGGACCAGTATGAACTCTATGCCGAGAGAGTTTGTGAAACTTTCCGGAGGATTCAGCGGAGGATTCAGCGGAGGATCCAGGGAATTTTGAGCCTTTTCGGGAGAGCTGTCTGAAGAAATCGGAGAAGGTTCCAGCGAGGATTCCGGGAGGGCTGTGTCATCGTTACCTGTGGCTCTGGCATTCCCGGCATCCTCAGCATCCCCGGCATCCCCGGCACCCCCCACACCATCTTCAGTTCCCCCAATCAGCACCCAACTGCCAAATAGCAAGAGGCAGAAAACAGCCCCAAAAACAAGAATTTTCATGAGAGGTGTCCCGGGAGGCTTACTTTTTGAAGCCTTTTTCGGGGGTTCCGAAGGAGAAATCACGGGTTTAACTGGTAGTTCTGTTTCTTCATTTTCAGCATTTTCTTCATTTTCTTCATTTCCAGCCATTTCAGCCTTTTCAACCGCTTTCACTGCCGGAACTGTCTTAAGGACTTCAACGTCTTCCTGCGTGCCCCACCGATCGGAATAATTTCCCTCTTCAGCCCCCGGTTCAATACCCTGTGTTTCCCCCCTCAACCGTTCTTCTCTGCGCTTTCTGAGCATACTGAGGCGTTCTTTTTCTTCCAGCAAGAGCTCTTCAGCTTCATCCAGGTATTCACCTCTGTCCTGAAGCCTTTCAGATCCGTTTTTGGAGTCATCCTTCACGTCAATCACTTCGTTAATGGCACCAACCCCATCTATTTATTGAGTGAACCTTCATCCCACACTTACCTTTGACTCCCCCCGGATTCAAAGGCTTTAGTCAGGCTGCATTCCCTTTTTCGACCGCAACTTCTACCAAAAATAATTATTAAATAGAAATCTGATTCTATCCAGATAAAGATAGTGATTTGAGGTTAAAAGAAAAATTTTGGTCACGTTCTTCTTTCGTGAAGTTCACCGCCCCTCCCCCAACTACTGACTCCCCCTGCACCTCAAAAACCTGACCGAATCTCAAAAACCCTACCTGCTCACAAAATCGAATTAATCGAGAAGTTTTTCGCAGATCAGGATGAGAAATATAAGACTGAGGGGGAAATAAGCTCAAACAAGTTCTCATAACTTGACAAAAAAGATTTAGATACATTTGGAACCAGAAAAACAAAGTAAATAACACTGAAGTTGCCGCAAAACCTGCATTATGTAGGGAAGATGAACCGGTTGATTTTCCCACATCCTCCAAAAACAGCCCCGACATGAGTAAAAATAGCACGGATATTCGAAAACGGAGATTTGCAAAATTAGAAATTCGTTTCCTCCATTTTCGCCAGAACTTTTTCCCCAACATCAGTAAGGATATACTTTTTCCAGGTGTTTTTCTCAGGGGTCAGGCATTCCATTAAACCTCTACCTTCAAGTTCTCTCATGGCACGGCTGATATTCTGCGTCGACCTCCAGGTCTCATGAGCAATATCCGCAGCTTTTACAATATCACGCCCTCTCATTGATTCCATGAGTATCTGGCGGCGGTCAGAACTCGCAACCCACTTTAACAGTTCATCAAGCATGTTCTCAAGCATATGATTCCCTCACAATATTTTTAGGGAATAAATCAGCATTAATATTTAAATTCTTTTGAAATTTAGAGAGTAATTGTCATTTGAAACACACACACACAGACTTAGCCCGCAAAAAATACCAGAGAACACTACATAAGAAAGTTCAAAATATTGCTTCGTTTCAAAGTCACTTTTTTTTGAAAGATACAATTCGTAATTATTGCTGGAATTGGTGAGGGGCAGCAAATAAGTTTAAATAAGTTCTCATAAGTTATCATAAAAACGTTTCAAAGCCTGCCTGAGACAGTTCAGGGCTTAAAAATACGATTATCAAACAGTACAAAAAACATTCCCATTAGCGGAAAAAACCTGCAGCATGAAAAGGAGATGCCCGGAATGCAGACTCAAAATCCCCAAAAACAGTACCCGAAAATAAGCAAAACCGCATGGATAGCCGAAACCGCAGTAATAGTCGGAAACGTAACCATAAAGGATGAAGTGTTCGTAGGGCCAAACGCGGTCATAAGGGCGGATGAACCGGGTTCTTCCATTGTCATCGAAAACCGCTGCAATGTACAGGATAATGTGGTTGTTCACGGGCTCTCAGACTCGGAAGTGATAATAGGCGGCAACAGCTCCCTTGCCCACGGCTGTATCGTACACGGTCCCTGCAGGATAGGAGAAGGCTGCTTTGTCGGGTTCGGAGCTGTGGTGTTTGACTGCAGCATCGGAAAAGATACAGTAATCCTCCACAACACAACAGTCCGCGGAGTAGAGCTCCCTTCCAGCAAAGTGGTGCCTGACGGGATGACCGTCACCACCCAGGCGAAGGTCAGTGACCTTGAAGAGCTCACCGAAGAGATGGCAGAATTTAAAAAATCAGTCGTTGAAGCAAATATTGATCTTCTTGAAGGCTACAAAAAACTTGCTGAGGAAGAGGAAGAGGAAGAAGGGAAAGAAGGATTTAGGAAGTTTATTCAAACAAAAAATGCAGATCCTGTGAAAGAAGAAAGCAAATGAGCAAGAGAAAAAGGAAGAAAAGAAGAAGAAGAAGAAGGAAAAGAAGGAAAAAAAGCAAGCGAAAAAGGAAGAAAAGAAGAAGAAGAAGAAGAAGAAGAAGAAAAAGAAAAAGAAAAAAGAAGGAAAGAAGGAAAGAAGCAAGAAAAGATCAAGTTTCCCGGAACTAGAGAAACTTCCCCTCCAGCTTTTTCAGAACTTGTTTGCCCGTATTGGTAAGGATGTACTTTTTCCACGTGGTTTTTTCAGGAGTTAAACATTCAATTAAACCCTTATTTTCAAATTCTTTCAGGGCTCGACTGATATTCTGGGTAGACCTTTGAGTCTCGTGGGCAATATCGGAAGCTTTCACTATATTATGCTTTTTCATGGAATCCATAAGTATTAGCCGTCGGTCAACACTGACGACCCACCTAAGAAGCTCATCAAGAGAGTTTTCATTCATATTTTTCATCACACTTTTTCCAGTGAACATAAGCAGCCACATGATATTTAAAATATAATCACCCCGGCTGCCGGAAACTCCGGAGAGCATTGAAACCAAATAGCAGCCAGGTAGGACTTCGAAACAGCAATTCGGCGGAAAAGGATAAGAATGGAAAAAAATCAACAAAAAAAATAGGAAAGGAAAAAAGCCAGCAAGAAAAATCAACAAAAGCAGTCAACGAAAATCAATAAAAGCAGTCAGAAAATCAATAAAAAACCAGCAAAAGAATCAGGGAGGAAAAAAGTCAGCAAGAAAAAGAAAAATGAAAAATGAAAAAATCAGGCAAATTCGGAAAGAATTGCCTTGATCTCTTCAAAGACCACGTTGATGTCTGTGGTACCGTCGAGAGTCCTTAAGATGCCCGTTTCATCATAGTATTCGATGAGGGGCTGGGTCTGCTTCTTATAGACATCGAGGCGGTTCTGGACAGCATCTGCAGTGTCATCGGCGCGCTGGTAGATTTCAGCGCCGCAGGCATCGCAGATCCCGTCTTTTTCCGGCGGGTTGAATGTCTTGTGGTAGCTTGCCCCGCACTTGCACATAAGGCGGCCGCTGATCCTTTCTACCAGGTCCTCGTCCGGAACTTCGAAGTTGAGGACGACGTCGATGGGCTTTTCAATTTCTACCAGGATTTCGCCAAGGGCGTCGGCCTGGGGGATAGTTCTGGGGTAGCCGTCCAGGATGAAGCCTTTTTCACAGTCGGCTTCAGTCAGACGGTTCTTGATAATTCCGATCAGTACCTCGTCGGGAACCAGCTCGCCCTTGTCCATATATGACTTTGCGGCGAGGCCCAGTTCGGTTCCTTCCCTGACGTTTGCCCGCAGGATATCGCCTGTAGCGATCTGCGGGATCTTGTAGAAATCAACCAGTTTTTTGGCCTGGGTACCTTTCCCGGCACCCGGGGGCCCGAAGAGTATAATATTCATCCGAAGATCCCCATTTTTGTCAATTATATTTTTAATATTCCTGATTATGCTTTTAGTTTGTTGCTTGATTCCTTGCTGCGAGTTTTAACTTATCAACCCTTACTGTTCTCCAAAGAAAGACCTCATCAGCGGGTGCATCTCCATCATCTGCTCCGAGGCAATATCCTCGTACAGGCGGTAGACGATACTCACAGTCAGCAGCAGGCCCGTACCCCCGGCACTTCCGAGCGTACCGAGTAGACTTGCAACCAGGGTCAAAAGCCCAATGAAAGCCCCACCGATAACGGTTACCTTGGGGATGTAGCGCTGCATGACCTTTTCAATGCTGCCAATATTTCTCCTGAACCCTGGGATCTGCATCCCTGAATTAAAGATCTTCTGGGCTGTTGGCTTGGCACCCATGCCCGTGGTCTCAATCCAGAAGAGGGCAAAGATAATCCCGCCTCCGATCAACATTACGGCATCACTAAAGACGTGAAGCCCAATCTGCCAGATAGCCGGAGCCGGAGCCCCGTAGCCTGCGAAAGATTCCCGTACAAGGGACGGGATCCAGTCATACGGGCTGTGGATGGGAGCCAGGTAATACATAATTCCGTTAAGCGGCTTCGAACCACTGAATTCTCCAAAGAGCGTTATCCCTCTACCGTAAAGGATGATCCCGATCATCTGAATGTTAGCCTGAAGGGCCCTGACAAGGATCATGGGCAGAACGGATGCGTATATGAGCTTAACAGGGAAGCGACCCCTGGCACCTCTCACCGCGCTGTGGGCAAGAGGGATCTCGATTCTTGTACTCTCCACAAAGACCACGAGCAGGAAGATAATAACCGTACTCAGGAGTGCAAGAATTCCTCCTTTGACAAGCAAGAACATCAGGCCCTCGCCGGAGAAGAGGTAATCTGCCCCGACATTCTGGGCAATGTAGATCCACTTGGGGATCAGGCCTACCGGAAGCCCGGAAGAATCAAGCTGCCAGTTAAAGATCCCTGTGACAATCTGCTGAGAGATTCCTGCGACAATGAAAAGCCCGACCCCGGAACCGATACCCCACTTAGAGACAACTTCATCCATGAAAAGGATCAGGACGCCTCCAATGAAGATCTGTATGAGGAGCAGTAAGGTGATCACTCCCAGGCCCACACCAAGTGCAGCAGCAAGCCCCGGGTCCGGCTGGATATACCCGCCAAGAAGTTGTGGCAGAGCTTCCAGAAGGATCATGACAAAGACAAGGAACTTCTGAGCGCCCTGGAAAAATGCCTGATCTTTCGGGTCCGAGAGATTAAGATTGATAATGTCCGCCCCGACAAGGAGCTGCAGGACAATGGAAGCCGTGACGATCGGACCGATACCGAGGAGGATCAGTGACCCTGAGGCCCCGGCAAAGAAAGCACGGTATGATTCAAAAAGGTCGATCGAGTCCTGGGACATTCCGAAAAGCGGCACATTTGCTAAGGCAAAGTACAGCATCAGTATCCCAAGGGTCCACCACAGCTTATCCTTAAAATGAACATGTTTTTCAGGACTTGCAACTGCAGGTAACTTGTTAAAAAGCGGCTCTAACGTTTCCCTGAGAGTCATCGATTACACCATTTCAGAAAGTACAATTATTTTAACAGTTGGATGCTTCTGACTTAATATTTGTTGGATTTTCGTATAAAACACTGCTCTATAACTTCGTATAAAACACTTGCTATATAACTTCGTATAAAACACCTGTTACATAACTTTGCATAAAACACTTGCTACATAACATAGCTTATATGAAAAAGTAACTGTTAAAAAGAATGGATAAGTAATGTCAGTACGACACTACTTATTTGGCATCAATACAGCTTCCGCCTGCGTTTTCTATCTTTTCGCGAGCAGTCGCTGAGAATTCATCGGAAGTAACCGCCAGGCTTCTGGTGACATGTCCGCTCCCAAGTACCTTCTCGATTCCAAGAGTTTCAAGGTTGATGTGGCAAGTTCCGTCCTTGATTTCTGCAAGTCCTTCTTCAACAAGATAGGAAGCAAGTTCGTCAAGTTCGCCCACATTCACAATGGAAACATCCTTGAGCACTTCAGCAGGGCGCTTGAAGCCATGCTTACCGTAGCTGTACCCCCGCTGGAGAGCCCTTACGAAATGGTGTTTACATCCACCGGCTCTCCCGCGGCCTCCGCGGTTTCCGGCTCCACGTCTGTTCTTTGAGGTGCCGCCTCCGCAGGTCCGGGATCCTCTAAACTTCTTTGTGTTCATTCCAACCACCTTATCTCATCTTGTGCAGGAGCACGGTGATATCTTCCCCGTGATTACCGAGAACGCCACCCTGCTGCACAGTCCTTTTGATACCCCTGTGCCCTTTTCTGGGCGGGTGCAGCCTGAAAACAGGCTTTAACCTGGGGATGTCTTTAAGGTTGGCCTTTCCTTCGATTACTGCCCCGGCAAAGGCTTCAATGGAATCATAGTCGGTGTTTTCCGCCACGTATTCCTCGGTCAGGCGGGCTCCGCCCTCGAGTCTCCCGCGGTTCTTGAGGATTCCAGTGAGCATCTCTGCGTCAACCTTCCCGTATGCAACGTAGTCCTTTACCTTCTGAATCATACCCTTGTAATGAGGGGTATCAGGCACGACCACACAGTGGTTGACCCTGTGAAGGCGAAGCAACTTCAAAGTGTCCTCGATTGTATAGCGGACATTAACCGGGCCTCTCAACCTCACAATCGCATACATTTCAGGCTTCCTCCCTACCGTAGTTTACAGGCAGCCTCATAACGTTGACCTGTTTCAGGGCTTCAAAGGTAGCCTTTGCGAAGTTAAGGGTCGTCCTGGTCGTCCCGAAGGTCTTGGTCCAGACGTCCTTGATACCGGCCTTTTCCAGCACCTTGGTAGCCGTGTTCCCTGCGGCAATGCCGAGACCTCTCGGAGCCGGGATCAGGGTAACGGTCACACTGCCGGCTTTACCGCTGACCTCGTAAGGCACGGTGTGTTGCTGCCCGCAGGCACATTCCCAGGACCCGCAGCCTCTGCGGATATAGGTAATGTTGAGTTTTGCAGCGTCGATTGCCTTGCGGATGGCAGGTCCTACCTGCACATCCTTTGCCTGCCCGAGCCCTACATAGCCGTCTCCGTTCCCGACAATAACGGTTGCCCTGAACTTAACACGGCGTCCGGAGTCAGTCATCCTCTGGACCATGTTAATGTCAAGCACCTCGTCTTCCAGGTTAGGAAGCAGCATATCAATAATCTGGGGTTCCCTGATCGGAAGTCCGGACCTGATTGCCTCCTCCATGGAAGCAACCTGTCCTTCGACAACTAATTTCCCAAGTCTGGTTTTAGGAACCCATTCGTCCTCGTATGCCATCTAATCACCTTAACTAAACTCAGCAAAGATTTTCTCTTTGGTTGCTTCAAACTGCTCTGGCAGGTCTGAGCTCTCTTCCCTGTACGCTGCAACATGTTCTCCCCGAATCCGTTCCTCGGATGGGAAAATGTTAGAGTTGCAGGGGACTTCGAACCCGGCATCCACAACACCCTTAAGGGCAGCATAAACTCTGGAACCTGCAGAGGAAGCCTGGAGCCCGATGTCGAGCACGCCACCTTCATAACCATTCTGCAGACTCTTGAGCCCGAATAAAAGCCCTGTGAGGTATGCAGCCGTTGTGTTCCCTGTAGGCCCTGTATAGCCATACTTTGCAAGTTCACTTGAAACGGCTGTGGAATGAGTTATGTCCCCTTCGAGGGTTGGAGCTATCAACTGAATTTGCATGTTTCTCGCACTCTTCCTGACGACCACACGGTCCTGCTCGGAGAGCAGGAGTTTGAGACGCAGGTGGTAATTGGTGCGACCTTCCCTTCTTCTTCTAAAAGGAACCTTATATCTTGGTCCTGTAGCCATTATAAGCCCATCCGACTTCTTATTCTTCTTTAATTAACAATTTTTCGGCCTCAAGGTGAGACTCAAGGTGGGCAACACTCCTGTATTCTCCGCCTTTTGCCTTCCTGTAGAGCCTGCAGTACACAGACTTGTCGAGAGACTCGTCTTCACGCAGTTCCTTAAGTCTTCTCCGAAGAGCCCGGATCTTTTTGACCCACTGCTCTTTTCTCGAGTTACGAGCCCCTTTCTTACCCTTGCGCGAACCGTGCCCTTTGCGGTGCCCGTATTTGCGCTTTTCATCAACGACTCTGGCTCTTCCCCTGCTGACTCCTCTGATCGGCTTTGCTTTGATAGTGCCTTTCTCGATGAGTCCGCGGAGATCTTCCCTTGTAATTGCAGAGGCGATTTCTTCAGAGGCTTCAGGGTCAAACCAGACCCTGTCAAGCCCACAGCCAAGAACCTTGGAAGCAAGTTTTCTCTGGTTGGAAAGGTTTGACATCTTTACTCACCTCTACCAGGATTCAGAACCTTGATACTGAGTTCTTCGGCCTTTGCCAGGATCATGGCTTTCTTTTTCGAGCCAACCTTGCTTGCAATTCTGATGGCCTCGTAAGAGGGATCAACAAGCTCGAGGTCTGCTACGGTAGCAACCAGTACATCGGCATACCCGGAAGGGTGCAGGCCTTTTACAGCGGTCGGGCTTCCGAACCCTACCTGGGCAACGGCACCTTTTCCGAGGTATTTTCTGCGCTGCTTTCCCTGAAGACCTCTAGGGCGCCTCCAGTTAGAGTCAAGCCTCTTGAACTTGTGGCTGCAGGTCCTCTTAAACTGGGGTTTCTTCCCTTTCTGGACCTTCCTAACATTGAATAAACGCTTGGATTCAGGGTCCATATCCAGGGTGGAAACTGGAGTAACTTCATTTTCTATGATTTCTTCTGCCATCATGACCACCTTCAGGCCTTGTCAACAATGTAGATTCCATCCTGGAAAACCCTGGGATCGAACCGCTTGATCTTGGTAACCTGCTCAATGTTTGCGGCAGTCTGCCCGACATCTTCCTTGCTGATTCCGGAAACAATTACTTCGTTTCCACTAACCTTCACCTTGGTCTCGCCGAGGACTCTTGATTTCCTGGGCTTCTTCTCTCCAAGGAAGTTACCAACAACGAACTGGCTGCCTTCGACCTTGACCTGCATCGGAAAGTGAGAGTACACGATAGTCATCCTGTACTCAAAGCCCTCGGTTACACCTTTGATCATATTTCTAATATGAGAGGAAAAGGTTCCTACCATGGCTCTTTCCATTCTCCTGGGAGATACAGCGTCCACGAGAAGTTCGCCGTCATTGATTTCAATATTAATCCCAGGATACCAGAGTCTTCTTTCAACGGACCCCTTAGGGCCCGTGGTGGTAAAGACATCCTGGGAGCGAGATATTGTGACTCCCTCGGGAATGGTAATTCTTTTTGCGATTTCCTTTACCATCTTTAGATCCCTCCCCGATCAGTATACATAAGCCAGAAGCTGCCCGCCGATGTTTTTCTCACGAGCATCGTGCTGGGACATAACCCCGTTTGAGGTGGTTACGATGAGCGCTCCGAAATTCTTTGCCGGAAGGAACTGCTTTTCCCAGCGCTCAAAACTGTCAGTACCGACGGAATAACGCGGCTTGATTGCACCGCATTTGTTGATTTTCCCGGCAAGGGTTACATCATAAACCCCGGCCTTTCCGTCATCAACAAACTCAAACTCCCCGATATAGCCCAGGTCCTGCATAACCTTCAGCACATTGCCGATGGTCTTGGAAGCAGGTCTGACAACGCAGGAACTCTTTCCGACGGCTTCCGCGTTCTTGATTGTGGAAAGGGCGTTTGCAAGAGGATCAAGTAATACCATGTTTCATCACCTCATGAATACTTCTCAAAGCCCATATCGTGGGCCATCTCCCTGAAACAGTGCCTGCAGAGGTAGATCCCGTACTTACGGACAAGGCCTTGCTTTCTGCCACACCGTTTGCACTCGTTTGCACCTCTTCCGAAAATCTTCTTGGTCTGTACCATATTACACGACCTCCACGCCATAACTTTCGTTCAGGAAAACAATCGCATCATCCACGGTAACTCTGTGGGATGTCGGAATCTTCCGCTTTACGATCCTTCTCTTGTTAATCCTTTCTCCAGGGCGTTTGAGCACAACGGTAACGTCCATTCCGAAAACCCCGATGTTCGGGTCGTATCTCATTCCCGGAAAATCGGTGTGTTCCTCAACCCCGAAAGAAACGTTTCCGAGGGAATCGAACTGGTACCTGTTCAGGGTCTTTTCAACGATCTCGAAAGCAGTTTCAAGGAATCCCTGGGCATTCTGGGCCCTGAGAGTTACTTTACAGCCAATGGGCTCACTCTTCTTGATCCCGAAAGCAGGCAGGGTCTTTTTGGCATGACACCGCACGACTTCCTGACCGGTAATGGTCCTGAGGATGTTTTCGGCATCCACAAGGTGCTGCCCACTTTCTCCTACGCCCATATGGACGATTACCTTCTCGACCATTGGAGTGCGCATGGGATTAGTCACTGATCTCACCACCGAGGCGGATCTCTGGCTTGTCCTCACCGATTACAATAACATAATCTTCAATGGTATCAAAGTCCGTATCTCCGGAAATTGTAACCGTGTTGTGCCTGGAACTCTTGACTTCCCGGATCTCCTTGATCGTTCCGATTTCCCCGGAGTGCTGGCCGCCTACAATCATTGCCAGGTTTCCAACTTTGTACTCCAGGCGTTTTACGACCTGCTTGCCAGGAATGGACAGAATCAAAGAATCCTTGGTCCTGTATTCGTTAGACCCGAAGATGTTGGTCCCGTCACTGAGATTAAGCTGCACCTGACCACCCTTGATGGTAGTCTTGTTGTCAATTCTGCACAGCTTGTTTACAGTAGTCTCGCTCAGTTTGTGGAGGATGAGGCGTCCCTTCTCGTCCTGGACAACCCTATATGCCTCGTTCATGAGCGGGATAGAAATAACGTCAAAGAGTCCTACCGGGAACTTAAGTTCCTTTCTGGGGATCCCGTCTACCAGGATCTTGCCTTCAGCAAGAATCCTTTTTCCTTCCTTGCGGTTATCCGCAAGCTTAAGTACGTCCCGGATAATTACTCCAAGAGGAAGACTGCGTGCCTTGCTGTGGGGTCCCGGGCGGGTGGCGGTAACCCACTTGTTGGCCTTCTTTCCGACCTTCCAGCTTTTTGGAATGGATAATCTTTTCTGGTGTGTCACAAAATCACCTGCCTCACTTCTTTATGCTCGATGCTCTCCGCGGATCGTCCATTTCCAGCTTCGTGATCAGTACGTTGGAGGGATAGATCGGCCTTGGAACTTCGGTACCATCCACCTTTGTGGAGATGATGCCGTCCACTGAAATCTTTCCATCCTTCAGGGATACGGACTGGACTTTTCCTTCCTTTCCTTTGAAATCCCCGCGCATGACTTTCACGGTGTCGCCGGTGACGACTGCGGCACTCCTCGTGCCATACTGTTTTGTAAGTTCATCGCTGAGCCTTGCACCCATGAAACTATGTCTCTTGTGGAGAGGGGCATTGTACCTAGACTTTCTCTGCTTTCTTGGCAGTTTTGAAACCATCCTCACCACCTCAGACAATTATGGATGCGGTTGTCCCGATTTTCGGGAACCTTTCAGCTGCTTCCCTGGCGACCGGACCCTTGATGTCGGTCCCTTTCGGGATTCCGCTTTCGTCCGTGATCACCATGGCATTATCCTCGAAAGAAACGTGCAGACCGTCAGGCCGACGGAATTCCTGCTTCTGGCGAATCACCACGGCGAGGAGGATCTGCCTCCTCATTTCGGGTGTGCCTTTCTTCACGGACACAACGCACATGTCTCCGATTCCTGCACAGGGCATCCTGTTCTTGACTCCGCGGTATTTCTTAACGGAGATTATCTCAACAACCTTGGCCCCGGTGTTGTCCACACAGGGAACCTTGGCCCCGGCATTCAGGGCTCTTGGGATGCTTGAGCGAATCCCTCTCATTGGGGGACCTCCGCTTTGACGACCACAAATGACTTTGTCTTGCTGATTGGCCTGCATTCCGCAATAGTGACGATGTCACCAATTTTTGCACCAATGCAAGGCGGGTTGTGTGCGTGAATCTTCGAGCGTCTCTTTTCGTATCTCTGGTATTTCGGCACCATTTTCATATGCTGCCTTTCAATAACTACCGTATTGTCCATCTTGCTGCTGACCACGGTTCCCACAAGGATCTGGCCTCGAACCGGGAGTGTTCCGTGGAAGGGACAATATATATCGTCACATTCCTCTGATGGCGCCGGTATGTTTAATCCAATGTCTCTTGCCATGAGTTTAGCCCCATTTGCGTAACTTCTTGATGTTCTTGATCCGATTTTCGGGTTGTGAGAGCAACAGGTTTCCCTGAATTTTGACGAATAGATCGGATCTGCGGCCTTTTTCTGAGAGCTCGGCAGGGATCCGGAAGATAAATTCCGAATCCGCCTTTGGGATATTAAGTTCCCGGGACTTCGAATCTTCCACGATAAACATATTTTTCGTTTCGTCAATTACCCGTCCTCGGGTTCCTATCATTGCTGGATTAGTGGAATGAATTACCTTAACGTCAAGCCCTATCAATTCATGATAGGGAAGAGTAAAAGGCAGTATTTCCACATCAGATTTCATTTAACTCATGCTGGATGGTCTTTATCCGGGCAATCGTCCTTCTGATTTCCCCGATCCTGCCCGGATTATCCGGGGCTCCGCCGGCAGAGGTGAGGGCGCGTTCCCTGACCAGTTCATTGTTAAGATTTTCCAGCTCGTCAGCCCTTTCTTCGACTGTCATGGTCCGGATATCTTTGGTCCTCAGAATTGCCATTATTCCTTAGCCTCCTTGTGCACACGTGCCATCGGATGCCAGTAGTCATAGCTTTCATGCTTATGCTGCCAGACCCCGTTGACCTGCCTGCGGACCTCGTCCGAACCTTCAACATAAATGAGTTCGCTTTCCTCGCCTTCTTCGCCCTCTGCGGGCATTTCAGGCTTGGCTTCCTCAGTCACGGTTGCTTCGGGTTTGGTTGCTTCGGGTTCACTTGCTTCTTCAACAACTTCCGGTTCTGCAACTTCAGCTGCTTCTTCAACAACCTTTTCGACTTTTGCGGGAGCTGCTTCGGCTTTCACAGGCACTTCTTCTTTTTCAGCCGCTTTCACTTCAGGAGCTTCCTCAGGGATTTCACTTGAATCCTTAACCCTGTAGGAGTCAGGGAGCACAACATCCGGATGGATGATCCGAACCTTGCAGCCCAGGGTCCCGAGTTTTTTGACTGCCACGGCAAAACCTTCGTCCACCAGCTCTTCTGCGGGTTTTCCGGAGTGTTTGACGTAGCCGTTAACGAACTTTTCGACTCTTGACCTGGAACCTGTAAGCTTACCGGAGATCACGACTTCGCAGCCGAGGGCTCCTGCGCTCATAACAGCCCTGATGGTGTTGTGTCCGGCTTTGCGGAAGTACCAGCCTCTCTCGATGGAAGATGCAAGCCGGGATGCCATCATCTGGGCATTCAGTTCCGGCCTTTTGACT
Organism: Methanobacteriota archaeon; assembly: GCA_016841265.1. Lineage (GTDB taxonomy): Archaea > Halobacteriota > Methanosarcinia > Methanosarcinales > Methanosarcinaceae > MTP4. The sequence continues at coordinate 48,291 of JAENZL010000002.1, read as the reverse complement.
TCCTGGGCATCGATCTGGGGGTTTTCCAGATTGTACTTGATCCCGACATCCCGGGTAAGTTTCCGGATAACCTTTCCGGCCTTCCCAATTACCATACCCGGCTTTTCGGAGTAGATAACGATCTGGGTACCCATAGGGGTCCTGTTAAGCTCCATGCCGCCGTATCCGGCCCTGCTGAGCTGTTTAGCGAAATACTCATTCATTGAGGCCTTAACATACCCGTCATTGACGAACTTTTTCTCAACTGCCATTTAGCGCACCTCGGAAAGAACCATCTCAATGTTTACAGTATCTGTGTTTTTGGGAGTGGCCCGGCCCCTGGCTCTAGGAATGATCCCGTGGATCACCCTGCCGCGCTGCACGACCGTGTGGGCAATGTACATCTGACTGGGTTCAAGGCCTTTGTATTCGGCGTTGCTCTCTGCGTTCTTGAGGATCTTTAAGAATTCTTTGGAAGCATTGACCGGATACCTGCCTGCTGCCATAGGCCCTTTCCTGTGTCCGGCTCCGTCATGGTGCCTTTTAAAGGGTACAGCCTGCTTCAGGGCGATGACATCCTCGAGGAACTTTCTTGCCTCAGCGGTTTTCATGCCCTTGATCTTGCAACAGATTTCTCGGGATTTCTTAGGAGAAATGTGAAGTTCGGAGCCCATTGCCTTGGAGGTTCTTTCAGGGTCCATCTCGACTGAATACTTTATTCTTGCCATTCCCTTTCACCTCACTTCAGCGGAACGAACCTGCTTGAACGGGTTGCTCCGACACCTGCACTACCGTGGGAAACCCTTGGCCGGGTGGGTGCGAACTCTCCGAAGCGGTGTCCTACCATTTCAGGCTGGAATTCCACACTTAAGAATTCTTTACCGTTGTAGATTTCGACCGTACTTCCGATCATTTCCGGGAAGATGATCATGTTCCTGTAGTGAGTCTTGACATTCTTTCCTGCCTTGAACTCGTGCAAGACCTTCTTCTGCCCGTCGGTAAACCCGCGCTTAATGCTCCGGCGTTCCCTGGAGGGCAGAAGCTCTGCAAACTCTTCAATACTCAGCTTCTGAAGTTCTGCAATGGTCTTGCCGCGATAAGTGTACTCACCCTTTCTTTTCGGTAACCTTGATGCTACTTTTCTTGCCATAATGAATACCCCTTATTCAGCGCTTCTTTCCGGTCCTTCTTGCTGCAATCAACCCTACCTTTTGTCCAGGCGGGGCGTTTCTGCTCACAGTGGTCGGTCTAGTCGGATGCTTACGGTTACCCCCACCATACGGGTGGTCAACCGGGTTCATGGCAACTCCAGATACCCTGGGATATTTTGCAGCTCTTGTCTTCATCTTGTGGTACTTTTTCCCTGCCTTAAGCCAGGGTCTGTCTACCCTTCCGCCGCCAGCAACAATTCCGATAGTTGCCCGGCATTTGGGGTTCAGCCACTTGATGTTTCCAGAGGGTAGTGACACAGCGGTTCTGGTTTCTTCGTGGGTTACAACCGTTGCGTACACTCCGGAGGAACGGACGAACTTGCCTCCGTCGTTAGGTTTGGATTCGATGTTGCAGACGAGGAAACCTTCCGGCACGTTTCCTATGGAAACAATGTTACCGGGATTGATCTCGACGTCGTCTCCGCAGAGAACCGTTGTCCCGACGGAAATGCCTTCTGAAGCCAGAAGGAAGAGTTCTTCCCCGTTTTCAAAGGCAACTCTTGCAATGGGAGCAGACCGAGCAGGGTCATGTTCGATCCTGATAACTTCCCCTTCGAGGATGGTATTTTCATCCACGCGAGGGTGCCTCAGTTCTGCTTTGAATTTATGAGAAGGAGCTCTATAGGTCGGAGTGCCTCTGCCCCTGTTCTGTGATATAAGCCGTTTACCCATACATCACACCTCAAATAAGTCCTATTCGGGTAGCAATCTCGTGGGCCGCTTCGGTCCCCTCAAAGGTAAGGATTGCTTTTTTCATACCCTTCATGGTGGTCATGGTCCGCACGGAATTAACTTTGAACCCGTACAGCTTTTCAACTTCCTCTTTGATCTGGTACTTGTTTGACCTCGTGTCCACGATAAACTGGAGCTTGTTATCATCCAGCAACATCATCGCTTTTTCTGTGACAAAAGGATATTTGACGGAATTCATTGGAATGCGCCCTCCAGTTTTTGAATTGCGGATTCGGTCCAGATCGTAAGGCGGCCTGCATGCGTACCGGGTGCTAGTGTTTCGGCGTTAAGTGCATCCACTGTGACAGCGTCCACACCAGAGAGGTTTCTTGCTGCCTTCAGGATAGGAGAATTTTCCCCTGCTACGATCAGGAGGCTCTTCTTGTGCTTGTACTTCCTGCCTCTGAGCTTCCCGCGGCCTGCCCGGATGTGTCTTCCGTTCTTTGCCCTGAGAACATCTCCGTAGACGCCTGCAGCTTCAAGGAAATCTATGACCTGCTTTGTCTTTTCAAGGCTTTCAAGAGCACTGTCCGCAACGATCGGAAGTTCGGCCTCGTAAATGTGGCCTCTCAGGCTCACAAGGGTCGGGTCCTGGGTTGCTGCGATTGCAGAGCGGATTGCATAGCGGCGTTCCTTGGTGTTGACCTTCTCTGTCCTGTCAGCTTCGGGTTTTGGGGGATGTGCCCTTCTTCCGCCCTTTGCCTGCGGGACTCTTGCAGCCCTGCTACCGTTGGTAAGCCTCGGGATCTGCGCGACGCCTCGTCCGGACCCCCAGGACCTTGCAGAGGTGTCCATACCTGAGTAAAGACGGGGGCCATAGGGTTGAAGCCTGTTTGCCTGTGCTGCGAGCACGGCCTTTTTGATCAGGTCAGGACGGTAGTCCACATCGAACACGGCAGGGAGTTCAACTTCCCTGACAACGTTACCTGAAAGATCTATGGTTTTTGCTGTAGCCATATTACATCACCCCTGCTTGGACTCCCTGCTAATGTGAAGGATCTGAGGTTCGCCAAGGCCGGTTTTCTTTGCTCTGACCGGGTCTCTTAACCTGATCAGCCTCTTGGAAGGCCCGGGCACGCTGCCCTTGATAAGCACATAGTCCCCGCGGACCAGCCCGTAGTTAAGGAAACCGCCTTCGGGAGTAATTTCCTCGCCGTCGGTTCCGATCTTCAGGATGCGCTTGTTGAACTCAGTCCTCTGGTGGTAACCCATCTGACCCATCTGCGGCACACGCCAGGAGACGCGGGACGGATTGAAAGGCCCGAGGGTTCCGACTTGCCGGAGACTGCCCTGACGGGAGTGCTTACCCTTCTGCAACTGGATACCCCAGCGCTTTACAGGACCCTGGGTTCCCTTTCCGGTTGTAATCGCAGCCGTATCAATAATGGTCCCGTTCCGGAACACGTCGGTAACGCTTACAAGAGTACCCAGAATGGACTTTCCGAACTCGAACTTGGTGGGAATGTCCTTTGCGGTGATTCCCGTTTCCATGATGTCCGGCTTCTTTTTGGGGACACCGGTCAGGCTCTTCGGAAGAGTGTAGGTGATGGCCCTGAGATCGGAAACTTTGCCTTCTTCGATCAGTTTGCTGATTTTTTCAAGGGATTCATCGGTGTTTCCCGTATCAGGCATTGGCATCCGCCTTTCAAGTTCAGGGTCAAGTTCCGCAGTCCAGGCTTCCGCAATTGCGATTTCACCAAAGCTGTCATTCCCGTAAGCCCTGATGGCGGCCACCCTGATGGCAGGAGTTTCGAGAACAGTGACCGGAACGGAGATCTCCATGCCTTCAGTCAAACTGTTCTTTACGTCATCAACCATGATAACGTGGGTCATACCCACCTTGTAGCCGGCAAAGCCCTGCAGCCTTGGTTCACCTGCGGCTTCCGGCCATGACCTGAACCTTGGGATGTGGCTCTTGGCCCTTTTACGTGGGCTGAATGCGAGAGAACCTCGATTTGGTCGGTGTACATTTGCCATATTTCTACTCCGTTATGTTTTAATAGAAATACCAGTCCCTCCGGTCGGCACAACCTGAGTGACAAAATCATAAGTCCCGGATTATTTCCGAACGCTGTCAGAGAATTATTTTCCAGACCTGCCTGGCCAGAAAGCCTCGAGCAGGCCAGAGCTATACGCCCTTTGGCACCTTATCCCTTCAGGCATCTGATAGTTCCAATTCCCCTCCTGCCAGCTACTTCAGAAGGCAGCATTGATGGGAGAACTGCATATAATTCCCTAACAGACCCAAATCCAGGTGATTTGAGCCCTGAATTGAAACATTTCAGTCTCTACTAAACGCGACTCACCGAAAACATAAACATTTTCGTGCGATTTTGGGCGCCATTAAGGCGCCAAAAGCGGGCGTTTCAAAGCATTGGCCCTTTGACACTCATGTTGATCCGACGTTTCTCACTGGATTATCTTCACTGCCGAGCACCTACCATAATCAACAGCAGGTGACTCGTATCCCCCGGACGTATCCGGGATGTAAGTGTTAAAGCATCACATTGATCAGTTAAAACACTGATTTCAAGCACCCTAAGTGCCTGAAACATCACATGTCGGATGTACTTTGCCCTAAGATATCACATCTTGTATATAAATCCTTTGCAGAAAAACGAATAGATAAGGAAAAATAATCAGCACCCATCGTGATAAACATAAAATAATTTTCAACCCGGTTGGAAAGATGAAAAAGACGGGAGACATCAGACCCGGATCGAACTTGACCGGAAGAATTAGAATACAAGAATTTAACCACATGCAACCACAAACGACTATAATTCAGCCGAAAGAAGCAAACCAAAAGAAGCAAACCAAAAGAAGCAAACCACATTGAATTGACCACATTGAACCGACCGGAACAAATGTAATTTGATCAGAATGAGTCGATCAGAATGCAGCATAGTATTATATAAGACCACATATTGCAGGAAAAAAATACAAAAGAAAAGAAAAAACCCGGACCCGCCTCAAAAGCTTATGAGTCCGGCTGTTCCTCCCTGGAAACCCTTTTTATGACTTTGCGGATTTTTCTGCCCCTGAAATTGACCCCACCTACAAGTGCCACACCTTTCTTTTTCTTTATTACCCCGGCGTAGGCACTATCAAAGCTTGCAATGATGATCTTGCCGGCGACCATTTCGATCCTCCCACCAACCCCGATAACCGTTTTCAGGATTTCCTGAATCTGAGGCTGGCTGGCGTTATCCGAAATTCTGATAATATGAGATTCTACTGACATGGGCAAAAACCTGGAGATCAGGGCTTTTTAAAACTCAGTAATTTTCAGCGGCTTATCCTGCGGGTTATGCTTGATACGCGAGGATTCAGGTCAGGCCTCTCTTTCGAAACCGAGAGGTCGACAGGAATTCGCGGGTTGGCGATAGACCCGGCTCCGGGACTCTGGTTGAGTACGGTTCCGGGAGCGGAACGAGAATATATTTCGGAAACCTCCCCGACTTTTATGCCCGCACGTTCCAGAGTCGCAGTAGCCTTTTCAAGAGGAAGGCCGACAACGCGGGGAACCTTTTTAACCTCGGTTTTCGGAAGTTCCGAAACTTCAGGTGTCTTGACTTCAGGCTTCTCGACAACCGGAGCTTTGGGTTCGGGCTCACGCACCGGTGCAGACTTTGCAACCACAAGGTCGACAGGAATTCGCGGGTTGGCGATAGAACCAGCCCTGGGACTCTGGTTGAGCACTGTTCCGGGAGAAATCCTGGAAACAATCTCCGAAACCTTGCCAATGTTTACTCCTTCCTTTTTCAGGATCTCAGCAGCTTTTTCAAAAGGAATGCCGGTAACCCGGGGGACTGTTTTGACCTCAGTTTTCGGAGCTACCGGACCTTCAGGTTTCTCGACTTCAGGCTGCTCGACAACCGGAGCTTGGGGTTCAGGCACAGGCCCGGGAGCCACCACCGAAGGCTCTGTGGAAACCCTGGCAGGGGTTTCCGTTGAAATTTTAGATGGAGTTTCGGCCGGAGCCCTAACGGAAGTTTCGGTTGAAACTTTGGCAGAGACATCGGAAGAAACTTTCAGAGGGGTTATTTGAGGCCGCTTCAGCCTGTCAGACAGGACGCCCTCAGACACCTCTTTTTTCATTTCGGTCGAGACCATCAGAAAGATTTTGGCATCCACTTCGGCTTCCGAGCCAGGTTTCAGGCTCTGGGCCAGGATGATCCCGGGTTTTGTATCCGAGGGCTGCCCCCTGACCCCGCCGAGCTTAAGCCCGAACTTATCCAGGACCTGCTTTGCGCTTTCAAGCTCAAGCCCTAGCAGGTTCGGGACCTTCAGAGAAGAGATTCGGGAGATGATGAGGTCCACTGCAGCCCCGGGTTCTGCCAGGGATCCGGCTGAAGGGATCTGGGCGATGACCGTGCCCTCCGGGGTACTGCTGTCCTTTTCCAGGATTTCCCCTGGCTTGAAACCTGCTTCCAGGAGTTTGCCTTCGGCGGCTTCTTTTGAGAGACCAACAAGGTCCGGGACTTCCCCGTAAGAGGCAAGGTCCGGCTTTTGAGGAAGCGCCTTTACAGAGAACTCTATGATGCTGAGGTTTTCCGGGCTGATGATGTCATCGGCTTTGGGCATCTGGAACCTCAGTTCGTCCCCTTCCAGGGCAAGATTGGTCTTCAGGGTTACGTTCATACTGCTGACACTGTACTTTGTCCCTGAAGGTGCCTTTTTGAGCCCCCGGTCCATTTCTTCAAGTGAAGTTTTGAAAGTGCTCACGAGGTTTGTCGGCGATAAGGCAGGCCGGGTCTTCTGGAGCACCGAAAGCCTTGATTCGAGTTCCAATTTCTCCCTGGAAAGTTTTGCCACCTGGATTGACAGGACATCTTTTTCCTGTACCAGGAGAATTTTTTCCTTCAGCAACTTTTCCGAACTTTCCTTATAGACCGAAGACGTCTTTTCCACGGATTCAAGCCCTACCTCCAGCCCTTTGAGGTTATTCAACATGACCGCATAACTGCTGCTGTCAATTACCCCCTTCCTTCTGAATGTTTCCAGGTTGTTCCTGAGCTCCTTAATATTCTCCATTCCATTCCTCCTGAAAGGACCTTACTCCTCCCTGACCTTTGAAGAAGCCGGGATGGACACTATTTTGGCCTTGATGCAGCTCGAACCCTGCACATTATAGCTGTACAGCGAGTTATACGAAGCATTAAGAGGCGCCGCATTCAGGACAGGCTTATATCCCCGGACCACATTTTTGGAGTCCCGTTCTTCCTCGAGCTTCACCGTAAGTGACATCTTAAGTTCAAGGTCAACTTCCGGGATATGGTACCAGGGAGCCTGGACATCATACTCTTTCATTACCTCGTCAGCCTCGATTTCGAGCTGGGTCCTGATGGAGTTCCGGTCAAGGGTCCACTGGGTCTCGGCTACGGAGCGCCCAACTTCCCCCAGAAGCTTGGATAGAGGAGTAATCAGTACTTCCTCAATCTCTTCCCCATTTTTAGCCAAATTAACAACTCCTTAGAACGATTATTGCAAAAAAGTGTGCAGGCACAGCCAGACCTTAATGGGCAGCCGTGCCATTGATGCCCCCAATCCCCCGCAGAGCTATCAAAAGCCAGGGGGAGCTGAGAGAGTCATGCCAGCAGGGATCAGGTAGATCCGCCGCTTTCTTTAACCGTCACCTTGGGTATGGCCCTGTCGGGTGCCGGAACGGGTTTCAGGGTTGTCCTGAGCAGGCTTGTGCCTTCTTCCTTGAAGGAATACTTGGAGTTGTACTTTGCATTGAACGTGGAAGTGTAAGCAACCGTAGTCGTGTTTTCAGCGCTCACCTTTGCCTTGCCGAAGAGGAGCCCTGCAAGCCCGCCGGACTGGTAGCTTCCCTTGATCTTCGACTGGTTCGTGAACTTGAATTCACTGCCGTACTTGAGCTCGAGAGAGTGTTCCCTCATCATCGTGATTGCCATCTTAACTTCGATAATGGACTCAGTGAACTCATAGAAACGGGGTTCAAGCCCGTAAGTCAGCAGGGACATGGGACTGTCATTCGTGACAACTTTCGTAGCAGTCACATTCCCGTCCTCATCCACGGTTTCCTCGACATACATCACAACACTGCCGACATCCAGCTCGGTTGCCGCCAGAGCCTGTGCGACCTGCACGGAGTTCATGTCGAGTGCCATCTGCCCTTCTGCAATCGCAAGAGCCATCTCTCTAATCATATCCCCAAATGGGACATTCAGCAATTCCTGACCAACGCTAACCATTTTCTATTCCCCTTTATAATTAAAATTCAAAGGATGATAATAAGTAGCACTTTATTGCTTATAAAAACTTTGTTCAAAAAATGAGTTATAAAAATAAAAAAAGATAATACATGAGAAAGATAGTTAGAAAAGATAACTCAGAAGAAAATTAAGTGACCCGGCAACTAAATACGATTTTATTGCACACATCCTAACTTATCCGGGAGACATTAAGGAAAAAGACATGATAAATTGAGAGATGAAAACAAATCATATTTAAAAAATAAAATAACAGAAATCAAAATATAAAAATGAAAAAGGTTTAAAATATAAAATAACAGAGATCGCGGATATAAGAGCGGAAAATAAATTAAAACCGGAAAATTCCTCAAAAAAGAAAAGATAGGAACCCGATCGGATCGGGTTCCAGGTCAGGGCAAAAATCCCTGAAACACAAAGCCCGGGAAAAGGATAATCCGGAAAAAAGGTCATCCGGAAGTAAGAACTTTTCAGCGCCTCAACCTGGCAAGCCTGCGAAGAGTCAGTCTCGACCTCTTTTTGGAGACCACCAGATCAACGGGAAGCTCCGGACCAGCAAAACACCCGTTTTTAGGGTTCTGGCTGAGCACCGTGCCCGGAGAAAACCGGGAAGCAGTTTCCAGAATATTTCCTACTTTTAACCCTTCCTGTTCCAGGACCTCTTTCGCCTTATCGAGGGGCATGTTGACAACCGAGGGAATCTCTTTGACTTCTGCCTTCAAAGATCCGGAGACTTCCGGTGAAACTTCCGGTTCCTGGACCGGAGAAGGTTCCGGCTCAGGAGACTGTCTGGAAACAACAAGGTCAACCGGAATTACCGGGTTGGCGATGCAGCCTGCCCTGGGACTCTGATGAAGCACCATACCGGGAGACTCCCTGGAGGAAATCACAGAAATTTTCCCGACTTTTACGCCCTCCTGTTCCAGAGTTTCAACAGCCTTTTCAAAAGACATATCGATAACACGAGGAACCATTTTGACCTCATGAACGATCTCTTTAGAAACAACAAGGTCAACCGGAATTACCGGGTTGGCGATGCAGCCTGCTCTGGGCCCCTGGTGGAGCACCATACCGGGAGAAGCCCGGGAAGAGATTTCAGAAATTTCCCCAACTTTTACACCTTTCCCGGTTAGAGTCTCAACTGCCCCTTCAAACGGAAGCCCGATGACTTGCGGGACCTTTTTGACCTCAATTTTTGGAGCTTTAGAAACAACGAGGTCAACAGGAATCACAGGGTTGGCGATGCAGCCGGATTTAGGGCTCTGGAAAAGAACCATACCGGGAGAAACTCTCGAAGAGATCCTGGAAACCTTGCCGACATCTACACCCCCGGATTCCAGAGTAGCGACCGCCTCTTCAAAAGGCATACCGACGACACGAGGGACCTTTTTGACCTCAGGAATCTCCTTGATCTCAGGAACGACCTCTTTGGAAACAACAAGGTCAACGGGTATAATAGGGTTGGCGATACAACCTGGTCTTGGACCCTGGACAAGGACTATGCCCGGAGATACTCTGGAAGCAATTTCCGAAATCCTGCCGACATTTATCCCTTCCTTTTTCAGTGTCTCAACCGCCTCTGCAAAAGGCATATCGAGGACACGGGAAACCATTTTGACCTCAGGAATGATCTCTCTGGAAACAACAAGGTCAACGGGAATTATCGGGTTGGCGATGCAGCCTGCTCTGGGCCCCTGGTGGAGCACCATACCGGGAGAAAACCGGGAAGAGATTTCAGAAATATTCCCAACTTTTACACCTTTCCCGGTTAGAGTCTCAACTGCCCTTTCAAACGGAAGCCCGATGACTGGCGGGATCTTTTTGACCTCAATTTTTGGAGCTTTAGAAACAATAAGGTCAACAGGAATCACAGGGTTAGCAATGCAGCCTGCCCTGGGACCCTGGAAAAGAACCATGCCGGGAGAAACTCTCGAAGAAATCCTGGAAACCTTTCCGATGTTTACTTCCTCACGTTCCAAAATAACAAGGGCTTCCTCAAACGGAAGTCCGGTTACTCGAGGCACAGTTTTAAGCTCAAAAACCACAGCTTTTGAAACCACGAGATCAACAGGAATCAGAGAGTTGGCAATGCAACCTGCCTTTGGGCCCTGGTAGAGCACTGTACCGGGAGTAATCCCGGAGAAAAGCTCGGAAATCTTCCCGACTTTGATACCTTCCTGTTTCAGGACCTCAACTGCCTCTCCAGAAGGAAGCCCGAGAACTGGAGGAACAGTTATGGAATCCTCTTTACAGGATTTAAGGAATCCGGGACGCTGGATGATAGGAGGTTTCAACTTAGGCCGTTCTCTGGAAACCACGAGATCAACGGGAATCAGAGAGTTGGCAATGCAACCTGCCTTTGGACCCTGGTGGAGCACCGTACCGGGAGTACTCCGGGAGAAAAGCTCGGAAATCTTCCCGACTTTGATGCCTTCCTGTTTAAGGACCTCAACTGCCTTTTCAAAAGAAACACCGAGGACCCGGGGAATTTTCATAACATCGGTTTTTGGACAGTTCAGGGCTCCGGGACGCTGGATAATAGGAGGTTTCAACTTAGGCCGCTCTCCGGAGACCACAAGGTCAACAGGGATCAGGGGGTTAGCAATACAACCTGCTTTTGGGCCCTGATGGAGTACCGTACCGGCAGAAATCCGGGAGAAAATCTCGGAAATTTTTCCTACTTTAATGCCTTCCTCATTCAGAATCCCAACTGCCTCTTCAAAAGAAACTCCGAGAACTCCGGGAACTTTCCGGACAGCTTTTTGTGGAGACTTCAGAGCTCCGGGACGCTGGATAATAGGGGGTTTCAACTTAGGCCGTTCTCTTGAAACAACAAGGTCAACCGGAATCAACGGGTTAGCGATGCAACCTGCCCGGGGTCCCTGGTAGAGCACCGTACCGGGGGAAATCGGGGAGACAAGCTCGGAAATTTTCCCGACCTTTATACCCTCCTGTTCCAGAGCAGAAACCGCCTTTTCATAAGACAGGTCAACAACCGGTGGAACTTCTCTTACATCTTTTTGTTGAGACTTTAAAGCCCCAGGACGCTGGATGATAGGGGGTTTCAACCGAGGCTTTTCCCTGGAGACAACAAGGTCAACAGGAATCAACGGGTTGGCGATGCAGCCTGCTTTAGGGCCCTGGTGGAGCACCGTACCGGCAGAAATAGGGGAGAAAAGCTCGGAAATCTTCCCGACTTTTATGCCTTCCTCGTTCAAGATTTCAGAGGCAGTTTCAAAAGTTAGCCCGAGAATGAGAGGAACATTTTTGGCATCCACTTTAGAGGATTTAAAATATCCGGGACGCTGGATGATGGGAGGTTTCATGTTGGCCACAGGTTTAGAGGGGAAGGGTGCAACCGGAGTCTCAATTGAAACTTTGGAAGTGACCGTTGAAACATCGGAGGAAGTCTCAATGAAATCTTTAGTTGCGGCATCTGCGGGACTCTCCCCCAATCCCTCGGACAGAACAGCCTCAGATGCCCCATTTTCAGGAGAAACCGAAACCATAAGGATGATTTTGGAATTCAATTCTACTTCGGAACCGGGTTTGAGACTCTGGGCAAAGATAAGCCCGGGTTTGCCTTCAGAGAGCTTTTCCCTGACCCCACCAAGCTTAAGCCCGCAAAGTTCTATGACCGTTTTTGCGATATCAAGCTCAAGCCCCATCAGATCCGGGACCTTTGAGGGGAGGAATTTGGCAATGATAAGATCAACTGCCGAGCCCTGTTCTACCAGTCCCCCACTTGCCGGAAGCTGGGAAATGACCATATCCTGAGGAATGCTGCTGTTCTTTTCCAGAATTTCCCCTGGCTTGAAACCTGCTTTCAGCATTATACTTTCAGCTTCCTTCTTTGAAAGCCCAACTAGGTCCGGGACTTCCCTGTAAGCGGAAGAAGAAGAAGAAGAAGAAGAAGAAGAAGAAGAAGAAACCGATTTATCAGGAACTACCCCGAGAGAGAACTCGATAGTGCTGAGGTTTTCCGGAGGTATGATGTCATCGGCCTTTGGCATCTGGAACCTCAATTCTTCGCCTTCGAAAGCAAGATTGGTCTTCAGGCTCACGTTCATGTTGCCGATGCCGTACTTCGTCCCGGAAGACGTCTCTTTAAGCGCCCGGTCAACCTGTTCAAGCGAAGTCCTGAAAGTGCTTACAAGGTTTACAGGCGTTAAGGCGGGTCTGGCTCTCTGGAGCACTAAAAGCCGGGACCTTAATTCGGAATTTTCCTTTGTAAGTTTTGCTGTCTGGGCTATAAGGGAAACATTTTCCTGCTCCAGAAAAAGCTTTTCCTGCTCCAGAAAGAGCTTTTCCTTAAGCAAGTTCAAAGAACTTTCCTTATGGCCCAGAGCCACCTTTTCCATGGATTCAAACTCAATTTCCAGCCTCATCAGGTCTTTCGAAAGGTTTGAAACCCGGGACTCAAGAAATCCTTTTTCCTGATTCAAGAGGAGCTTTTCGGCAAGCAATCCCTCAAAACGTTCTTTATGACCCGAAGCTACCTTTCTCATGGATTCGAGCTCATTTTCCAGCTTCGCCAGGTTTTTGGAAAGATTTGAAACCTGGCCGGCAAGAGCCTCTTTTTCCTTTACCAGAAGAAGGTTATCTTTAAGCAGCCTCCCGGAACTTTCTTTATGCTCCAGAACTACCTTTTCCATGGATTCGAGTTCATATTCCACTCTTCTCAGATCTCTGGAAAGCTTTTCAATCTGGTCAGCGAGAGCTTCATTTTCCTGTTCCATGAGAAGTTTTTCATCAAGTAACACCTCAAGACTTTCTGGATTATTGGTGGATGATCCCTCATCAGATCCAAGTTTAGTCTCCAACCCTTCCAGGTTATTCATGATAATAGCATAACTGCCACTGTCAATTGCCCCTATTCTATTGAAATTTTCCAGGTTATTCTTGAGTTCTACAATCTCCTCCATTTCATTCCTCCTGATAGACCGTTTAATCCTCCCGGACCTTTTAGACGAAATAAGGATGGATTTTCCGGCCTTAATGTAACTCAAACCGCAAACACCGCATCTGTACAGGGAACTATGAAGAAGCATTGAGAGGCGCCGAATTAATGAGAAGCTCCAAATACGAGACCCCTTTCAGGGCCACGCTCTCCCCCGAGCTTCATTGAAAACGACATCTTAAACCAGGACCGGTTTTCAGGATATGACACCAGGATACCGAAATACCCGGATACCATACCCCACATTTCCTCACACGAGTCCATTTCTAGATGGAGCCGATAGAGTCCTGCAAAGAAAACTGCAGAATCCTGATATAGAGAACCCGGCTTCCCCCCAGAAGCCTTGAGAGAGGAGTGATTATCACTTCCCCAATTCCCCCCATATTAGCCACACTAACAGCACCCTGGAACGTTTGTTGTAAAAGGTGTATCAGTACAGCCTATTCCCATTATAATTAAATTTCAAATGACAATGAAAGATAGAACTTCATCATTTAAATAAACTTTGTTCAAAAATTTAGCATTTAAAATAAAAAATAAGGAGATTTTGTTGAAAAAAGTTTTTAGAGTTTTTCAGGAAAAATTATACCTGACAACTCTACAGCATGCGGAAACACCCGCGGCACTACTAAGTAAAGATTATACTGCCAGTGGAGAGAGAATCTCACTGTTATATATACTCCCCTGAGCTTCAGAAAGGCATTCGAGAGTACAGTAAACCGCCTTATCGTCCGCACATTTCAGGACGACAAATTCATTCCCACAAACCGGGCAAATCTTTTTTATATATTCCATTCAGATACCACCTATTATTCTTCAGTATGTAGCTGAGTATTCATCAGGTATCAATGGCACTTTTTTTACTTTTGAGCACACACTAACCCCACGTCGATGAATAAAAAAATATCAATCACGAAAAAAGAAAAATTTGAAAAAAGAAGAATTGGTGAAGAACTTACAATTCCTCTTTCCTACGTCCGAATATGAAGACCAGACCAAGGATGGCTGCTATAGGGAGAGCAACGGTCGGGAATTCGGGGATGGAATCTATGGACCTTGATGCGGATCCAGCCTCAATATCACCCTGTAAGAGATTGCCTGCCCGAATCTCTATTGCATATGTGGCCCCTTGAGTGGCATCGGCGTCAAGACTAACTGTAATTACCCCTACATCAGTATAATCGACTGTTGTGGGCACAAAGTTCGGGTGAGCAAAAGCGACAGTTAAGTCAGATGGATTACCAAGTGCATTCGTCGCGGCGACAGTTGAAACATACGCAAAGTTCTGACCTAGTGCATCAGTTATAATATTCTCTCCCCTGTAACTGAGCACAATAGAGTCCCCAGGTTTCAGGTCAAGAATACTTGGTGCTGAGGCAGTACCTGCTGCATTGTAGATGAATGCATCATATGGATTTGCCATTGCAGATCCAGCAAGGGATAGAATAAGGATCCCACTTACCAATAAAAACATTTTCTTCATTTTTAACAACCCCTATACCACTCGGAGGAGATACCTCCTATGGATTTTCAATTAAGTACTATAATTACTCCATTTGGGACTATTTCAATTCAATTTTATTTACTCAATCGTTTTTGGGACAAATTAAGGGATATATTAAGGACAAATGGTAGGGAAGATAAATCCACCCAGTCGTGTTTTAGTTACATGGAGAATACAATCCACCGCACATTAATAAAGGGACGTTTATTAAAATGCGTTTATAATATCTCCCTGACTAAAAACAATTAAGATCATTTTATACTGCTATATATTCAAAAGTATAAAAGGCTGTTCAAGATAAATATATGGCAAATGTCATTATATGCAATGTTCAGAAGCAAACGTGGTGAACACATAAGACAAAGAAGTTAAGAATACTGAAATCGATTGATTAACAGCTCTTGATATGGAGTCATTTAGACATCCCCATACAAAGAAACTTGACATTTTATAGAATTGTTTGATAAAAAATAATATGACACGAGGAATATTATAAGTAAGTAATGTAAAATTTTGGTAAATATAATTATGATGTGGGGGAGATCATTAAGAGCTGACATTGAAATTTGTGGGGGTCTGAACTTTATAATAGGATAAAATTTTGCCCGGTTAACAAAAGTTCCGATTAATATATATTTGTATGAACTTGCTTCTTGAGTATATATCCAAAACTTCCAATAAATAAAATAGAATAAAATATCATTGGTCATCGGTAAAGGAATTTTCTTACCTGCATGCTATCGATTTTAGAGCAAAAGTCAGTTTAAAATTTTGGACACCGAAACTAAAATCGATGCCTTGTTCCAACTTTGCATCAATATATTTTTTCGACAAATGTTGTGGAAATAGGGCAATTTATCGTGATTCACCCCTTAACCGAAGACGCATGAATAAAATATTAACACATGATTCAATCAGGATGTTCAACAACAAACGAGCTCGAACCTGTTATTTTTTCAGAATCTAGTGTATATCCGGTTACGGAAACTTTGTGAGACCCTTCATTTATATCGCTTCTTATTTTGGCCGTATATATATACTCCCCGTCTTCGGAATAACTAAGGTAAATGACATCGATATCCTCATTAGCTGAAATGGAAACATAAGGCTTGCTTTTCAAAGCTGTTGAGGGTGTAACCCTAATCTCGAGTTCACCTTTGTCAATACTCACGGGACTAATCTCGATCTCAAAATCAGGGAGAGAGTTGTCAACAAACAATTCTTCAAATGTTGACATTGTATTACCAAAGACGTCGATGCATACAGCTTCTACATAAAATCTGCTGTCAGGCCCGACTACATACCTACCTGTCCAGATTAGACCATCTGAAGAAGTCATCTCTACATTTTTGGAATACAAACTTTGTTCTGTTGTGACAATACAGAACTGCTCTTTAAGGGGCACTGAGGAGGTTACGGTAAACCAGGTACCTTCAGTGCATGGGTTTGGAGTGATATCAAGCGTGATCTCAGGAAGACCAGTATGAACTGTAGTCTTTGTGTCAGGTTCAGAATGCTCCGGCTCCAAATTCCCAGCCCGGTCAACCGCTTTAGAACGGAAGTAATATGTATTATTGGTTTTTCCAGTAAATATGGCAGAATTTGCAGTTGTTTTGGAAATCCAGGGTTTCCAATTAACCCCATCAACACTGTAAGAGATGGAATAGCCAGCTATTCCTGAACCGTCATCAGTTCCGTTCCACTCAACCGTAAAGGCCTCGTCGGTCATGTAAGACTGAAGCTCCAGTACCTTTGAAACAGGAGGAATGCTTTCGACGACATACTCCTCTTCCAAGTAGGGAGAGAGTTCTTCAACTGATTTGAAAGAAACACTGTCCCAGAGGATTTCTACAGGCACAAGTTCGGAGTTTCCGATTTGTATTAAGC
Organism: Methanobacteriota archaeon; assembly: GCA_016841265.1. Classification (GTDB taxonomy): domain Archaea; phylum Halobacteriota; class Methanosarcinia; order Methanosarcinales; family Methanosarcinaceae; genus MTP4. The sequence goes on along the minus strand of JAENZL010000002.1, from coordinate 31,779 downwards.
GAAGAGTTAGATTATTCAGACCCGCATTCAAGGAAACAGGAACCTCAATGTGCTGCCAGCCCTCATCTCCGGAGATCCCGTCCTCCCAGAGAACTTCGTTGTCCAGAACAATCTGCTTGAGCTGGGAATTGCCCAGTTCGGCAGGCCCTGAACTAAAGTTGTCTTTTACGAATACCGAAACCACTGCCATCGTGCTTTCATTACAGTCCAGACTTTGAGAGATCTCTCCAAACTGCCCCGTGAATTCGGGGAAAGTCCCGCTGTATGAATTTAACATCCGATACGCCGAGGAAGAATCCACACCCGAACCATTTACATACGAAGCAGTAATGAATTCCGTGTTTGAAACAAAGTCCCACCCGGTAAAGGATTCCATATTTCCGTTTACAATTACCGGAAGTAGGGAAATATCTCCGTATTTGTCCTCGAGGTGAGTGAAGGAGTTGTTGTTCTGCAGGTAGAGATGGACAGACCTGTAAGGGAAGTATCCCACCTCATCTTTAAAAAGTGCAAACTCAAGTTTGGACCTGTCATTTTTCAATTTTTGACGGGTATAAGTCAGATTTTCCTGCCAGGTACCCCCGTCTACTACGGGAACATTTAATTCTTCAATAACCTGCCCATCCACTTTCATCTGAAGGATATAATTTACATCCTGAAGCTCATGGTTATCTATCCCAACGGAGACTGTAAGAGGAATGTCGATAAAGCTCTCCGAGGGATAACCTTCGGCTTTTCCATCAGGCCCCAGAAGATACATTGCTGTAAAAGTTTCGGTTTCACGAGTCATCTTGGCATATACAAGCATCCCACTTGCGATTATTATTGAGCCAATAAGAGCAATTACCAGAGCTTTTTCAATTTCAGGAGAAAGAGGCATTTGCCGGGTTTCATAATTGGCATTAGAATTAGAATTAATATTAGAAGAATTAGAATTGTTAGACTTAGTGGATTTTTCCTTTAAACCCTTTGCTTTAACTTTAGTTTTTGACCTGTGAAAACGCCTGTTTTCGGCAGGAACCGGGGCTTCTTCCGGAGATCCATCAATTTCATCAAGCTCTTCAGACCGGAGCTGTTCAATGAGTTCTTTTATCGAAAAAGAGAACTGTTTATCTTCGTCCCGGAGTTTCCTTGTAAAAATTGCAATTATGCTGAAAAACACCGTCATACCCAGGATGGATATGACGATTGGAGCAGGACGAAAACCCCAGGGAAGCAAACTTATTAAAAAACCGTCAAAAACCGTAAGTACAAGACTGAAGCCAACACTTAATGTGAAGCGCTCGATACCGCTGATTTCGTCATTTCCAGGGAAAAGTGCGGCTATAAATGCGTAACCGGGAATGAAAAAAAAGAGAGACAAAGCTATTGGAATCCGGAAAAAAGTTTCATTGAATGGAGGAATTAGTACGAACAGAAACCCCAAACATGAAAAAAGAGTGACTGCTATCAGATCTTCAACAAAAATACATTTTTTGAGGTCAGGCATTATGCTACGGAGTAATTCATCAAGAGATATAACTTTTACTAATTATATTTACCAGATTTTAACTGGAAAATCAAGAACAAAATAAAACCTATTTTATTTTCGTAGAAATTCGTCATATAAAACCATTTAATTTTATCGAAGATTACGTTTTACAGAAATCATTGAGATTAAAATCGAAAGTTTCATAAAAACTACGAAGTTATCTACATAATGGCCACCAATATTTAAAAGAAGATATTATAAATATTGTAGATATATATGACCTGTTGAAATTTTATAATATAAATACAGTAATCCGAATTACATAATAAGATAGAATAATTGCGAAAGGTGTAAATCAGCCATAACTTTAATTACAAGTCAAAAGAAGGGGGTCATTATGAGTAACAGGTTTGGGACATTTCTGCTTTTATCAGTTCCTTCGGCATTTCCGGTCCTGCTCGCGGGGCTTACAAAAAATGCAGTTGTTGTAGCAGCCGTAGCCTTCTTGATGCTTATCCTGAGCAGTTATATTTACCTTTCAGCCGGCAGATTGATTCTCAGATTGTATAAAGCCCGGAAAGTCAGGAGGGATGAGAATTCTTTATTGTACTCAATTCTGGAAAACCTTTCCACCGGGGCACAGGTCCGGACCCCCGAATTATACAGCTTCGAAGCAGAAACTCCCGGAATGTTTACAGTTGGAAACGGGAGCAAAACCTTTATCGCCATTTCAACATCGATGTTTGAAACCTTTGACGACCTGAGCCTGGAAGTTTTACTGGCACATGAAATCGGACACATAAAAAACAGAGATGTCAGCCTGAACACAGTCACCGCACTTTTTGCAGGAACGATAATGCTCTTTCCGGAGCTTGCAACATGGGGTTCGATCCTCTCAGGCTTCGGGCAGCCCCAAGACCCGGCACCCAGGTTCTTCAAGTTTATGGCAACAGCCTTTGCAACACCTCCCGCGGCAACTCTGGTACAGCTTACAAACCCCCAAAGAAGGGAACTTGAAGCCGATGAAGTTGCCATCAAGCTTACCAGGAACCCCCAGCTCCTTGCAAAAAACCTCGAGTTTCTTGAAAACTACATACCCTTCCAGCCGCTCACCAGCAAGTTTAACCCCGGACATTTCCACCTGTTCAGTACACACACCCAGAGAATCAGAGGAGACCATGCTATTTTCATTTCCATGTTTGACACACATCCCGATACAGGGGACAGAGTCATGCACATCCTCAACCATTCAAACTATAAGGAAAACGGAATTATAACTAACAGGTACTCCAGGGTTCCGGGATTTTTTGATTCAAAAAACTGGAAACTTGCCATGGGAGTGAGTTTTGTTGTTTATATGATGTTTTTGTTCGTGATTATAGTCGTGGTTACTTTTGCATTAAAAGACTTCAACTTCCTTATAAATGGGGGTATTGCCGGGGTATATATCGGGTCGGTTTTACTCCTAATGAGAATTACTGCAAAAGTTACTCGCAGAAGGCCTCGGCAAAAGTGTCTTCTACCGGTACATAAAAGAATTATTTTGAACTCAAGGCAGGCTTTCAATTACTTTGTAAAAAGATAAAAGATCTGAATTGCCCAGATGGCTGAAAAACATTTTTTCATTAAAAAGTAAGAGTTGGAGAACACACCCTTTTTTGAATAAGAAACGGAATATCGAAAAGAGAACAAGAAGCTATCGATAGATTTAGAGAGGAACTGGTGTCGAGTCAGCAGTAAAATGTCGCATAAAATCGATTACACCTAATTATAACCATTCAACCCTTGAGGATTGATGCGACACTAAAAAATTAAGGTGGAACTAGAAAAATAAGAGAGGAACTCAAAAACTTCAAAAAAAGTTCTCGAATTCAAAATTACTTTTTTAGCTCTATTAAATACATTATAAAAGCTGCAACTACTGCAAATATAATCCATCCGAGATGTGTGTGCACGAGCATCATTGCTTCCTGCCCGTACATGTAGGCAGTGAGATAGAGAACTACGACCCGGAACAGGTTTGAGATGTAGGCAACGAGCACACAAAACCCGAGCATGATGAGGGTTTTACGATTATCCATTTTTTCAATTTTACTGTATCCAAAAACGATCCCTATTAGAAGGAACATGGAATACAGGCCTGAGCAGGGCCCTCCGATAACCACAGTCATTTCTTCAACTCCGCTTATCCTAACAGTCTCCGTGGCAATTACTTCGAGAGGAATCCCTGCCATGTTTAAAATACCCACAGTGGGGAGAAGTATGAGATAGTGGTCAAACTTGTGAAGGAAATCAATGTTAAAGAAAGCAAACATGGTGTAAAAGATAAGGTAAAGAAGAACAAAAATAGATGATATATATGCACCAAACCGGGAGATCCGGTTTATCTGGGGGTTTTGCAGCTGGGTCCCAATCAGGGAAAAACCGAAGAATACGACCATAACGTCAAGAGTCCCCAGTTCACCACCATTTTTGAAATTGTAGACAAGGTCTGCGCTTACTATAAAAACCCCAACGACAAAATAGGTTTTTGATTTTTTCAGGATACCTGAGTCACCCAGGTCCTTGAAGTCAATCCTTGTTAGCAGAAATACTGAAACCAGGAATAGAACAACTCCAACAGCAGCAGAGCCCTCAGCGATTTCAACTGCCATCCCGGTAAACAGTGCCAATACCAGCAAAATAAGGATAAGGTTTTTAGTTTCGTTTTCCATTACAAGCTCTCATTTTTACACTTATATTCATCCGGAAATAGTTGTCAGAATTATACTGGGTTATTGCCTTGCATTTTGAGACAAAAAAATCCAGATATTAAAGCTGGAGGATATAGTTACCTTATTTATATGATTCTTTTTAAATTTTTCCTCTTGATCTCAAATAAATGAGTTCCTGAAAACCAGAATAACCCTTAAACAAAAAATACAGGAAAAAGTACCCACATATAAAAGATTACACACAAGAGAACCACAAACTAAATAAACAAATTCAAACTTAAGGGATTATATAAAAGTAAAAATTTGTAAAACAGAGGATATTCATGTTTATTTTATCCGGGAGATTCCTAACCCGGGCAGGAAAATAAACTGGAACTCTCCTACAAAAAGGATTATTTGGGGGGCAAATCTTGAGGGATTTCACCTTAAAAAAATACGAATACCTTTTACAGGCAATCAAAAATACGAATTATCCTACCAGTACGGTACAGGATTTCCTTAAATTTGCACCCGAAAAATGCATTATTCTCAGACATGACGTGGACAGGGCAGTCAAACGAAACCTGGAAATGGCAAGGCTGGAGCACAGTTACGGAATAAAATCAACCTACTATTTCCGCCATGTGGAAGAGACCTTCAAGCCAGAGATCATTCGTCAGATGGCAAATATGGGGCACGAGATCGGCTTTCATTACGAAGTAATGGATAAGGCAAACGGAGACCCCAAAAAAGCGATTGAAATATTTAGAGAAGAACTCGAAGACCTCAGAAATATTACCGAAATCAACACGGTCTGCATGCACGGAAACCCCCTTAAATCCTGGTCAAACCGGGACCTGTGGCAGGAGTATGATTTCAAGGATTTCGGAATTCTGGGGGAACCGTACCTTTCAATTGACTATAATGAAGTGCTCTACCTGACAGACACCGGAAGGACCTGGGCAGATTTGAACATTAGAGTAAAGGATACGATTGACAGGACCGGAGTCAATGCCACAGGCACTGACCTTAAGACCATTTCTTCTACTGATGATATTATACGGTTGATCCTGAGCGAAAGAACTCCCAGGATATGCCTGCTTGCGCACCCCAACAGATGGTGTGATGATTTTAGGGGATGGGCCAGGGAACTGGCATTCCAGAACATAAAAAATGTTGGGAAAGCGGGAATCGTGTGGTACAGGAGTAGAGCCCAGAAAAGCAGGAATTGCGGGGTTTAATGATGATTGAAATTAGAGATTCAATCGATCGGGAAAAATGGGATGATTTTGTATTCAATCATCCCAAAGGCAATATTTTTCAGACAAGTTATATGGCAGAGGTGTACAGCTCGACTAAAAATTATGAGCCAATTTCCCTGGCCGCAGTTGAATCAGAGAATGATGAAATAGTGGCAGTTCTCCAGGCAGTGATCGTCCGGGATGCCGCCGGACTGATAGGCTCGATTTCCTCAAGGTCAATAATCAATGGCGGCCCTATTTTTGTTGAAGATAAAAAAGGATTCGAAGCAGTTACAAAACTGCTCAACTACTATGAGCAGCTCCTTCACAACCGGGCAATCTATACCCAGGTACGCAATATATGGGACATGGAAAGCTCCAGAAACACCCTGGAAACCCTTGGATACCAGTACGAACCACACTTAAATTACCTTATTGACCTCGACCGTCCCAGCGAAGAGATGTGGAAAAACATCCACAAAGCCCGCCGAAAAGGGATTAACAGAGCTGAAAAGATCGGAATAGGGGTTAGAAAAATTGAAAATCGAAATGAGATAAAAGACTGTTACAGGCTAATTGAGGAGACCTACAAAAATGTAAGGCTGCCTCTTGCCGATATTTCTCTTCTTGAAAGTGCATACGAAAAATTCTTCGATGCCGGATTTATCGATTTCTACCTGGCCATTTTAGATGGAGAAGTCGTCGGGTCAAGAGTGGTTTTGAAGTATAAAGGCATGGTGCACGACTGGTATGCCGGCTCAAAACAGGACATTAATTATGTGAATGAGGCGGTTGTGTGGCACATGCTTTGTGAGTATGCCGAAAAAGAAAAAGTTTTTGATTTCGGAGGAGCAGGCCATCCGGACAAGCCCTACGGCGTAAGGGAGTTTAAGAAGAGGTTTGGTGGGGAGGAAGTTAACTACGGCAGGTACGAAAAAGTACATGATCGAGGTAAAAAAGAAATTTTAAATATCGGATTCAAAGCATATAAAAAGTTAAACTTGTCGCGTGTATTATAAGAGTAAAATAAGAGTAAACTTTGAGAAGGTTTGCAAGTTATCCGATATTGGAGGCCAGGGCATGAAAACGCTAAGGAAACTAAAGAAAAAAATACTAAAATATTTTGCGAAGAATTTGCCATGCAGCAACCTCCGGATATTTATGTATAGAAACTGCGGATACACAATAGGAAAGCAGGTGTACATAGCAGAGGGTCTTACAATTGCTGAAAAACTTGAAGACACAGGGAATCTGATCGTTGGGGACAGGGTTGCCATTGGCCCAAATGTAACCCTGTTAACTTCTTCGGACCCAAATTATTCTCACATCAGACCTTATGTAAAAACCCACAGAGGACGAGTTAGAATAGAAGATGACGTCTGGTTGGGAGCCTGTTCGGTAATTATGCCTGATATTACCATTGGGAAGGGCGCAGTAGTTGGAGCCGGATCGGTGGTGACAAAAAATGTAGACCCTTACTATATTGTGGCAGGAGTGCCCGCAAAAATAATAAGGAAGGTTGAGATGCCATGAATATACTGTTTGATGTCGGGCACCCCAAAGACATTAATGTATTTAAAAATGTAATGTGGGAACTCCAGGAAAGGGGACATGAGATCAAAATAGTCGCACGAGCCAAGGAAAACACAAATAGAATACTTAATGAATACGGTTTCGGATACGAAGTATGCAGGCACTATAAGACCATGCCTGGAAAAGCTTTCGGGATACTTATGAATGACCTTTGGCTTTACAAAAAAGCCAGATTATTTAAGCCTGATGTTTTTGTGAGCCCGGGTTCTCCCTACTCGGCCCATGTAAGCCGCCTTTATGGAAAACCCCACATTGCATTTTCAGACACCGAAATAGCAGGTCTTGTCATAAAACTGACCTTCCCTTTTACTGACAAAATTTACACATCCAAATCTTTTTATCTTGACCTTGGCCCAAAACAGGAAAGGTTTGACGGGTATTATGAACTGGCATACCTGCACCCAAAGTACTTTACCCCGGACAAAAAAGTGCTGAAGAAATACCAGCTGGATGAAGATTATATTATACTCAGGCTATCTGCCCTTTCCTCCCACCACGACATAAACGCAACAGGACTGAACTTTAAAACCGAAGAAGACCTGCGGGAATACGTGAATCAACTTGAAAAATATGGGAAAGTAATAATTTCTTCCGAAACCACCCAATGGCAGACAATAAGAGATCACCAGTTAAAGATTGACCCTAAAGATCTGCACGATTTAATCTCGTATTCATCCCTGTGCATCGGAGAAGGCGCTACGATGGCTTCGGAAGCAGCGATTCTTGGCGTACCTTCAATTTATGTATCCAGTACCCAAAGAGGGTACTTGAACGAACTGGAGCAAAAATACGAACTTGTGTATACACTTCAAAAAAGGGATGAAGGACTGCAGAAAGCAATTGAAATCTTAGAGGATAGATCCAGTAAAAATGCATGGCATCTCAAGCGAGATAAAATGTTGAGCGAAAAAGTAGATGTTGTTGAGTTCATGGTTGAAACTATTGAAAGTTATGATAATTAGATTTAAATATATCTAATTCAATTTTCCCAAATGTGCAATATAAGTCCGCAAATTTAAATACAATATTAAAAAATAAAATTATAGATAATTTAGAAATAAAACTAGGAATGTGTTGGAAAAATGATAGTGGGAATACACCAACCTAATTATTTGCCATATCTGGGCTTTGTTGATAAGCTGAAGAAGTCAGATGTATTTATAATCTATGATGATGCCCAGTTCAGCAAAGGAGATTTCCAACACAGGAACCGGATAAGGATATACCATGGATGGGAGTGGCTCACTGTTCCAGTTGAAAAAAAGCATATACCAATTAATCAAATAAAAATAAAAAATAATGTTAAAATAAGTGGTATGAACTGGCAGGAAGCACATTTCAAAGAAATCCATGACAACTATAGAAAAGCCCCCTATTATCAGAAATATGAAAAAGAGATTCAGCGGATTTATGAACAACAATATGACATGCTTAGCGATATTAACATGGAATTAATAGAATTTCTGATGAAATCATTTGACATTGATACGAAGATAATCTATTCCAGCGAATTCGGATTCAATTCAAAATCCACCGAGAAACTCGTTGATCTTGTAAGCGCAGTTGATGGAGATGTTTACTTATCAGGACCCATGGGAAAAAATTACCTTGAACACCAGTTATTTGAGGAAAAAAATATCCAGGTGACTTATCAAGAGTTCAAACATCCAGCTTATCAACAGCAGTATAATGGATTTGAGCCAAATATGTCAGCAGTGGATGCACTATTGAATGCTGGTCCGGAAGTTGATGGTCATGAATGAGAACAAAATTAACGTGATATTTTTTGGCAATAATAGTTCGGTTCTGGAGAATTTGATAAAACATTCAGATGTGAATATAAAAAGTATTTTTTGCAGACCTGCAGATCGGAATAATGAAAATATAGTTGAAGTCAAAGAAATTGCCAACAAATATTTCATACCTCTCAAACAGCCAGAAAAAAAGGACATTTACACTTATATACAGTACATAAAAGATTTAAATCCCGATATAATAGTTGTTTGTGGTTACAAATACATTATTCCTGGCGAGATATTCAATATTCCCAGGTTTAGAACCATAAATATACATCCTTCATACCTGCCTAACTATAGAGGACAGCATGTCATTAATTGGGCTATAATCAATGGGGAAAATGAAACCGGAGTTACGATACACTTTGTTGATAAGGGAATTGACACCGGAGACATCATAATCCAGAAGAGAGTCCCAATTTTATTTGAGGACAATGCAAAGATCCTGCATGATAGGATATATTACGAAGTATGTGAGCTACTTTCGCAAGTAACTAATATTATTTTATCTGGAAATACCCTCCCGGCTAAAAAACAGGATGATTCAAAAGCTTCCTATTTCAGGCCGAGAACCCCGGAAGATGGAGTTGTAGACTGGGATAAAAATGGCATAGAAATATATAATTTAATAAGAGCGCTTGTTAAACCCTGGCCAGGGGCATACAGTTACATTAAAGGTAAAAAAATGATATTCCAGGATGTCCGATTTGAACCCGATTTGCAAAATTCGTCGGCTGGAGAAATAGTCAACATCTCAGGTTCAAAGCTTGTAATAAATGTAAAGGGCGGCAAACTTCTGGTTAACGAGTATACAATCTTTGATGAGAATGAAAATAAAACAAATTTAGACATTGAAGTCGGAGATAAATTTGAATAAAAAAGGACGTGATTAGAATTAAGCCAACAATTCTTGCTATGGGAGCTCATCCGGATGACATGGAACTTGAGGCTGGGGGGACCCTTGCCAAATTTGCAGAAAAAGGATATAATGTCCATTTGCTGATCCTGACATCCGGTGGGTATACAGACATAAACGGCAATACATATGTTGATGAGCAACTTCAAAATGAAGCTAAAGAAGCCACAAAAATACTTGGTATAAAGGATGTCATTTTCCTGGATTATTCCACAAAAGACCTACCGGCAAACGGGGAGACAATTTCACGAGTGGATTCCATTGTTAATGAATTGCAACCTGATGTTTTCATCTCTCATCACCCTTTCGATTCACACCAGGATCATAAAGCTGCAGCCGATATTATGTTTGCAGTATCCAGGCAGGGGCGTGTAAAAAACGTATTTAGTGCCTCAACACTGCCATACCGCCCTAATGTATTCGCATTCAGACCCCAGTTTTTCGTTGATATCACAGAGACCCTTGAAACCAAATTGAATGCCATCCGTGCATATGAAACACAGTATAAAAAATTTGGCAGCGAAGTGTTAATTGACCACGTAAAATCAATGGCTAAAAATTACGGATGGGCAATGGGATATGAGTACGCCGAATGCTTTGAAGTAATACGAATGGATGACAGCATATGGGTATAAAGGACTACATACTTGTAACTCCATGTAAAAACGAGGAAGAAAGCCTTCCGGAACTTGCCAGATCTGTAGTCAACCAGGCAATAAAACCAAAAATGTGGGTTATTGTAGACGACGGAAGTACGGACAGGACTCCAGAGATATTGCGAGATCTGGCTTTAAAGCACAAATGGATTCAAAGCATAAGATTGAATGAAAAGCCCAGAGACCTGGGCATACACGTATCCCATGTATACAGAACCGGATTCAATTACGCAATCAACTACTGTGCCGATAACGGCATGGAATACGAGTATATAGGCAGTGTTGATGCGGATATAACCTTCGATACCGATTATTTCGGAGCTCTTATAACTGAATTTGAGAAGAACGAAAACCTGGGCATATGCAGTGGGTACGTTGGAAATATTATCAACAGCGAAATCATCTGGAGTGACTTCAATAAAGATTTGCCCTCAGGAGGGGCTAGACTCTGGCAAAAAGCATGTTTTGAAGATACGGGAGGATATCTATTAACATGCAGCCCGGACAGCGTCTCAAATGTGAAAGCCAAAATTAGGGGCTGGGACATAAGGCAATTTGAGCACGTAAAGATGATATCTACAAGAGCATATGCCAGCGCTGAAGGACAATGGAAAGGATATAAAAAATTGGGTGCAAACAACTACTTTATAGGCTACACCCCTGCCCATGTTTTGCTGAAGGGAATAAAATTATTATATAGCAGAAACCGCTACTCCAAAAATGGAGTTGGTTTAGCATACATAAATGGATACTTTACAGAATATTTGAAAAATGCTCCTAGAATAGAAGATGAAGAAATACTGGATTACTATCAAAGCAAAAGATTGAAGGAGATACTATGTTCAAAAATGAAATTTCACGGCGTAAAAAAGTAATATTATTTACACTGTTGATAATACTCAACGTAGTGTTAAGAATCCCTTCAATCCCTCACGAAAAAGGAGGAGATTCCTTTGTTATACATTCATATGCAAACTCAATAACAAGCTTAGGGGTTGCAGAATGGTGGACCAATTGGATTTCAGTCTTTGGATTATATCCTTATTCTTATGCAAGTACTATCCCATTCTCTCTTTCCGGGTTATCTCAGTTAACAGGATTGGATAGTATTGAAATGGAATATACTATTCTGTTATTTTCAGTAGTCATTGGATTAATTAGTATATTTACGGCTTATTCGCTAGCTGGCACTGTGTATGATAATTTTATATTTAAATATATAATGGCTTTATTTTTTTCAATATCACAAGGTGTGTTGATTTTCAGTACGTGGGAAATAAGTACCAGAGGACCATTTATTATATTAATGCCTTTATATTTATATATTTTATTAAAACGGATGCATTATGGAAAGACAATACTATTAGTAAGTATATTAGGAGTCTTTTTAGCGGCTACACATCATTTCTTTTATTTTCTTATACCTCTTACAGTATTGTATTTATTTATGAATATTTTATTGAAAATTATCCCAAATTGGAATGAAAAAGAGTATTTAAATTATCTTTACATTGCATGCTTGATCGTAATTTTAACACATCCCTTTTTAAGCCACTCAATGATAACGGCAGGATCAAGATACGGTTGGGTACTAGATACGGTCAAAATAAATGCCAGATATATAGGCCCCACACTTATATTTTTATTTGGAGGCTTAGCATACCTTACATTTAAAAAAGATAAAAAATTTGAAGAGTGGTATTTTTTGTTAGCGTTTTTAGGATTAAGTCCACTATTTTATAACCAAACATACGGTATATATATTCAATTATTATTCCCAATTTTTTTTATTAGTGTAGCTTTTAAGAATATATTAGTCCCAAAGAAAATTGGGACTAATAAGATTATTGTTTCGATCATAGTAATTATGATAATATCTCTTAGCACATTTTCATGTTTTTACAATCATTTCCGTACAGGTCAAGCCAAATCTTACTGGTACATGTCAGAAGAAGAATATATGACCTCAAAATGGAGTAAAAATTACATCTCAGAGGGACAGATCGCGATTAGTCAAGGTTTATTATCTCAAAGGATTTTGGTGACATCAGATGGGAATCCATCCTCCCCAAAAGTGAACATGTCGGAAATCGAAACCATAAAAATGAGTCCAATTTCTACAAGGTATTATTTTGATGGACCCTATGTTTTGAAACCAGGGACGAGTTTATCAGGTCTTTTGAACTGGCTATATGAATTTGATAATGTTGATGATTCACGTGCTCAAAATATAATAAAAAATCTGGATGCAAAATATTCCATAATTGATAACAATTATTATACGAATCTAGACACTTCGATAAGAAATACAAGAAATAAATTATATGATAGTGGCCAGTTTAATTTTTGTATGCTTTAACTCATCTGGATACAATTCAAAGGAGTAACATCTATGGATTTAATATATTTTTATCCAGAACTTAATGATTCTCCAGCAAAAGTTGGAAAGTCAATCTTAAGTTATTTATTAGAGAACCCAAATTTACCATTTGAATCAATAAAAATTTTCACATCAAGTGATTCTGTACATTTTAATGATTCTCGTGTAAAAAAACTGGAGATTGTTAATTTATCAGACCTTAGAAACTATAAAAAGGATTATATAGTTCATATCCCGATAAGTCCCAATATATTTCCAAATAAAAAATTATTACTTCATCTGTTTTGTATAAATAATAATAAGCCATTAATTATACATTATCATGGAGACATACGTAAACATTTCATGACAAAATTGAAACAGGATAAAAAAATAGATTGGTTAGGGTTACCTTCTACTATTTTAATGCCAACTATTTTAAAAAAAAGCACTGTTGTTGTAACTCATTCTAATTTATTAAATGACATTCTGATCCAAAATTACGGTCTTGATAATAGTATTGTAATACCTAATGGATTACATGAGTACTGGTTTGAACCAGTAAAAGGAGAGGATATACCTAAAGGTCATGCATTAGATAGTAATACGTATAAAGTATTTTATCATGGCAGGCTTTCTTCGGAAAAAGGTATTGAATTATTAATCAAAGCAACTGGACGTTATCTAAAAAACAATCCGCACACAGTTCTTTATATTGCAGGCGAGGGGGACCAAAAAGAGTACTTATACAATTTAGCTTGTAAGTTAGGAATATCCTCAAATATTATTTTATTAGGCAATATTGAAAAGGAAATTATAAAGTATTATTTAAGTCAAGTGGATGTTGCGATATATCCTTCTATATTTGACAATTTCCCACTGGCTATGATGGAAGCGATGGCATGTGCAGAATGCCCCGTGTATATATCAAGTCGTGCGGGAATATGCGACTTTATAAAAAGAGATGGATTTAAAATTAAACTTATTGAACCTTCTGTTGAAAATATATATGATGCCCTTTCATGCAAGCAATATACTATGAACTTAATTGAATCCCAGAAAAAGTTCGCTCAGAAATATAGATGGAAAAATGTCATAAAATCTTATATAGACCTATATAAAGAAATGACTTTATATTAAAAATAGGTAGTAACATGAAAATATTTATAATGGATCTCGTGGAAATGCCTAAGAATTATAAGGAAATGGATGGAAGTAATATTCATAAGTGGGAACTTATATATAATCTATTAAAACTAGGCAATGATATCCATGTGTTATCTGCTGAAGAATGTAATCCAAAACATGAAAACTTAAGAATTCATACAGTGCCAAAAACTATTGTTTTCAAACGATTAACACGTTTAATAATTTTGCTAAAATTGATAAAAAATAATGATTTTGACGTTATTTATACTAGAACTCCGGCTAATATAAGTGGCTTTGCCGGATTAACAGCAAAAAAAATATTTGGAATTCCATTGGTTTTTGAGATAAATGGTATTTCATTCCAAGAACAAAGTTTAATAAAAAAAACTAATGATGCAGGAAATTTTTTAAAGTTTTTTTTAGCGGAACTTCGCAAGTATAAAGAAATATTTATGTGGAGACAAGCCGACAAAGTAATAGCTGTGACACCAGGAATTAAAAATTTTTTAATAGAGAACGGAGTTTCTGAAGAAAAAATTACCATAATAGAAAATGGTGCAAATACAGATTTATTTAAACCTTTGAACCAAAAGAATTTAAGAAAACAACTTGGTTTAAATGAAAAATTTAACTATGTTTGTTTTGTTGGGAACTTTGCACCTTGGCAAGGCTTAGAATATCTTGTAAAGGCTTCAAAATTAGTTGTGAGAGAAATTGACGCAAAATTTTTGATGGTTGGAGATGGATTAATGCGTCAGAACCTTGAACACATGATTGAAGAATCTGGTTTAGAAGATCACTTTATATTTATAGGACGCACCCCATATAAAGAAGTGCCTAAATATATTAATTTAGGCGATATATGCGTAGCACCTTTTTTAAAAGCAAGAAATGAAAATATAGGTTTATCTCCATTAAAAATATATGAATACATGGCTTGTTGCAAACCAATTGTTGCTTCAAGAATTATGAATTTAGAATTTATTGAGGAACAAAATGCTGGAATACTTGTAGAACCTGAAAACGAAACTGAATTGGCTAAAGCTATAATTGAATTAATAAGTCAAAAAGAGTTCAGGATTGTTGGAGATAAATCAAGAGAATATATTATGGAAAATCATAGCTGGAAAGGTGTTGCGAAAAAAGTTGAATCTGTTTGCAAAAATCTTCATGAATCTTCTTAAATATTCTTGATAACTACGGCGAGTAAATCCATGAATTGAATGAATAAAAATGAGATTTTAACATGTAGGAATATTACATTTGTGACGCAAAATATATAGAATAATAGATTATATAATAATATTATTAAAAAAAGATTAAGGGGTCGTCACAGAACAACCTACACACAGGTTTCGATTGGATGCCTTGATTTTCAATTCCATAGTCAGCAATTGGAAATTAACTTTGAAAAAAATATGCCTAAATGATTTTGTAACAGCTCCTAAGTGTCAAGAGAGTTGCAATTCCACCATTGGTTCTATGGAACAATCACATAAAATCAAATTGCGGGCGGCCACCCCACCTTAAAAAGGTGGGGTATGCTTCGGGCCGCCCGCTCGGTTTCTTGGGAACAGTTAAGTATCATTTAACAAGGTTTCCTCAATATAGAGTAGCATTTCCAACTCCTGTAACCATGATACCAAGAAACCTCACTTTAAAACGAAGTAATGTTTTATCAATTTAAAGGAATACAAAAAACGTGCGAGGGTTCACTTCATCCCCGACCTGAAAGATCGGGGTATTCGTGACCCTCCGCGCCCCCGTAGTAATAAAACAAATTTGAAGTTGAGTAACATAGCGGATCACATGTGACCGATATGTCACTATAAAAAAATAAAAACACAAGAATATTATCATTTTCAGCTAAATGTGATGCTAATGTCCTGTAAAGATTTTACAAAAAATGTAGGGATAATTGCGTTAACGCGGATGCTTACACGATTAGGTGGACTCCTATTACTACCAATAATTACAAAAACCCTTGGACCCAATGATTATGGAGTTTGGGCGCAGATTAATATAACTGTGTCATTACTTTCTCCTGTAGCCCTCATGGGATTATCAGTGGGACTAATAAGATTTCTTTCATCTGAAAGAGATATAGAAAAAATCAGGGAAGAATTTTTTTCGGTACTGTTTTTAGTTGTTTTTACAGGGTTAGGAACATCATTAATGCTGTTTTTTTCCTCTAATTTTTTGGCAACAAATTTATTCAATGATGTAAGCAAATCTTATTTAATAAAGGCTGCGTCCTTCTTGATTCTTTTGGGAACAGTAGATGAAATTTCACTATTTTATTTCAGAATATTTCAACAAATCAAAATGTTTTCCATGTTAAATTTATTTCAAACATTTGGACAACTTATTTTTATATATATATTTTTATCAATAGGTTATGGTTTGCTGGGTGTCATATGCGCCCTTTTAATAGTTCAAGGATTAATATTTTTAATCTCCATTCATAAAATTATATCTCAGATAGGCTTTAGTATCCCAAAATTTAGCCGAATTCGTGACTACTTAAAGTATTCATTACCTTTGACTCCAAATTCTTTGATTAGATGGATAACTGATTCAAGTGATAGATACATGATCAGTTATTTTCTGGGACTAAGTAGCGTTGGTATATATTCAGCTTCTTACGCCATAGGAAATATTATTCAATTGTTGATTTTTCCAATTCAATTTGTACTTTTTCCAGAAATTTCGAAGATATATGATGAAGAAAATATTGACAAAGTGAAAGTATACTTAAGTTACTCATTGAAATACTTTCTTTTATTAGCAATTCCTACCGTATTCGGATTATCGGCACTCTCAAAACCTATATTGGAAATCTTCACAACAAATGAGTTTATTTCAGGAAGTAATGCAGTTCCGTTTATAGCTTTATCAGGCCTTTTAGCGGGTGTTTTTCAGATAGTTGTCAATATTATAAACCTAGTAAACAAAACAAGACTCAATATATATATTCAAATTTTTTCTGCAATTTTAAATGTGATTCTCAACATTTGTTTAATACCTTCAATTGGTATTGTTGGAGCAGCAATTGCTACATTAGTATCGTACACCTTAATGGTGATGATGTGTATTCATGTGTCTTTTAAGCACTTTGTATTTGATTTAAATTTGAATTTTATTTTGAAAAGTATTTTGGCTTCATCCATTATGTATGAAAGCATTTTTTATATAAGCCCCTCCAATATTATTGGATTAGTTGAGTCAGTAATAACGGGTGCAATCGTTTATTTTGTTATAATGATATTGATCAAAGGAATTAGTGAAAATGAAATAAATAAAATAAAAAATCTCCTACCTTTGTGATCGAACCCAGAAACAATAGTAACCCTAAGAATAAAGGAAGTATAACGCTAGATATACCATTTTACTAACATCATATCGAAGATATATTCATTAGTAAACCATATTATTTTACGACTAATACCTTAAAACTATACTCAATTACTTATAAAGGATTAAAGAACCACTTTTTACTAAGATGTAACCTAGGTTACAAAATAAATATAGAGACAATAGGCTACAAAAAGAGGAACTACCTTCACCGATAGTGTCCCGAATTTCATGTAAAATCACAAATATCAAGAAGTCGTTGGAAAGACAATTTCACTACAGAAAATTCGGCACACTGCCTAAAAGGGAACCAGCCCACAACTTATGGATATCCTATTTAAGATATAAATTTGTGGCATTCAGTGTACAATATTCAGGTTCCAAAAGAGCAGAAAGAACTTAGAAATGAGAATAGAGGATAGGATATAAAGATATTGAACCTTTGACTTCATGCTCAAAGTAAATATGAGAGGTTCTCAATATGATTAGAAATACTTTTGCAATTAAATTAATAATATTTTTGATAAGTACCCAATTATTATCTGGATGTGCAGGTGCATATGCTACATATTTAAGTTCATCTAACGAGATATCGATTTGCTATGAGCCTTCCGCGAACTTCACCTGGTTATACAATACGTTAAACAATGATTCAATTTTATCTCATGATGGAGATATCTGGTATCTTAATGCAACAATGAGACTTTACGGAAGCGGAACTAGGTTTTATATCAATGATTCTGACGTTTCAGAGCTAAGGATTAATGGTGCTAATTCTGGTGTAGACCTATATAAGGGATCATTTAAAATCGAAAATGTTACTATAGGGTCATGGGATTATACAACAAATTTGTATTCTATTGCAGGCGGTGTTGCCCAAGCTGAATTTTCAAATCCTGTGTTAAGAAATGTAGATTTCAAATCTTTTGGGAGAGTTTTGACATATGGTGTGGATGGAGAAATATATAATCTTACAATGACAGACGGTGCAAGTACCGCTTTAGTACTTATAGGTTTTGATGACTCCTCAGTGCATGATGTTACCATATCTAACTATACTGGAGGAGGTCTTGAATTACAAAGATGTTTTAATACAGAAGTCTATAATGTAAGAGTGGAAGATGTCGCTGATTTTCAAAATCCTTCGACAGGATCTTATGGAATTGTAGCCTACTATGATGGGGCAACGCATACATATTGTGATAATATAACAATTCGTGACTGTTACATCAATGGTACTGGATGGAGTGGTGTCGACACCTGCTCATACAGAACCACATTTTACAATCTCACTATTCGAAATGCTGGGCATAATGGATTAGATTTACACGGAGGGAATAATCACACTGCATATAACATATCAATTTATGATAGTGTGAGCAATAACTTATATGCTTTGATGCCGGATTGTCATTTTGAAGATATAAATTTGTATGATTGCTTTGGAGATCAAATAGGTCTGAGAGCTGAAAATAACACATTTAAAAATATAACTATGATTGATGGAAGCCGGGGGATTGTAATCTATGGTTCAAATGATTGTAAATTTACCAATATAACTAAAATAAGGGGAGGCAGGTCATCTACTCTATCTTATGTTTCCCCGTATTATACACCATATAACATCACTTTTATAGATGCAGATCTGAGCAATGGGGAACTATTTTTTGAAAGATGTGAAGATGTGAAACTGATAAATATAAAGTATGATTCATATAGAACAGGATCAGTTGCACCAAATGAAAGAACATTTTACTATTATCCCGATATCATATTGTTAGATTCAGACAAAAATCCTTCTGGCAATACAAGTATTCAGTTTACAAATGAAGTAAGTACTGAATTTCCATGTATTGATGCAGAGGGCAATGAAAAGGATTTGTTTATCACTGACTTAAAAGGTAAACTCTTGAATCCATTAAGTTCCCGTACTAACTCTCCTGCGATAGCTGAAAGTTATCGTGATTTTTTGAAACATCTCCAGTTCACTTACACAGCTACAGCAATCACTCAAAGTGGGTATACAATTTCCCTCACAGGAATCACCCCTGACCCCTCCTGGTACCGCGAAGATCCAAACATCCCGACCTACACCATCACAGCAATAATTCCTGATAGCTCATCAAAAGGCCCACACAAGACCGGTTTCGCACCCAGCGAAGAAAACCCCTTCAACCAGGGTGATGAAAAAATCTTCAGGGTCTGGACGGATGAACCTCTAACCAGCATGGAATGGTATGTTGATGGATCACCTGTATCTGGAGGAGCTTTGAGTTACACATGGACTGTAACAGAGGGTGACCACTTAATTGAATTCAAAGGATCCAATGTAAACGGTGATGTTAACCAGAGTTGGAACATCGGAGAAAATACTGGAACCCAGCCAGCAACGATCATCGAATTTTTTCCGGAAGATGCTACAGTTACCCGAGACATTGGCGAACCTGTCACGTTCAGTGTTAATTCGGATCAGCCCCTGACCACGAACTGGTTAATCAACGGGGAATTGGTTCGGAACGATGCGGCTTCCATAACCCAGAGCTGGGACACACCTGGCACATACGAAGTTATGGTGACCGGGACAAACGGCGAAGACGCAATCACACATATCTGGAAGATGGATGTGATTGATTCGGAAGAATACGAGGATGCATCAAACGTTAAGGTAAGTCCTGAATATCAGATCGTAGCTCCAAACCAGCCATTTGACATCGATGTTTCAATCAATCCGGACACAGCCATAACCGGAGCCCAGTTTGACCTGCAATTTGACAGTTCAAAGGTAAGAGCAGACAGTGTAACTGAAGGAAACCTTCTCAACCAGGACGGAGCTGGAACCCTGTTCAACAACGGGACCATCGACAACAGCACAGGAACAGTTACAGATATCTACGGCTCAATCCTTGGCAAATCAAATGTCTCTTCAGAGGGAGTGATGGCAACTATCAGCATGACCGCAGGAAGCGACACAGGCATAGCAGAACTAACACTCTCCAATGTAATTGTTAGTGACAGCAATCTAAAGGCTGCACCGATTACCATTGGCAATGCAACCGTGCTGGTCGATACTGCACCTGTCTTGAACTCGATCGGCTCTAAATCGATTTCTGAGACAAACTCCCTGAACTTTACGGTAGATGCTAGCGATGCGGACGGCAATTATCTGACTTATTCAGCTACAGGCCTTCCGGATGGAGCAAACATTGACCCGGCAACGGGAGTGTTTACCTGGACACCATCCCCGGGACAGTCCGGCGTTTATACAGTCATATTTGAAGTCAGTGATGGGTACCTCAGCGATTCGGAAGATGTCTTGATAACCGTGAATCCACCAAATAATGTCCCGGTTATTGTTTCTTTCGAACCGGAAAACGGATCGAGTTTCAATGAAAAAGAAGAAATAAGCATTTCAGTAAGCGCATTTGATCTGGATGGACAGTTCCTGAATTACATCATCAAGATCAATGGAGTAACATGCAGCACTGCTCCAAATTATATCTGGAAGACCGACTACTTGAGCAGTGGAAAACACATAGTAGAAGTAACGGTAAACGATGGAATCGACCAGGTAACAGAGAAGCACACCATCTACGTCATTGAATACCATCCTGAATGGGACGTCGTCGAAGATGGAGAAGTGAATATCCTGGATATAGCCACAGTCGCTCAGGAAATTGGAACCACTACAACCGAACCTAACCCAAGGTGTGATGTAACCCGGGATGGGCAGGTCAATGTCCAGGACCTTAGCGTTGTTGGATACCACTTTGGAGAAAAAATAGAGTAAAATGACCTGGCGCAGGTGAGGGGAACCTGCGTCAAAATTACTTTTTTTCAACATATCTCACTATTTTGGCAACTATTACTTTTTGACATCCCTCGCTTTTTGGCATATTAGTACTTTTTGACATCATCACTATTTTGACATATTATCACTTTTTTAAGACATTATTATTTTATTTATAAATATATGGTTGCACTGTATAAAAAAAGTTACTTATACATTGTTCAACTAATAAAAAAGCGGGAATGGAAATAGCAGAAAAGGGGTTACCGGATTGATTAGAGCAATGCTAGCTCTGTCGATGAATAAATTCTGTTCATGAGTGATTCTGCCCATGAATAAATTCTGTTCATGCGTAATTCTGTCCATGGGTACTGGAAGTTTTCGGGAAAAAGCTCAAAATACATCGCTCTGCCCTGAAACTTTCAAATAGAAACTTTCAAATAATCACTATCTCCCTGGCAGATCCGGGTATTTTCATGAATACAGCCTTATTCAACCCCTTTCGTTCAATATAAAAATACCAGCGTCAGACAAAATAAATTTATAATAAAAAGTGTAAAATAAAGATCAAAGTATATTGAGATAGTTATAACGATCGTAAAACGAATTGGCTTGAATAGCGAGTGGGGGTAACTCGAATGCACAGGAAGAGCCTGCAGAACAATTCATTACACATAAGTCTGATTTTACTGATATTTGTCTCATTGAGCATCGTATTTACGGGTACTGCTGCGGCAGAGACAATCGTAAGCATATCGCCGGAAACACAATCAATTGGAGAGAATCAGGACTTCATCCTGAGCATATATGTCGAACCCGACACACCGATATCCGGAGCTCAGCTTGATTTAGTTTTTGATAACTCTCTGGTCAATGTAAAAGAAATCCGGGAAGGAGACCTATTAAAACAGACAGGCAGCACAACCATATTCAGTCCAGGTACTACTGACAACTCACAGGGTACCGTTACAGACGTTTATGGCTCCATCCTGAGCAAGAATACGATAACTACGCCCGGGACCCTTGCAACGGTCTACCTCAGTTCAACCGACGGCTCCGGAGCATGCAAATTAGAGCTAAAAAATGTGTTGGTAAGCGATTCAAGCGGCTGCTCAATGCCAGTAACAGTTATAGGCGGTAATGTAAAAGTAGGAGATATTTCAACATCCCCTGCTGAAACAATATCAGGAGGCGGAAGTGGCGAAGGGGGAGGAGGCGCAGGTTCCCCAGAATCCTCAGAGAATGTCAAGCTAAAGGAGATTTCCCAATGTTTCATAAACAATGGAGTCCGGGCCAGATATACGTTTAAAGGGGACACGAATGACATAAGGTATGTGGAATTTGACCCCAAAAGAAGCTTTGGGAAAACCACCGCAATAATCGAGATGCTCAAAGGGAAATCCACCCTGACCCCGGGCGAACCGGAAGGCAAGGTATACCAGCACATGAACATCTGGGTAGGTACGGACGGGATTTCAACCCCCGAAAATATTGAAAATGGAGTTGTGGGCTTTAGAGTCGAAAGAGCCTGGATCAATGAAAATGAAATTGACCTTACCTCTATCACCCTGAACCATTTCAGCGACTATAGGTGGGAAGTGCTTGAGACCTGGCAAACCGGTGAGGATGACCTGTACCTCTACTTTGAATCAAAAACTCAGGGGTTTTCCCCGTTTGCGATAACCGGGCAGAGTACCAGGACCGTGCAGACCGCAGAAAGTTCAACCCAGGGTTCAAATGATGTGAAGGATTCAAACGATGCCCTGAGATCAGAAGCTACTTCAAAAGCGATTCAAGCTTCTGAAGGGGAAAATGAGGCGCAGGTAGAGAAGAAGGACTACTCCGCAATTGTCTACGTTGCAGTGGGAATAATCCTGTTCTTTCCCGTACTCCTGATATTTAAAAGAAGTTAATGGTGATTGCGTTTTTTCATCGAATAACCTTTCATTTATTTTTAAGCCAAATTACAGTCATCCAGGCCAATTTACTATTCTTTACAGCCTTCCCGGAATAAGAATGCCTATCGCGCAAAAAACTGAGGTTAGCAAGAACATTGCATAAGTTGCCTGTTTTTCAGTTACATTATAATAGTAAGGAAGGACCCATTTCAAGGTCAGAGGGTTGGGGACCTCTAGTGTTCCATCTTCACGGCATTTGCCAAACTTGGCAGGAGGGATTTTTTTAAGCTTCCAGTACACATACATCAAGAAATTCACTGTATGTGGAATAAGCATTATAAACCCGCTTATAAGGAACCCCTGTATGACTATGATAGCGCCTATAGCAGCCCCGATCACCAGGGAACCCACATTCCCCCAGAATATTTTTGATGGGTAGTGGTCATAAATATAATAGCCAATTAAAGCCCCGGTTAAAGCGACTACTGTTACTATATTTTCGACATCACTGATCAGTATAGATTTAATAATGAGAGAACACAATAAAATTACTGATAAGCCAGATGCCAGACCGTTATATCCGGAGTGCATGTTCACAAGGTTTGACGCAACAAGTACGTACGTAGGAATTATAAACTGAAGAGAGAGAAAACCAAGAGAAATAGCCCATTCACCAGAATACAAAACGAGAGGATTGGGTACGTACTGGAGAAGGGGATAGGTGCAGTAGTACATAATTATGAGTTTGGACAACCTCCCTATGTTTATCATATCATCCAGTATTCCAAAAAGGCCGAAAAGTACGATAATCACCAGAATAACATAGTTTTGAGTTGTGAACCTGAAAAATAGGGAATTCAGAGATATTGATAGTAATGCTATGAGTAAGATTAAAAGCCCGCCTGAAGTCGGCACCATTGTCGGCTTTTTTTTGTAAAAATCTTTAACTACGAACTTATTTTCCTTCAGCTTATTAATGAAATAAGGCATAGTCACTGCTGTAACTAATAAAGGAAATAAAAAATTGCTTAAGAGTTCAATTACTCCAATCTGATAATTAAGAAGAAAATTAATAAAAATGACCACATCCGGTTTCCATTTTTTACATTTAATCCAATATTTACACTTAATCCAATATTTACATTTAATCCAATATTTACACTTAATCCAATATTTACATTTAATCCAATATTTACACTTAATCCAATATTTACATTTAATTCAATATTTACACTTAATCCAATATTTACGTTTAATCCAATATTTACACTTAATCCAATATTTACGTTTAATCCAATATTTACGTTTAATCCATATGTATTTTTATTCCAGACTTGTATAAAAGGTTCAGGTAAGAACTCTATATAACAGTATCATATGCAATCCCAGAATTTTACGCCATATTCATTGGAATAAAGATATATAAAGGCTAAATTTGACTCTGATACAAAATCTGGTGATTTTTGCATTTTTGATTGAAACATTGAACTTACCGGAAGGATTCGTTCTTCAATCAAACTCAATATTCGACATCTAAAGACTTAAATCAAGGGGACGTGTTCAAAGGATTGGAACCAACTTTGAAATCCAGTGATTTTTTAGTTTACACCAACCACCGGATTTTGGAACCGGGTCCTAAAATTGGCAATATATATCCAAGTAAGGTATCGTCAAAACATATATAAAAATCTTATTAAATATAAAGATATCATCTATATAAAAATAAAATAAGTGAAAAATTAAAACAAAAGAGAGTAGATACCATAAATTAACCTTTAAATAATCTCAAGATATAAATCTGTAATCACATCCCCACATCCCCACATCCCCACATATAGCAAATAGCTTTAAATCCAGCAGCTTTCATAAATATCCTAGGTAAAATGTCAAAAACAAAAAAATCCAGTATTTTTACTTTAATCGCAGTTTCATATTCAGTCCTGATTTTATACTTATCAGTCACTTCAAATCTAGAAGACCTGAAAAACTTTCTGATAATGAACCTGGGTTACAAAACAAGAGACTCGCTGATTGAAAACAACCTTTATTTTATCAAAGATTTTCTACTTGATTCCTTAAAGTTTATCAATGGTCTATCCATAGACCTGGCCCATCTTACAGTTTACTTCGGGTTTGGGGTTTTACTTTATCTTGCATTCTTGAATTCCAAAAATCCGTCACTCGTAAAATATTCGGCAGTTTGCGCTATATGCACAGGTACAGCTTACGGCATTCTCAATGAGATATTTCAGATGTATCTCCCCTTCCGTGTAGCTAGCATGGCAGACGTAATGTCGAACTTTATTGGACTTGTACTTGCTCAAATTGTTGCAATAATTTTTGTCCTTGGAATGAGAGAAATTTTAAAGATAAGAGATACTCAGACATAAACATTTATAGTTAAGGTAAAACAACCACCTGAGGGTTAAATGTCAAAACTCACCAAACCCGGCAACATAATCATAATCACAATTTTTTATACTCTCCTGATATTCTATCTCTCAGTTACACCCACCGTATCCCCCATAAAAAACTTCCTTAAAACCAATGTCCTCTATAAAACAAGAGATTTCCTGGTCCAGAATAACCTTTCTTCTGCCGCAGATATTCTTACAGGACTTTACCACCATACTGCAGACATGTCCCTGGATATGGGCCACATATCAATCTACGCAGCCTTCGGATTTCTGCTCTACTTCGTGTTTCTGAGATCCAAAAACAAAACACTTAGCAGCCAACCAGCCCTTGCAGCCGTATATGTTGGTTCCGTGTACGGGTTAATCATGGAAATAATTCAATATTTCACTTTAAATCGAAAAACCGACATGACAGACGTGCTTTCGAACCTGCTGGGACTGGCCCTTGCACAGCTCGCTCTGGTCACACTTATTTTCGGATTAAAAGGCCTCATCATCATGCTGGAATCAATTCAAAAAAAGAAAAAAGAGATGCTGTGAAGTAAAAAAATTCAACAGCATGTTATGGTTAGGGACTTAAACAAAGCAAGTTTCAGAAAAATCACCAGGTTTTAACCGTCTGCAAAACTCAGTTTTAACTTTCCTGAACCTTCTCCCTCCCCAGTTCAAACGCCTTCACGTTTACCTCAACAGTCTTCGGAGGCACAAGCGCCTTCACACTTTCCAGCAAAACCTCTTTTGAAATCGGCAGATAACTGGAAACCGCTCCCACCATCACCACATTCATGGCAAGCCTGCTCCCGGCTTCTGCGGCAAGATCGTCTGCACTGAAGGCTTTCACCGTATATTTCTCGGAGAGGGCTTCGAGGATCTTTGAAACCTCGGGGTATGAAGCCTGACCCGAAGTTACGGTTACCGGAATCACAGCTTCGGTGTTTACGATCACGACTCCGCCGTCCTTCAAGAAGTCCAGGTACCTGATTGCCTCCATGGGCTCCAGGGCAAGCATCAGGTCCGCGCCTTTCTCAGGGATCATGGACCCAAGGTCGGCTCCTATCCGGATATGGTTTACAACCGAGCCTCCGCGCTGGGCCATGCCGTGGGTCTCGGCGGCGCGGATGGGAAGGCCTGCTATAACTGCGGCTTTTCCGATGATGTCCGAGGCAAGGATTGCGCCCTGACCGCCCACTCCGGTAATCAGGAGGTCGAAACTCTGCTTCTGGCTTTCACCTGCACCGGTATTTGCGTCACTTTCACCAATTCCATTTCCACAAATTCCACTTTCGCTCATTTCTTCACCTCCCCAATTGCATCGAACTTGCATATCTGGGCACAGACCCCGCACCCACTGCAAAGAGCAGTAATTACCGCGACCTTCTTTTCCTCATCAAACTCGATTGCAGGACAGCCAAACTTCACGCACTGCTTGCAGCCTTCACACTTCTCAGGGTCAACCACATAGGGGACACGCCTGATCCCGGCCCTCTTTGCGGAAATCACACAGGGCTGCTTTGCTATTACCACAGCCGTGCCTTTGAATTCCTTTGCGGCCTTGAAGGCTTCCTGGATTTCGGCAGGGTCATAGGGGTCGGCAACGGTCACAAGCCCGGCACCCATAGCCTTGCAGAGTTCGGCAAGCGAGACTTCCACGGTTGGCTCTCCGGTTGCGGTAAAGCCCATCCCGGGGTTTGGCTGGTGCCCGGTCATACCGGTTATGCGGTTGTCAAGGATGGTGACCGTAATGTCAGCTTTGTTGTAGATGGCGTTCAGGAGCGAGTTCATGCCCGTATGGAAGAAAGTCGAGTCCCCGATTGAACAGCAGATAGGCCTCTTCTCTCCGGCGTGGTAGAGTCCGGACGCTATGCTTATGCTCGAGCCCATACAGAGGGTGGTCTCAACCGTCCCACTCTGGATCCCCAGGGTATAGCAGCCGATGTCGCTCGGATAGACAGCATCATTTCCAAAGACTTTCTTCATGGAATAGAAAGTAGCCCTGTGGGAACAACCGGCACATAGAGCAGGCGGACGGGGAGCAAGTTCAAGAGCCGCAGCACCAGTACCAGTACCAGCACCAACAGCAGCTTCGGACTCGGGCTCTTCGGGCAGGTTGAAGACTTTCCCGAGAGATTCCAGGAAGACGCTTATGTTCAGCTCCCCTTCCCGCGGGACAAAGCCGTTCATTTTCCCGAAGATGGAGACAGGAAGCCCGGCGTCCTGTGCGATCATCTTGACCTGCTCTTCCACAATAGGCTCCAGTTCCTCAAACACGAGCACAGCGTCCACGGTTTCAAGAAGCTCCTTAATAAGCTTCTTTGGGACCGGATAAGCCCCGATCTTCAGGAAAGAAGCTTCAACCCCGAGTTCTTCAAGGGCTTCTTTTGCATAGACCGAAGCGATCCCTGCCCCGATTACCCCGAACTTCGCGCCCGGTTCCAATTCCAGGGAGTTCCAGGGAGACTCAGCCAGGGCGTCTTCCATGGCCTGCTGGATCGAGAGGATGTGGGTATGGCGAGGCCGGGCATTTTTCGGGAGCATGACCCACCTGTCGAGCAGCTTTTCGAAATTGGCGGGAGCTTTTTCGGTCGGGATATCCCCGAGTTCGATGTCGGACTTCCCGTGGGAGATCCGGGTCGTGGGCCTGAAGATCACGGGCATCTCGAACTTTTCCGAAAACTCAAAGGCATAGGGGATCATGTCCTTGGCTTCCTGGGGAGTGGACGGGTCAAAACAGGGCACAAGGGCAAACTGGGCGTAGCGCCGGGTGTCCTGTTCGTTCTGGGAGGAGTGGCAGGAAGGGTCGTCAGCCACAATAGCGATCAGCCCGCCCTTTGTCCCGGCGTAGGCAAGGGTCATGAAGGGGTCGGCTGCCACGTTCAGCCCCACGTGCTTCATGGTAACCACCGAGCGCACCCCGGCCCAGGCGGCCCCGACTACCACTTCCATTGCCACCTTTTCATTCACGGACCATTCGACATAGTAGTCCCGCTCCTTCCGGGCCGCAAGGGTATCGATGATCTCCGAAGAAGGAGTCCCCGGATAACCAGCAGCCACCTGCACGCCGCCTTCTAAAAGGCCCCGGGCAATTGCCACGTTTCCAAGCATGTACTCGCGTGTCGTCATAATTCTGATCTCCAACGTTTGAAACAATAAAAATACAATTCCAATAACAGTTTAAATGCAGATTAAATACAGATTAAATACAGTTTAAATACAGTTCATTACCAATCAGTCGATAAATTGTAAGTCCCTGAGAGGACATTTCAGGCGAACAAAACCTGCTGTTTCAGAACTAAGTAAAACTTTTGTATTATCAAAATAACACGATCAATAATATACTTTCGGATAATTGTTCGGGGTTTTTCAGCATATGGAGAAAAAGGAATCTTTACAGGCTTTTTTGGATGAAAATGCAATTCAAAGCCAGAGCAACGTGAATTAAGGAAGAGAATTCACACGGGAATGTTGCCCCGGCTAAGTGAAAGCGTCACAGAAGGAATGATAGCCGGAAAAATTAAAATGTGTTGATTCGAAGGTCTGGCCCATGAATCAATGAATCAGTTATTCTCCAGAAACTTCTCAAGTTTTACAATCTCTTCAAGCTCAATGTCGAATTCTTCTCCTTTCAGGGACGCCTTGAAAAGCCCCCTATCTGCAGGAATCACTGCGGCAACTTTTGAAGGATCAACGGCTTCCAGCAGCTCGGCTTTAATGTCTTCCTCGACCTTGTTCAGCACAAAGAAAACCCTGTTTCCGGCCTGGGCTCCGAGTGTCTCGAACTTTCGGGACAATTTAAGGGATTCGTAGGAAGGGTCAACGACTACAAGGATTGTGTCAAAGTCTTTTGCAACGCCTCTTCCGAAGTGCTCAACCCCGGCTTCTGTGTCCACGATCACGATGTCGTCCTCGGAGAGGTCAAGGTTTTCAAGAAACTCCCGGGTAAGGACACCCATGGGACAGGCACAGCCTTCCCCGAACTCGTGGATCTTGCCAATTGCCATGAGCCTGATTTTTCCGGATTCTTCCACGAACTCCGGGGGGATGTCGGAAAGTTTCCACCGTTCTTCGAAAAAGCGGGACTGCTGTTGCTGAGGAAAACTCCCAGAGACGCCTGAACCTCCCGAACTGCCCGGGCCGCCCAGCCCACCTATTGCAGAGGTCTTCGGGGTTCTTTGCTTCTGCTTGAAACCCTGTTTTCCTCCGAAGTATTCCATCAGGTCTTTTGGGGCGGCCAGCCCGAGCTGGGTATGCAGGCCGTAGTTGGACTCGTCGGTGTCAAGCACCAGGACGTTCTTCTTTTTTGCCATCTGCTTTGCAAGGAGAGCCGAAACAGTGCTCTTTCCGCTTCCGCCTTTTCCGCATACTGCTATTTTCATTCAGGATCACCAGTGAATAATTGTTTTCAGTACTTTACTTCGTGATAAGTTAAAAACCTGTTTTCCAGAGCCGAAAAAGAATAGAAAAAATGTACTCCAGATAATAGCTATATCAATAAGAAGGGATAAAATTCACTAAAAGCTAAAGTTCACTAAAAGCTAAAGTTCACTAAAAGCTAAAGTTCA
>JAENZL010000002.1:0-1880 GCA_016841265.1 Methanobacteriota archaeon | reverse complement strand
TTCACTAAAAGCTAAAGTTCACTAAAAGCTAAAGTTCACTAAAAGCTAAAGTTCACTAAAAGCTAAAGTTCACAAACGAATTGAAAAATCGGGCATTTGCCCGGAAGCCTAGAGGGAGAGGAGAGGGGATACTGGTTCTGGAAGATTATCTGGGAAGCTTTATTGCACTGGGAGTTACACTTGTCCTTGTTTTTGGCATTGATTACCTGTTTCGCCGGGCAAAAATGATAAAAGGAGATGTTAAACTTGTCCGGCAGCTTATCCAGCTCGCAGTCCTGGGCATTGGCCTGATTTTCATAATCTTCAGCCTCCCGATCCCTTACACTAACAAAGAGTCAATATTCCAGCTCCTGGGAATTATTGCCGGGGCTGCGATTGCCTTTTCCTCCACAACCTTTATTGCAAACGCCATGTCCGGGATTATGCTCCACATTATAAAGCCCTTCAGGGTAGGGGACTATATTGAAAGTGAAACCGTCTTCGGGAGAGTCACGGACATCCACATCCTGCACACGGAAGTCCAGTCCATTGACCGGGACCTGGTGACCCTTCCTAACCTCAAACTGGTCTCCAGCCCCCTTAAGACAATCCGTAACTCGGGCACGATTATAAGTACCAGCATCTCGCTTGGCTATGATGTTTCCTGGAAAAAAATTGAAAAAGACCTGCTCCTTGCCGCAGAAAAAACCGGTCTGGAAACCCCTTTTGTCCAGATCCTGGAACTGGGAGACTTTTCGGTCACTTACAAGGTAGGGGGGCTCTTGAAAGACGTTGGAAGCCTCATTTCGGCCCGCTCGGATTTTAAAAAGGCGGTGCTCGACGCCCTCCATGGAGATAATATAGAGATCGTCTCTCCCAATTTCATGAACCAGAGGGTGTTAAAGGAAGGGCTTGTCTTCATTCCTCCGAATGAACTGGCAAAACCCGAAATAGTTGAAAAGCCAGCTGAGAAAAAACCCGAGCAAATAATCTTCGACAAGGCCATAGAGGCTGAAATTCTGGACCGGATTGAAAAAGTCCTCGAAAGCCTCGAAAATAACGAAAAAGAACTCGAGCAGCAGGTCAACAGCATATCGGATGAAAGCAAGAAAAAGGAATTAAAAGAGAAGCTGGAATTCCTGATAAACCAGAAGGAAGGGGCAAAAGCCGATTTTGAAACGGTTAAGAAACAAAAGGAAGAAGATGAAGAAAAAATAGATCCCGAACTATTTTCAAGGCAGGTCCAGAGTCTCAACCTGAAAGCCGACCACCTGGATATCATGAGAAAGAAGCTCGAAAGGGAGCTGAAAAAGAGATTGGAGGAAAAAGAGCTGGTTGAAGGATGAAGGACAAAGAATGATTGCCAGAGTGGTTTTTTCGAGCGCCTCTGAACTCATAAGAGATTAAAAGTCCCATCCGAAATCTCAATCCTCAATCCTGCCATGAATGAACTATAAGTGTGGAGAAAAATCGGGAATAGGCACATATACCTGCACAAAATGCGAGAGCTTGAAAGAACTTGATGATGAAGATAATACGTTCCCGCCATTTTCGACCTGCAACAACTATGAATATAATATAAGGCGATTTAAATTTAATTTATTTTCATAAAAATAAAGAATATAAAAAAGTCAATAAATTTTATATAATATAGAATTTATTAGGGGGCCAGGGAAGTTAAGATAAACGGAAAAACGAATTATTCCGATAACATCTAACCCCATAAGATTAAGAGAAAAACCCTAAAAACGGAAAAACGGAAAAACGGAAAAACGGAAAAACGGAAAAACGGAAAAACGGAAAAACAGAAAAACGGAAAAACGGAAAAACGGAAAAACAGAAAAACGGAAAAACGGAAAAACGGAAAAACGGAAAAACGGAATTACAGAAAAATGGAAAAA
>JAENZL010000027.1 GCA_016841265.1 Methanobacteriota archaeon | reverse complement strand
GTTCAGTCAGGGAAATGTTGATCCTGAATTTGTCGTAGAAGACCTTTTTGATGTGGAGGAAACGGTTATAGATGAATCTAACGCAACCTATATGCTTTTCGATAAGCGTCTTTTGTTCATCATCCGGGTAGATCCGGTACACGTTTCCCATCATCATAACATTACTAATTGTTTTGAAATTATATAAGAAAATTCTTATAGAATACTCAGGGAGTTATTTTATTGTAGTGTCGGGAAGTTGACGGCTCCCATCTCCCACCTGTCGGCCTGCGGCCTCCGAGGAAGGAGTCTTCCCGCCTTCGGAGATAAAATCACCGGTTTTTTAATAACACTCAGTTTTCACAACTTCATTCTTTCCTCAGCCCGTACCTGTTGTGGAATACTTTTTCCTCTGTGTACCGGTCCTGTGGTCCGGGCTGCTGGGCAGGATAACCAATGGGCACCAGCCCCAGGGGGATTACATGCTCCGGAAGTCCGAACGCTTTTCTGAAACCCTCAACCCTGTCTTCCATCGGGTATATTCCGGTCCAGACCGCTCCAAGGCCAAGAGCCTGGGCTGCCAGCAGAAGGTTCTGAATTGCTGCCGAACAGTCCTGCACCCAGTAACCGGGGGCTTTTTCCCGGGTCGTATCCCCGCAGACCAGGATTGCAATCGGGGCTCCCCTGCACATGCTCGCATAGGGGCTGTATGTAGGGATCTCATCGAGCAGTTTGCGGTCGTCGATTGATAAAGACCCAGGTCTGGGCGTTGACTGCTGAAGGTGCGCTCATGGCAGCAGAAAGCAGTTCTTTGACTTTTTCCTGAGGAACGGGTTCGTCGGTGTATTTTCGTATGCTTCTTCGTGTGTGGATTGCTTCCAGGGTATCCATATACATATTTCCCCCCTTTTAGAATAAGAATTGAATGAATCGAGTTGAATGAAATCAGGAAGTACTCCGTGGGGAGACTTCCTGACAGCGTTTTACTTTATTTGAATAGGTTCATGCCGGTATTTTTTGCCTTTTCCATAAGCTCGGCATTGCCTTTGACATCTCCCGGGGCTGCGCATCCGGCCGCTATGAGAGTGTCCTTTACCTCCATGCCAAAGAAGCGGGAGATTTCCCCTCCGAATTCTTCGTAGACTCCGGCGTAGGCTGCGGGGTCCGGCATGCCCTGGGTGCCTACAAGCACTGCTTTCTTTCCTGCAGGGATCCTTGAGGAATAGTCAGGGTTTACCAGGGAGTAGCAGCGGTCCAGGAAGAGCCTCATCTGACCTGTAAACTGGGCAAAATAGATCGGGGACCCGAAGACAATGCCATCTGCCACTTTGATCTCCTCGAAGACTTCTGCCAGGTCGTCTTCAAGCTTGCATTTTTCGTGGGCTTTGCAGTAGCTACAGCCCTGGCAGCCTCTGTAGTCCATTTCATTGAGGATGTAAGTTTTTGTTTCGGCTCCGGCTTCTGCAGCGCCTTCAAGTACCTGCTGGACAAGGGTACTGGTATTTCCGTTCTTCCTCGGGCTTCCTACGATTCCTATGACTTTCATTACTATACTCTCCCTTCGTCATCATTTATATAATTTTTATACTGTATTCATGTTATGATGTTCACATGATTGGCATAAGCAATTTACACCTGCTGATATCTAATCTGCAACAACTGTACTTATATCTCCTCCTCACAGACCGGATAGTTACTAACAAAATGATACAACTGGAGTTTATGGTAGGTGGGAGGAATACAACAAAAATAAGTTCTCGGCCAACTAATCACTGAAGCCGGATGAACAGGGAAAAGCAGGGCAGTTAACTTTAGATTGATCAATTAACTGCTGTTTGTTCAGTAATTACTGTCCTGTCCCGGGCTTCGGCAAGGAGTCTGAACTCCCGGATTACCATTACCAGGGTTACTGCAAAGGCCAGGAGGTCAGCAAGTGGAAAGGCTGCCCAGATCCCTGGAAGGTCCAGATACCTCGGGAGCAGCAGTACCAGGGGGATAAGGAAAAGCACCTGCCTGCACATGGAAAGGAATAGGGAAGGTCTTGCTTTTCCAAGAGCCTGGTAAAGGGCTCCGCCCACTACCTGGAATCCCACAAGGGGGGTTGCAAGCACAATAATTCTTACGGCACTTTTTCCTTCCGCTATCAGCTGGAGGTCTCCGCTGAAAATCCCGAAAAGCTGTTCCGGGAACAGGTAGAGTATCAGGAAACCTGCAACTGACATGCATGTGGTGATAAGGATGGCAAGTTTTACCGATTCCCTCACCCTCTCAAAGTTCCTTGCCCCGTAGTTGAAACCGACTATTGGCTGCAGGCCCTGAATGATCCCGAACATGGGCATGAAGGTGAACATCAGGAGGCGGTTGACAATCCCGAATACGGCAATCGCTATGTCCCCTCCGTAGAAGGCAAGGAGGTTGTTCAGGATTATGACCATGAAACTGCTTGAAACGTTCCTGGCAAAGGGGGACATCCCGATAGCCAGGACTTCTTTGATAATTTTCCTATCCGGTCTGAGCTCTGTGAGGCGGAAGTTTAGTGTGCTTCTCCCGCTCAGGAAGTAGCGGGCAATGTAAAGTACCCCGATCCCCTGTGCGAGCACTGTTGCAATGGCTGCTCCCTTAATCCCCATTCCAAAGGTGAAAATGAAGAGGGGGTCAAGTATGATATTAAGCCCGCCTGAGATCATCATGGATTTCATGGCTACTTTCGCGTTTCCTTCGGAGCGGACCACGCTGTTTGTAACCATTGCAAGGGAGAACAGGACCGTGCCGTAAAGGATTATTTCCAGGTATTCAAAGGAATAGGGGAGGATCGTATCCGTAGCCCCGAAAATTTTCAGGATCGGCACTATATATATGAGTCCGATTAAGGTTATCAGGAAACTGGATAGCAGGGAAAGGAATATCAGGTTTGCAAAGGTCCTGTTTGCTTTTTCCGGCTCCCTTTCTCCAAGGCGGCGGGAGATGAGGGACGCCCCTCCTATCCCTATGGCCAGGCTCACGGCCATTCCGATCATCTGGATGGGAAAGGCAATGGCAATTCCTCCTATGGCCTGGACACTTTCTATTCCGTAGGCTCTACCAACAAACACCGTGTCCACAAGGTTATAAAATGCCTGCACCAGCATCCCGATGGTTGCAGGCACCGAGAGTTTGAGAAGAAGTTTGCCTATATTTTCATTTGCCAGCATCTGGCTCCTTTCGTCCACCTGAAAATTCCTCTGTTTTTTCACTTGTTATGGTTTTTATTATTCTTAAATAGGACCTGAAAGCTACCACAATATTTAATCCGCATATAGTTTTGTCGGCTTTGTGATTTCCATATGTTATGATGTTCATATGATTGGCGCCGGGTAATCTACACCTGGTGCTATCTGATTCGCAATATCTATTTTTATATATCATACATACAATAAAGATAGTAACTATCAATATGGATTCGATGACAATAAGGATGCGATGAGTGCTTATGGTGAATGAGAAGAAATACATCAAAAACTACCACTGCCCCTTGGAAGCGACCCTTGATGTGATTGGTGGAAAATGGACGCCCATTATCCTCTGGCAACTCCGGTAAATGACCCTTCGTTTTTCCGGGCTGTAGCAGAACATGCCGGGTATTTCCCCTAAAATGCTCACTAAACAGCTTCGAGAGTTTGAAGAGGATGGGCTCGTCCTGAGGGTCATGTACCCGGAAATTCCGGCAAAGGTCGAATTCCCTCACATCATTCGGAAAGACCGTGATTCCGGGTCTGGACTCCCTCTGCCAGTGGGGAAGCGAATACCTGGGTCGGAACTGTGCCCTGAAATGAGTTTTTCGTGCTTGAATAAGTATATGGTAGTTAGTATGGGGCGTTTTTCTCTCCTTTCAACTTTCCCTGTCTCTTCTCTTTTTCTCCTTTTTTCCTTTTCTCCTTTTCTCCCTTTCTCCCTTTCTCCTTTTTTCCGGAACACTTTCACTCCGGGGATGCACAAGCTATTTAAGCAGCTTTCAGGTACATAAAACGATAAACGTTACGCAAAAACTTTGATTTAATCTTTAAAAAAGCGGGGCAGGCAGAGAATGTTACGGATCTGCCGGGTCCCGGGGAACTCCTCATGATGCAGAAGAACGGATACATGCGGTATTTTACAAAACAGAGCTGCTACCCTAACCAGGCAGAAGCCATGGACAAAATCCATGCCGCCCTCCTGGAGCAAAAAATCGTGCTCTTTGAAGGGGCTTGCGGCACGGGAAAGACCCTTAGTGCTCTGGCTCCGGCGCTTCATGTGGGAAGGAAGCTCAACAAAACCGTGATCATAGTTACCAATGTCCACCAGCAAATGGTCCAGTTCATCAATGAGGCAAGGGAGATCAACCGGGACAACAGCATCAAGACCATCGTCTTCAAAGGAAAGACTGCGATGTGCCCCGAGAAGCTCGATTATGAGGAGTGCAAGCTTAAAGGGGAAAACACCTACGACCTCCTGGAATTCGAAAGGGAAGTTGCCTCAAAAGAAAAGGAACTTAAGGACGCTTTTGAGAAATACAAAAAGACAAAAGACCCTTCCCTCTATGCCCTCCGAAACGAGCTTGAAAAGGAACTTGAGGAAGCCCGGAATAAGTCCCGGGGCCTCCGGAACAATTCCTGCCAGAAGCTCTACGAGGTCCTGAGGTTCGAGGGAAGCGAGTTTTCTTCCTGGCTCTTTTCGGATGTCCGAAGCCCGGAAGATGTCATGGAGTATGCGGCAGACCGGGACATGTGCGGGTACGAGCTCCTCAAAAAGGAACTGAAAAACGCCGAACTCCTGATATGTAACTTCCACCACGTCCTGAACCCTGATATTTTTATGACCCTCCTGAAATGGCTCGAGAAGGACTCTGAAGACGTCATCCTGATTTTTGATGAGGCGCACAATGTCGAAGCCTCGGCCCGTTCCCATTCCTCTATCACGCTCGCGGAACTTTCGATCGAAAAAGCCCTCTCGGAAGTAGGGGAAGTCCCGGAACCTGGCAACTCTCCGGGGTTCGGAGGAGCAGGAACAGGAACCGGGGGATTCGGAGGCGGGAACGATATCCCTCTCGATGAGGATTATGCGAATCGGATATACGCAAAGAGGCTTTTTTCCTGTCTGTTACAAGCCGTGAAGGATACCTACGACTCAAAACTGAAGTTCGGGGAGCGAAACCGGCTAGGGAAACACTGGCAGGACATCCAGATCAGTGATCCTTACGAGCGTTTTGACGTGCTGAAAGCCCGTTTCTTGCGCGAAGTGAAAAAGGAAGGCTTTGCGGACGAAGAAAGCGTGCTTACCCGGCTCCGGGATATTGGGGATTTCGGGGGCAGGCTGGAGGAAATCTATGCCGAAAACTATAAAAATGGGCTTCTTGCAGTGCCCAAACGTTCCCAGATCCGCTATGTTGCGGATTTCCTTTCTTCCTACCTTGTGCTTTCTGACAGGCAGAACTATTACCCCATCCTGAATGTACGCAAGGATTGGAAAAGTGAGAGGGTTTACGGGCGGATCGAACTTTTTACCTGCATCCCCAAAAACGTGACCCAGCCCCTGCTGGACTCTATTTTCTCAGGCGTGCTAATGTCGGCTACCCTGAGACCTTTTGAGATGGTCAGGGCTACGCTGGGCATTTCCAGGGAGGTGGAGGAGATAACCTATGGAACAACCTTCCCTCAGGAAAGAAGGTTGAGCCTGGCAGTCTCGGTCCCTCCTCTCTTTGCAAAGAACCGGGACATGCCGGAAACCCTGGACAGCATAAAAGAAGCTCTGTTGGCAGCTGTTTCCGCGTCTCCGGGGAACGTGGTAATCTATTTCCAGAGTTACGCTGAAGCTTTGCGCTACTCCAAACTGCTTGAACCGGAAGTTTCAGTCCCTATTTTCCTGGACGAGGTCGGAGTTTCGGCTCAGCAGGTCAGGCAGGACTTTTTCAGGGCCGGGGAAAGGGGCGAGAAAGTCGTACTCATCACATACCTCTGGGGCACCCTGAGCGAAGGCGTGGATTTCAGGGATGACAGGGGAAGGACCGTGATCGTGGTCGGAGTCGGCTACCCTGCGCTGAATGACAGGATCAAGGCGGTTGAATCTGCCTATGACACGGTCTTTGGCTGTGGGGAAGGCTGGGAATTTGCTGTCCAGGTGCCCACTATCCGGAAAGTGAGACAGGCTATGGGCCGGATCGTTCGTTCCCCCCGGGATTTCGGGGTCCGGATTTTGCTTGATGCCAGGTACCAGGGGTCCTTGCAGAAAAAACTTGGTAAATTTACTGTCTTTAAATACTTCCCTCCGGAAGAGAGCCGGGAATTTCTTGATATCGCTCCTGCTGAAGTGAGGCCTATCCTTGAAGATTTTTTCTCAAAAATCGAAACTTCCGATGCCGAAAAAAAGGAGTCCGGGTCCTCGACTCCGGATAGTTTTGTCCCGGGCAGCCTGGCGGAAAAATTGTAATATCCGGGCCAGGGATTGCGGCTTAATAACTCCCATCCCTGCTTTTGGTATGGTCCATACCGGTTTTTTGAAAGATCCGAGATGAAATCTTTTCCTGGTGAAGTGTCATTCGGGAAATCTTTTTTTGATGAAAGGTTTCTTAGGGTTTGAGAACCAAAGTTATATCCGGATCATAAGTAAAAGCTTTTCATAAGCATACTTTTTCTGGAGGGAATAATCCATGGGAGTAGAAGAAACCATTAAAGAAGTAGCAGGGGAACTTGAACGTATGGCAAGCACTAAAACTGTTGTAGGAGACCCTATTACTGCAGCAGACAAGACCATTATTCCTATTTCGAAAATTTCGATGGGTTTCGGAGCCGGGGGCGGGGAAGGTAAAAGGGAAAAAGAATCCGGGTACGGAGGAGGCGGTGGGGCAGGTGCAAAAATCGAGCCTGTAGCCTTTATTGTGGTTTCAAAGGAGGATACCCGGATATTCAGGGTTTCGGAGAAGAGTGATGTCGGGAAATTTCTTGAAGCCGTCCCTGAAATCGTTCCCGAAATCATGGAAAAAATTAAAGCTGTCCGGCACAAAGGCAAAAAAGGCGAGAAAGGGGAAACCGGAGAGAGCCCTGAGAAAGGGGAGTCGAAAGGGATTCTGGTAAGTGAGGACGAAAAATAAAAATGCTGCTGATAAACTCCTCTGAGCTCCGGCTTTATAGAAAACGTTGAAAAATAAGTTTCGGGTCCGGGACTAAATCGGGAGGATTTTTGATACCGGAAATGCAACCCGGAGTTTCCTTTGTTTATCGAAGCTATTGAATATGCTGGCTATATACGCTATTTCCATATTGCTTTTTTTAGTTTTATTCGTGCTTATCACGCCGATAGAGTTTACTATGGATGCGGAAGCCCGGCGCAGGGAAGAAGAAAGTTTACTCAAGGGCAGTTTTGCCGTAAAGTGGCTTTTACTCTCACGTAAGGTTTCTATTGAAAGGCCGGAGAAAAAGGAATCTGATAAGCCGGAAAGTGGCAAAAAGAGTGAAAGGAAAGAAGAAACAGAAATAGAAAAGGGCAAGGGAATAGAGAGGGGAAAAGAAGCGGGAGTAGAGAGAGATAAAGAAGAGGAAATAGAAAAAAGGAAAATAAAAGGAATTGAAAAGGAAAAAGAAGAGAAAATTTGGGCAGAAAAAGGTGGGGAGGCAGAGAAGAAAGTAGAGGGGATTGAAAAAGAAAAAAGGAAAGGAAAAGAAAAAAAAGAAAAAGGGAAAGGAAATATTGAAAAGGAAATAGAAGATACTAAAGAACCTAAAAAGTTTTGGAAAAAAGAATACTCTTATATTTTAAATGCATTCCGTTGCCTTAGTGAACCTTTGTTCCGGCTTTTTTCCGATACATTGAATTCCTTGAAAATAAAACATCTTGATGCTAATTTTACCTTCGGCCTGCCCGACCCTGCAGACACGGGGATGCTCTGCGGCGTTGCTCACTCCCTGGTGGGTGTGCTTCATGGGAGGTGCAGGCAGTGCAGTGTTTATATCAATCCTGTATTCCTGGACCCGGTCCTTGACTTCCGTGGGAATACAAAAATCAGTATAAGAATATATTCCCTTGTTTTTTCATTCATTAAATTTATGTTAAACCGGAAAACTTTATGTTTTACATATTCAATTATTAAAGAATGGCTTCAGGGTAAACTGAAAGTTAATTCCAAAGCTTTATGATTATGAATATGTAACGAGAATACAGATGAATACGGTTAGAATAGTGTCTCCATCCAGACTTCATCTGACCCTTATTGATCTGAATGCGGAGATTGGTAGGGTTGATGGAGGGGTGGGGATTACCCTCGATTCCCCTTTTCTCAAGCTTTCTGCAGAGAAGGCAGATTCCGTTGAGGTGCTAGGCGAGTCCGACCTTGCGGAAAAAATCCGAAGTTCAGCCCTTACCCTGCTCCCCGAAGGAGAAGGTATACGCATCCGGGTCGAAGCAGATTATCCTGACCATGTAGGGTTTGGTTCGGGTACTCAGGCAGCGCTTTCCGCGGGTAAGGCCGTAAACGAACTTTACGGTCTTGGAAAATCCGTAACGGATATTGCCATTGCCGCAAATCGGGGGACCACCTCAGGGATCGGGGTTGCAGCCTTTGAAAGGGGCGGCTTCCTGCTGGACGGCGGGCACAGGTTCAAGGATAAGAAAACCTTTTCACATGATGTGAAGGGGATCCCTCCGGGCCTTTTGCTCTCCAGGTATGAGTTTCCTGACTGGCCGATTGTTGTTGCAGTTCCCAACGGTCAGGGGGTCCATGACGATAAGGAAATCAACGTCTTCAATACAACCTGCCCTATCCCACTTTTCGAGGTAAGGGAGGTCTCGCATGTAATCCTTATGCAGATGCTTCCTGCTCTCCTTGAAGAGGACCCCGAGAGTTTTGGGGCTGCGGTCAATCACGTCCAGACCGTGGGTTTCAAAAAGCGAGAGGTTGACCTCCAGCCGGTTGCGCAGGATACCATGGCTTTCATGCGGGAGAACGGCTGCTACGGGGCAGGCATGAGTTCCTTCGGGCCTCTTGTCTACGGCCTTGTTGACAACTCCAGGGAAGCGGCTCAGGTCAGGAACGAGGTCCAGAGGATGCTCGATGAGTCCGTGGGCGGAACTGTACTTTTGACGAAAGCCAGGAATAAAGGTGCGGATATCATCTAAAGATGCGGATATCTCGTGCTGAGGCAGGTCCTGGCAACCTGCTCTGCTTCTGGAAGCTCCTGCCGGCCTAAGCCGGAAAGGTTTGCCTGTTTTATCTTTTTCAGAAGCAATCGGGGAAATCAGCCCTAAGCTTTATGAATAATTAACGAGGATACAGATTGATATGATTAGATTAGTGTCTCCATCCAGACTTCATCTGACCCTTATTGACCTGAATGCAGAGATTGGCAGGGTCGATGGAGGGGTGGGAATCACGCTAGAATCCCCCTCTATGGAAATTTCTGCCGTTGAAGCTGATACTGTGGAAATTCTGGGTGATTCCATTTTCGCAGGCAGGATGCGAAAAGCGGTGGAATCCATTCTTCCCAGGGGCCGGGGCATCAGGATCAATATTGAAAAGGAGATTCCTGACCATGTAGGGCTCGGTTCCGGGACCCAGGCCGCACTTTCGGCTGCAGCAGCGGTAAATGAAGTTTTCGGGCTTGGAAAAAGTGTCCGGGAACTTGCAGTTGCGGTTGGGAGAGGCGGAACTTCCGGGATAGGGGTCGCTGCCTTCGAAAATGGGGGATTTATCCTGGACGGAGGGCACAAATTCAAGGACAAGGGTGCTTTTTCCCCTTCAGCCGCCAGCCATGTGCCCCCGGGGCCCGTACTTTTCAGGGAGGATTTCCCGGACTGGCCCATCGTCCTTGCAATAGCGGGCATCAAAGGGGCTCATGATGCCGAAGAGGTTGATATTTTCAAAAAGGTCTGTCCCATTCCCCTGGCTGAAGTTCAGGAGGTTGCTCATGTGATTCTCATGCAGATGCTCCCCGCGCTTATGGAAGAGGACCTGGAAAGCTTCGGAGCTGCGGTCAATCACATCCAGAATGTCGGTTTCAAAAAGCGGGAGGTCGACATCCAGCCCCGGCCGGTGCTCGATATCGTACAGTTCATGCGGGATTACGGGGCAAGCGGCTCCGGAGTCAGTTCCTTCGGGCCTGTGGTCTACGGGATTGCAGGGAGCATGAGTGAAGGTGAAAAGCTCCGGAAGGAAGTCCAGCAGATGCTTGACGAGTCCCTTGGTGGGGAAACTCTGCTCACGAAAGTGAGGAATAGGGGTGCGGAGATCTCCGGAGGGCTTTTTTGAGACTTGAATCCTGGTTTGGAACGCTTGATCTGGGTGAGGACGGGAAAGTCCTTGCATCCGATCAGTTTTCTAAAAATGTCAGGGAGCTTGCGCTCCGTTCCCTTTCCTTGAGGGAAGCGGGTAAAGGTGTTCCCCCTGCAGGTTTTGACCTCCGGTCCGCTGCTCTTGCCTGTGGGTTTGTCAGATCTTCGGAAGAGTATGATTCCCTCTTACACGAAGTAACCCTGGATGCTGCAAAGCTGCAGATCTCGGGAGCGTTAACACCTGACCAGCGCATAATCCTTGCAGTGGAAGCCCTGGATGATGTAAATGAGACTGCAAATGTCCTTTCGGAAAGGCTTTCCGAGTGGTACGGGGGTTATTTCCCTGAAAGTGGTTTGAGTGGAGAAACCCTGGGCAGGTTTGTCGCAAAATACGGTTCCAGGAAAAATGTTGCCCCCGAAGATCCTCTTTATGCAAGAGCCACGGATTCCATGGGTGCGGAACTCGAAGCCTTTGATGAGGAACTTCTCAAAGGGTTTGCCACAAGCGTCTGCAGCCTCTACGACCGGCGGAAGCAGATCGAGGCATATATAGAATCCAGTATGGAAAACATAGCTCCAAACCTGAGCCTGCTTGCAGGTCCCATGCTGGGGGCCAGGCTTATCAGCATAGCAGGCAGCCTGGAAAAGCTTGCAGCTTTTCCCTCCAGTACGGTCCAGGTAATAGGGGCTAACAAAGCCCTTTTCAAACACCTCAGGTCCAGGGCTCCCTCCCCGAAACACGGGATAATTTTCAGTCACCCCCTGATCAATACCTCTCCCTGGTGGCAGCGGGGAAAAATTGCAAGAGCCGTTGCTGCAAAGCTTTCCCTGGCTGCGAGAATGGACCTTTACTCCGGGAAAAAAGTCCCCTCCCTTGCAGAAAAACTGGACGCAAAGGTACAGCAGATCAGGCTTCAGAATCCCGAAGCTCCCCGAAAAAAGCCGGATCGCGGGTTAAAGCCAAAAGGAAAAAAGAAGAGGAGGCAGTAAATGCCCGAAGTAAAGACTCTTTCCGAAGGAATTTTTGAAATCACGAAGGGCAAAAAGTATCTCTCCACGAAAAACCTGGACCCGGGTATGACAGTCTACGGGGAAAAACTGCTCTCTATCGAAGGTTCGGAGTACCGGACCTGGGAACCGCGTCGGAGCAAGCTTGGGGCAATGGTACTCAAAAAGTTCAAAATTCCTCTCAGGCAGGATTCAAAAGTCCTTTATCTTGGGGCGGCTTCCGGCACAACGGTTAGCCACGTCTCGGATATTGTATCCGGGGGGGCAGTCTATGCCGTCGAATTTTCCCCCAGGAGCATGCGGGACCTGATAAGCCTTGTAGCCCGTCGTAGAAACCTGCACCCAATCCTTGCAGATGCTGGAAAACCCAATATTTATGCCCATCTGGTCGAACCGGTGGACGTGGTTTTCCAGGACGTTGCCCAACCTAACCAGGCCGAGATCGCCGCAAGGAATGCGGCCCGCTATTTGAAAAGTGACGGGTATCTCCTGCTAGCCATCAAAGC
Source organism: Methanobacteriota archaeon (assembly GCA_016841265.1). GTDB lineage: Archaea > Halobacteriota > Methanosarcinia > Methanosarcinales > Methanosarcinaceae > MTP4. Next base: position 39,929 of record JAENZL010000027.1, on the reverse strand, counting down.
CCGAAGCATTGACACCGCGGCAAACCCGAAACAGGTTTTCAGGGACGAAATCAAAAAACTGGAGCAGGCATTCGAACCGAAGTTCGAAATCCTTACTGCCAGGGACCTGAACCCCTATCATGAAGACCATCTCGGAGTCCTGGCGAAGCTCAAGGAATGAAGCTGAAAATCCATCGGAATAAAGCCAAAAAGCGCAGGGATGAGATTAAAAACCAGATGAATTAGGCTAAAAGCTATATGAATGAAGCTAAAAATCCACAGTAAAAGAGTTCCGGAAAGGGTTCCTGAGTACCCTTCTCATCTCCTGATGTTCACAAACAGTCTTTTTTTCGTGACCGGGATAAGTTTTTTCCACTCCACGACTGCGTCTTCTTCAAAAGTATATTCATCCACTGTTTTGTCCGAGAATTTCCCGTCAACTTCATAAATGTAAAAACCTTCCTCTCCGTCCGTGGAAACTACTTTAATCCTGTTTCCCATCTGTGTGACCTCCACTGCGGCAACACTTTTCAGGGCTTCAAGGAGGGTAGTGCCTTCTTCAACTTCTACGTTCCGGTTTTCTGCAAAGTGGTCCAGAAATGAATATACGTTGCTGATTTTGATTGCTATCATATGGAGGTTCCCTAACTTTTTTCTCTCGACCAGTTCGGCTTCCTCCAGAATCTTTACGTGTTTGGCAGCTACGGGTACGGAGATCCCCAGTTCTCTGGCAATACCTGAGATGTGAGTGTTCTCTCCGCTCAGGAGTTCCAGAATGGAGAGGCGGGTGTCGCTTGATATTGCTTTGAATAGTTTTTCTCCTCCTCCGTTAATTCCCGAATTCTTCATACCATTTACTACCATAATGTGTCCCTATACAAACTCCATTACTTATAATTATTGCTATTTGTATATACAAGTAATATGTAATATGCCCTCTACTAATTTCTTTTTTCTAATCATGTTTACTCAAATTTACTTGAATCTTATTTTCTACATTTCACTCGCTCAAATCAAATCTCAAATGTTAACAGAGTTAATTTGCGCATAATTAATATTAATATTTGCCAAAAATTTCTTATTGCATCCTCCGATTATTTTTTTAATCGCTGCTTATAATAATCCTTTGATATTTTCGGATGTTATTTTTTTACTTTTTTAGTTCTTGAGCTCAGGTCCAAAGTTTCTCCTAAACTTTTCATTCTCTAAAAAACGATTTCAGCTTCTGGCTTGTTAGCCTTTTGGGTAACAATCGTTATCCAAAAACCAGTTTTTATTTAACTCAATTCTAAATGCACAGAGAGATACTATGGACTCTGCTGTATTGACTGTTATTGGGATTTTAATAGGTATCCTCATCTTCGGGCTTAAAACTGGATTAGGTTGCGGCTTTTCAAACCTAAAAACGCGAGAAATCCTCGCAGTCGGAAGCAGCTACTTCTTTTTGGCCCTGCTCTTTGGAAGTATTGTGGATAACATAAGCATGGATAGTTTTGAAAAAATTTCATCGATGGGCATGGGGATTCATGTGATCGTTTCCCTGCTTCTCATTGGAGCCGGGATTTACACCCAGAAAAAATGGAACTCAGGAAAGGACGTTTCAAGGCATACCTTCCTCGCCATCTCAATGCCCTGCCCTGTCTGCCTGACGGCTCTTGCGGTATCCTGCTTGCTGCTGGCTTCCACGCTTGACATAGGCGGGTTGAAGATCGGGCTGCTTGTAGGAACTGCTTTTTTCATCTCGGTTGTAGGCTCTTCCCTCATTTTCAGGAAAATGGGCAAGACTCCCGAGACCCTGGGGACCGTCATGATGCTCCTCGGGATCTATTACCTTCTGGGGGCTTTGCTGATCCCTGCCTACATGAAAACTAAACAGATGCACCTGGCTACCCTGGACGGAGGCAGTTCAGGAGTGCTTCCCCTACTTATACTGGGACTCATCATTCTGGGAGGATTTTTCCTCGGGCATGTGAGGTCTGAACAATGAGTGCAGGCCCCATCTTCGAGATAATGTATACCTTCTCCTCGGCTCTGCTCTATCCGGTAATCCTGATCCTCCTGCTTCTGGTGCTCTTTTCCCTTATCCTTATCGGGGAGTTTCTTTCCGAGTACGCAAAGCGGCACAGGGACATGGATAATCTGGAAGTTCAGTGCAAGGGTCTAAGGGAATCCTGCCTGAATTCAAACTTTTCGGAGGCTGCCGGGGTTCTGGGAGACATAAAGCAGAACTACATGGTAACTGCCTTTTCGAGAGAAGCTTCGAAGTACCTGAATGATCTGAACTTCCCGGCGATCGAAAGACTTGCCGAGGCATATGAAATCAAAATGGCCAGGCGCCTTGAGCAAACAAAGATCGTTGCAACGATTTCCCCCATGCTCGGGCTCATGGGCACCCTTATCCCTCTCGGCCCCGCTCTGATAGGGCTTTCAAGCGGAGACATTGCCACCCTTGCAAACAACCTCATGATCGCCTTTGCCACCACGGTTGTGGGGCTCTTTGCCGGAATAATCGGCTACGTCCTGACCCAGATCAGGAGGCGCTGGTACTGGGAAGATATGTCAGATATCGATTACATCCTTGACACAATTGAAGAAAAAACAGGGGAACAAGGATGAAAAGATCAAAATCAAGACGCTACCACCGTACAGGTCTCTTCGCTGACCCTGAAGACCAGAACCCCCTTACCGGGGTTGCCAACCTTTTCGATGTGGCTATGGTCTTCTCGGTTGCCCTGCTGGTTGCCCTGGTGATGTCCTACCAGCTCCCTGAACTCCTGAACCCCAACGAAGATATCACTATTGTGAAAAATCCGGGGCAGCAGGATATGAAGATCATTATCAAGGAAGAGGGGAAACCCATAGAAGTCCTGAACATGACCGACAACATCGGGGGGGGGACAGGAGAAGCTCTCGGAACGGCTTACAAACTGGCTGACGGCAGGGTGATTTACGTGCCTGAAAGTGAGGAAGAGGCTGAAAATAACGAAACTTCTGGTTAATTTTTTTGGAAAAATTGCACAAGTAAAGTTGTCTTAACTTCAATTTATTTGAACTGGAGTATTGTCCGGACTGTCTCAATTATGTTGTCATGATCGAGTTGTTGCAATTTAAGAAGAAATTCGAATGCAGATATGAAAATTGATTCCGGAACCCGGCAAACTCCCGCCAGGAAATCTTCCCGGGTTTCGGGCACATTATCCAGGGGATAACATGCATAGAATACAATGTAAGTTATTGGTTTTAAGCGCAGTGCTTCTTTTGCTGCTTGCGCCGAACGTATCGGCAGATGAAAACCACGTTGATATAACGGTAATAAGCTACGGTACTCAGGCTGTTTTTGAAGAGGGTTGGAATACCAGCCTATATAATGACAAGCTGAACCTGACATATTACGAGTCCGTAACTACGGATTTTTCTGAAGTTGATCTCGGAAACCCGGACATCATATTCACCTACATGCTCTGGGGTTCTGTCTTTGATGAGATTGGAGACGACCTTGAAAGGGCAAAGACGAATGGGACCATGCTTATCGACATTACCTCCACCTCGGGGGCGTCGTTCAATATGTCCGATTATGACTATGCTTATCCGGGCGATGAAAACGGAAGCATGGTCGAGAAGTACTTTTACAACATCGGAGTAGAGGAGGAATTCCTCAAGGAAAACTCCAGAAACTTCCTTGCCTACCTTGCCCGGAATTTCTCAAGCAAAACGGAGTTGACAGCGGATTGGGAATATGAGGCTCCTATAATCCTGCCTGCCGGGCTTTACCACCTGGATTCTCCTGTCGATAAGTACTGGTTCGACAACACTTCCGAATACCTTGAATGGTATGGCAACAGCTCAAACGGGGAGCACAGGGTCTATGACCCGGACCGCCCCACAATTGGGATATGGTTCCATAAGAGCGATTATAAAGATGGAAATACCGAGGTCGTGGACGCGCTTATCAGGGACCTTGAAAGCAAGGACTGTAACGTAATCGCAGGTTTTGATACGTTTAACAATGTCACCGAATTTTACTGTGACGAAAATGGTGAACCTCTTGTCCAGTGTGCGATTTCTCTAAAGAGTTTTGCGCTTAACTACGAAAACTATACCCGTGGAATCGAGGAACTGGAACACCTGGACGTGGCGGTACTGAAAGGTATCGTGGCATCGGAATCCGATGACCCCGCTGACGTTAACAGGGGGATTCCCACCGAAGAGGTCGCCCGAAAGACCATGGCTCCGGACAGGGATGGCATTTTCGAGTACATCGTGGTCGGGAAGAATATACAGGTTTCCTGGAACGAGTACGTATATGAGCCAATCCCCACCCAGGTCGACTGGATTGCAAACCGCTCGATAAACTGGGCAGAACTCAAACTCAAGGATAACAGCGAGAAAAATGTTGCAATTATCTATTACAACTACCCGCCGGGAAAGGATAACGTCGGGGCAAGTTACCTTGACACCATCTCGAGCATGGTTTCCATACTTCAAAATATGAATGAAAGCGAAAGGAACTATAATGTCGAGGATATCCCGGCAAACTCAACGGAACTGCTGGACAGGATCCAGAGCCAGGGTCGGAATGTCGGTTGCTGGGCTCCCGGGGAACTCGAGGCAATGGTCCAGAACGGAATTGAAAGTGGGGACATGGTACTCCTGCCAATGGAGACCTACAGGGAGTGGTTTGAGGCTGAAATTCCCGAAGACCTCCGGGAAGCTACCATTGCTGAATGGGGCACGCCCTGGGCAGAAGAAGTGCCTTCGGACAAGAGCCACATGATCTGGGAAAACGAAAGTGGGAAATATATCGTGATCCCGGCTGTCCGCTGTGGGAATATCTGGCTCATGCCCCAACCTGCCAGGGGTTTCATGCAGAATGAAAATGCCATGTACCACAGCAGTATCCTGCCGCCTCCGCACCAGTACATCGCTTTCTACCTCTGGCTGAACAAGAATGAGGAGTGGCAGCCCGATGCCCTTATCCATCTCGGGACCCACGGGACCCACGAATGGCTCCCCGGCTCGGCGTACGGGATGAACCGTACAGCGGAATGGGCACCCCTCCAGCTCCAGGATATTCCTAATATCTATCCCTATATCGTGGCAAACGTCGGGGAAGGCCTGACTGCGGAATACCGTGGAAATGCCCTGATAATCGATCACCTGACCCCTACCCTTGAAAAGGGAGGGCTGCACGGGGAAATGGCAGGGCTTGCAGGAAACATTCAGACCTACTACGACCCTGCCATGGACGGGACCGATGTGCAGGAAAAATACCGGATGCTCATAATCGATGAGATGCTTGAACTCAAGCTCGATGTTGACCTTGAAGTTGACGAAAGCATGGTTGAAGAGCTCAGGACCAATGAAACCTTCTTCAACGATTTCGTGAAAAACGTCCTCCACGAGTATCTCGAGGAAATTTCCGAAGAAAACATCCCCTACGGCATGCATGTGTTCGGGGAGGTACCTCCCGAAAAGAGCCTGGAGCAAAAGCAGGACGAACTCGTATCCATTATTCGGGTAATCATGGGTACATCCTTTGAAGGGAATGTGACCGCTGTTTTCTATCCCGGTTCCCCGGAAGGAATTCCCGAAGGGGATACGAATGTAGACCGGATGATAAGGGAAGTTGTAATCAACGGGACGGATCCCGCAACGGCTCAGAACAATGTTTATGAGTCCAGCAACGCATCCGTAACCCGGGACATGGAGTTCGGTTTGAGCTACAAAGACAGAGTTGTCGCACCTGTACTGGACGACCTGCCCTCAGTTATCAGGACAATGCTGGGCACTTCCTTTGAAGGGAATGTGACCGCTGCTTTCTATTCCAATGCAACTCTCTACCCCTCAGGCATTCCTGAAAACGATACGAAGGTAGATGCCCTGGTCTGGGATGTTATCTACAACGGTACGAAGTACCGGGACGCCCAGGACACGCTCTACGGCTTCAACAACAGTTCGGTAAACATCGACCTGAAACAGGGCCTTGAGTACAAAGCCGATATCCTGGACCTGCACAGGGACGAGATGAGCCTGATGGTGAGGGCAATGATGGGAAACAGCTTTGAAAAAGCTGTGGAAGCTGCCTTCTATTCCAATACAACGGAATACCCGCTCGGGATTCCTTCGGATGACAGCAGGGTGGACCGGCTTGTTTGGGAAGTGGTTAGCAGCAACAGTAACATCACCCCTGAAGCAGCCCAGGACCTGGTCTACGGGAACAATGAGAATTCGCTAAGTTCCGCCCTTGAGGTCGGGATCGAATACAGGGACAGGCTCAGGCAGTGTTCCCAGGAAATGGACCATTTGCTCTCAGCCCTTGAAGGTGGCTACATTCCTCCGAGGTTAGGCAGGGACCCGATACAGAACCCGGATTCGGTTCCTACAGGGTGCAACTTCTACGGTGTGGACTCGAGGCTTTACCCCTCGGAAGCTGCCTGGGAACTGGGAGTTGCCATGGCAAATTCCCTGCTTGAGGACTATTATGGAAAATACGGGGAATACCCGCAAAAAGTCTCGTTCTCCAGGTTTGGCGTGGAGTTCATAAGAGATCACGGGACCCTTGAAGCCGAAGTGCTTTACCTGCTCGGGATAAGGCCGACCTGGGACGATGAAACCAGGCAGGTCGACGGGCTTGCGGTCATGAACGAGTCCGAAATGTATGCGCTCCTGCCTGAAGGCTCTCCCCTGAGAAACGAATCCCTGATCGGCAGGCCGAGGATCGATATTGTCTATACGACCGCCGGGATGCGGGATGCTTTCCCTGACAAGATAAAAATGGTAGATGAGGCTGTCAGGCTTGCAGCCAACCAATCCACAGTCCCGGATACCAACTATACGAACTATGTGAATGAGAACAGCCAGCAGATCTTTGCTGCCCTTGTCGCTGCAGGGTATGACAGTGATACCGCAAAAAAATTGTCCGAAATGCGTTGCTTTGCGGTTAAGGACGGGACTTACGAGATCGGGGTTGCCAATGCCATCGGTGCAAGTGGGACCTGGGAAAACGAGGAAACGATTGCCGAGCTTTACCTCGACAAGATGGGTTATGCCTACGGGACTGATATCTGGGGCGAAAAATGTTCCGAGCTCCTGGCAGAAAACCTGAAAGCAGCGGATGCGTCTGTTCACTCGGATTCCTCTAACCTCTATGATACCCTGGACAACGACGACTTTTTCCAGTATTTCGGTGGCATGAACCTGGTGAGCAGGTATCTTTCAGGGGAAACTCCTGAGATGTACGTCTCCGATACCCGGAGCCAGGACGCGGAAAACTGCGGGATGGTCCCGATGGACGAATACCTGAAAAAGAACCTGCGGTCCAGGTACCTCAATGACCAGTGGATCAAGGGCATGATGGAATCCGGGTATTCCGGAGGCAAGCTGATGGCCGAGTTCGTAAACAACCTCTGGGGCTGGGAAGTCTGTGACCCGGACCTCGTGGATGACAGCGACTGGGAACTGGTCTATGAAACCTACATCAACGACCCTGACATGCAGGAGTGGTTCAAGGAAAACAACCCTTACGCCATGCAGTCAATAGAATCCAGGATGCTGGAAACAATGCGTAAAGGCTACTGGGAGAATACCGAGATAAGAGACCAGCTGATTTCCGAGTACGTAAAGTCAGTTGTAGAGGACGGGGTCACCTGCTGTCACCACACCTGCGGAAACCCCTCGCTTCATGAGTATGTGAAGGGCATGATGTCCGTTGCGGGAGTCAGCCAGGAGCTTCAGGACGCATACAATAATAAGATCACCGAAGCAACCGATTTCCCGGAGACTACTCCTATTCCCTCACCCAGTACTAGTAGCAGCAGTGGTAACAGGGGCAGTTCTACCCCGGTGGTAAAGAGTGCGAACCAGACAACTGCTCAAGAAACCGATGCCGGATACGGAACCGAAACTCCCGATGCTCCGGAAAGCTCTTCATCTGCCGAATCCGATCCTTATGTGGAAGGCTACGAGATGCAGAAAGATGCAGTTGATGGTTCCGAGGGAGGAAGTCCGATGTCTTTCTCAGGTTCTGACGTTGTGGGCACTTTGTTCGTACTTGCAGCAGTGGGAGGAATCTATCTCGGATTCAGGAAGAGGAAGCTTTGAGACTTCGATAGACTGGGGGCATCATTTATTTCAGTGCCCCCAAATCCTTTTTTTCATTTCCTCTTTTTATGGTAGAGCGTTTATTGGTTTTCATTTGAAATTTTTCTCTATTCTATCTGGCTATTTTTCCAGCCATTTTAACTTCTTGTTATCTCTCAGGGTAACAATCGTTACCCGAAAAACAGGGGTTATATGCCAAATAAACTCAACTTGAGTTGTTCCGTAAGTGGAGACTATTGAACGGAAAAGGTGGGATTAACTGTCATAAAAAAACGATATCATCTTCATGGTTGGCGCATCATTATGTTTTTTATTTATTGTCGCTAGCATTTGCTCAACTTTCAGAAAGTAAACTTGTGTTCAATTTCTGGAATCATGCCCCTCCGGAAATGCATTTTCCCGGTATGTTCCATCTCCGGGAATCTCATTCAAAAAGAAGTTTTGACTTGCAATTGCTGTCCCTTTGCAATCCCTAACCCGGTGTTCAGCCCCACACCAGGGCTTACATAATTCGATTTTTCTCGAGGAGATACAATGGAAAGAATTCTAACTGATAAATTAAAAAACCCTGTGCAATACGCTAAAGTTTTCGGATTGATATTTTTACTGCTCTTTATGCTGGTTTCTACTGCCTGCGCTAGCTCGTTAAGTTCACAGTTTGAAGTCGTAGGAAATACTACCAGCAATGAGAGTGGTTACTATGAACTTAAAGACATTCCCCCGGGCAACTACTCGCTTGTAGCTATTAAGTATTATGAAAAAGATGGTGAATTGAAATGTTATAATGTTGATGAAGAGTTAGCAGTAACAAATGTCACCCCTATTCCAAAAGATATTTACCTGGGCTATGATGGAACCCCCAATCCCGAGGAAATTTTTGCTCTTCTGGATCTTTATTCTGAAAAAACCACTATCTCTGGATACACTGTTCGCACTATGGGTTCCAGTCTTTTGTACAAAGATAACGTTTCCGTAGTTTTGAAGTCTGAATCTGGAGCAATTGTTTCAAACTCTACATCTGATTCAAGCGGCTATTATGAACTTAAAGACGTTTCCCCGGGCAACTACACGCTTATAGCTATTAAATACTATGAAAAAGACGGGGAGTTAAAATGTTATAATGTTGATGAAGAGCTAACGGTAGCAAACGCCACTCCTGTTTCAAAAGATATCTACCTGGGCTATGACGGAACATCTAACCCCGAGGAAATTTTTGCCCTTCTGGATCTTTATTCTGAAAAAACCACTATCTGCGGATACACTGTTCGCACTATGGGTTCCAGCCTTCTATATAAAGATAATGTGACGGTGGCTCTGTTAAGAGAAAAAGCTCTTCCTTATTCAAACAGCCCGCACCTTAACGTTTCAATCATCACCGGATACAGGTATGACTACCAGCTTGAGACTGTGGTAAACAGGCTCAACAGTAACAGTGACCTGAATCTGACCTTGAGCTATTTTACGCCGAATAACCTGAAAAACCACACCGAGGTCGATTTCGGCAGCATGGATATTATCTACATCAATATGTTTACCCAGGATGCTGAAGTGCTTCGAGATAATATTAATGAGGCAATTGAAAACGGGGCTGTGGTCATTGGTCAGACTACTACCCTTCCTGAATATCTTGAACCAGTCCCTTCAAAATTCGATGGTGAAGAAGCCGTATTTAAGGCTTTTCTACAGAGTTACTGGTCAAATATTCCTGCAAATGACCGGAATCTGGATTACATGATTTTCTACCTTGCAAATGAGTATTACGGCAGGAACGACCTTGAGGTAGAGGCTCCGATTGGGCCACCTGCAAGAGCTATCTACCACCCTGACTTCGTTAACGGTTCAGACCTTTATTTTGCCGAAAGTTATGAGGAATACCTGGAATGGTATGCAAACCGGGAGGATGAAGGGCACCGTTATAACGCAAGTGCTCCCACCGTAGGCATGGCTTTCTACGCTTCTTACTACCCTAATAGGATGGAACCCTTCGACACCCTTATTCAGGAATTCGAATCAAGGGATGTCAATGTTATCACTTTCTACGGGGATTCTTCCAATCCTTGTGACCCTTTCATAAGGAACGAAACCGAGACGTATGTGGACACCCTCATCTCTTTTACGTACCGTGGAAACTACTTCGATACCGAAGGGCTTGACATCCCCCTTATCAACGGGGTCCTGAACGGCTACCTTAATTATACGGAATGGAACGAAAGCAGTAGCCCTCTCCCGGCTGACAGTATGATGAGGATCTACAGGCCTGAATGGTATGGGTTTATTGACCCGATCATGATTTCCACCTCCGAGATTCACCCTGAAACCGAGGAGGAAATCTACGTTCCGATCCCGGGGCAGGTTGACTGGCTTGTAAACCGCACCCTTGCCCAGGTTGAGCTTTCCCCGGAAAGGACCCCTGAAGCCGAAAAGAAGGTTGCAATCATCTATTACAACCACGGCTGCGGAAAGGATGGGATCGGGGCTTCCTACCTTGACGTTGCGCCCAGCATTTGCAAGCTCCTTGAAGGAATGGCTGATGCGGGCTATGCCGTGAACCCTGCCAGAATCCCGAACGGGAGCGAACTTACGGACCTTATGCTGGTGCAGGGCACGAATATCGGGACCTGGGCTCCCGGGGAACTTGACCGGCTGGTTGAGGAAGGGGACGTTGTCCTGATCCCCAATTCTACTTACAGTGAATGGTTCGAAGCCCTGCCTGAAGCCCGGCAGCAGGAAGTAATTTCTCGCTGGGGCAGGGCGCCCGGGGAGATTATGGTCTGGGAATCAGGGGGAGAAAAATACCTTGTAATCCCGAAGATCGAAGTCGGAGAAGGGGTAATTCTTGCTCCCCAGCCTACAAGGGGCTGGCTGCAGGACAATGATGCCCTCTACCATTCCAAGGACCTGCCTCCGCACCACCAGTACATTGCCTTCTATCTCTGGCTCCAGAACGAATACGGAGCTGATGCAATGGTGAACATGGGCAGGCACGGGACCGTGGAATGGCTGCCTGGCAAACAGTTCTGTCTTTCCTGTGAAGACTGGCCTGCCCTGATGAACGGGGACATCCCGGTTATCTATCCCTATGTCATGGACGGGCTCGGGGAAGGTGTCCAGGCCAAACGCAGAGGTAATGCCGTTGTCATCGACCACCTGATCCCTCCTGTCCTGGAAGCCGGGCTTTACGGGGAATACGCAGAGCTCGACGGAGCCATCCTCGACTATACGAATGCCGTTGACATGGGCATGGAAGAGGAACTCGTGGAGATGCATAAGGCAGAAATCCTGAACCTTACCATGGAACTCGGGCTTGACAGCCAGTTGAACATGAGCCTTGCCGAAGATAAACTGAGCTTTGAGGATATTTTCCTGGACGAGCTTGGCGACCTGCTGGAAGAACTCAAGAGTACTTCCATGCCCTACGGCCTGCATGTGCTCGGAACCTCTCCCGAAGGAGCCGAACTCGCGGGTATGGTAAACTCGATGCTCGGAGAACCTTTCGAAGAACATGTCGAGTTCTGCTTTGACCCGGCTCTTTCCGGCTGCAACAATTCCGATGAAGCCGAATTTGCCCTTCTCGAATCTGTCCTGCTCTACGGCAATAGTTCCACAGAAGCCCAGGCTTATGTGCTCGGCTGCAGCGAGAACGCAACCCTGACCGCAGACCTTGCCACGGCTGAAGAGTACGCTGCCCTGCTTGCAGAGGGTAAGAACGAAATCAACCAGGTCTTAAAAGCCCTGGACGGAAGGTTCATCGAACCTAATGCCGGTGGAGACCCTGTAAGAGATCCGGATACCCTGCCTTCGGGCCGGAACTTCTACTCCTTTGACCCCGAGGAACTCCCCTCCGAAGAAGCCTGGATAATCGGGACGGAGATGGCTGATGAGATGCTCAGGCAGTACAGGGAAAGCCACAACGGCAGCTATCCCGAAAAGGTTGCCTATGTCCTTTGGGCCGGGGAAACCACCCGGAACGAGGGTGTCATGGAGTCCCAGATCCTTTACCTCCTCGGGGTAAAGCCGGACTTCGAGGACGCTGATGAGGACTTTGACAGCTACGATGATCTGGTGTTCATCCCGGACGAAGAACTCGGAAGGCCGCGCATTGATGTTATGGTCCAGATTTCGGGGTTGTACAGGGACACTTACCCGAACAACATCCGTCTTATCGATTATGCGGTGAGAACAGTCTGCGACGAGTCGGAGTTTCCGGGAACAGCAGAAAACCCCAACTATGTTCTTGAAAACACAAAATCTCTTGCTGCTGAACTTAATGAAACCCTACAAAATGAGACCCTTTCCTGGCAGGTTGCAACCCTCAGAATTTTCGGGCCCGCGGACGGGGTATACGGCACAGGCATGAGTAACGCGGTTTCCGCGAGCAATACCTGGAACAATACAGAGGAACTTGCCGAACTTTACATAAGCAAGATGAGCAATGCCTACGGCGAATACATCTGGGGGGGAAGCCTTGCGGAGTTTACGGGCTGCGCCGAGCTTGAAAACGAAGCCTTCTTTGAGGACAACCTCAGGGACGTCGAGGTCACCCTGCACAGCAGGAGTTCGAATACTTACGGAGCCCTTGACACCGACGAGTTCTTCCAGTACCTGGGCGGCCTGAACCTTGCCGTGAAGTATGCATCCGGCGGGGAGTACCCCGAATCTTTTATTTTCAACCTCCGGAACCCGGGTAGCGAAATGGTGGAAACCCTCGGTTCTTTCCTTGAAAAAGAACTGTATGCCAGGTACTTCAACCCCTCCTGGATCGAGGGGATGCAGCAAAATGGGTATGCAGGAGCCGCTGAGATGGGAGATTTCCTTGAAAACCTCTGGGGCTGGGAAGCCCTGAACCCGGACCTGATAAGTGATGATGTCTGGAACCAGGTGTATCAGACCTATGTAGGGGACCCGGAACTCAGCGACTGGCTCAAGGACAACAATCCGCATGCTTACCAGGCTATGACTGCCAGGATGCTCGAAACTGCACTCAAAGGTAACTGGGACGCCTCGGATGAAGTCCTGAAAAGCCTGGCTACGGAATACGCGGAATCCGTTGTAAATGACGGGGTTACCTGCTGCCACCACACCTGTGGAAACCCGCTTCTTAACGAATACGTAAACGGGCTGGTTTCCGTACCCGGCTTCAGCGAAGCAATCGAAAAGGCAACTAAGCAGTCTCTTCAGGATGAAGATGAACACCACAGCAGTAGCGGGCAAAAAACAAGTCTTGCAGAAAAGCTCAACCCGCCGGAAGAAACTTCCTCTTCGGGTGGGAACCAGACTTTGACAGCTGTGGATGCCGGGTATGGAGTCGATTCTCCTGAACCTGTGCCCCGGGCTCTTGAATCTGCTGCTGACCCGTACGTGGAAGGGTATGAGATGACAAAGGAATCTGTTGAAAATGAGGCTGAAGGAGGCATGTCTTTCTCGGGTGCCGACATTGTAGGAACTCTCTTCGTACTGGTTGCAGCAGGTGGAATTTACCTGGGAATGCGGAAGAAAAATATGTAATTTCGGGTGCAATAGAGACGTAGAGTTGTAATAGAAAAAAGCATCTGAATAATTGCAAAATAGAATTAAAATTTGAAAAAGGGCATTTTCCCTTTTTCTTTTTTTAGCCTCAAAAAAGTTCTTTGTGGTTTTTGAATGCCCACAAATTCTTTTTTCAGCTTCCTTTTTTCAGTCCGATCCTTCTTCAATCTTTTTTATGTAAGGCTTTATGTCCAGGACCGGAGTCCCGTTGATTGCGTCCAGGCCCTTTACGTGGAGCACGTTGCCTTCTACTTTCACAAACTCTACCAGCGTTAGCCCGATTCCGTTAGGTCTCCGTGGAGTTCTGGAGGCAAAAAGGCCAGAGATCTCCCCGTCATAGCGGCGGCGGTGGGTCAGGTCGTAACCTTTTGATTTGCTGAAATGGAAGAGGATGTAGAGTTTTTCGAAATCCTCTATCCTGTAAAGGCCTTCTGCCAGGTCTTCTTTGATTATGATCTTCGAGATGGTCTGGTAGACCTTTTCATTGTAGACCGGTTCCAGATAATCGTTTTCAACGTACCCGACGGGTTCCATTTCGATGGTTTCCGGGGTTTTTTCGTTCATTTCTCTTCCCTGCCTTATTTTTTCTTCCCTGCCTTATTTCCCTGTTCTATCTTATTCCCCTGCTTCGAAACAGGAGATACAAACGATTTTCCCGTTTCTGACCCTGCCCAGGGGTTCCATGAAACCTTCTCCGCATTCGCTGCAGATGACTGTGGGGTAAACCCTGGCTTTTTGGGGGGCTTCGATCTCCACTTCTTTAATCCAGAAGATTTCTTCCTCGGGCCTTTCCAGGATACTCTGGCTTTTGGCTTCATGTGCTGCCCTGAACTCCTTTACTTCCTCGGGGCTTGCAGTCCCTGCCCTGATTTTTGCAAAGAGGGCAGTGTGCCGGTCGTCCTGGGGCAGAGCGTCGGGTTTCAGGGAAATCCTCAGGGCTTTTTCGTCCCCCCTCTTGAAGAAGGTGTATACGTGTTTTCCGTGCTCCTTAAAGACAAGGTTCCCTTTGCCGCAGGTGCAGCCGTTGACAACTTGGATCGCGTCCACGGCACAGGACCTGTTTTCCACAACTGCGACCAGTTCTTCGTCTTCGCTCCGGTCTTTGAAGCGCTCGGCAGCAAGCGTTGCTATCCTGTATCCGATTGCAATCCCTGGGCAAACGTGTCCGTGAAATTGTACAGCTTTTTCGAAGTCCAAGTTTTTAGCTCCTTTTCTAAATTGAATTCCTGGTTTTTAATTCCAATTGTTAAATTCCTGATTTTTGAATTCTAAGTGAGATTATGAATTTTTATGAAACTGTTTCCCTTATTTGTTGGTTATTATTTATAAACTTTGTATTTCGATCATATTACAAAAGATTGATCTCGTATTAATTTCCTCCCTCCTTAACTTTTATGTAAAATAGCAGGTGATGGTTGCTCCTGTCTTTTCCTGCCTAAATTTCTTTGGCGGGAAACCTTCTTAAGTGCTGGAATTTTTGTTGCCATACCCGGGCCGGCACACGTAACTTTTTTAAACAGGTCTTCTTTTGAAAATATATTTCTCACTTAGGGTTTCACTCATAAGCTTTATTTATGATTAGTTACTTTATAAAAATTAGAAGATTTTAGTTGTATGTCCTGGGAGATTTTGACATAACAGCCGGGTCAGGGGTGTAACTCTTTCCAGATTATCTACTTTATGATACTGGACTTATTGTTATTTGTAAAATATATTCTCTAATTAAATAATAATATTTATTTCAAAACAAGTAGTAAGATTAAAATAAAAAAGACATTTATATATATTTCATATAATTGCCAGATTAGTTAGATAGGGACCTTCTGTTCCCGTCCGTCGGTCCCTATCAATGATCCAACCCCATGAGATTGAGAGGAAACCCTTTAAAACTCTCAATCTTCATTGTTTCCTATGACTTTTGAATATATAACATAAACGACATAAAATATTTATCAATATTCAAATATTGGGTTTCTTTAAATTTTCAAATATATATTAAAATATTCGTAGCCATTAAATATTTCGTTGCTATCAAATCTTTTGTCACCATCGTAATTTTTAAAGGCCCTTTAAAGCCATCTCTTTTTGTAGATTTTTTATTTTTATCCCCTTTTTTCCTGAAAAAACTGTTTGTAAATCTGATTTTTCTTAAATAAAATCTTCTCTATTTAGTTCCTTACTTTTCGTTTTCTGGACGTTAAGGCGTCTTAACATCCGTTATATTGTATCTTTTTCTTAAAAATGTTCACAAATTTCTTAACCTTTTCGACATTTCAAAAAGATTATATAGTTTTAAGGTGGATATGATTTGCAGGTACTTTAAAAAAACTTTTGTGTAATGCAGTTTTTAATTTTATAAGAATTGGGAGCCTTTTGCCACCTCTGATCTGGCTCCCAACTGTGTGATTCAACCCCAGCGGTGTAAGAGAAAACCCCTTAACTCTTCAACCGCTAACTCTCTTTTTATGTTATGGGTGTATATAACCTAAACGATTTTAAAATTTTATCGGCATTAAATTATTTAGCGGCATTTAAATATGTTTTCCCGGCCCTGATTCTAGATTATCTAATTGCATGTTTCTCTGCGTTTAAACAAGTTTGTCTTTTATATCCATGACATTTTTTTTCTCATTCTTTAGCTGTCCTTTTAAATAGTTTTATTCATTCTTTTTTATTCTTACTCTCTGATTAATTATCTAATTGCAGACTGAATCGACTTGAATACCTTAAATTTCTTCAATTATATATCCCCAATTTGTTAAAAATCGTTCCTACCCCCGGGCACATATGGAATATATGAATTATGTAAAGTGCGAGTGGTAAGAAATATATTTATAATAATGCTTTTTATGCCCGGATGAATACGCAAAATATTTATCAAGATACCTCTAATTACGCAGAGTAATGAAGAAAAATCTTCTCGAACTGATTTTTCTCTCTGAGAAAAGAAAAAATCTTCTTCTTTTTTTGAAAGAGGGACCAAAAACAATTGAAGATATCAGGTCTGCTCTAGATGTCAGTTCAGTGGCAATTCTCCCTCAAATTAAAAAGTTAAGGGAGAGAAACCTGGTCCTCAAGGAAGGCGATATTTACAGGCTGTCTCCTCTCGGGCGATCCATAGTCGGAAGAATGAAGGACATGGTAGGCGTCCTGGGGGTTTTCGGGAACAACTATGATTACTGGTCAAGACATGCAATCGAATGCATACCTCTCCATCTCCTAAAAAGGATTGATGAACTGGGAAAGTGCACGTTCTCAGAACCTCCCGACAGAACTCATCTTTTTGAACCTCACAGGGAGTTTGTGGAAAATATTGCCCAATCAAGCTGCTTGTGGGGGACAGCTTCCATTTTTCATCCTCTCTATCCGGCCCTTTTCCTCAATTTTGCAAAAAGAGGGATAAAGGCTTCAATCCTTGTAACGGACTCTGTCTTTGATAGACTCAGGGAGGAATACCGGGCCGAGTTAAGTGCATTTATTAATGTAGAAACTTCACACTTTTACGTCTGCAGGGAAAATCTGGAACTTTCCCATGTAGTAACTGACCGCTTCTTCTCCCTATCCCTTCCTTTTCATGACGGGACTTTTGACCACAAGGAAGATGTCCTGTGTTTCGGACCTTCCGCCCTCAACTGGGGAAAAGAGCTTTTTGCTTACTACCGGGACAGGTCTGAAGAAATAACTGAGATCTGACCTGTTCAACTTCCAATTAATTCTTTCCTGTTTTTTTGTTTTTTTGTTTTTTTGTTTTTTTGGACTACCTGGTCTGATCTGATTTGATCTGATTTGATCTTATTAAATCTGGTCTGCTATATTTCTGCTCTTATCTGCTCTTCTTCATTTTCCGGAATGCCCGGAAGATAGGTATAAATTAGAATCCTTACTATCCTATCCTATGAAAGAAGTTGAGGATATCGCGGAAAAGATCCGGACAATGGAGATCCGGGGTGCAGGCAGGATCGCAAAGGCTGCAGCCGGAGCAATTAGGGATTATGCAGAAGGGTTTGATGTCTCTTCGATGGAAGAGTTCGAAACCCGAATCCGGGACGTTTCGGACCTCCTCATCAATACCAGGCCGACGGCGGTTTCCCTCCCAAACGCCGTAAAGCTTGCCTCAAAGTACTCTTCCGGAAATGTGGAAGAGGCAAGGCAGGAAATCATCGAGAGTGCAAACCGTTTTATCGAGCAGGCTGACCGGGCTCTTGAACTTATCGGGAAAATCGGAGCTCGGAGGATTCAGGATGGGGATGTTATCATGACCCACTGTAACTCGCACGCTGCGCTTTCCATCATCACAACGGCTTTTGATGAAGGAAAAGATATCAAGGTCCTTGCGACCGAAAGCCGCCCCCGGCGCCAGGGCCTCCTAACCATACGGCACCTGAACGATTTCGGAATCCCGACATCCCTTATAGTGGACTCGGCGGTACGCTACCACATGAAGGAAGTGGACAAAGTAGTCGTCGGTGCCGATGCCATCGCAGCCAACGGAGCCCTCGTAAACAAGATCGGGACATCTCAGCTTGCCCTTGCAGCTCATGAGGCCAGGAAGAGTTTCATGGTCGCAGCCGAGACCTACAAGTTCAGCCCCAGCACCATTGTCGGAAACCCTATCAAAATCGAGGAAAGGGCTTCAGAAGAGGTCATAGATCCGGCAGTCCTATCCGGGCTTCCTAACGTGCAGGTAAAAAATCCGGCCTTTGACTTTACCCCGTCCGAATACATTGACATGATCGTAACCGATGTTGGGATCATTCCCCCTGCCATGGCGTACACCGTCATCAGGGAACATCTGGGCTGGGAACTCGGGGACCTGTAAACCGGGTTTCCGTAAACCTGGAGGCAGCTATTTCCGTGCCTGAAAAGCTATCAAACCAATAGTTATCCCTGTCCGGTTTAATCTTCATCACTGATCATCCCATCCACGATCTGGAGCACCCGGGAACATTCTTTTGCAACTGCCGGGTCGTGGGTGACCACGATAATCGTCTGCCCCTTTTCGCTTAATTCCCTGAACACCCGGACGATGGAGTCCCGGGTCTTTGTATCCACCTCCCCGGTGGGCTCGTCGGCAAGGATCAGGGCCGGCCGGTTCGCAAGTGCCCTGGCAATAGAAACCCGCTGCTGCTCTCCTCCGGAAAGCTCTGTTGGTTTGTGGTGCAGGCGGTCTTCCAGGCGCAGTTCCTCAAGGAGAGCTTTTGCCCTTTGCACTCTCTCTTTTTTCGGAACCCCCGAAAAACGCATAGCAAGTTCGACGTTTTCAAGAGCCGTAAGTGTGGGGATCAGGTTATAATGCTGGAATATAAAACCTATTTTTTCCCTGCGCAGGCGGGGGAGCAGTTTTTCGGGGACAGTGGTCAGGTCTGTCCCGTCCAGGAAGGCCTTTCCTCCGCTTGCCGTTTCAAGGGTGCCGATAAGGGCAAGCAGGGTGGATTTTCCCGACCCTGAAGGACCCATGATGGCAAGTAGTTCTCCTTTTCTCACGGTCAGGCAGGCGCAGCGCAGGGCATGGACCGGGATTTTTCCCCGGATATAGGTCCTGGAGAGGTTTTCTACCCTGAGGATAATTTCCGGCTTTTCTTTTTTTGCCCCATTTTTGTTCGCTCCCTCCTCTCTTTCCTTTCCCTCTTCCCTTTCCTTTCCCTCTTTATTTTTCTTTTTTTCTTCACGCATGTTTCAGGGCCTCCATGGGGCTCATCTTCGAGGCTCTGTAAGCAGGATAAAGCCCTGAAAGCGCCCCGATGAGCAGGGCGAAGAGCATGGCAATAACAATGAGCCTGGGAGTTATCAAAAAGAGCACGATCCTTGTGCTTGCAAGCCAGGTGTTCATGACGAAAACGGCCCCTACGCCAACGATAATTCCAAGGACCCCTCCGAATAAGCCCATACATGAAGCCTCCCCGAGGGTCAGGAGCAGAATGTCCCTGGTCTCCGCTCCCATGGCTTTCAAAATCCCAAACTCCCGGGTCCGCTCCGCCACGGACATGAGCATGGTGTTCATCACGCAGAGCCCTCCGATGATGGCGGCAAGGAGCCCTGAACTGATTGTAATCACGCTGAAGATCATGAAGGACTGCCTGGCCTGTACCTCCAGTTCTCCCGGAGATAGGGTGCTTGTACCCTTAACGCTGAGTTCGATCCTTTTAGAGAGCATCTCTGCGTCCACCCGTTCGTCGGGTACGGCGAAGATATAGGACAGGGAGTCCCCTACGTTGTAGAGGTCCTGCGCGGTTTCCAGGGGTATGATTACGGCATTGTCAAAAATCGAGCCCGTATACTCCAGTATCCCTATCACGGTGAAGTATTTGTCATGGATTTCGAACTTGCTCCCGATTTCAAGTTCGTATTCCCTTTTGATGTTGTTTCCGACAACTACCTGGTAAGAATCTCCCGGGTTCAGGAAGCGCCCGGCTTTCAGATCCACCGGGTAGAGAGCGACACTGGACTTTTCCGGAGGCATGCCCAGGATCTGTTTTCCTGTCATGCCCAGTTTGTCCTCGTCGAAAGTGGTCATCAAAAGCCCGTAGGCGTCTTTAACCCCTGCCACCCGGAGCACGTCGCTGACCTTATCGTCCGTAAGCCCGCCCCCAAAAACCCCGCTTTCGGCAAAAACCCTTATCTTGTCGCTGGTCACGCTCATTGAGCGCTCGAAAGTCTGGTTGAAGTTCTCGGACATGGCGCCCATAACGATGACAGCAAAGATCCCCAGCGCAATCCCGCAGATGGTAAGGGCGCTTCGGACTTTCCGGTTTGTAATGTTTCGGATGATCAGGTCAAGCATGCTTATCTCTTTTCCGTGTTCGAATTTTTCCCAAAAAATCAGAACGCTTCAGCGCCGCCTTCTCCCGGTTATTAACGCAAGGCCAAGGAATGTTCCGAGTACAGCCAGTATTCCGGGTCCGGGGGATTTTTCTGCCGGGCCTGCCAGCTCTACGGGTTCAAAAACCCTCAGGGCCGTCTCATAACTGTCCAGGACTTCATCTTCAAGGTTCACTACGTAGACCATTACGTTGTAATCGCCCCTGGGAATTCCCTGCCAGATTATCCCCACGGTATCTTCCCTCCCTGCGGTCAGGATGTCTGCGGTCTCTTCGTAGATCTGGACCTCTCCGTTTTCGGGGGTCAGCACAACCCTGATTATCCCGTCAAAGGGTACCTGGGACTTCCCGACTATTGTAACGCTGGCCCCATACTCGTCCACCTCAACATCCTGGTCCAGGATTTCCACATCTTCTTTTGCCCTGAAGTCCGAGCGGTGGATCGTGGTAAGGGCCGGGGAGTGGGAGTATACTTTCAGGAGCGCTGTGTAGCTTCTGTCCTTTTCAAGGAGGAAGGGCCAGTACATTGCCTCATAGTAGGAGTCCATCACAGGTATGTTTTCCATGCTTTCGTAGTATACGATTTCTCCTCCCGAGAGCAGTTTCAGGTTCAGGTCGATTACCCCTGGCTTTGGCATTTGTATGAAACTGAGCTCCCTGGGGGTGACAAGAGCCGAGGCCTTTTCGGAGTCTGCGGAAAAGTCCACAAGCTTGATAGTTGAGAGTGTGGGGCTTCTGTGGGAAAAAGAACTTTTCCGGGTTGCAAGAACTTCATTTCCTGTCTGCACCGAAAGCCGGGCAGTGTAGGAATCATAGTCTTCCCCGAAATCCTCTTCCAGCTCCCAGAATAGGATTTTTGTGACCTCCTCTCCGGTTTCCACGGAACCCAGAGTCCGGTTTTCCGATTTTAGGAGTTCTTTTCCGGAACTCAGGGTAAACCTGAAGGTGACATTTTCAAACGGCTGCTCGAAAAGGACCGTGGAATCGCAGAGTTCGCGGTCGGAAAAAAAGTCTGTTATAATGACAGTTCCGGCTTTTTCCGACTCCGAAACCGTCCCACTAGCCGTCCCGGAAGCTGCCAGACCCGGACTGCATAAGACCGTCAGAAAGGAAAGTAAAACAAAAAAACAGAGAATATTACTTTTTTCAGTGCCTTTTTCATTGCTTTTTTTATTGCTTTTCAGTTCCCAAAGTTTCCTTTTTCCTGGAAGGCTCAAGCCCTGTTCCTCCTCATTTTGAAAATTGCCGGGAACCAGGGACTGCCTCCCTGTCTGGCTCTCTGCAATATGAATATATGTAGGAACCTCTATGTTTAAGTTTTGATGTTTCGAGGGGAATAAAGGGCTTTATTTCCTTGCTGTGATCCAGGTCCCGCAAGAAATTACGGATTTCTCTGCTGTCTCGGGGCCAAGTACCTTTTCAAGCAGGGCAGGGTCCCGCCCGTCCATTACCAGGGCGTCGAGTTTGCATCTTTCAATGATTTTTGCGGCTACGGGATCTACCGGGGACTTCGAGCCCGCCTTCATTTCGATGGACATCACGATGTTGATGAGTTCTTCTGGAGAGATTATATCGTATTTTTTGGCATCCGGATCGCCATTAGGGTCTGAGGAGTAGACGCCATCGATGGAGGTTGCGATTGTCAGCAGGTCCGCCCGCAGGAATTCTGCCAGGATTGCCGAGACCGCGTCCGTGGTCTGTCCCGGGGTGATTCCTCCCATGACCACAATTTTCCCGGACTCCAGAGCTTTTGCGGCTTCCATGTAGCTGGTCGGGATTTCCGGGTAAGCTTCGGGGCCGAGTGCCGAGATCAGGAGCCTTGCGTTCAGGCGGGTGATTTCGATGCCAATGAAGTCGCAGGTCACTTCGTCCGCCCCTATCGTGCGGGCAGTTGCTATGTAGTTCCGGGCAGCTTCCCCGCCCCCGGTTACCACTATCAGGTCGTGTTTTTCAGAAAGCTTTTGAAGGGCTTCTGCGTACTTTAAAAAACGATTCGGATCGAGATCTTTTGCGAGAATTGAGCCGCCTAGGGATAATACTATGAGCATGATAATCTTTACTCATTAACTGTATTTCGCTTTTAAACTTATCGATGGATCGCTTCCTCCGGGAACCACCAAAAATCCCAAATAACGAAAAGACCCTAAAGATCCCAGGTCATATATATCATGGATTGCAGATTACAGGTTGCTAATTACGTTTTCCATATAACAGGTTACTGGTTACGGATTACGTTCTACATATAACAGGCCACTGACTGCAGATTGTAGCAGCCATATAACAGATAGTGGATTACTGAAAGCCGAATACCGAATACTGAATACTGCTTTAAGTGTGTTGTTAATCTCTGGGTATATTAAGGTGGTACATGGATCTAATCGATATTTTAAAAGCTGTTAAGGACGGAAAACTGGACCTTGAAGCAGCAGAACAGCAGGCCCGGGGTCTGGGTTTTGTTTCCTATTCGAACATTGCGAAACTCGACTCCCATCGCAAGAGCCGGACCGGTGTGATTGAAGCAGTCCTTGCCGACTGCAAGGAGCCCGGGGACGTTGTGGAGATTGCAAAAGTCATGGTTGAGGGAAGTGGGAGAACCCTGATAACCAGGGTTTCGGACAGGCATGTGGAAGCTCTCAGGGAAGCATTTCCGCCAGAGAAACTTGAGTGGAACAGGCGAGCCCGAACCGTGGTTGTCCACAATGGGACCCCTGCACCACGAACCGGAGGGGTTGTCGGTATCATCTCCGCAGGCACGGCGGACATCCCAGCAGCAGAGGAGGCCAGGGTCGTGGCTTCTGAGATGGGCTGTGAAACCGTTGCGGTGTACGATGTGGGAGTCGCAGGCATCCACAGGTTAATTCCTGAACTTCAGAAGCTCAAAGCCAGGAACCCGGGAGCGATCGTTGTTGCCGCAGGAAGGGAAGGGACTCTCCCGACGGTTGTGTCCGGGCTTGTGGATGTGCCCGTAATCGGGCTGCCAGTTTCCACCGGCTACGGGGCCGGAGGTGGGGGAAAAGCTGCCCTTTTGGCGATGCTCCAGTCCTGCTCCATCCTATCGGTTGTGAACATTGACGCCGGCTTTGTAGCCGGAGCCTTTGCGGCCCGTATAGCGAATATGATCGCAGTTGCTGCAGGAACCGGCGTTAAGCAGGAAAATGAAGCTCAGGAATGAAGGACGAAAGGTCGAAAGAACGGCAGGAATAAATGGAATATTCAGGAGCAGGCAGGAATTTCATGAAAGCGTTGATTTTCAATCCTTTTTCAGGGGCTGCCGGGGACATGATCCTTGGCTGTGCCCTTGACCTCGGGGCAGACCGGCAGTACGTCCGGGAATTGATAGAGGCTTCCGTAGAAGTGTCCGTGGACATCCGGGAAGTGCAAAAAAAGGGAATAAAAGCCCTTGATGTGCGGATAGTAGTCCCGGAAAAGGAAAAGGTCCGGAAATACCCGGAACTCGTAGACATAATAAAATCCGCAAAGCTGCCCCCCCGCGTGGAGGGGAGCGCCCTTGACATCTTTGCAAAGATGGCTGAAGCCGAAGCTGCGGTTCACGGGTATTCCGACCTTGCAGACCTGCACTTCCACGAGGTTGGGCAAAGCGACGCGCTCGCCGATGTCATCGGTTCGTCGGCTGCTATCCATGCCCTGGGCTGTGATTACATTTACTGTACCCCTATAAACGTGGGCAGCGGCACAGTCGAATCCGCCCATGGGACTCTCCCGGTCCCTGCTCCGGCAACCCTTGAGATCCTCAGGTCCGGGAAGCTCTATTTTAAGGGCAGCAGCGTGCAAAAAGAGTTGTTAACTCCCACAGGGGCTGCCATCCTTGCCCATTTTGCAAGGCCTGTGGAAGCTTTCCCCCAGGGACGGTCCCTCTCAATCGGGTACGGGGCCGGCGATGCCGACCTTCCGGGGCCTAACGTCCTCCAGGGCGTACTTTCCGAGCCCGACTCCTGCCTGATTCAGGATACTATAGAGGTCCTGGAGACCAATGCTGACGATGTGAGCGGGGAAGTGCTCGGCAACCTCTATGAGGAACTTCTAGCCATGGGCGCCCGGGACGTTGTGATTATTCCCGCAACCATGAAAAAGGGCCGGCCTGCCCATGTCATCAAGGTCATATGCAAACCCGAGGACAGCGGCAAACTTGCCCGGAAAATCATTGTCGAGACCGGTTCCCTGGGGATCAGGGTAGTTCCTGCCCGGCACCGGCTGATGGCTGCCCGGAAGATCGAAAAAGTGAATCTCGATATAGGGGGGGAATATTTCGAAGTTGCGGTCAAGGTTGCCAGGGATACCGATGGGGTTTTGCTCAACATCTCTGCGGAGTTTGAAGATTGTAAAATGGTTGCAAGAAAGTGTGGTACTCCGGTCAAAGAGGTAATGAGAAGAGCAGAAGAGGTCGCCTGGAAATTTTTTTCCTAACCTTTTTTAAATGTAGGATAGGGTTGGGTAGATGTTGGAAATGGGAATTGAGAGTTATTAAAACTCTCAGTTTTCCCCGGGGCGCTCAGAGCTTTCCCATGGAGTGCAGGAGTTCCGCATTCAGGACACTTGCCCCCGCGGCTCCGCGGATTGTGTTGTGCCCCATTGCTATATAGCGGATGCCTTCCCTGATCCGGCCAACGGAGACGCTCATGCCGTTGCCCATGTTGCGGTCCAGGCGTGGTTGGGGCCGGTCTACTTCGTCCCGCACGATAAGGGCCTTTGCGGGTTCTGAGGGGAGGTCTCCCAGTTTCGGGTCAAAGTTCAGGAAAGCTTCCCTTACTTCCTCGGGGCTGGGTTTTGCTTCCATGCCTGTCCAGATGGCTTCCGTGTGCCCGTCAATTACCGGGACCCTGTGGCAGGAAGCGCTGACTTTTATGTCCGCAGGTAAAATTTCCGCACCGTTGAATTCTCCAAGGAGTTTCAGGGGTTCGGTCTCCATTTTATCCTCTTCGTTTCCTATGTATGGGACCACATTGTCGTAGATTGCCATTGCCGGGATCCCGGCAAACCCGGCTCCAGAGATTGCCTGCATTGTAGCGACCTGGATGGATTCGAGCCCGAACTGCATCAGGGGTTTCAGGCTCACTGTCATGACGATGGTGGAGCAGTTGGGATTTGTGATGATATATCCGTCCCATCCCCTGTTGTCCTGCTGGACTTCAAGGAGTCCCAGATGTTCGGGGTTTACCTCGGGGATTACAAGGGGGATGTCTGTTTCCATCCTGTAGGCTGAGGCGTTGCTTGCAACTGCAAAGCCGGCTTTTGCAAAGTCCGGTTCGACAGTGAGAGCAAGGTCTGCAGGGAGAGCCGAAAAGACCACGTCGGCGTCTACGGTTTTCGGGTTCACAGGAACCACTTCGATGTCGGCAACGTTTTCCGGCATCGGTGTGTCCAGCCTCCAGTTGGCTGCGTTTTCATACGTTTTTCCGGCGCTTCTCTCGGATGCTGCAAGGGCTGTTATCTCAAACCAGGGATGGTTTGCCAGTGCTTCTATGAACCGTTGCCCTACAGCGCCGGTGGCGCCTAAAATACCCGCTTTAACTGCTGCCATCTAAAAAAATACCTCCGTAGAGAAAGAAATAATTCGATAAAAAGGAAAAAGAAAAATGGAATAAATAATTATTCCAAGCTACTTGTTTTATTCTTCTACCTTGATTGCGTCGTTCGGGCATGCTTCTTCACATGCACCACATTCTACACATTCGTCCTGATCAACGACTGCGATTCCCTTGTCATCGTTAAGGGTGATTGCTTCAGAGGGGCATTCATCGACACAGGTTCCGCATCCGGAACATTCTTCCTCGTTAACTATTGCTGGCATATTTATTCACACTCCGTTTGTTTATCATTCGATATATATTCTGGAAATTAGACAGGGGCGTTTTTGAAACTTCCATAGAATATCGAAAACTTAATCATTACGCCATTATTCAGAAATACATAAAAACTTATCGCTTTTTAGCAAAAAGCGAGTCCACAGGTTTGAATGATAAAAGGTGCCGCATGATCTCAAAAATTATATTTCCCTATGTATGGAATGAAATGAATAGAAATGAACGTATGGATTTAAAAGGAATAATTCACTGAATGAAATCGGTATAAATCCATTAGGGCAATCTCATTAAGGTAATTATATGTATGGAATTCAAAGAGGAATAAATCTAAAAAAGAATGAACTTTTTCCTTTTGTCTCTGCCCAGGGCTATTTTCTTGAATTTGATTTCGATTTCCAGGCCCTTTTTTCAGTATTCTGGCTTCAATTAGGACTCCAGCTTTTAACCCTCTGGCCCTTAAATCCTTAATCCTGACTCATGTACTGTAATTCCCTGGGGGGTCGTCAGGTGATATTTTCCCCCTTCGTCCTTAAGGATCTCTTCCTTGAGCAAGAAGTCCATGTGGTATTTATACATGAAGTCATTAAGGCCTGATTTCTCCTTTAATTCTTCTTTTTTTATTCCGGAAAAACCTACAATCCTCACGAGTTTTCTCCTCTCTGAATTCAGGGCGACCTTTCCCATCATTACATGGTCTTTTTTAACAGCTTCAGCTTCACTTGGCTCCTTCTCAGAATTTATGTAGGCTTCAAGTTCGTCTTCTTCTTCTTGCATATCGATACTCCATGTATTTTTCAGATATAGAGTTTTTAATCATCATACTATTTCTGTTTTTTTAATTCACAATCTTTTTTTTAGCTGTTTTTTCTCAAGCAGAGAAACTCTTTTGCAAAAACCCGGTATTTTTGCAAAGTTTTTGGGATAAAACACTGACGTTTCTTCTAAGATCCCTGCTTTTTCAGGGGATATGAGTACTGAATTTTTCTGCTTTACGAGTGACGGGGCAGGTCTTAAGTGGTAGTGAAAACTCTTGGTTGCGAGGCAGTTAAGTAAATCAGCTCAATGCTCATGGTGTTAATTTTTATGTTCCACTTTTCCAAAGCTTATTCTGACTTCACGAGCGTGTTCATGCCCACTCTTGTTCCGTGCCCGTGTTCATGTCCTTTCTGCTCCATTTTTTCGAATGGGACCCCTGCTTCCCGGAGTTTGCCTTCTATGGACCTTTCTACGATTTCCGTCAGCTCTTCTGTAGGGACTTTTGTGATTGCGGAAAGCAGTCTCAATTCGGGTTTTTCACTCTTCCGGTTCAGGACCAGCTCCACCTGAGGGTTCTCTTTCGAGGAGGTTACGCTGCCTTTGACTACGGATTCAGGGAGTTTGATGGAAAGCTTCACATGACCTATGAATTCCGGGTTTATTTCACTTACCTGATTCCTGATACTTAGCAGGGTCTCTTGCGCAAGGTCAATGCCTTTTTCCGGGGCAAGGGCGGAATCCAGGGCATAACGGGTTGAAAATGTCGAAACTTCTGAGACTTCAATGGAGTTTTGTTTCTCTGAAGAGGGTTTTTCAAGTCCCGGAACTGCAAGGTGACTGAGCAGGTTTTCGAATGGTTCGTCTCCCAGTTTTGCAGATAATTTGAGGATTCTGGCTTCACTGTTCAGGCCAATAAGCATCTTTTCCGTGGCAAGAACCCGTTCTCCGGGAGCCGTGTCCACCTTATTTATGGCCAGGATTTCAGCTTCCCTTATCTGGGTCTCAATGAATTTGGGGATCTCACTGACTTCGGTCCCGAAACGGCAGGGGTCTACCAGGGTCACCACAGGGGAAAAGGACAGTTCGGAAAGTCCCATATTTCCGATTTCTTCTCTGATCTGCCCCGGGAAGGCAATTCCCGTAGGCTCGATGATGACCACATCCGGCTTGAACTCTTCTTCCAGGGTCTGGAGAGTGTACTGCATGCTGATTCTAAGTGTGCAGCAGATGCAGCCACTGGTCAGTTCTCTGGTTGTGACGCCGGTACTAGACAGGTTTTCTCCGTCAAGCCCGATTTCTCCAATCTCGTTTACGATGATGGCGATCCGCTTTCCTGAATCACTCAGCCGCCTGCTGAGTTTCAGTATGGTGGTGGTTTTCCCGCTGCCAAGAAAACCTCCTATGATCATTACTTCCATTGTTTTTCCTTCCCTTCGCTGATTTTTTGTAAATTGGAATGTTGTAGTGACTGGACATTGTAAAGAAGTTCAGTACTAATGGGTTAATTCGGATATGTTATATGAAATGTTAACGACGTGTACTATTACTAAATGAATATATTTACCAATATATAAAATATGCAGATTCTTCGTCATGACCCTATTTATCCTGACCGAATTTCCCTACACGGTTTTCCCTCTCCCGTTATTTTTTAGCTCCCGGGAACGGAGAAATAAGAACATAGGGATACATTTTGATAGTCAATAACTTAGGTGTAACCGGCATGGGAGGGTTTCTAATTTCCTTAGTTTCATGCACATCTCTTCGTGTCATGTACAGGTTGCTAAAGCTTCTGCATGAGACACTTTTTCCCCCGTATACATCCACCCCGAACCACCTTTGTTTGAAAGGTTTGAGTGGGTTCTGATTGCCGAAAAAGCCTTTCCACTGGATATTTTGAGGTTTTAAGTCTTTAAAAAGAGTGAATTTATTTAAAAAATGGTTAAAGTTTCGGGAGAACTTGCAACCCCAGTTCGGTCAGTTTGTAGACTTCTTTTTCATCTTGAAATATAAAATCTGCGTTTATCAGGACCTGTGTATGGAATTTTAAAGTGGCTTCATCGAGGTCGGTTTCGTTCAGGAGTTCTTCCGTTGTCTTTCCGAGGAAACAAATCCCGCGGACGATATCTCTGCGTATCGGATTGGAAGCCGCATTGTATGTCCTTTCACACTTTTCCTGTAGCAGTTCTTCTTCCGTTTTTTCCTGCGAGTCGAGAAACAGGTCAATTTCGTCTTTTTCTTCCATGGTTCGGACCACCCTGTTACAATGAAGTTATCATATTTTTGAAGATTGGAAGGGTTGATTTTATACTTATTTTGAGGTCTTTTATAATGATTTTGTTTTTTCCAGGCTTCCTGCATCCTGATATTCATTTTTCAGGCTTGTTTCCAGGGTGAAGGGCTTTTCATTCCGAAAAGTTTGCTTGAAAAATGATTATTTGCTTATTCTGCGGAAAGTTCTTCGATGATTGCAGAGTATTCTTCTGCAACGTTTTGGATGGTTTGTTCCTTCTTCTCAAGCTCTGAAGTTTCTCCTTTAGGTATTGATTCTAAATATTTGCCAAGGTAGCTTTTGAACTTAGTTACTTCCCTGTGGAGAGCTTTGTTGAAATATTTGCTTTTGTCTTTCATTAACTGTTCTATTCCTTCTATGTCCCCCCGGATAAAACCTGCAAGTTTTTCATAATTGAGTTTTCCGGCCTCTTCGCAAATCTCCATGTGGAAGGTTGGGTTAGTAATGGCAACTTTCAAAAGTATCATGAAATTTTCCCGGTCTTCAGGCTCCACTTTGATTGCATCATACCAGCTGATTATTGTTTCTGCAACTTTTCCTGCCTCAAATTTCTCTTCAGTTTCCATGTATAGGTATTCTGGGAGAGGTGATAGATATAACTTATTATTTCTCTGCAGTCATAATAACAAATCATAATTTCTGCAGATCTATGATAAAGATCCAGCTCCGAGATAAATAATCATTATTCAGTTCAGATGGAAAATATCCTGGTTTAGTTCTGAAAAAAAAGAAAAGTTTGCATTCCCATCCAAGAAAACCTGGAAGCTTCAAACGGCGTTTAATGAGTCTTTAATGAGTCTTTTTATTTCTGGGAAGAGATACAAAGGCATTGGACTCTTTGTGCTGCGCGTCTTTTGCTTTTTGTCTTGTATGTTCACTGATCCCTATTTTTTTGTCCCTAATGTCCCTATTTTTGTCCCTGTGGAGTAATATTTAGTTAGCGGGGTTGTGAGGGATGAGAACGCAAGATGTACTATGTATACATCCTATATATTACTTTTGTAAATATATGTAGCAACTAATGTTATTTTTATTCCATTTAGTTATCCCATCTCTATATTTTTAATGCAATATTCTAATATTATTGCATCTTTCTAATGTTATCTTATTGTCTTAATGGTAAGGGAACTCTAATAATGCTTAACTCTCATTAACTCTTATTAATGCCTCTGTCAATTTTTATGACTTCTTTTGATACTGTTTTTTTTCAGTCCGAACTTCCTAAATGTCAGCGCTCTTTTTCTTTTTTCCTGGGACGTTATATGAATCCTCACATGTCTTCATACGGGTATATCGGAATCTGGCAATTATTTTTAAAAGAATATGGATGAATATTCGAAGCTAACAATAAAAAAATATGAGTTGCCATGAATACCTCTACCTTCAGAGACTGTCCGACAATTCAATTTCAGGATACAACAGGAGATGTTTTTTCAACAGTTACTATTATATAATTAACAATAATTATATACTTCCTGGCGTAGAAAAGGAAAACTGAGAAAGTACGTTTTAATATGTGAAAATACGAATTACAAGCAGTTTGAGGAACATTTGCATGCAAAATAAGCTCATGACGGTAGAAATAAAAGCTTTCCTGATCTCCATAGGTTCCGTTTCCATAGATCCTTCCCTTGTCCCCCTGGCTCTTGGGTCCACAGCCGGCCCGGGTGCCGGGACAAGTTCGGTTTTCTTCAGGTCAGGGGAACGGAAGGTCCGGCTCAGTATAAATAAGGAGTCCCCCCTTTCCATTGAAAAGGTAGGGGGAGACGGGACTTTTTCTCTTTTAATGAAGGGGGAAGAACTGGTTCGCGGAACCCTTGAGCCTGCCCTTGCCCATTGCCCGGAACAGGCTTTTATTACCCTTTGTGAGCGCTGTATTTTCGATTGCAAATATTGTCCTGTGCCCAAACTCCAGGGGCATGTCAAGAGTAATAAAGAAGTCCTGGATATTGTGGATGAAGTTTTCAAAACAGGAAACCTGAAGGCTATTTCCCTTACTTCGGGGGTTGAAAAATCCGTTCAGGGGGAAGTGGACCGCGTACTCAAATTGCTTCCCGCTCTCAAAATGTATAATGTGCCGATCGGAGTTTCGGTCTATCCCACTGAAGGGTGCTCCAGGCAATTTTACGAGGCAGGGGTATCTGAGGTCAAATATAATGTGGAAACAATGGACCCGGAAGTTTTTAAACAGGTTTGCGGAGACCTCTCCCTTGCCTACATTCTGGAAAAACTCGAAGAGGCTGTGGAGATTTTTGGGAAAAACCGGGTTTTCAGCAACTTTATTATCGGACTCGGTGAGAGTGATTCAGCTGTCAGGGCCGGGGTTGAAACCCTCGCAAAACTGGGAGTAATTCCAATCCTTCGCCCTATAAACCCCCACCCCCTCAGGGCCGGGGACTGTTTTGCAGAGAGACCTTCCCGGGAACGCCTCTTGAAACTGGCAAAAATGGAAAAATCCATACTCGAAAAATACGGGTTGAACCCGGGACTTGCAAAAACCATGTGTCTAAGGTGTACGGGCTGCGACCTCATACCTTTTGTAGACCTTTGAATAGCCGGGACCCGGCCTAGCTTATCATACATGGTTGAACCAGTCTAGCTGACCCAGCCTAGTGCGCCAGCCTAGTTGCGCCAGCCGAGTTGCGGCTCGGCAGTGCGCGGTCCTTTTCGGTCGCTCCGCTCCCTCAAGAGGACTTTTTTTTCTTGTTAAGCTTTAACTCTGAATTGAGGTCGCCTGCATAGCTTGTTTTTTGCCGGGATTGCCTGGGTCGTATTATTGAATATTCCGGGGGACTCCACCCCCTTTATTTCTACTGGAAATTTTTTATTGTTTAATTATTTTGATGCTGGTATTTTTTCCGATTTCTATCTTTTTCTTTTTCCCTCTATATACTTATTGGTCTGTCTTTAGCATTTTCGTTTTTTGATGGTTGGGGCTTTTCTTCCTGTTTTGTTTTTGTATCCGGGATTTTAGGGTTAGTGGGGGGTTGCTTTACAGTGTCCTGGATTTTTTACGGTGGGGAGTTCAATTTAATCTTTTTTTAATTTTTCATTTATATATATGAGCTCCTCATTTCCACTGGAAATTATGTGTCTGGAGCCATTTGACTTGAGGTGTATATACTGAAATTTCTTCTAGTACTTAATGGTGTTATAAAGTCAGAACGTGTGGGTTTGACAAACGTTTTCCCTGTTTAGGGGTCTACACCCCTCCATTTCCATTGGAGTTTTTGAGTCTGATGAATCTATGTGACTTTTCGGATCACATTCTCGAGAATAAAAAAGTCAAAAATTAGTTTAAAAATCGAATTATTGGAGTGGATAAAGGAAACTGGTGCTCCAAAGGTTTGAAGGCAGTACGTTTTTACAATTCTGAAACTTAAGCAAATTCCTGACCAAGGCTCATTAGTTGTTTTTCTTATCAAAATTACAGAGCATGGTTTCTTAAAAACGGCAACCCCTTAATTTCCACTGGAATAATCATGATAAATCCAATTTTAGACACACCTGACTTCTCAGATTCGTTTGATTCTTCAGATACTCATGTTTCCCTTTTTCAGGGGGACTCTTCGGCCCCCCGTTCCCCTTATTTGCTTCAGGCTTTTTTATCTGCTTCAATAACTTCTTCCGCGCTCATCCCCCCATGGACAAGCTTTGCGATTCTCCTGATGAGGTTTGTGGGGTCTTCTGCCTGGAAGACGTTTCTCCCGATAGCAACTCCCCGTCCTCCGGCTTCCAGGGAGCCTTCAATCATTTCAAAGAGTTCTCTTTCAGAGTTGACTTTGGGGCCGCCTGCAATGATCACCGGCACAGGGCAGCCATTCACGACTTCCTTGAAAGTTTCCGGATCTCCGGTGTAGTTGGTCTTGACGATATCTGCCCCGAGTTCGGCTCCTATCCGTGCGGCGTGTTTTACTACGTCAACATCGTATTCCGAACGGACCTTTTTCCCCCTCGGGTACATCATGGCCAGGAGGGGCATTCCCCATTCGTCACATTTACTTGCAACCTGCCCGAGCCCCTGGAGCATCTCAAACTCGTCTTCTGCCCCGATGTTGATATGTACCGAAACTGCGTCAGCTCCTACCTTGATCGCCTCTTCCACTGTCGTGACCAGCACCTTGTGGTTAGGGTCCATTGCAAGGGAGGTCGAGGCTGAGAGGTGAATGATTAGGCCTACATCGTGCCCGTATCCCCTGTGCCCGTATTTGGGAAGGCCCATGTGCCCTAGCACGGCGTTTGCCCCGCCTTCAGCTACCTTGTTGACCGTTTCCTGAAGGTTTTCTATCCCTTTGATGGGGCCTGCCCCTACTCCGTGGTCCATGGGGATGACAATGGCGTTCCCTGTGTTCCGGTCGAAAATGCGTTCCATCCTTACGGATTTACCGATTGTGCTCATGGAATATCCTATATTGGTCCGGTAATATATACTTTCTCTATATATTTCTAGTAATTTGTGGTTGCAGGGCAAAACCGGCTTTCCTGCCTGAGGTACAGGTTTATGGCTTCAGTGCAGGATGTCGGTTCTGGATTTTTACAGCCAATCATTGTTTCGTGTTTTCGTTCTGGTAAATCCCGGAATACCCTTCTACCACTTCGCTGTCCAGGGTATAGAAAAGCAGTTGCATGATGCGGGCGTCTTTCTTAAGCCGAAACCCTTCAGGGTTGTAGACTACCAGCATGGACTCGCTTCGTCCCCGGTACCCGGCGTCCCAGACCGCGGTTTCAAGGGTGGCCCCACAGCGGATCAGGGTGGACCTTGGCTTTGCGATGGCGGCAAGATTTTTGGGGATGTTTACGATTTCATTAAAAAGGACTTTATATATCCCTTCTGGCAGGTGAACCCAGCCCTCCGTATCAAATTCCAGGGGATTACCTCCGGGGAGTTTTCGTTCGGAGTTGTCAAAGTCCACAGCTCCTGCCCCTTCGATTGTTCTCACTTCCTTCAGGGTCATTTCAAGCCCGTTGGGCTGGACCTGAGTTTCGGGATCAACGGCATTTTCAAGCAGGGGTGGGTTTGCCTGCATCAGTTTTCTCAGTTCGTTGCTGGATAGGAGTGCCATAGGGACTCGAATTGCGGTGATTGCTTATTATAATTTCGATTTTTGGGGCTATATCCTTTTATCAAGTTTTGCTTTTCCTTCCCGCCTCTTCATTTTTAAATCCCTTTTTCTTTTTTAAGCCTCATTTTCTTTTTTAAACTCTGTTTTCTTTTTTTATTGTGATCAGTGCCAGTGTTTTTTTCATTTTTTATAAGTGCTAATGAAAAAGCTTTACTGTTATTGAGTAAATAAATATGATTTGTTAAATTCCAATCATTATTGCTTTAAATTGGGCAAATAAATTTAATCTGTTAAGTGCCAATCATTATTGCTTTAAATTGGGCAAATAAATTTAATCTGTTAAGTGCCAATCATTATTACTTTAAATTATGTAAATAAATTTAATCTGTTGAGTTCCAATCATTATTGCTTTTTCAGTTCCGAATTGAAGAGAGGCTGCTAAAAATGAGGGTTAGATCGATCGCATGCAGAATCATATCTGTGCTCCTCCTGGGAATTTTCATCACGGGTTGTGCCCTGGCTGAAACGGATGACAAGTGGAGTTATTCACAGGAGATAGTTGTAACGGAAAATGCCGGTAAAGACCTGACCAGTTATCAGGTGCCTGTCCGCCTGGATTCTTCAAATTTCAATTTCTCGAAGGCAAATGCCGACGGGTCGGATCTTCGCTTCCTGCTTGGAAGTACCGGGCTTGATTACTGGGTCGAAACCTGGGACCCGAAAGGTGGGGAAGCCACAGTCTGGGTCAAGGTTCCATTCCTGCCTGCAAACGGGAACCGGAAGGTCCTGATGAAGTATGGATATCCCGAAGCAAGGGCCGAGAGCAACGGGGCGGATACGTTCATCTTTTTTGACGATTTTTCGGGCACAAGCCTCCGAAGCATTGACTGGAAATACGAATATTCCGGAGGCGGATTTGTCGATGTCCAGAGCGGGACCTGTAAACTCGCTGCTCCGAATGTTCACGTAAATGACTTCGCCCTGGTCTATTCCAGAGACAGTTTTGATATCAACACGGCATTCGTGGCAAAGCGGATGAAGATGACCACGGGGGCTGATGAAAGAGGGCCTGTTCTGCAGCAGGGTTTTATTGACCAGATCGACAACGCAAGAAACGAAATCAAGCATGAGACCGAACTTGCCAACGAGACCAGGGTGCGCTGGGAACTGACTGCCCGGAAAGAGCGGTTCCGTTCTTTTGACCTGACCAACGTTAGGGTCCCGGAAGGGGAATGGTACATCTCGGAGATTGCCTGGTACGAGGAAGATGATGATAACCGCAGTGTTGCCTGGTTCAGGGACGGCGTCCGGGATACCAGAATGGATTATACTTCATCCGAGTTTGTCACAAACCTTCCCATGCACATCTATCTTTATGCAGCTTCTTACCCGGACGCTTCGAAAAACACCGGGTATATGGCTGTTGACTATGTTTTTATCCGCAAGTTTGTCGGACCGGAAGAACCTTCCGTGCAGGTAACCCCGGCTCCTGCCGAAGAGGTTGCTCCCGTTGAAGAGGTCTCTGAGCCTGAGACTGCGGAAGTTCCTGTCGAAGAGGTGGAAGTTCCTGTTGAAGATATTTTAGAGCCTGAAAATGTAAGCGAAGTGCCGGAAGAAGAAGATGTAGAAGAGGAAGGGACAGAAGTTGTTCCTGTAGTTTCCTTCCCGGAATACAGTGTGGGAATCTCCGGAATCCGGTTGTCTTCTCCCTATTCCCCCCACTTCCCTGCTCTCGTAAGGGATCTTGAAAGTTCCGGAATCGACACGATTTTCCTCAGTGTTGACTCTACGGATGTCTGGCAGTACGAGCGTTTCGTTAAATCTGCTCACGAAGAAGGGCTTGAGGTGCATGCGGTGCTCCTGGAAGACCCGGGCTGTACCGGTGCCTGGGACCTGAACACTTCCGGCGAGGCGATAGTTGCGGTTCTTGACTACAACAGTAAATCCCTTGCTGCTTTTGACGGGATCAACATCTATATGGAACCGTCCTCTGACCCTGCTTCCGATGAGGGCTGTCTTGATTACGTGACCCTTATTGAGGCTGCCCGCAAGACTGGCGGAGCAAACGTGTCTTTCTCAGCAAGCCTTCCGCCTCTCTACAACGTTTCGAATATTGAGGACATTTCTCCAATGGTTGATTTCTTTGTGGTCCGGGCTTATGGCAGAGGTACCGAAAACCTGAATGATGCGTCCCTTATAGTGGATGCCGTTGCCCTGCAGATGGGTGAAATCAGAGGCGTCGGTTCGAAAGGAATCATAGAAATCAGGGCTGAAGACGGGTTCGAAGATAAGATGACCGTACAGGAATGTTTTGCATCCCTGGCAGAATATTATTCCGGAGATCCCGCCTTCTTTGGAGTTGCCATCTCCAGCTATGAAACCTATAAGGACCTCCCGAAGGTAGTAGAGGAACCCGAAGAGGAACCTGGTACCGGGGTGCCCGGCTTCGGGATAGTTTCCGGGCTTCTTGCAGGTCTGGGAGCCCTTGCTCTTCTGAAAAAGGGCAGAATGTGAAAAACAGAGGGTGAAGCCGGAAATCTGTTGAATCAGGAACCATGTTGAAGCAGGAATTGAATTTCAATTCCTCTTAAACTTTTTTTCCTTCTTTTCTTTTCCTTTTTCTTTTTTATCCAGTTTTTCTTTTTCTGATCCCCTTCTTTTCTGTTTTTATTTTTCTCTTTAACATGAAAGTAATGTGACGTGAAAGTACTTTCATTTGTTTGTGCCTGTTATTTGGAAAATTTCATTTACGTTTTTTCTGTTTTTTATCCAAACTCTTTTTATATCTTTTCTGCTTCTCCCTTCCTCTTTTTGCCTTCTTTCTCTTTTCCCTCCTTAACCGGTACTTTTCTTTTTTATTCATATAGTTTTCTGGTGTCTCTTTTTTCCATAAGTATTGTATTATTATTTTTAATATACAATTTATTAAAACGAAATCTATATAATCGCCTTTATACAATTTTTAAGATGGGATTCTTGGGAATATATTTTGGTGGGAATTCTATCGCAGAAGCTATTTAAAGGGGGTATATCCATAAAAGCAACTAATATTCTTTATTCGTCGTTAGCTCTACTTTTAGCACTGATGCTTTCAAGTAGTGCTGTAGCGCAGCTTGGGGAACCAATCATTCCTGATTTTGCAGCAGAACCTATTTCGGGGCTTGCACCTCTAACCGTGAATTTCACGGATGAAACTGATTATGGACCCGATTTTGACCCGGATGTTATGGATGTTTCATTTTTATGGGATTTCGGGGATAACCAGACTGAAGAGGGTGAAGAGTTTGCCGAAGTTTCTCATGTCTATGAGAACGAAGGTCTCTATACCGTGGCCCTCAACGTGACCATTACCGAGAATGGGACGGAAATTGCTAATGAGTCGGTTCTCAAGACCGATTATATTGAAGTCCTTGCCGAAACTGTAGTGGACGATTATCCGCTTGTCAATTTCACGGCCGAGCCACTTTCGGGAAATGCACCGTTAACTGTCAATTTTACGGACTTTTCGGATTTTGGGCCTGACTTTAACTCTGACACTATGAACGTTTCATATCTCTGGGATTTCGGGGATAACCAGACTGAAGAAGGAGAAGAGTTTGCCGAAGTTTCTCATGTCTATGAGGAAGCAGGTTTCTATACGGTGGCTCTAAATGTGACCGTTACCGAGAATGGGACGGAACTGGCTAATGGGTCCGCTACAGAGGTCGATTATATTGAAGTCCTTGCCGAAACTGTGGTGGACGTCTATCCGGTTGTCAATTTCACGGCCGTGCCGCTTTCTGGAGATGCACCGCTAACCGTTAATTTCACGGACCTTTCGGATTTCGGGCCTGATTTTGATCCCGAAACCGCGAATGTAACGCGCTTATGGGAGTTCGGGGATGGGAACAATTTCACTTCAACAGAGACCACGGGGGCCTATACTTACGAGGATCCCGGGATATATAACGTGACCCTGACCCTCTTCTATGTGGAAGATAACGAAACCCTGAACATGTCTCTCACAAAAGAGGCTTACATTGAGGTTCTTGAGGGGACACCTTCTCCGGCAGAAGGGTATCCGAAGCTTGACTTCTCCGGCGAACCCAGGGCAGGGGTTGCACCCCTGAGTGTTAATTTCACTCCCATTGTGGACCTTGGTCCTGACTTTGATCCGGTGAACATGACCGTTGAAGGGCTCTGGGAGTTTGGAGACGGCTCCAATTCAACGGAGATGAACGTAACTCATGTCTACGAAACGCCAGGGGTTTATGACGTAACGGCAACCATCAACATTATCGAGGACGGCAACACGACAGCCACAGAGTCCATTACAAAGGAACAGTACATAAAGGTCTTTGATTCGGATTCCAAGGGCATTATGCTTTCTCCTGGATGGAACTTCATCTCGGTGCCCTATGCTCTCAATAATTCAAGTGTTGAGTTCATGTTTGCTGATGTGGAGTATGAGAGCATAATCTACTACGATGCAGCATCCGAAATCTGGCTGGACGTGGAAGAACTGGAGCCTTTGAAAGGGTACATGGTCTATGCGCTTGACTTCGGGATGATTTCGCTTGATAAACTTGTAAAGGCTGAAGACCCGATCCCCGGTGTTCCCGGTGCCAGTGTCCAGATCTACGAAGGCTGGAACGCCATCGGGTTTACGGATTCCACCGAGTCCCTATCTGCCGAATTTACCCTGGGGGTAATTGATGATTCCTACTTTGAAGTGGTTGGACCATTGAACCAGGCAACTCTCACATACGCTTACATCGGAAGAAACGGCTACGAAGGTGAAATCGGAGCTTCCGATGACAAATATGTGGGTACGGACATCTTCCTGATGGAACCTTACGGGGGCTACTGGCTCCTTGCAACTGAGAACACTACCCTGTATGCAGTGGGGTGGTAACCCTAGATGTGCACGAAATAGTGAAAAAGCAAGTTTAGTATGAATGCGGAATAAGAACTTGAAATTAACAAGTGCGATAAGCAAGTGTGATAAGCAAGTGTGATAAGCAAGTGTGACAATTAAGCGAAATAAGAAATCGACATAAATGCTGAGATAAACTCGATCCTTGAGATGGGTTTATAGGGTGCCTGTCCCGTCAGGGGGAGGTTGACCCTTTACCTTTTATTTTTGGGTTGTATGATGCCTGTATCAGGAATCGTATCAGAAATCGTATCAGGACCTGGAAGGTCGAATGTCTTTACGCTTTAACAATAGTGTTTCAATGTTCCCGGGGGGTTTATTCAATAATTAATATATTTAAAAATATTAGATATATATAATATCTATAATATCTATCTAATATCTAAACTGCAGGTTCTTTGCATCTTCACTGCTTTATCGGTAAATAATTGTTTCCGATTACAGTTTCCTGGATTTGTCGGCAGGACTTAAAACGAGGGCTCTTTCGCGAAAGGGAACTTGAACATAGTAGTGGACCTTTTAAATGGGAACACGAACTGCAGACTTGCGGCCACTGCCTGGGTGGAGCAAG
Source organism: Methanobacteriota archaeon (assembly GCA_016841265.1). Classification (GTDB taxonomy): domain Archaea; phylum Halobacteriota; class Methanosarcinia; order Methanosarcinales; family Methanosarcinaceae; genus MTP4. Next base: position 86 of record JAENZL010000027.1, on the reverse strand, counting down.
ATGTCTGTGAATATGTCTATGAATATGTCTATGAATATGTCTGTGAATATGTCTGTGAATATGTCTGTGAATATGTCTGTGAATAT
>JAENZL010000026.1:30014-52818 GCA_016841265.1 Methanobacteriota archaeon | reverse complement strand
TGGGGAAAGAAAAATACCAGGGCTTGAACCGGGAGCAAGTTCGGAGATATCATTTTCATGGACCCCGGATACGGAGGGAATGGTAAATATCCTGGCACAGGCAGATGCAGGGGGTCACGTTACCGAAAGTGATGAAGAGAACAATGAAGAAACGGTATCGATAAGAGTAGAAGGACAGAATTATCCGGACCTGGTAGTCGAAGACCTCACCTGGGAACCTTCTGACCCTGAAACCGGAAAAACGTTAAATTTCACCCTGAAGGTGAAAAACCAGGGTCTGGCAGTTTCCCCGGAAAACATTGCAAAATATTATATCAACGGGACTCCCGTGGGAGAAATTTCCATCCCGCTACTTCTTGCAGGGTCGGAAACAAACGCAGAATTTTCCCAGACCCCCGACAAAGAAGGAGTGATGGAGGTAAAGGTGTGCCTGGACTTTGGAGAGCAGGTGCCTGAAAACGATGAGACAAACAACGAATTTACAAAAGAAGTAAGCGTGAAAATAGCGCTTGTTGAGCAACCTGACCTGGTTATAGATTCGCTTACCTGGGCACCGGAAAAACCCGAACCCAATGAGAGCGTAACTTTCACGGTGACGGTGAAAAATACGGGCACTGCAGGTTCGGAAGAAAACGTTCTTGAATACGAGATTAACGGGACAAATGAAGGGAACCTGACAGTACCGGCCCTTTCTACAGAAGAGACTTTTGGAGGAACTTTTACCTGGGTAGCAGAAGAGGAAGGGAAAATAGAAGTCAGAGCAGTTGTAGACACCAGAAATGAGGTGCTTGAAAACAGCGAGACAAACAACGAAATTACAAAGAACATTACTGTCGCCAAAGAAACCGTAGTTACTTCAAGCGGAGGAGGCGGAGGAGGTGGAGGGTCTTCAAGCTCTTCCGGTTCAAGTAGTTCGGGAGGCTCAAAAGAACCTGCCCGGAACGTTGAAGCAAAAGAACTTTCCACCAGGCACATAATCAATGGCTACCATGTCAGGTATGAGTTCCCTGAGAACGTCACATGCGTTACCATTATAGAATTCGATCCAAAGAGGACTTTTAAAAAGACAACCACCATTGTAGAAGTGCTTAAGGAAAAGTCAGTCTTTGCCTCAAAACTTCCACCCGGAAGGATATACAAAAACCTGAACATCTGGGTAGGGGACAAAGGAGCAGGACTTCCGGACTATCTCGATAACGCGTATATCGAGTTCAGAGTGGAAAAAAGCTGGATTGAAAAGAAAGGAATCAACGACTCCCTGATAACCCTGCTCCACTACGACAAAAAATGGAACCCTCTGGAAACCGAGAAAATGGGAGAAAACGAGCAATACATCTACTTTAAGGCTAAAACTCCAGGTTTCTCCCCCTTTGCAATAACCGAGTATACGGGGGAAGAGGAAGAAACAATCGAAGCCCCTGACGGAGAGCTGAAAGGAGTTCCAAGCAGTCTCGGAGAATTAGTAGAAGACGGAGTCGTTAACGGGAGTGCGGAAATAGAAGAAAATGCTGAAGAAAAGAAACCGATCGGGATGAAAAAAGTGCTTGTGGCAATTTCCCTGCCCATATTCATGATCCTTGTCCAGTTCCTGGTTTTGAAGAAAAGAGACTAAAGCTATTCTCGTTTCAATTTTTTCATTTTAAAGCGAAGAAAACCTGAAGTTAAATCAATCGAGAGCTACAATTTCCCAGAAATCGGGTTCAGCCTTTTCCTTAACGATTTTTGCCTGGAACACGCCGGAGGTGGAAGGGTTTTCAAGGTTGAAAATGTTCCATTCGTTCAGCGCCGGAGGCCCGAAACAGACCCTGGTTTCCCCTGTGGTCAGATCAAAGATGAGGGACCTGAGGGTGCCAAAAAATTCGTCATAATAAGGACAGCAAACCCCATCAGGGTACTTTTGCGTGAATATTCTGCTCAATGTTTCCATCCCGATTTCAGGGGATGCCTGCTGAAGGCTTGATTCGAGAATCACCTGCCTTACAGCAGAATTTTTCATCGCATAAGGGATATGCGAAACCATGTTGGGGATAGTAAGATGGTTGGTTGAGCACAGGAACTGCTCTTCGGAAGAAGCGTCGATAAGCCTAACAGCCTTATCCTTTCCTGAGATTTCAACCAGGGCCGCCTTTCCTGTCCGGTCAGCCACGATCATGATAAGGTTGCAGCAGAGAGGCATTTCATCTATAAGCGCAAGCGCCTCTTCCACGTTCTTGCAGTAATCAAGCACTGCCCTTAAAAGTGCCCAGGACTGGAAACCGCTTTGTGGGAGCGGCGGCATCCTCTCTCCCACCCCGACCGGAACTCTTGCCGAGGACATGGTCGCGGAAAGTCCGTGCTCGTTCATGCCCTCACTCCGCCCGAAAAAGAAGGTCGAAAAACCTATGTGGTCCGCCTTTCCCTTTATGCGGGTGGTGCAGAGCCGCAGGTCGTCCACCCGGTCGCTGAATTCGTAACTCCTTCCGACCAGAACATGCTCGTTTTCGGAGATTGAAGGCAGGACCGCCATATGGCTGCAGTTCCCACTTTCTTTGGGAGAAGGTCCTGCTTTTAGGTAAGTACTCGCATAGTAAATGGCCTGTTCGGGAGACACATCCAGGCAGTCGGCAAAGCCTTCGATTTCTTCATTCAACCCGGGACAAAAATCATCGAAAAGATCAATTACACCTGCAAACTCGAGGTCGGAAAATATACCCTCCCCCGAAGTGAAAAACTCCACAGCCTGCGGGTAATCTTTGATCGCTGCTCCCTGCAGGTACCCGACTTCGTAGGAAGTGCCTTCGAGAACCGCATGGGTGAAAGCCAGCTCTTTGGTGGCGGAATTACTCATGTGAACACCTTCCCCAAAACTCCGGAATCCAATCATATATAGCAGGCAATCCGGATGCAGAGGGCATAAATCATCAACGTAAACTAAGCATCAACATCAAGTGACTTATAGTATTATTTTAATAATAATTAAAACTAGCTGACAGCATATCCGGAAAAGGTAACCCGCTTTACGGGTCTCCTCTCAGAAAAGAGCCTGGAAGCCAGGGATGAATTACGAGGGGAACGCTGAACTTGAGAACAAAAAGGGAGAACTTTTCAGGATAGGGAAGGACAAAATACTGATTTGAAGACCTCCCGTACAGGAGCTTTAACCAGTTTATCCTTTCAAATAAGTTTACCATTTTTAACCTGTTTACCCATTAAACCTGTTTGCCCATTAAAAATGGTTATTGTCTCAAACCAGTTTTCGTTCTGCAAGAATTGCCCCGATTGCCGAGCCGATGATACCTATTATGGCAGTATGGGCCACCAGGATCAGCGTAATTATAACGCCGGAGACCGCTACAAATCCCCCCAGAAAGGGAATGTCACTGAGTACGGCTCCGAGAAACCCTGCCAGAAGGAAACCGGGAATAACCATAAAGACAGTCATCAGGACCCCAGATTTAAGCCCCCCTCCAAAGCCTCCGTCGGCCACGTAGCCGCCAAGAAGACCTCCGAGGAAAGGAGCGATTATATTCACGCCAGGAATGAAATAAAAGATAGTGGTACAGACCAGGCCGACAAGTGAACCTTTTATGCTCTCACCCATTTATTCTCAATCTCCAGATTTATCTCAATCTCCAGATTCATTCTCCGGATACGGGCATTATTTTCCGGATATAAGTATTTTTGGGCACAATGTGTTAAATCTATTTCTTACAAAAGGAGCTGAAAAAGAACTTTCAGCAGGAACCCTACCAGGAAACCGAAGCCTGATATAAACGAAGCCCACAAAACTCTATGGAGGTACAATTCATGACAGAAGACTGTCTTTTTTGCAAAATCATATCAGGAGAGATACCTTCATACAGGGTCTATGAAGACGATGCCGCGTATGCATTTCTTGACATCAATCCGGCAAGCGAGGGGCACACGCTGATTGCCCCAAAGAAGCACTTTAACAGTTTCACGGACCTGGGAACGGAAGACATTGCAGCACTTTTTGAAGCTGCGAAAAAAGTTACGCTTGCCCTTGAGAAGGCTTTTTCGGCTAACGGGATGAATATAGGGGTCAACGACGGGGAGGTTGCCGGACAGGAAGTCCCCCATGTCCACGTCCACGTGATCCCCAGAAAGAAAGGAGACGGAGGAAGAGGGATCAAATCCATCGTCTGGACAGAGCCAGATACCGCCAATCTTGAAGGAATAGCTGAAAAGATAAGAAAAGCATTCTGAGCCAGGATAAGAGTTCGGAAACGGAAAACATTCTGAGCCAGGAAGAGTTCGGAGATAGGAAACATACAAGATTGGAAGAGTTCCGGAAAACTATAAATTATTTCATAATGATTCCGTTTTCTGGAGGAGATGATCCATTAAAAAGTACGACAGTCAGTTCACTGGCAAGATTTTGACTACGAAACCATAATATATTTTTTGAAATATAGTGAATGTAGGGGAGGAACTGAATTCTTATTGCAAGCCTTCCTTTTTTCGTTGCTTTTGGGGGAAAGAGCATAGCAGAAATGGAAATCGACGTCAGGGGAGAGACCTGCCCGGTCCCACTGGTAGAGTGCAGAAAAGCACTCAAAAAGGCCTCGCCCGGAGATCTTGTGATTGTAAAAGGCACGCATCCCGCATCCAAAAAAGAAATACCCATGGCCTGCGAGGCAATGGGGCTTAAGGTGCTGGGAATCGAAGACAAGGAAAAAGGAAAAGAGTGGGAGATAAAGATCCGGAGATAAAACCGGATAGGGAGGGAGCATGGGGGGAAAGGCAGTCCTGGTCCTGCACAGCGGGGACATGGACAAGGTGTACAGTGCACTCATAATAGGAAATGGAGCCCTGGCAATGGGCATGGAAGCTTCCATATACTTCACTTTCTGGGGGCTCATGAGACTGAAAAAAGGAGGGCTTGAAAAAGGCCCGCTTTCCAAGATGCACATGCTGGGTATGGGGAAGTGGATGGTCAAAAAGAGGATGAAAAAAGCCAACGTGGCTCCCCTTGAAAAACTCATGAACGACTTCAAGGAACTTGGGGGAAAGATCATCGCCTGTGAAATGACCATGGAGATCATGGGCATAAAAAAAGAAGAGCTTCGTGCGGACTGGATAGACGAGTGGGGTGCTGTGGGGACCTATGTCTATGAAGCAAGGGATGCCAGCATAACGCTCTTTATCTGAAACCCTGAACCTTTGAAACCCTGAACCTTTGAAACCCTGAACCTTTGAAACCCTGAACCTTAATTTTCGACATTCAGGGCATCCGGAACTCCGGAATGTGCCGGGGTTCTATTGCATCATTGGGGTTCTTAGCATTATGCTGGACTCCATTGATTGGGGGTCCTTAGCATGGGCAAGGGATTTTAGCATGATAAGGGGTCTCAGAGTTATCAGGGTTCTTTAAAGGTATCAGAGCACCTGACAATAATCCTGGTACTATCTGAAATTTACTCTAAACCTTAATGTTATCCGAACTTTATCATATCCTGGGAGGGGTAAAAATATTTGAAGAAATGACCTATCTTGACAATTCCGCCTGCACCCGGCTGGACGAAAGGGTGTTTGAGGCAATGAAACCGTACTTTTTTGATACTTATGCGGTGGCGACATCCGAATTCGGGTACTCGATGGGAATCGAGGCAAAAGAAGGGCTTGAACAGGCCAGGGAAGGCATCGCTTCCAGACTGGGCGCAGATCCCGGGGAAATTGTCTTTAGCTCGGGGTCCACGGAATCGAGCAACATGGCTCTGAAAGGAGTTGCATCGGCTCTGAAGGAAAAAAAAGGGAAGCACATCATCGTCTCAAAGATCGAGGATTTCCCGGTGCTGAACACGGCAAAAGCCCTGGAAAAGCAAGGTTTTGACGTGACCTTCCTGGAAGTGGACCCTGAGGGTTTCGTAAACCTGGATGAGCTGGAAAAGGCTATCACTGACGAAACGATCCTGATCTCGGTCCAGCAGGGCAACCAGGAAATCGGGACAGTTCAGGACCTGAAAGCCGTTTCCGAGATATGTGAAGCAAAGGACGTGCTCCTGCACACCGACGCCACCCACAGCTTTACACGGCTGCCCCTTGACGTAAAGGAACTGCCCGTGGACCTGGTCACCATAGCTGCCTACACCATCCACGGCCCAAGAGGGATAGGGGCACTTTACATCAGGGAAGGAACGCCCATCCACAAGTTCATGGACGGCGGGTTCCAGGAGTCAAACAGGCGGGCCGGAGTCGAGAACATCCCCGGAGCCGTTGGCTTTGCAAAAGCCGCGGAACTTGTAACCCCGGAAGAAACCCGAAAGCTCCAGGCTATGCGAGACCGGGTGATCGAGCAGGCACTTGCCAAAATCCCCAGGGTCACCCTGAACGGGAGCAGGGAGAAGCGCCTGCCCCAGAACGCGAACCTGACCTTCCACTACGTGGAAGGGGAATCGATTACCCTGCACATGGACATGAGAGGCTTTGCCCTGAGCACGGGTTCGGCCTGTTTTTCCCGCTCCCTGGAAGCCAGCCATGTGATCATGGGCATAGGAGGGGACCATGAGAGAGCACACGGTTCGGTGCGCTTTACTTTCGGGCGCTACAACAGCATGGAAGATGCGGATGCGGTAATCGATGCTATGAGTGAAGTGGTAGCCAGGCTCCGGGTAATCAGCCCTCTGGCTGAGAAATAAGCCGGAAAAAGAGGATCTGAAAGAGGAATAGAGTAAAAGGAAGAAAGGAAAAGAGAGGAAGAAAGGAAAAGAGAGGAAAAAGGGCGGAAGAGGAAAAATGAGGAAGAAGGGCGGAAAAGGAAAGGTGAGAAAATGAAGTTTCCGTACAGTGAAAAGGTGCTTGAGCACTTCAGAAATCCCAGGAATGTGGGGAAAATCGAAGATCCGGATGGGAAAGGGCTGGAAGGGAGTCCCGCCTGCGGGGACATGGTTGCTGTCTACATCAAGGTGGAACCCGAAACAAAAATTATCGAGGACGTAAAATTCGAGTCCTACGGCTGCGCCTCAAACATCGCGACAGGGTCCGTGATAACCGAACTTGCAAAAGGCAAAACTCTGGAAGAAGCCAAGAAGATAACCTGGAAACAGGCTTCGGAAGAACTTGGGGGACTGCCCCCGATCAAAGCCCACTGCTCCGTGCTTGCCGTGGAAGGCCTCAGGGCTGCAATCCGCGACTACGAAGAAAAACACGGGCTTGTGATAGAACAGGAAGAGACCACAGAAGAAGTGGTCCGCAGGAGGTTAAAACACGTAATGAACCCACTTACGGGCCTGGACGTCGTAAGGACTAACCTGGTCCTGAAAACAACCGTAGAAGACGGAGTGGTAAGAGTGGTGGTGGACCTGCCCTCGGATCATCAGTTCGCCTCCGCAATCAAGGAGGACATCACAGAAAAACTGGAGTCTTTGTGGGACGTGAAAAAGGTTGACGTCGTGTTCACAGAATGAAAAATGGAAGAGCTAAAAAAATGAAAAATGAAAAATGGAAAAAACAGAGACGAGAAGCCTGAAAGCGGTCAGAGGCCTCAGCCGGGTTGAGCTCCTCGGCCGGGTTGGGCTCCTCAGCCAGGCTGAGCATTTAGTTTTTCCTTCTGTTTTTGTTTTTGCTCCATAGTTCGGTCTTTTCCTGCGTTTTCAGGTCTGATGTGGCAGCACTCTCCTGAGGCTGTCGCGGGGTCCACATGAATGGTGGTTCCTGAGAGCTGGGAGAAATTATCCAGAAGCTTTTGCCTGATTCCGTCGGCAATCTTATGGCCATCCTCGACCGAAAGGGAAGGGTCAACTGCAGCGTTGATTTCCGCATGGATCCGATGCCCAATCCAGCGGACTCTCACATCCGTCACTTCACATACCCCATCGGCACACCGGGCCACATCTTTGACCTTATCGAGAATCTCAGGCTCGACTCCGTCCAGGAGCCGGGTGAAAATCAGTTTGCTCGAATCAAGGACAATCTTCAGGATGGCGACAGTGATAATAATCCCTATCAACGGGTCAACGATCGGGTACCCAAACCAGACCCCAACCGCCCCGATCAGGACCGCAAGGCTGGTGAAACCGTCTACCCTGGCGTGATATCCATCGGCAACAAGAGCCGCACTTCCGATTTCCTTTCCCACCTTCATCCGGAACTGTGCCACGACTTCGTTTCCGATACAACCTATAATCGCGGCGATTGCCACGGCTCCTACATGCCCTATGGGCTGCGGGTTAAAGAAGCGGTGCACTGACTCATAGCCCGCCACTGTGGCACTGAAAAGGATCAGCAGCACAATGATCACGCCTGCCAGGTCTTCGACCCTGCCGTAACCATAGGAAAAGCTTTTACTCGGTTTCCTCCGGGCTAAAGAAAAAGCGATCGCAAGCGGAATTGCCGTTGATGCATCCCCGAAGTTGTGAATGGTATCGGCAAGGAGGGCAACACTGCCCGAGATGTAAACGATGAAGATCTGCATAATGGCTGTAATCATCAGCCCGACAAAAGACCACTTTACTGCCCATATACCTTTTTCAGTAGCAAGGATGGAAGGGTCCACAGATCCGTGGGTATGACTGTGCCCTTTGGAAGTCTCTTGAGAGGGGCTGCCGGAGTGCTCATTGGAATGATCGTGAGAATGTTTGTGGAAATGGAAAAACCCGTGTTTGTTGGATTTAGTTTCACCGGCATGTTCTGAATCAATGTTACTGTCATTTTCATGAGAATAATTATGAGTATGCATTTCGGACAACTTTTTGGACATGCTACCTCCCTTGATTCCTATTCTATTTTTAAGCCAAACTTGGAAGCTATTTTATAAATAGGTAGTTATCTTTAAAAAATAATTTATTATGCATCCAGTCATACATTATTTCAGGATTATAGCATGGAATGAAAAAATATCTCCCCGCTATAACCTGGAAATTGCCGGGAAGAGTCAAAAAAATAGTATTTTTATTACTATGAAGGTTTCCCGAATGACCCCACCGATTTAAAACAGGCTAATGATATGGGTTTTTTCAAAAAAAAAGTTGGAAAGAATATACATCAGCTTTATTTCTGCATCAAAATTTGAATCTTCAATAAATTTCTGAACTCTATCTTTACGAATTCGTACGTAAAAAGCTAATCGTATGAGAAATTCAAACAAGAACAAAACAAAAGAAAATATAACGGGATAAATCTGCCAGGAAGTATGAGCAAATCACAAAAACAGCGGAATCCAAAAAGTCAAAGTAAAAGAAATAGATAGAGTCCGAAACCAAAGAAATTAATGAAGTGGGAAATCGAAAAAACTTGCATAAATAAGGAGAAAAAAGGATCCCTGTTATTCAGCCAGGATAACCAACATTTGAACTTCTTATTAGCTCGTAAACTAAGATCCGTTATCCGAATCCACAGCCTTACATAATTTTCAATTTTTATATAAAAGGGATAGAATTCCCGAGACCTCCGGCCTTTGATACAAAAGGCACTTTCCAAATCCAACATCGCTCCAGGGACCTATAAATATCCCTGAAAAACAAACTGAACAAAATGAAAGAAGAATTGGGAGAAGTAAACATGATTCAAGCAAAAGAAGTTGGCAGGAAGCCCGAAGTTGTGTGGGCAGTTGACATCAAAGAAGACGGGAAAACATATTGTGAGAACTACATGCTCCTGTTTCCCAAGTATGACAGTGCAATAGATGATGAATAAAAAGTAATTTTCTGATAAACAGAAAATTAAAAACGAACAGGACTCTGTTCAAAAACTAAGCCTGGGAAGCATCTTCCCGGGCAAACCTCCAATCAAACTTACTGCTTATTCAGCAATTGTGCTATAATGCACATTTCGAACCCCTGCCAATATAGGCAAATAATGCATGATTTCAGGTTGTTTTGTTGACTTCGTGTCAGCAAAATGGCCATTTTGTGCAATATCATGACACAAAAGTGCCAGGGTTCGGAATGTGAGCTATAACCAATAATTTTGCTACTATCAATTAGACTTATTCTGGGATTCTACTTTAATTAGCAATTTTACTTATGCAGCGCCTCTAGCAACCAGCAACTTTTTTATTCAGCTATTATCAATCAACAATTTTACATATTCAGCGATTCTACCAATTAGCTACAGCATTAGTCACCTATCCCTCGGCAGTTTCACTTACATTTTACATATCCCTACCTTTGTTCCCCGCCCACAACGCATAAAAACACATCCTGATATATTTAAAGACGGAAGAGAAGAACGTATTTTAACGCAGGTACAAAAAAGGAAGTGAAGCCGTGAATAAGGAAGCTACTGAAAATATGGAAAAAACTGTCCTGAACAGCCAGCAGCCGCACTGGGAAAACGTTTTTTCGAACAGCTCTTCCAGGTTCGGGGATGAAGCAAGCTACCCGGCCCGGAGAGCAGCCGAACTTTTCAAAAGGGAAGGAAAAACAAAAATCCTGGAACTGGGAGGCGGACAGGGGAGAGACAGCTGTTTTTTTGCAAAGGAGGGTTTTTCCGCCTACGTTCTCGATTATACCGAAAATGGCACAAGGACAATAAAAGAAAAAGCTGAAGAATCAGGCTTATCAGGGTTCGTTAAAGCCCTCATGCACGACGTCCGAGACCCCCTCCCCTTCGAAGAAGGGACCTTTGACGCCTGCTATTCCCACATGCTCTACTGCATGGCACTTACCACCGAAGAACTGGAGTTCCTCTGCAGCGAGGTCAAAAGGTTGCTCAAGCCAGGGGGTGTGAACATCTACACCGCAAGGCACATTGGAGACGCCCACTACGGGACAGGGACCCTCCGGGGAGAGGACATGTACGAGATCAAGGGCGGTTTTATCGTGCACTTCTTCAGCAGAGAAAAAGTTGAACACCTTGCCACAGGGTATGAGAGTTTTGAATTAGAGGAGTTTGAGGAAGGGGAACTGCCGAGGAAACTGTACCTGGTAACCATGAGGAAATAACGCTAAAGAATTCAAAAAATTGAATAAGATGATAAAAAACGGAAACAAAATGATAAAAAAGAAATAAAAAGAGAATTTCCCGGGAAAAGTCGAGTGCCAATATAAAGGAGACTATGGAGATGCCGGCAGGGAAAAACTCAGATCGAGGAAACCTGCCTGGATATCTCCTTATAATACTCAAACAGTTCCTCTCCCCATTTCAGGGCTCCGGGTTCAAAGCTCACAATGTAATTGCGGTCAACTCTGCCGTTATTATAAAGCAGGGAAAGGGCAAAGATCTTATCAGTCACAATCAGCATCATCGGTTTTTTCTCGCCCTCGTATACAAAAAAAGTTGAAGTTTCACCGTTCAACAAACGCTGTATTTTCTTTTTGTACTCCGGCAGAGCCATATTGAGAACCAAACTGTCACTGGAAAATGTGGGGGACTCGGACCGACAATCATCCCGCAGGGTCTCGAAAACCGATTCAGTGAGGATAATTGTAACATCGATTCCCTTTTCCAGAAATTTCGAACAAAGCCTGGGGTAAGCAGGATGGAGCGCCGAAAGAAATACCATGATGCGGGAAGAATCCAGCATAAACTTTGCAATGTCTTCCTGAACTTTAAATATGTGAGACAGATCGGGTTTCAGGACCTTACACTGCCCCAGTTCTCCGGCTCTTGTAAGAAGATGGAAAGGAATCGGACTCAAATCGTGGTCTGACCAGAAAGCCCTGTTTTCCTCATATATCTTCAAGGTGTTTAGCAGAAACTGTACATTTGTGGCTATCACTACCCCCATCTCAGAAAGGGCATACATGCCATCTTTCTGGATAACCAGTCCCAAATCAACAAGTTTTTTGATCTGGGGAATCATTGACTTCCAGGGGAAGTCAAAGGCATTTTTGATTTCCTCACCACTTTTTGGCCCCTCCTCTTTCAACAACATGAGAAGGTTTTTTCTTTTTTCGGAAAGGAAAATTGCATCAAGCAAAGAGGAACTCATACCAGGACCGGGGTTCATAGCATTCAGAATATATAATAGGCAGGAATATATAAATTCACTGTAAACAACATAACCTTTCAAAACAGGCTGCCGTTTGACGTTTCTGCAAAATGAGTATATTCCAACGGCTTTGGAAATGGCAAAAGTCATTGGAACATTCCAATCGTGAAGTAAAAATCATCATCGTTTTGGTTATATACAAATAGGAATTATATAAGTTTGGTAGATAGAAGCGTTATAAGCGTTATTATACTGTCGTTTCAATTGGGCAAAATATAAAAGTTAAGATGTGGTAGAAAAGCTGTGGTTTTTCTTCCGGAGCTACTAAAAACGAAAGCCTCTTCCCGGAGGATACCTTACTGGTGAAAAGCCGATAAATTGATATGCTTCGGGGAGCTCTGGGGCAAAAATCCACAGCTAAAACAACTTTTTTGAAAAACAATATTATCTAGCCTCCTCTTTTCACCGTCATTCAGAGTACAGATCATCTTCCTGAACCACCAGGTCCCAGTCCATCAGCTTCCGGATCTGGGGGATCATTAACTTCCAGGGGAAATCAAATGCACGTTTAATTTCTTCTTTGCTTTTTGGCCCTTCTTCTTTAAGGAAGAGGAGAAGGATCTTTCTTTTTTCGAAAAGGAAAATCGTATCAAGCAGAAAAGATTTTCTGTCTGCTCTGGAATTCATTTCACTGAAATTATACTTGCCAGTACCTTTTGAAGATTCCAAAGGCATTTGCCGCAGCAAAACTCTTTGAAACATTCCAGCAGGAATGAGAAAAACAGGCAACGGTTGGGCTATATACAGACATGGCTTAAGAGCGTGTCTTAAAATTCAATTTGATTATACAATTGGGATATGACTCACGTATTTGGACCGAAAAACGGTAGCATTAAACCGTTAAATGTCTAAAGTGTAAATTTTAACCATGATGTCTAATGCATTTGATTTTATTCATCAGGTGAATAAGTCCGATGTAATTAATTTACAGTATGAACTTAAGATCAACAATGCCCAATATCCAAATGTAGAAATGGTTTGAATTTTAAGACAGCCTCTGAAGGTCGGGGTATTCGTGACCTTCCGCGCTCCCGTAGTAATAAATTTAAATAGCAAAAATGCCATAGTAAGTAAGAAATGCACTTAACGCCGTTAACATCGGAGCAGCCAACATAAAAAAGGAGCGATCCCAATGAGAATGCTGGAAGAATTTTTCCCGGAGTTCACCGAGAAACTTGACGAAATCGATCAGCTTTATGCCGAAAAAAGGATGATTGACGAAAAGACCTACCAGTTCATCTGCTTTGCCCTGTCGATTAAGGGCAGGTCAAAACCCTGCGTCCTGAAGCACTTCAAAGGAGCCCTCGAAGCCGGAGCCACGGTCAAGGAACTTTCCTACATCTTTGCCCTGGTCATGCGGGAAGCCGCAGGTGCCGACGACTGCTGGACCCATGACGTGATAGGAGACTGGAAAGAGATTTTGAAAGGAAACATTTCCTGTGGCTGTGCAGGAGACGAAGAGTAAGAAGTTTCTCACCAAAAATCAGACCTGACCAACGCATCAGATCTGACCAACAAATTTCTTAGTTGACATTAAATCCAAAAAATAGCGATGGGAAAAGTAAGTCACCATTAAGTGCGTTCACCTCGCAGCAACTTAACCCATCACTATATTTTGGGTCAAATCCATTTATGCTCAGTTTTTGCAGTGCATTTTTTTATTATGAAAGTGCTGTATGTACTTCCATTTATTTGAGCCTTTTATTCAATAAATTTCATGTACTTTTTCTCAGCTCTTTTTTTCAGCTCCCTTATTCCAGGCTCCTTAATTGTTATTCTCCGAAAAACTGGCCATCAGGACCCCGAAAATAATGAGGAAGCTCCCCATAAGATGGTAATACCCAAATTCCTCATGCAACACAAAGACCCCTGCGAAAACTGCTATAACCGGGCAGAGGTTCATGAACACGGCTGACCGGGAAGCTTCCAGTTCCCCAAGGCTGTAAATGGTCAAAAAAGATGTTCCAACCGAGGTAAAGAGACCCAGATAAAGTATCCCGAACATGAACTCCGAATTGTGCAACAGCGAGAGGGTGTCCTGCAATGTTACATGCTCAAGCCCGAGGGCCAGGAACAGGAACACGAGAGCCCCGTTTGCCATCATCCCGAAAGTCAGGGTCATGGGATCAAAGCTTTTTGAAAGCTTCCGGCCGGTAATTATGTAGAGAGAAGTGGAAACCACAGACAAAAGGGTCAGAACCACACCTGCAGCATTGAAACTGCTGGCATCTCCATTCATTAAAAAAAGGAATACAATTCCGGCTATGGATATGAAAAAAGATCCGAACTTTTTCGGGGTAAGCTTCTCCCCCAGGAAAAACATACCTAAGATTCCTACGGATACCGGGATCAGGGCATTGATAACCCCGGCTTCGGAAGAAGAAATATACAGCAAACCCAGCGCCTGGAAGGAGAAAAAAAGAACCGGCTGAAAGGCGGACAAAAGAAGCAGGTCTTTAAATTGACTCGGTTTCAAATCAAGCTTTACGTTTATAAGCCCTAATTTAAGTAGCAGGGCCATAAACACAAAGGAAAGCACGAACCTGAAGGCCAGGGTCGTGAAGGGAGCTGCGAAAGTAAGAGACTGTTTAGTAAATAAGAAGGTGAGGCCGATAAAAAAGGCGTTGAAAACTGCTGCAAGGTAAGCTAACGTTTTTTTCTCCATGGTGAAGATTCAGGATGAAAAAGAGGGTATATAATTTTATGCCAGTGCAGACAGTAGAAATAGGTAATATAATTTATAAAGAAACACTTAGTTTCTTACAACTTGATAAGTACGCAGTTTCTATATTCCCTCTCTTAGGGGCAAAAGTTATTAAACAAGGCACACAAATTGTTTAATGAGTCTCGAATATTTTTAAGTCACTTACAATTTTAAAATATGTTGGGGGATAAATATATTAATCCGGATAAAGAAAACTTTTTTTCACCACCTCCGATTCTTAGAGGGTACATGTACGGGGCAGAGGAAGCCTATGAAGCGAGGGACTCGGAACAGCTTCTGGCGATACGCCTTGAGACAAACACTTCATGCAACCTCCGCTGCCGCTACTGCTATGCCCAGAGCGGAGGGGATTCGATAAAAATAGCTGATTTCGATGTGTTGAAACGAGTTATTTCCGAAGCAAAGGAACTCGGGATAAGGTCCGTGGTCGTGATCGGGGGGGGAGAACCTACTCTTTACCCGAATTTCCGGGAATTGATTGCTTACATCGATTCCCTTGGGATCATACCCATGATGTTTTCAAATACTGTTTTGATGACAAGGGACCTTGCGGAGTTCCTTTACGAACACAACGTCTCAGTGATGGGAAAACTCGATTCCCTCAAGCCTGAAGTACAGGACTACCTGGCAGGCCGGGAAGGGGCGGCAGCCGATATCCGCAGAGGACTTTCAAACCTCATGAACGCCGGTTTTACCGAACCTGTCGGACCTGGAAAGCTCAGGCTTGGGATTTCCTTTGTGAGCAACAGGCTGAACCTTGAGGAAATAGAAGATATCTGGCACTTTTGCCGGCGGAACAATATTTTCCCGAACATGGAGATCCTGACACCTACTGGTAGGGCGAACGACGAACTTGCGGACAAGATGCTCAGTGCCGAAGAGATCCAGGCTTACAAGATGAAACTGCTTGACATCGACCGGAAATATTACGGGTATGACTGGCTGCCCTACACGCCGATCACCGCAAGTGGCTGCCTGCAGCACCTCTACAGCCTCTACATAACCATAGATGGGAACGTCAGACCCTGCGCCCCGACCAAGCTGGACGAGCACCCGGCCCTGAAGGTTAACGGGGAATATCCCTGCAACGTGAACAAAACGAGCCTGAGAGAGATTTTCGATTCAGAACTCTTCAGCTACGTCCGGAACATCGACAAAGTCCTTGAAGGCAGATGCGAGGACTGCAAACACCTTAACGAGTGCATCGGGTGCCGGGGCTATGCTTACAGTGTGGGGGTAAACAAAGGAATGGAACCCCTGGAAGCACTCAGGATGGAATGCCAGCAGTGCTTTAAAGAGTCTCTTGAATGAGATGCCACTATTTAAGCAGAGGATTGTCAGAATTAAGAAGACAGGGCCTGCAGGGAAGATAAGGACAAAACGGGAAGATAAGGACAAAACGGGAAGATGAAAAACAGAAAAGGAAGATGAAAAACAGAAAAGGAAGATAAAGACAAAACGGGAAAATAAAGACGGAACAGAAGGAGAGACAGGATGCAGGGTACGGGACAATTAAAAAAGGATTTCGGGAACGAACTGAAGGTAGTAATGATCGACGAGGAAGGCCTTGAAGAAAAACTGTATGAAAGCCTCAAAAAGCACGAACTTCCCGATTACTTCCTGTACACAGGCGTCGGAGGAGCTAGAAACTGGTTAAATCTGGACGAATCCAGGACATTTCCCGTAGCCCGAAAGCTCAAAGCCCTGCTTGAGGAAAATCTTGTCTCCATAGTGAAGTTCATTCCCACAGGCATGAACCTTGCAAGCATCGGGGTAGGAAACGGGGAAAAGGAAAGGATTATCCTTAATGGATTGATAAAGAAAAATGAAGAAGAGGCCAAAAGCGAATCTGAAGAAGAAAAAGAAGCCTTCGGGTCCGGGAGAAATAGAAAAATCCACTACTATCCCATCGACATAAATTCTCGGATGGTGGATATCGCCCTCGAAAAAGTTAAGGACCTCCCTGTAGAAAAAAAAGGGATCGTAGGCTTTATCGAGGAAATGCCGTTCCTGAAAAAATACTGGCACCTTCCGGTCCTGTTTTGCATCCTGGGAAATACTTTTTGCAACTATGAACCGGATTTTATACTGAAACTTGTAGGGGAAAACCTGGAATCAGGAGACCTCTTCATGTTTGATGCCCACATCTTCCCAACCCTTGAAGGAAGTGACGAAGCGAAGTCCGTGAGAAATAAGGTCCTAGCGACATATTCCTCGAGGGAAAACGCACTATTCAACATGTACCCACTGCTTTACTACGGAATGGCTCCCGAAGACTTTGAATTTGAGCTGCTGCTCTCTCACGTGGAATCAGAAACAGGCCCCCTGTACAGCACCCACAAGACCCTGCAAATCCTGAATGATACGGAGATAAGAGTTGGCCCCGGCACCTTGAAATTCAAAGAAGGGGATGTCATCAAAATGGGGTTCACTTACAAATATACCTTTGAACAGATCAGCACATTCCTGAATAAAGGGGGATTTGAAATCCTTAGGAAGTTCCTGAGTGAAGACCGGACCAATGCAATAATCCTGGCAAGGAAGCACCTCTGAGAAAAAACCTGAAAAACAACTGAAAAACAATTGAAAAACAACTGAAAAACCTGAGAACACACCTAAAAAAACATCTGATAGATCAAAAAATGGGGAGTTGAGAATGGGTTGTCAGATAGGAAAAATAAACACCGAGAAAAAAACCGAACCAGGTATCGACTATGGCTGTGATGAACTCGGGAGACTGAAAAGCGTACTTTTGCATACCCCGGGAGAAGAACTCTCCCTGATAAACGAATACAATTACAGGTACTGGCTTTATGATGAAGTCCCTGACATTCCTGGGTATATAGAAGAGCACCGGCAGTACAGGGAACTGCTAGAGTCAAATGGGGTAAAAATCCATGAACTCTCCGATTATGTGGAAGAAAACAAAGCCCTGATAGGGAAAATGCCCAACCTGACTTTCCTGCACGATACCGCAGTGATCTCCGAAAAAGGGGCCATGGTTTCCAGGATGCGCCCTCCGGCCAGGGAAAACGAGGAAGTTGTAGTAAAAGAGGCCCTGAACAACCTTGGCATTCCCATCCTGAACGAGTTCAAAAGCAGCAACGGTTTTTTTGAAGGCTGTCTCCTTATTTCGAAGGATACCATCTTCGTTGCGGAAACCGAGAGGCACACCTATCCTTTTGTCATGGAATTCGTTTCAAACATCCTTAACGAGTTTAAAGAAGTGATCTATGTCCGCACCCCCAAAGCCCGCCGCTACATGCACCCGGACACCATTTTCAACAGGATCAGGGAAGACCTTGCCCTGGCATACCTGCCCGCCTTTGAAGAGACCTGCCTCTTCACCCGGGACTCCAGGGAAAAGATCGATTTCAAGGAATTCGTGCAGCAGAGGGGTATGGAAATCCTCCCGGTTTCAGACTCCGAGCAAAGCCGCCTTGCCTGCTCCTTCGTACCCCTGGAAAGCGGAACAATCTTCCACTACGACATAGCCCTTGACGGCAAAACAAAAGAAGCTCTGGCCGAAGAAGCCGTGGAAATCATCCCCTTCCACCCGGAAGCCCTCCGTGCAGGAGGGGGAAGTCTCCGCTGCCATACCCTGAGATTGTGCCGACGGAAGGATTGAACGGGGCAGGGGAAAAAAATCAGAAAAAGAAGAAAAACAAAAAAAGAAAAAAATCAGAACGCATAGTCAAGGATTATCGAGACCGCATAGACCAGCAGTGAAGCGTGATAAAGTGGAAGGGCAAACAGGCTCGCCTTCGGACTCATTTTTATCAAAAGATGCAGGTTCGCAATTACGAGCAGGCCAGCACCCAGCATAAAGCCGTACATCGCTGTTGTTCCGAGCGTTTTCAGGAACGGGACCGCTGCAAGGAAGTGCAGGAGCGTAAAACCTGCAATCCAGTAGAGAGTTCCCTTCTCGCCGTAAAGTACGGTAATCGAATTCATGCCCCTTGCCCGGTCATTTGCGATATCGGCAAGGTCGTTTACTCCCAGATGCGCCATTGTCCAGGGATAGATGAAGATAATGTAGAGGAGGACGGTCATGTCAGGCTGCCCGTAGCAGAGATATCCGGCCACCGGGAAGAGTGTAAGATCCGTCCTTCCGATAAGCTGGGCTATGGGGTATTTCTGGTCCCTTTTTTTCACCTGGTAGAAAGCCTCGACCCCAAAAGAGTAGAGCATGATGGCAAAGACGTAAAGGGAATGCGGAAAAGGAAGCGTGAATATCAACACCGAAGTAATCCCCACAAGCAGGAAAAACGTCTGGAGAGCATTTTTCGAAGAAATCTGCCCCGAGGGGATGGGCCTCTCTTTGAAAGGCCTCCAGTATTTGGTGAGGGAATATTCCACATCCAGCCTATCCCTATTCCGGTCCACATAATCGTTGAGCACGAGCCCGGCTTCAAACCCCAGGGTACCTATAAACGCCGCCTTGAGGACCAGAGGCCAGGAAAAGCCGCCGTAGTTCTCGAAAGCGAGGACAAGGCCCGAACAGAAGAAAAGGGGCCAGGCAGGAAGGAAGTGAGCGCGGAGGAGGTCAAGGTAGGCTTTGAAGGTTTCTTTCATTTTTTGGCCTCAAAGAATAATACTAAAAACTGCTTAGTCCATAAAAATGTTTGCTAAGCATCCTGCCTGCTGCTACACATAATAATGGATTAAATATTTTCGTGAGAGAAAAAGAGAGTCTGAAAATGAGTCACAAATTATGAGTCACAAATTATGAGAAAACGCAGGGTATAAGATTAAAAAAATCAGGTGAATGATAAAATTCACTCTGAAAAAAGAATCAAAGAATCTTACTCAAAAACGACTTTGTCCTCTCGTTCTGGGCGTTGAAGAATATCTCATCGGGGGTTCCTTTTTCGACAATGACGCCTTCGTCCATGAAGAGTACGCGGTCCCCGACTTCCCGGGCAAAGCCCATTTCGTGGGTCACAACGATCATGGTCATGCCTTCTTTTGCGAGGTCTTTCATGACGTTCAAGACTTCCCCTACCATTTCGGGGTCAAGGGCTGAAGTGGGTTCGTCAAAGAGCATGATTTTCGGGCGCATGGCAAGGGCTCTTGCGATTGCGACCCTCTGCTGCTGGCCGCCCGAGAGGGAACTGGGATAGACATTGGCTTTGTCTTCCAGACCAACCTTTTTCAGGAGGTCGCGGGCACGGTCATAGGCTTCCTTTTCAGAAAGCCCCCTTACCCTCATAGGGGGGAGAGCTACATTTTTAAGGGCAGTCATGTGGGGAAAGAGGTTGAAGCGCTGGAAGACCATCCCGACTTCCTCACGGATCTTGTTGATATCAATTTTGGGGTCAGTGACAAGCTCCCCGTTGATCCTGATTTCTCCTGCAGTGGGGGTTTCGAGAAGGTTCATGCAGCGGAGGAAAGTGCTTTTCCCGGAACCTGAAGGCCCGATCACGCAGACCACCTCCCTTTCTTCTACCCTTTCCGTGATCCCTTTGAGGACCTCAAGCTTTCCGAAATGTTTGTGGAGATTATTCACTTCTATCACTTACACCAAGCCTCCTCTCGACATATGCAAGTATACGGGAAATTCCCATGGTCAGCGCCAGGTACACAAGGGCAACCGAAATGTATGTGGGAAACGCCGCAAAGGTCTTTGAGACATAGAGCATCCCGTTCTTCGAAAGTTCGTGCACGCTGATGATTGCAAGCAGGGACGAGTCCTTCAAAAGCGCAATGAACTCGTTTCCAAGCGGGGGGATAATCAGCTTTACAGCCTGGGGCATGATGACATCCTTCATCGCCTGCCTTTCCGTCATCCCGAGAGAACGGGCAGCTTCCATCTGTCCCCTGTCCACGGACTTTATCCCCGCGCGTACGATCTCTGCGTTATAGGCTCCGCTGTTGATACTGCAGACCACGATCCCGGCAATGATCGGGTCGATCCTGAACACCTGCCCCGTAGCAGCCGTTATCAACCCCGGGATACCGTAATAGAAGAGCAGGATCTGCACGAAGAGGGGAGTGCCCCGGATAAAATCAATGTATACGATACTGGGAACTTTGAAAATCGATCTTTTTGAAAGTTTTCCAAAAGCTGCGATTGTGCCGAAAATGAGTCCAAAGAAGATTGCAAAGGTTGTGACCTCTATGGTAATTACCGCACCCCTTAACAAACTTGGAAATACAGCAACGGCGTGTTCAAGGTAAGAAACTAAAAGAGACAAAACTCTGACCTCAAATTTTTATAACTTTTTAATTCTGTTGCGTAAATTGGATCTTGCCATAAATAAGGCCCCTGTTGGGGCATTAGCTGTTATAAATAAGATTCCGGGACCATGGATCTCGAGCAGGAAAAACACCCATTTCAGCGCCTAAATCCCTTAAAAACACAGCAACACCTATTAATTGAAAACTTTTCACTAAAACTTTTCCACTTTCACAAACGTCTGTTTTACAGAAATATACACGTTCTTACACTTTTCAATTATATAAATTAAATGATTTGAGAAAAAATCCACAACAGACTGAAAAAAACTAGACTAAAAGAGAAAAAAGTAAGCATAACAAAAAGTTATGCTTAGAAAAAATTACTCGGTTACGTTTTCTTCAGAAATGTTCTCTTCGGTAACGACTTATTCAGTTACGTTCCCTTCTGCAGCATCCTCTTCTTCCATGTACATCGGGAGCTTGGATATGAGTTCATCATAATCACCACTGTCCCTGACGTTCTGCAGCCCTGTGTTGATCTTCTCAAGAAGTTCGGTGTTGCCTTCCCTGATGGCAAATCCGTAGGATTCACTGTTCAGGGGCTCGCCTACGATCATGATGATGCCCGGCTGTGCAGCGATGAAAGCGTTGGTCACGGGCAGATCGTTGATCATGGCATCTGCGCCGCCAATCCTGACTTCTTCAATTGCTTCGTTGACGTGGGGGAAGTCCTTGATTTCTGCCACAATTCCGGCTTCCTTGAGTTCTTCTGCTTTAAAGTACCCTGTGGATCCGGTCTGGACAGCAAGGGTCTTTCCCTGGAGGTCCTCAACAGATGTGATTTCATCATTGTTAACCGTAACTGCGAGAGCCAGCCCTGCGTTAATGTAAGGTTCACTGAAGTCAACCTGTCCTTCACGTTCTTCGGTGATGGTCATCCCGGAGGCGATGATGTCAATGTTTCCGGTCTGAAGGGCGGGGATAAGGCCTGAAAAGTCCTGGTCCTGGTAGATAACCTTGAAACCCTGGTCTTCTGCAATTGCATTCATAAGGTCAACGTCAAAACCGATGACATTACCCGCGTTATCCACAATTTCGAAGGGAGGGAACTGAGCTTCCGTGCCTACATAATAAGTAGGCATTTCCTCTACTGCACCTTCTGCACCCTCTTCGCCCTGTTCGGCACAGCCGGCTGCAAAGACAACTGTCGTGATAACAAGGAGAAGTGATAAGATCTTAAGCATTTTTGTCATAATCGTACCTCTGAAAATCTCTTTTTAAGATATAATAATTTTTAATAGAACTACAGAGTATATATGTATAATTAGTTAATTAAAGAAATACACCTTTATTGTATAATTATTTTATTATTTTGGACGGTTGATAAATAGGTGCCGAATGACGGTTATCTTCTTTTGTCAGGACTATTCACCCGGATTGTACATTTCCTCAAGAAATGAAAACATACAACTGCTTCTCCAATCTCACCAAAAGGTCTGAGAGAAAAACCTGAGAAAGCTCCATACCTATCATTGCGATTGCAACAAAGCTTACAATAATTACAGAGAGAATTGCCCCCCAGCAAACTCCACTCTTCTTATTAACTGTCACACCAATGCCCATTTTGATTCGATGATCGAGTTTGTATCAAGTTTTAAAATGATGCAAACAGTAAATGACAATTATTTTACATAGTACTTATCTTCCTGAGAAACTATGATTACTATAAATACTAAAAAATAACTTATTTGAGAAAATTAAGGACACATAAAATTAAAAACAATAAAGAATAGTCAATAAAATAGAGTCAATAAAATATTCAATAAAGTAGTTAATAAAATATTCAATAAAGTAGTTAATAAAATATTCAATAAAGTAGTCAATAAAATAGTCAATAAAATAGTCAATAAAGTAGTCAATAAAGTAGTCAATAAAGTAGTCAATAAAGTAGTCAATAAAGTAGTCAA
>JAENZL010000026.1:28449-30004 GCA_016841265.1 Methanobacteriota archaeon | reverse complement strand
TAGTCAATAAAGTAGTCAATAAAGTAGTCAATAAAGTAGTCAATAAAGTAGTCAATAAAAATGAAGTTCGTTTTCTAAAAAAGAAAATTGTAGCCATTAAAGGGCTACATAATAGCGATTTAATAATACAGTTTCTTCAATTTCCGTTTATTCTGCTGCTTCTTCAACTGCAGGTTCTTCTGCTGCTTCTTCAGCTGCAGGTTCTTCTGCTGCTTCTTCAGCTGCAGGTTCTTCTGCTGCTTCTTCAACTGCAGGTACTTCTGCTGCATCTTCAACGACAGGCTCTTCTGCTGCTTCTTCAGCAGCAAAATCTTCTGTTACGTTTTCAGCGGCAACGTCTTCGGTTACATTTTCAACTGGAGCCTCTTCGGGCTCTTCAACGACATCTTCATCTACTTCTTCAGCCTGTTCGGAACAGCCGGCTGCAAAGACAACTGTCGTGATAACAAGGAGCAGGGCCAAGATCTTTAACATTTTCGTCATAATCAAACCTCTGAAAATTCTCTTTTTTTTAATTAAACAACTTAAAAAATAAGGAACATTTAGGCATGAGAAGTCGATTACATTAAAACTTTTCGATTTTTACCAATGAGAAGCCCGAGTACGATTAAATAAGAAATGAAAAATAATAAAATGGCCAATAATTTAGACTGTTGGGATATTACATTATTTATAAAATTATACATTTATATATATATAGGATTCGTGTCAAAAGCGAATACTTATCCATAATTATTAGAAATCCATGGCCATACTAGATATATAATATAGAATAGTTACGATGCCCATAGATCTTACTTTTATGAAAACTTACCCTCGAATTGGAACCTGAGACTGAAACTCTCCGACCCTGGAACACAAAAGATAACATGAGGATTCATGCTTGGCCAGTTACAAAACACTGAAAGACCCTGGTAAAGTCCGAAAAGAATTCAAAAACTCTATATTCATAGGTTACGCCAGACCCGTGAAAAGTGAGGATGAAGCGAAAGCTTTCGTCAAAGAGATTAAAGAACTCCATCCCGACGCAAACCACAACGTTTCAGCCTATATCGTAAAAAATGAGAACTTTTTTGCCCTCAAATATGATGATGACGGGGAACCAGCAGGGAGTTCAGGAAAACCCATCTTCAAAGTCCTTGAATTAAAAGAAATCCGGAATGCCGCCATCGTTGTAACCCGTTATTTCGGAGGGATAAAACTTGGATACGGAGGGCTTTCAAGGGCATACCGGGAAACGGCAACCGCAGCAATCGAGGTAGCAGAGACTATAGAAGTGTTCGAAAAAGTCCGGTTCAGCACAAGCACCGGGTATCCTGAAATCCAGAAAGTAAGGAATCTCATAGAAGAGTATGGAGAGATTTCGGAGGAACAGTACTCGGATGTGGTAGAATTCACCTTTGAAATAATACAGGAGATGGAAGAAGAGTTTTTAGGAAAACTCGTGAACCTGACAAAGAATAGGGTAAAAATAAAAAAACTGTAACTGAATAAAAATGAAACTGAATAAAAATGAAACTGAATAAAAATGAAACTGAATAAAAATGAAACTGAA
>JAENZL010000026.1:15200-28349 GCA_016841265.1 Methanobacteriota archaeon | reverse complement strand
AACTGAATAAAAATGAAACTGAATAAAAATGAAACTGAATAAAAATGAAACTGAACAAAAATGTAACTTAATTATTAAGTTATACATCTAACTTCGACCTGAAAATTATTCTGCAACTCCAAAAGCTTTTACTTCCAAAAATATTTGAGTATCAGTCCAGTTATTTTTGGGAAATTACTAAAAAGTATAGACGGAATATACTACTAATGTATTACTTTGCCCATTGGACATACCAGCTATTAAGATTCTCCAGTGGGAATAACGGAGTGTTTGATTTTGAGTCGAAATAGAGTTACATTTATGCTAATTGCACTTGTTTTTTCAGGAATCGTATTGGCCGCGTCCGTAAGTTCCGCTGCAGGAGCAGCCCTGGAAGGAACGGAAACTGAGATAATTTCAGAGTACGGGAACCAGTTTTTCCCGGTAATCACGGGAGATTACATTGTCTGGCAGGATGAGAGAAAGGAAAATTTTGACATCTACATGTATGACCTCTCGGCCGGAAGGACGGAAGTTCCCATATTTTCGGGATCCAGGGACGAGATCGACCCTGCAGTCTCAGGTACGCGCCTGGTTGTTGCGGATGACCGACGCAAGAACTTCGATATATACCTGTATGACCTTGAGTCCGGAAAAGAGACCCAGATCACCACAGACAGCAAAGACCAGACAGAACCCGCAATCTGGGAAAACACAATCGTCTGGACAGACAGGCGCAACCAGCACCTGGACATCTACATGTATGACCTTGAGTCCGAAACGGAAACACGGGTAACGACCAGCACAGCTGACCAGACCCAACCTGATGTTGGGGAAAACATAATCGTCTGGACGGACACCCGGAACGGGAACGATGATATCTACATGTACGACATCTCTACGGGAAAAGAAAGCTCCGTGGTGACGGACACTGCGGACCAGTCTAAACCGGCAGTTGACGGGGATTATATAGTATGGGAAGATAGGCGTAACGGGAACCTCGATATATACATGTACGAAATTTCCACGGGAAAAGAAATCGCAGTTTCAACCCATTCATCCGCCCAGAAAGACCCTGCAATATCAGAAGGAAAAATTGTCTGGACGGATTCAAGAGGGGATGGGACCAATATTTACATTTATGACATTTCCTCGGAAACATTAAAAACCGTCTCCACCGCTTCCGCGTACCAGAGCAACCCGGCAATTGACGGCAACAAAATTGTCTGGCAGGACAAGCGCAGCGGGTCAATGGACATCTACCTCTTCACGGAAGAAGGACCTGTGGGTGGAGAAGCCTCAGGAGAGGAAACTTCAGAAAGCGGAAATGAGGCAAAAGAATCACCCCTTGGAAGCTTTATTGCAGCCACTTCCGTAACAATGGCATACTTCATTGCGGCAGGGAGAAGAAAGAAGAACTAAAGGCAGAATAGAACTAAAGGCAAAAAAGGGCCAACCCCGGAAAATGACAGATTTTTTACGAGGGGGGCCTTTATTTCATTCATTTTTACGATTTCACTTATGTTTGTTGCAGGAACAAATTGTTTTCAAACCCGCCTCTCTTCTTTTTTTTCTTCACCCTGATTGTTTCCAGTTCTTCCTTTGAGAAGCCTTTCAATTCAGCGATCCTGTAAATAAGCTCGAAGAGGTCAACAA
This sequence comes from Methanobacteriota archaeon, assembly GCA_016841265.1. Taxonomy (GTDB): domain Archaea; phylum Halobacteriota; class Methanosarcinia; order Methanosarcinales; family Methanosarcinaceae; genus MTP4. The sequence goes on along the minus strand of JAENZL010000026.1, from coordinate 26,714 downwards.
GCTCTTCCGGGTCCTCGCTCTCCAGATATTCATCCAGTTCTTCGGAGAGCTTTTTTTCAAGTTAAGGCAAGAACTCGGAGTCAGTTAAGGCTTTAGAAGTGTATTCCCGACCTGAACTGGTGATAATTTAGGGGACCCTATCCCTGACAGCCTTAAATTGGCCTTTTGCCATCTGTTTCACCCGAATCAACAGGTATTCAACCGGGACAACCACTTATTACCGGGATAAGCCATCATTGCGGAACGTTAACCGACAATGAACACTCTTCCAACAGATATATAAATTCTATATGTATATCAATCTGAAATGTTCCTGGAAAGCAAAAAAGCACACATGGCAGTGCTTATAGGCTGTGTGTTTTACAGCATGAACGGACTGTTCATTGCCCGCATCCATGACATGTCCATATATTCCACAGTCTTTTACAGGCTGCTCTTTGGCCTGCTCTTCTTATTCGCCTATATAGTGCTCAGGGGAAAAACCTCCGAGCTCCGGCTGAAAAAAAAGGAAAAGAAAGGCTATCTGCTCCTGCAGGGGACTCTGGTCGTGGCCTGTATGCTGCTCTACTTTACCTGCCTTAAGATTACCTGCGTATCCATTGCAATCCTGCTCCAGTATACGGCCCCCATCTATGTGATGCTGGCTTCTCCTTTTATCCTGAACGAAAAGATAGGGAAGGAAAGCATAGCTGCCCTTTTTGTTGCAATTACGGGGGTCTACCTGGTAGTAAAACCGGAAGGAGGTTTTTCGGGGATCGAAATTACAGGCAGCTACATGCTCGGGATGGCGGCCGGGATGCTTTCGGGAATTGTTTTTGCAGCCATGATTATAAACGTAAAAATCCTGAAGACGGAATACCCGGAACTGGGAATGGTCTTCTGGCCCATGGGAATCGCCTTTTTACTCCTCAGCCCTTTCGCCTTCAACGTTTCCCCTGCCGTCCTTTCGGACAATGTGCCCGTACTCATGGCCTTCGGGATAGTCTCCATAGGCTTTGGGGAGATCTTTACCATAATAGGGTTTGCCAACCTTGAAACCCAGACAGGAAGCCTGCTTGCCCTGATAGAACCCGTAAGCGGGGTATTTTTTGACATCGCAGTGCTGGGCATAGCCTTATCCCCAAACACCCTTATCGGGTGCGTCCTTATCATGGCATCAGCCGCAGTGGTGAGCCTAAAAGATTCCGGAAAAAAGGAAAAAGGAAGCCAGGAGCATCTACCCCTGGAAATCCCTCCCGACAGTTCAATTTGAAAAAATTACGATTTATTTATTACGGCTCACTTCAAATAATACTCGTCCCGGGCTCTTACAAAGGCTTTTATGTTTTCCAGGGGGGTGTGGGGAGCAAGTCCGCACCCGGGAGCCAGGATATCAATTCCGTCTTCGAGACATGCCCTGGCTTCCATGGCGACGATATCCGGCCCTCTTGTCAGCAGGGTATCCGAAGGCGAGACGTTTCCGATAAGCCTCACCCGGCTTCCCACAATTTCTTTTGCGAAACTGACACCCACCTTCTCCTCTATGCTAATGCCTTCAAAACCGGAATCTGCCAGCGTGTCCAGAACAGCGGTTGCATCCCCACACATATGGAGAATCTTTAAGCCTTCTACCCTGCTGCAGAATTTCCTGTACAGTGGGTAGACCGAAGTTTCGAACATCTGGGGAGCAATGATATCGGGCCCTGCTTCAGAATCGATCAGGACAACTGCATCGGCACCTCGCTCAAGGAGGGCGTTTGCATATTCAATGCAGGCTTCCATCAAAACAGCAAGAAGGTCTTCCACTACATCGGGTTTGCTCACAAACCACATCAGGTAGTTCTTCATTCCGGCGAGCAGGGAAGCAAGCCCTGCGGGCCCCACAAGCCCCGCGACCACAGGCACGTCCTCGCCTGCTTTTTCCCTCATGATTTCAACAGCGTCCAGGACTGCGGCAGTCCGCCTGCTTTCGAGAAAATCGGCAGGAATTACAAAATCCTTCACATCAGCCTTTTTCTGTATGGGGAAATCCCTCACGTAAGGCTGGATGTCCACAGTCCCCTCGTCCACGGTACAACCAAAAGTCTCTGCAAGCACGGTCGTGCAGAAGGGACAGCGTACATTTTCAAACCCCGCGATTTCGTGCCCTGCAAGGGCCAGAGCAGCCATCTTTTCGGCATCGTAGTTAGCCTCGGGCCAGTAAGCTCCGGTCCTTTCCATGAGTTCGACAATCCCGGTCTGGGTTACCGAACAGACAGGAACCTTATCCACTGCATCTCCTTTTAGCACTTTTTCGAATCTTTCTTTCAGGGTAAACTCGTTCATATATCCTCCCGGGAAATAAGATAAACGGGATGCTTCAAAAAGGTCTTTTCAGACGATCACGAATTTTAATTATATGTTAATAGCTGCAAAAACATATAAATAAAGACACTCTCAAAAAAACTCACAGACATAATTTATGAAGATCGCTTGAGGAAATAACTCACAGAAATAAATTGGAATCAAATGGGTGGGAAAAAAGAAAATGAGAAAACAGAATGAACGGGGACACGGGGAGCCCGAAAAACCACAGTTGATGGTTACGTCTTTTGCAGCCTGCACAACCCTCGGGCTCCTCTAAGGACGGTATATCCTCGGCCCTTCCATAAGCAGCCCCCATGAAGGGATAGCCATAGGCATTTCGATCGGGGTAGGCGCGGGAGTAAGCATAGGAGCAATTCTTGAAGGGGAAAGAACCCTGAAACAACTGAGAAAAAGCACAACAAACTTGTGATACTGGTGGTGGCATCAACAGCACTTCTGGTCCTGTTAACATTCCTTTATCTTTGAATTGCTCAAGTTTAATTTTTGAATTACCTGGACTTTCTGTCTTTGAATTAATTGAGGTTTTCAGCAGTGATGCCAGTGGTGATGCCAGTGGTGATACCAGCAGCGGTTTTCAAGTCAGGACTGACGTGCCGCCAGTTTCCGGCAGGAATGGTGATTTCAAACTTCGCTCCTTCTCCTTCTTTGCCGGTTTCTTTAATTTCCATGCCTGTAATAGAGAGAATTCCTCTTACCAGGAAAAGCCCGAGCCCGGTGTTTTTCCCCACTGATTTCTCAAAGATCAGCTCCTTCATATCTTCCGGAACTCCCACACCGTTGTCCCGGATTTCGATCACAATACTTTCCCCATCCTTCCGGTAACTGCAGAAAATCTCTGTTACCGATTCCCCGTGGGCTCTTGCATTGTCAAAGAGATTGTAAAAGGATTTCCTGAGCAGGGGATCAGCGTACACTTCCAGTGAACTATTTTCGATGGAAAAATTAATCCCCTGACCTGAAAAGGCAAAAGCTGCTTCTCTGATAGCCCCGGCTACTGACTGCCAGGTAGGGGAAACAACACCAAGGTCCTGGTAGTCCTTTGTGAAGATGATCTGGTTGTGAATTGTTTCGATGCCCTTATTGAGGTTTTTCAGGTACCTGCTGATCCGGGGGTCCTCCTTAACATCCGAAGGCAGCATCTCGGAGATAAGTTCGGTGTACCCGGAAAGCACGTTAACCTGATTAAGGATATCGTGCCTGGTGATGTTGCTCATGAGGTTGATTTTTTTGTTGGCCTGTTTCAAAGCTTCCTGATACCGGTAGATCTCCGTAATATCATGGATCATTACCAGCCTGCCTTCCGAAGCATCCTTGTGCTCGAGAGGGGTTACGGTGAGAGTAAAATATCCTGGTTGAGCCCCATCTTTAAGGGAAAAATCCCTGCTGAAACTGCCTTCAGGCACGTCTCCGGAAAAGAGGGCGATTTCTTCCCCGAAAAATTCATCCAGGCTTTTCCCAATTGCTTCTTTTCTCGTTTTGCCCTTCAAGACAAGCGCAGCTTCATTGATATCGACAATAAAATTGGAGAGATCCACCACAACGTAGCCGTCACTCATTGATTCAATAACGTTTTCCCTCGCAATCGGGATAATATTCAGGAACTCGTGCTGCATTGCCCCCCAGAAAAGAATCATTCCGGTGATGGTAAAGGAAAAGGGGGTGGGGTCAAAAAACTCAAAGGGACCAATATCTGCGATATGGAGCAAATTTCCCAGAACCGGGATACAGGCTGCAGTGAGAGCAATTGCTGCCTGAGCCCTATAAGGGACCGTCAGGCGGACAAACTGCCTGACAAAGAAAAGAATTCCCAGGAAAATTAAAAAGAAAGAATAAATGTAGAAAAGCCAGAAAAAGGGCCCGTGCTGGAATACGAGCAGGGGAAACCCCCCGGATGTATCCAGGGAATAACTTGTGAAATGAAGCCCGTGCAAGCTGTTCGTGAGCATAGAAAGGATTGTAAAAACGGGAATCACAAAAAATAGTTTTTCGTACCTGCGCGTAAACGTCCTGAAAATTCCGGAATACTCAGCAGCAAACAAAAACCAGGCTACAGGGGCAAAAGTCATTCCTAAATATTCCAGGCGGGCAAAAAAGTACTTGTATTCGAGATCAACGAACCCGACCTCAAAAGCATAATTAAAAGACCATATAGCCATGCTGAGCATGATCAGGACAAAATATTTCGCAAAAGGCATCCTGCGGTAATTGAAGGCCCTGTAAGCTTTTACCGCAAGTACAAGGGACAGTAAACCGGAAAAAATAAGTGCTCCCATGTAAGGAAGTGCAACGGGGTGGATTTCCAGACTTATAAAAAAACCTTCCTATTTTCAATATTTATTGGCCCGACATTTAGCGCCGGAATAAATGTGGGAATTCAGAACTACAAAATGTTTTATTAGTTACATAGGACATTTGTATATAAATTTATTTCTCACATTATGTATTTCCATACATATCGATCCTGAAAAGAGAAACAAAAGCTTAAATATTCAAAATTATGTTGGGGCTCATGCGTCTTCGGTTAAGTGAGGAATCGGGACAAATCGCCTCAATTTCCATAATATTCATAAATATGTTCAAAGTGTCGTGGGCTGGAACAAGGTATCGATTTCATGTAAAGAGGCCAAAATATAAGGTCGGCTTTCGGTGCAAAATCGATAGCTTTCAGGAAAGAAAATTCCTTAACCGATGACCAATGAAAAAATATTAGACCTATGAACAGAAACTATCCCTAACAGAAGCTATCCCTTATCAGGAAAGAAGAAACCAGGAATAAGTCAAATTAAAGGTCAAGGAAATCCCAGCTTTCCTCCCGGCTTACTTCGCAGGTGAAAAAAATGAATTTTGAAAATCCAGGCCTCTTCGAAAAAATAATGGAAGAAATCCTGGAATATCGGATAATGTCCCATGCACCCATGTACAAAACATATCTCATGAAACTTCCATTAAAAGGAAACGAAAAAGTCCTGGAGTTCGGAAGTGGAGGAGGGGTCTGCTCAAGGCACCTTGCAAAAATACTTTCAAAAGGAGGGAAACTGACCTGCATAGACATCTCCGAATACTACATTTCAAAAGCAAGGAAAAGGTTGCAGAAATTCAATAACATCGAAATCCTGGAAGGGGACTTGCGAAAAATGGAGATACCGGCTTCCTCTTTCGATGCCATACTCATCCACTTCGCCTTTCACCATGTATCCGAACATGAAAAACAGAATATCATGAATACCCTGGCATCCAAACTGAAAAAGAGCGGGACAGTCTTTATAAGGGAACCGACCGCCGAAAAAGGAGCTAAACTTCCCGTAGAAGAGATCAGGATCCTGACAAAAAAAGCAGGACTTGAAGAAGTGGAATTCGGGACGGGAAAAGTGATGAGGATGGGGACGGTCTATGAGGGGGCATATAAAGTGAAGGGAAGGTAAAACTAAATTAAAGTCCCGATTGATTTCAAATTCGGCTTCCGGTAAATCCCGGATTGATTTCAAGTTCGGCTTCCGGCAAATCCCGGATTGACTTCAAGTTCGGCTTCCGGCAAATCCCGGATTGGCCTCAAGTCCGAGCTAAGGTCAGTTCCGGCCGGTCTCCAGTTTCCGGGTGGGACTGTGATCTCGAACCTTGCACCTTCTCCTTCATACCCTGTTTCCCTAATCTCCATTCCCGTGATTGAGAAGATGTTTTTCACGAGAAATAGCCCCAGTCCCGTGTTTTTCCCTACGGATTTTTTGAAGATGGCCTCTTTTATGTCCGCAGGGACGCCAGCTCCATTGTCCAGGACTTCGATTACAGCTTTTTCCCCTGCTTCCCGGAAACTAACTGAAATTTCTGATACGTATTCGCCGTGGGACAGGGAATTATCGAAAAGGTTATAGAATGCTTTCTGGAAAAGGGGGTCAGCGTATACTTCCATATCCTCTTCCTGTATGGAAAATGCAACTCTGCGGTTCGAAAAGGCAAAAGCGACTTCATTTGCCGTGCTGCGGAAAGATTGCCAGACCGGAGACTCGACTCCGAGGTTCTGGTAGTCCCCGGTAAAAAGGATCTGGGAATGGATCGTTTCAATGCTTTTTTTGAGGTTGTTCAGGTATCTTTCGGTTTTAGGATCGTTTATTAGGTTTGCAGGCAGTCTTTCGGAGAGTAGTTCCGTATACCCGGAAAGCACGTTGACCTGGTTAAGGATATCATGGCGAGTGATGCTGCTCATGAGGTTTATCTTTTTATTAGCTTCTTTCAAAGCTTCTCTATACAGATATGCCTCCGTAACGTCCCGGATTATGACCAGTCTCCCCTCTACAAAGTCCTCAAAACGGATAGGAGAAACTTTTACGTTAAAGAAGATCTCATTTAAGCCTTTTTTTCTTGAGACTTCCTTAGAAAAATCCTCTTCCCAACCATGCCCTGAAAAAGAATCAGCATGCTCCCCGAAAATTTCCTTCACACTTTTTCCGAGAGCAAATTTCCTGCTCTTGCCTGCCAGGTCCAGAGCCGCAGGGTTGATATCAGCGATATTTCCTTCCGTGTCCAGAACAATATATCCGTCTTTCATGGTCTCGATTACATTTTCCCGGGCAATCGGGACAAGGCTGAGAAACTCCTCTTCCCTGGTCCCCCAGAAAAAGAACAGCCCTGCAATGGCAAAGGAAAAAGCGGTCGGGTCAATGAAGGCAAAGGGACCGATGTTCTTTACATAGAGCACATTACCAAAAATTGGCAGAAAAGCTCCGAACGTAAGGACTCCCAGCTGAGGCTTTAAAGCCGGACTCGAACGGATAAACTTGATGACAAAGAAAAAGATTCCGAGCAGGCTCAAAGAAAAGGAATAAACATAAAGTATACGGAAAAGTGGCCCATGTTCAAGTATGAGTATGGGAACTTCCCCAAAAGTTTCAATGGAATAGCCGCTGTAATAAAGCCAGTGAAAGCTGTTGGTATTAACTGCAAGTACCGACAGTACAGGCTCGATAAAAAAGAACTTTTCAAACCTGCGGATGAGGTTTCGGCCCATATCACAGTACTCAGCCGCGAACAAAAACCACGTAACAGAAAGAAATGCATTCCCCGGGTATGAGAGCCGGGTACAGAGGAACTTGGCCTCCGCACCGATGAAGCCCACTTCCCCTGCGTAAAATACCGTCCACTCAGCCATGCAGAGCATGAGAAAAATGAAATACTTTGCAAAACGCACCCTTCGGTAGTCAAAGGTCAGGTATGCCTTATAGGCCAGGAGAAGTGAGATAAAAGCCGAAAAAACCAGGGCACCCATATACGTAACTGCGGCAGGATGGATTTGCAAAATTATACGTTTTCCCCCATTCTATGTTATTCATCGACACTGACATTAAGCCCCGGGAAATTGAGACCGGACACTACCAACTTAATATAAGTGTTATACGGAAACTACGTATATAAAAGATTTCGTATATATAGAAAGCTGCAAATATTAAAAAGGAAGTTGGGGGTAATAAATAATAGAGAATAGAAGAAAGAGAAGAGAGATTAAAGGAGAATAACCCTCCTGTATGCCTCAATCCACAGTTTCAGAGAAGGGATTCGGCAGCTGAATCTGGAAAAGGTTAAGGCAACAGAGAAAAAAGTCCAGAATCAAGAAAATGGGTGCAAAAGGAGTAAAAGAAGATCTTCCGAGAAAATTCCCATTGAAAGTAATAAGAGGAAATGATTAGGGAAGGAGGAAACCCTAACCGGTAAAAATCCCCGCAGCAAGGGGACTTTATTTAGCGTCTTTATTTAGCGTCTTTATTTAGCGTCTTTATTTAGCGTCTTTGTTCAGTAGCCTCTACTGTTTACGGAAAGCTCAGGAGGTCGGGAAACCCGACGTCAAGCCTGCATTTTTCGAAGTCGCACGTGCCCAGAAGCTTCTGCTTTATGCAGTGCATTGCGGCCAGCAGGCTTCCGTCGTTTTCGAATTCCATGCCACCGGCAAACGGGTGGATGTTATCCTCAAGGATTTCCAGGAAGCGCTGGTTCGTGTCCTTTCCGAGATAGGTGTCCATGATCAGGAGGTTTGCGAGTTCTTCGTAGAAACCTGTGAGTTCTGTGAGTTCGTCAAGCCAGCCGGAATTTTCGGCTTCTTTCGCCGCATACTGCTGCCCGTGGAGGTAAATGAGGTAGCTGGAAAGCGTGCTGACCAGGTTTTCGATACGCCTGTCTTCCGGGAATGCAATCGGGAAGCGTTTCAGGACCGCAGGGGTAAGGGAAACCGGGTAAAACGTTTCGTTTTTGCAGAGCGAGGGGAAGAGCCTTGCAAGCGGACTGTTCAGGACTGCCGTTACGTAGAGGTACTTTTCAGGGTCTTTGAGGACAATCCCGCAGCCTTCCCTGAAAACGTGGTTTCCGGTGGGATCGTAAGCAGCCTGCAGGCGGTAGCCTTCGTTAATGATGATTTTCGGGGTGTTGAGGTACTCCATGACCTTTCTTCCCCTCACTGTGTAATAGTCAGCAGAATCAAGCGGGGAGGCGTCGTGGTAGAAAAGCGTTTTGAAATCCATCACCTGGTAGTAAGCCAGCGGATATTTTTCCTGCAGCTCGGACGGAGGAATTACCCTGCACGCCTTTCGGACTCCACTGCCTGAAAACTCGTAAGGCAGCATAAAACCATAAGGTGAAGAACGGACTGCAAATTTTCCGGCAAGGGTCCCGGAAACATAGGGATAGACCAGTTCCGGTTCTATGTTTACGGCCACACAGAGCCCTTCGGACATGAACATGGCCTGCGGATCGTTTTTCCCCGGGAAGCCCACCTTGTGTAAAAAGAGGTTACGGGTACTGATGCCTCCGAATACGTCTTCGGAGATTTCTCCAAGTGTCAACGGTGTTTCACGAATTTTTTCGACAAGACCGTTTTTTTTCAAGAACATTTTGATACTCACTTCGTATAAAATATATTAATAGAGATATATAGTAAAAAGCATTTTACGGAAATTTTTTGTTGGGATTTTATTGAGGGAAACTGGGGGAAAGAAAAATCCTCATAGGGAATTTTTGCTACGGATAAGATTTTGGGACAACCCGAAAGTCCGGGATTTTCAAAAACCTTTACCATCCAGCCTGTTGAGCACAGGAAACTATTGTTCTGTGCAAAGGTTACTAAAGATCATAAGTATATAAATATATTCGCACTGAAAATAAATTATAAATATAAATCATGACAAATGGGATAAAAAGAACTCAATTACGGAAAAAATGGGCTCAAAAACCGGGAAATCCAGACTAAGCTCCTAAAGAATGTCACGATTAATAGGGAAAAACCCGGTGTTTACCTCTTCTCCGGATCGAACACGATGTGAAAAATTAAAAAATCGTTTTTCAATCAACTTTTCAATCAACCATGGAATCCCGATAGATCAATATCATCTATCCAGAAACTCCGTTTACGATGCAACCGACGAGGTAGGCACACCTGAGACATATTCCATAAACCCGTCTGAGGTGTATGAAACCGGTTTTCCGTCTATCGTCCCGTTGACCTGATAGGTCCCGATAATTTCCCAGATAACCCGATACTTTACAGTTCCGCTTCCATCCATTATTACCACCGGGAGAGGTACGGATTGCTCCGTGTTGAACCCGATTTCGAGACTGTCGGAATCAGGGGATGAAGCATTTGATGCGCTTATACTTGTTTCCAGGGGGAGAGGGAAGGAACCTGGAGGCAGGACTACACCCTGGTACGGCACCGTAACGTTTTCGTTAACATATGTCAGGTTATGATGCTCAATTTTCAACTCATCCCCGCTGAAACTGGCAGTTATGTTTTCGCCCTCCCACACATTCAGGACCGAGAATTCCGATTGCGTATGGGAAGCGTTGGTAATGTTTCCAAAACTAAGGGAATATTCCCCGACATCAGTTTCATTCGAGCCAGAGTTAAGCTGGGTTACCTGACCCCAGTCCCATCCAATGTCGTCTCCCCAGGACCAGTAACCCCAGTTGTGGTCGTGGTACCCTCTTTTGTTATCAAGGGTATATGTTTGCCCGTCAACAGTTAGTGTCCCATTAACCGTCATTTTCGTGGAAGCTACCAGCCAGCTTATTCCCATGCCGGGCCCGGGAACTCCTGACACATTATATATGGGAGTCGGTTCCACTTCCGGTATGAAGAGTGCATCAAAAACCTTTGCCCCGTTATTGGATTCGATATGCACGTCATAACCTTCTTCGGTCAACATTACCGTACTGTTAGAGATCGTAACGTTCGGGGACCCGGAAGAATATTCCACCAGCCCCGGAACGAGAGGATAAACCCCGGAAAACGAATCAGGAGCAGCATTAGCAGAATAACCCAGCAACACTTCGGCAGCATTGATGGCGCCGTTCAATTTAAAGGCGCATACGATTGACAGGTTTTGCTCTTCATCGATGACATTGAAATAGTGCCATTCGTTGTACAGGTATGCCGGATCCCCCTCCCCGGGCGGATGGAATACATCTACCCCCGAGAGTTCGTCGATCAAAGAACTGTTCTGGGCCGCAAGCCCCCCATTTGAAACAAGCAGGAGCAAAAAAATTCCAATAAGTACCGGTTTCAGCATTGCTTTAGTTTTCACTCATTAACCCCACCTAATATCAAGAACGATTACCGTTCTCATTTTCAAGCTAGCATGTGAATTTCAAAGATACCCTGTTACCACGTACAGATTAGATCGATTGGTAATTATAAAAACGTTTTTATAAACAATTTTTACATAACTGTGGAATTTTTCGGGTAGGATGAAACGAGATGAAATCGAGGCAACCGTATTAACCGTCTTCAAGGATAATTTCCCTGCACCCAGGCGCGGCTTTTTCACGACACCCGGGGAGAAAAAAATGGCTTCAAATACGTGCCAAACGGCCTGGCTATAAGATTACCCAAAAAACACCCAAAAACTACTCAATAAAGTAAAAACGGGATAGGGAAAAAAATCATTCAGAAAATACAAAGCACCTGTCGAATCTAAGCTGTTATATTTTCCGCCAGCCAACCGCCCACCCTCAAATCAGTAAGTCGAAAAATGGGACGCTAAAATTACCTTTAACCTTTCGAAAGCTCAATGCAGCAAAAATCCATTTTTCCGTAGAACAACGGAAGGCTGGAACTAACCCGAGCAACCGAACATAACTGTTTTATTATATTTTTCCGCCAGCCAACCGCCAACCCCCAAATCGGCAGGT
>JAENZL010000026.1:0-15190 GCA_016841265.1 Methanobacteriota archaeon | reverse complement strand
AACTGTTTTATTATATTTTTCCGCCAGCCAACCGCCAACCCCCAAATCGGCAGGTCGAAAAACGGGACGCTAAAATTCCATTCAACCATTCGAAGGCTCCCCGCCGCAAAAATCCATTTTTCAGTAGAATCCCTGAAGGCTGGAACTTATCCAAGCAACCGAAACAACTGTTTTATTATATTTTTCCGCCAGCCAACCGCCAACCCCCAAATCGGCAGGTCGAAAAACGGGACGCTGAAATTCATTTCAACCATTCGGAAGCTTAACGCAGCAAAAATCCATTTTTCACCAGAACCACTGAAGGCTGGAACTTATCCTAGCAACCGAAATAACTGTTTTATTATATTTTCCGCCAGCCAACCGCCCACCCACAAATTAGCAAGTAGAGAAATGGCTATTTTATCCCAAAATTATTTCGCTTTTTTAATTTCTTATATTGTAGATATATATCGTATACAGGTGACCCACTATTTACTTCAACTTCGAATTTGTTTAATTTAACGTAATCATTCCATAGTACCAAAATGGAATTGGAATTTGTTCAACGTTTAACATTTCGCGTCGCCTGCTATTGTATCGTGTACTGAAAATTCAAATATTTTTGAATCTGCGAAATCATTTCGGGATACAACAGCAGAAACACATATAAAAAGTTATATAAACTAATTAGCATATAGGAAGTAAATTTAAAAAGAATAGCTATCCCTTTATTTTATAGAGATAATGAAAAGTTCAAAAATTAAAGTGAACTTAATGAACTCAGAATCTGAAAGTGAAGAAGATGGGGAAATGGATTTCCAAGGAATCGTTTGCAAGTATCTACTGAGATATTTACATGGGAAAACTAAAAAATTATCACAAACGGTCTTTGATACTTACTCGAAAGTATATGACGATTCAATAAGAGAGTTATTGGACAAATATCCAAATTTAGAAGAAGCGCATATTTATTATTTTTTAGACACACCATCTGTAGAAGAATCAATAAATAGCTATTTTGAAAATCCAGATCAAAAAATATTTTTTAACAAGCTGGTAGAAGAATTCATCAATTGTTTTGATATGGATCATTTTTCAAGAAAAGAAGCAGAGGAAATTATAAAAGATCTATTCCAAATATTGGAGAATAACATTCGAAAAAATCCAGATCTAAAGAGTAATTTAATTTTTCAGATTTTGAAAGAAAATCAAATTCATTTAAAATCTTTTTTAACTATAGACGAATTATTCTCTCGTTCCCTCAAAAGTACAAATCTACTGAATCATAAATATCACTTTGTAGGCCGAAGTGATATTTTATCACAGTTAGATAGCTTCTTAGAATCTGACAAAAAGATAGCCCTTTTGCCTGGAAAAGGGGGCATTGGAAAAAGCAGAATACTTTTTGAATTTGGGAAAATTTTTGAATCAAAACACGATGAATGGGAACCAAGATACGTTAGCGAAAATCCATTAACAAGAGATTCAATTCGTGAATTACCTAACAGAAAATGTGTTATAGTGGTAGACGATGCCCATAGAAGAGAAGATATTATTACATTATTAGAAACGGCTCAACAAGCCGATGTTATAATAAAATCCCCAATAAAAATAATTCTGGCTTTCAGACCTCACGGACTAAATTACATTAAAAGCAACTGCAATAGATGCGGATTTGATACTCGCAAGATTGAAGAGATTTCTGAAGTTGGAGAGCTTAAAAGAAAAGAAAAAGAGGAGCTTGGAAAAAGTATACTTGGACCAAAACATCACCAATACTTAGAACCTTTAATTAAAGTAGCCAAAGACTCCACTATAGTTTTAGTCATTGGAGCACAACTTATTGCAGAAGATAAAGTACAACCAGCTTTTTTAGCACAAGACCAAGAGTTTCAAGAGACAGTTTTCAGAAGATTCAAGGAAGATATAATATCAGGCTTCATTAGCGAAGATCTTGATGCAACTTTTTGTAGAGACTTGCTTTCCACTATTTCTATATTATCCCCAATTCAAAAAGAAAATGAATTAATTGAAAGGCTGGCTAAATATTTAGGGATAAAACGATCAAAGCTTAACAGAGCGATTGATACTCTTGAAAGAGGCGGAATACTCCATCGTGTGGGATCTAAACTCAGAATAACCCCTGATGTTTTGTCAGATCATATATTACACAGTTCATGTATTACATTAGACGGTTATTCAACTGGGTACTCTCAAGAAATATTCGAAGATTTTGGAGATGTATATCTCGATAATATATTGAACAATTTGTCAGAATTAGACTGGAGAGTAACCAGACAGAGGGAAGAAACTGATATTTTAGTAGAAGTATGGCATAATATAGTAGAAAAGTTCAAGAATTCATCTAACTGGGAAAGATCAGATTTGTTGGATAAGCTTGAGAAAGTGGCTTATTTTCAACCTAAGAGAACACTAGAATTGATTGAATATGCAATTCGTAATCCAATAAAAGCAAGCAAACAAGATGAATTTTATCAATATACTCATGAAAATGTAATAAATAAAATACCCTCTTTATTAGAAAAAATTGCATACAGTTATGAACATCTTCCGCGTTGTTGTGAGCTACTCTGGTATCTGGAAATAAATAATAGGAAGCAGGAGAACTTCTACCCGCATAGTAAGATGACAATGCTTACAAATTTGGCTAAATATGAAATGTATAAACCATTCGAATATAATGCCTTAGTCCTTGACTTTGTTGAAAAATGCATTGGATGTTCGGATGATCCTATAGATACCTATTTTCTCTTGAACATAATCGACTCTTTGTTGAAAAAGGAGGGAGAGTCTTCTCGACGAGTAGGATATGAAGTGAGAATAACTTCTTTTTCGATCCCATATCATAGAACAAAGGCCATTAGAAAAAAGGCAATATTTTTGATTTCAGATTGTTTAAAATCTGAATCTCCAAGTATAGTGTTAAGAGCATTAAAAAGCTTAACTGAAGCTTTGCGTCCCCCATTAGGATTATGTCAGCGTAATGTTTCAGATGAAGAAATAAATAGCTGGCTGCCGGAGCAATTGGAAATATTGAACCTTATCGAAGGTACTGCAAAAAATACAAAATATCCAATTGTTAAGATTCAAATACAATCTTCACTTGAATGGCATGCTAAGCATAGCAGACAAGTAGAAATTAAGGAAAAAGCAAACTCAATCATTGGCTCAATTTCAAACACATTCGAGATCAGATTTGCTAGAGCCATAGGCAACCATTATGATGCAGATTATGGGAACTATGAAAATCATCAAGAGCAGATTAAAAAAGAAATGGGAAGTGTCGCAAAAGAATTCCTAATAAGATGCGATAGTAAAGGGAAAAAAGCTTTTGAAACATTGAAAGAGACAATTTCGCAATTCGAAGATTGTAAGGTTGAAGTCCAACCTGGAAATTTTTTGCACATAATTAGCGTTGTAAATTATGAAGTTGCTATTGAAATTTGCAAATATATCCTCTCGGACACGTCTACAAATCTCAAAAAGTACATAAATGCACTATTGTCTGGAATAAGAGAAAAAGACCCCGAAAAAGCTATAAAATTAATAAATGATGCTATAGATTCAGAAGACATCGCTCTTTACCAATCGGTAGCTTGTGGCTACGCATACCAAGGCTGGGCACATAACATCGAAAAGGAAGAAATAGAAATAATAAAACAATTGTTAGATTTTGAGGATGAAGACACAAAAAAATTTGCAATCGAATCACTTAGAGGAATGTCAAGAGCTTTAATGACTGATGCTTTTGATCTAGCACTAACTGTACAAATAGGAAACAATGAAAGATTAGCTGATGTCTATTGTAGTGTATTTAATTCAAAATATGGCATTCCCCTTGAGAGTTTAGATAACGAACAACTAAAACTTATTCTCAAAAAAATATCAAAAATCAAAGTACTTGAAAGCAATTTGTACAATTTGAATATTTTTTTAACTTATTGTAGTACCAAAATACCCGAGGAATTGGTTGATTTCCTTTTGGAAAGGGTGGATTTATCTAAAAGTGTAGAGTATGGTTCAGATGATCGTTTTCAACCTATACCTCACATTGGCTTTTTCGACAACGGATTAAATGGAATATCACTTAGTCCCCATTACAAAAAAATACTTCGAAAAGTTAGAGATAGATCGTTAAGTCCAGATTGGCAGGATTCATTTTGGCTTCCAAAGCTATATTCATATATCTCTGAAAATTTTTCATTGGCTAGTCTTGAAGTTCTGAATGAGTGGGTAAATATTGGGGATGAAGAAAAAATCAACGCAGTCGGACTTCTTGTTAAAGAAGCATCCTCAGATTTCGTATTTTCACATTCAGATTTTGTGTCAAATGTACTTACAAATGCACAAGAGATTAGCGATGACTGTTACAAAAAAGTAAGATCCAACATTTCAGATTCAGTTCTTTATGGATGTAGATCAGGAACCGCAGGTCAACCAAGTCCTCAAGATGAGAATCTTCGTGATAAAGCTCAAGAATTAATGGGAAAATATCAACCTGGATCAACTACTTGGAACTTTTACAATTACCTCTGTGAGAAAGGCAAAATGTCAATAAAAAATTGGCTAGAAAGAGACGAAGAAATGATGGAAGATTGATTTATGATTCTTCACCACTCCCCACTCTCCCCTCACCAGAACTTCTTCGTCTTCACATACTGCCTCTCAGCCTTCAGAATATCCCTGTAAAACGCCTCTTCGTCCACCCTCAACTTCGCAATAACCCTTGACGCCGTCTCAGGCCCGACTCCCCTGCTCGCAAGCGCAATTACTGCCTTATTCCCCTGGGACATCACAAGGCTTGCGTTCCTGTAGACCCGCTGTATCCTCTTCTTTTCCTCATTTGAAATGGGACTGCCCTTGCCCTGTTTTCTCACCAGTTTGATCTCCTCTTCTTCCCAGGGCTTGAGGGCTGCAATAGACCTGGAATCACAGACAGGGCAGACGATTTCCTCGGGGACGTTTTTGACCTGGCGGCGAGAGGTCCATTTCTTGCAGGTCGTGCAGAAGAGGATAACCCGGTCGTTCATGATCCGCTCCTTTAAGGCAAGCACGATTGAGCGGTCCGCCTTTTCGGGGGCTACCAGGTCCTTTTTCATGGCAAAGCCCGCAGAGCCGATCGGGGTCGGGCCCGAGACCTCGACTGCAATTTGCCCGGAAGCTACCTTCTCCAGCACCTCCTTTGCCCGTTCCACGTCCAGCATATCGTGGAAGATCTCCCGGACCACCTCGTCGTACATCGAAGAGCCCTCGTAGATATCCAGCAGTTTCTTCATGCTGATCCGGTCGTACTCTATGTCCTTTGAAAGGGCGCCGAACTTCCGGGCTACGTGGACCATCTTCCACTTCATCAGGGTCGTGTTCTTAAGCGTCATCTCGATGATGGGCTCCACATGCTCCGGCCGGATCGCAAGCAGCATGTCCCTGATCTGCACAGGCCCGACCCGCCTCGGAAGCGTAAGCCTGATCCGGTACGGGTCCACCTCCTGAGCCACACTGCTCCCGAAACGTGCCGAAAGAAGCGAGGTCAAAACCCGCGCCAGAGTCCCGTTGGTGTTGTGGCCGAAACAGGCGTTCAGGGTCACAGCCTCTCCTTCGTCTTCTATTACGATTGTATCCGCATCAGGAAGCGGAAAGCCTCCTTCCACATGTTCCCGGACCAGCCTGACCAGTTCGAGCACGGAATGCACGTCCACGGGATACCTTTCCCGGAGCTTTTCGGCAACCGTTTCATCTTCAAGTCCATCGGACTCCTCAAGTTCCTCAGATCCTTCAAGACCCCCATGTCCATTAGACTCATCAAATCCAGCAGATCCAGCAGATCCTCCAAGAATCAGCTCCGCAATCTCAGCCCTGAGCTTCCCGACGTCCTGAGCCACCTCAAAAGGTACCGGGATTTCCTCTCCTGTCCAGCTAGGGACCTCCCCCATGCCTTCCACGGGCTCGACCTTTATCCGGTCCCTGCCAGGCTCCCGCTCCTTGTCCGGCATCTCCACGACCCGCCACATGTACCCTTTCGTAATGAAAACGGCTCCGGGGCTTGCAAAGTTCACCACAAAGGCTTCGTCCAGCGTCCCGACGGACTTGCCGCTAACGATATCGTAGATCTCGTACTTCTTCTCGTCCGGGATCATGGAAAGGTTATCGTAATAATACTGCCAGCTCTTCTTCCGCTTCTTGACGGCAGGCGAACCCTCATCCCGCCAGACCAGCCTGTAATCGGTAACCTGGTCCACCACCCGCTGCAGCTCTTCAAGGCTCAGGTCCTTGAAAATATACGCCCGCCGGAGAATCGAATAAATCTTTTCGACCTTAACCTCCCCGAAGTCCATCACCATCCCGGCGATCTGGTTTGCCACAACGTCCAGGGATTGCACATGCGGGAAAATATCTTCCACCCTTCCCTCCAGAGCCGCCTTCGTAATCGCCATGCTCTCAGCCGTGTCGTCGGCTTCAATCGAAATAATCGTCCCCCTGGAAACCTCATGGATCTTATGCCCGGCTCTCCCAACCCTCTGGAGCAGCCTCGAAACCTGCCTGGGAGACCCGTACTGGACCACCCGGTCAACCTTTCCGATATCGATCCCGAGTTCCATGGAAGAGGTGCAGATCAGGCCCCGGAGCTCCCCGTGCTTGAAAGACTCCTCAGCCTCGATCCGCGCCTCAAAAGAAAGCGAGCCGTGATGCACGCCAATGGAAGCCCCCATTTTCCGGAAACCCGAAGCCAGCGCCTCCGCACTCTGCCGCGTGTTCACAAAAATCAGGGTTGACTGGCTCTCCTCAACGATGTCCCGGATGCAGCGGAGCTGGGAAGCAAATTCCGGCTCACAGCCGACCTTCCTTACAATCGCCTGGACATCCCTGTCCATGACCTCCCTGTCCGCCTCCTTTCCCGAGACCTGCGGGCTGACCACCTCAAATTCCAGCAGCTTTAGCAGGGGCACCATCACAACCGAAAAATCCCGATCCGAGCCTGCCAGAAACTTTCCAATCTCCCAGGGATTCCCCACCGTCGCAGACAGCCCGATCCTCTGGAACTCGCCCGAAATTTCCACCAGCCGCTCAAGCCCCACAGCCAGCTGGGCACCCCGTTTCGAGCCTGCAAGCTCATGGATCTCGTCCACCACCACATGGGTCACGGATTCCAGGTTCTTTCGCAGCCGTGAGCCCGTAAACATTGCCTGCAAAGTCTCAGGCGTAGTAATCAGGAAGTCAGGAGGGTTCCGGGACTGCTTCTGGCGCTCGCTCTGCGGGGTATCCCCGTGCCGGACCTGCACTTTGATATCGAGCAGCTTTCCCAGTACCTCGATTCTGGAGAGCATGTCCCGATTAAGAGCCCGGAGAGGGGTGATGTAAAGAGCAGAAATCCCACTCCGCTTCTCCTGCTTCTTCTTAAGGATCGCCTGGAAGACCGGCAGGACAGCTGATTCGGTTTTCCCGGAGCCGGTGGGGGCAATCAGGAGGGTATGCTTTCCGTCAAGGATGAAGGGAAAAGCCCGTTCCTGCGGTTCGGTGGGTTTGGTGAACCCGAGAATTTTGAGAGCTTCCCGGATTTTCGGGTGGAAGGAGTCGAAGGTGTTATTGAACGTCATTTTTCGAGGATCTGGGTTCCGGTTGTTTTGGGTATGGGAATTTTGTTTGCCAGCGTGCTGTATTTGAGTGTGTGAGGGTAGTTGAGTACGTGCTGAGATTTGAATGCTTGATGGCATATGAGTGCGTTTGGTAGTGGAGTGGCCAGTAGTTAGTGGAGTGCGGGCTGGTAGTGAAGTGCGGGCTGGTAGTGAAGTGGGAATTGGTTAGTGTTTTTATTATGGGTGATACAAGTGATACCAATTATATGAGTGATAAGTATGTCAGGCTGCCGGTTTTTGTGCTTCTGCATATCTTCATTTATGGCAGTGGCAAGGGAAAGGCCGCGCTTTCGCGCGTGACAGGGACGACAGAAGACGGTATTTCGGTTGTAATGGCTTTTAGTCTCTTTTCAGATCCGACCCTTCGTTGGGATTTTTCCGTGATCGACCTATTTTTCCTGGCTTCGGCTTCGGCTTCGGCCTTGGTCTGGTATGTTCCAGTTTTCGGATATTTTTGACCAGCCCGAGCCTGGTCCCGTCCAGCAGGTAGACTTCAGCCGAATCGAGTTCTATACTGCCCGAGGAAAATGCCGGTCCGAGCAGGTCCTCACAAGTTGATTCGTTGAAAGGCACGCCTCCGCAGAGTTCATTGAAAGCAGGCACAATGAAAACCTCAGGGTTGGCCCAGGCAGTCTTATCGTTAAAATCCAGGTTTTTGAAGTGTTCCCTGAGAACTTCAGGGTTGAACCGCGTCCTTATCCAGGCAGGGTCATTTGTGGAATAGCCGAATGAGTCGGTAAACCGGACCGTGGGATGGTTGTGGGCTGTGACAACGGACCTGACACCGAGGAGTTCAGGCGCAGGCCAGGTATGCCCGTGGAAGTAGCCGATCCCGTCCAGCACGGCGCCTTTTGCGGAATGGACCCTTATCCCGGCATTCCTGTTGAAGAGGAGCTCGATCCCCCCGTCATGGTTCCCGGGCAAAATATCGACAGGAGCATACGCTGCCAGAGCTTCGAGGAAGCGCGGGATTTCGTCCCTCTCCTGCCAGGAGACCTGCGGGACATTGTGCTTGACATCCCCGAGGAGCACGATCCGGGCAGGGGTGGTTTCTTCGATATAGCCCTCAATTCTTATCAGCCGCTCTTTCATCCGGCTGGGGAGGTTGATCCCACTCCTGTAGAGGTCCCACTCGATCCCAAGGTGGAGATCAGCTATGACCAGTGCGGTTTCGGTGTTCGTGACGGTGAGGGCGGGTTCGTTGAGGATTGGGGTGATTTCGAGGGCCATGGTCTCAGGGGAAGGTTCAAATAAGGATTTAGCAGTTTGCAATTTATGGTCTGTGGGTTTATGGTCTGAGGGTTTATGGTCTGAGGATTTATGGTCTGAGGATTTCATTCTTATTTTGAAAGCTTATCTACCTTCTCCGACAGGTCTGCCATCATCTTTCGCATATCTGCAAGTTCCCCCTGAACCTCGAGCAGCTTGTTATACGTTGGGCTCCGGGAATCTTTGACCGCCTGTTCCTGGGAAAAGCGCTGCTTGCTCGGCAGGATGTAGACATAGACAAGAAACATCGCAGTCATCCCGATGAAGCCCATGGCTCCGAGGAAGAAAATATAGTGAGGAAAAACAGCCCGGATGTAAGAGTCTCCCGAACTGTAGTACTGCAGGCGGCTGATCATAAGGAAGTTCAGAATCGAAAAGAGAAACATGGTTTCACTCATGAGGATAAGGAAACCACCTACACGAGTGGACATTTTGCGCTGTCTGGGGATGATGCGGGAAAACACGATTTTCACCTTTTAGTTATTTATCGGGAATGCATGTCCTATGATATGAATTTTATAGCAATTAAATAATATTAAAACGATGTAGTCCGTGAGAACATGGTCGAAGACTTCCAGCCTTATCTGTAAAAACACGTCCTGTGAAAACTCATGCTGAAAGATGTTAAAGGGAGAGGAACAGGAGGGTAGAGGAACTACCTGCTCTTAACTAATTTTTTGAAAAGTAGCCGAAAAGAAAATTAAAAAATAGGAGGTCAAAGGAAGCAAAATAAAAGTGAACTAAGAATAAAATAAGAATAAAATAAGAAAGGGTCGAATAAAGAGGAGGGAAAATGTCCCTCTGCTTTTACCACACCCCGTTATTCTTCAGGGTTGCCAGGATGTTCGTGAATTCGGCGGTGAAGCGGCATTTTCCGAAATCGGGGGTATCAAGGATATTCTCTTTCCTTGTCCTGAGGGTACTCATGAGCCCGGACCCGCTTTCGTATTCAAGTTTTTCCGGAAGTGGGGGGATGTTGTCAGCCAGGATTTCCAGGAAGCGTGGGTCGAGGTCATTGGTCAGGTAGGTGTCCAGGACCAGGAGGTTTACGATCCGGGCATAGAACGCCAGGAGGTTCCGGGTGCCTTCGGAGGGACCTGCGGCGTAGACCTGGCCGTGGATGTAGATCAGGTAGCGGGAAATCGTGCTGATGAGGCTTTCGATGAGTTCATCGTCCGGGAAAGCGATCGGGAAGCGCTTCAGGGCTGCAGGGGTCGTGAGCCCGCAGTTGGGGTTCTCCATTTTACAGATTGCGGGAAGGGTCCTTGCAACGGAACTGTTCAGAGCAGCCAGGACATAGTGGTACCTGGAAGGATCCTTCAATACAATCCCACAGCCTTCCTCGAAAATGTGTTTGCCGCTTGCATCATAGCAGGCCTGCAGCCGGAAAGAATCGGTAACAACGAGCCTGGGAGTCCCGACATACTCAAGCATTTTCCTCCCGTGGAGACCGTAGTAGCCGGGAGATTCCAGCGGAAAGTCAGCGTGGTGAAAAAGTTCTCTGAATTCGGCGATCCTGGAATAAGCCAGAGGGTATCTTTCTTTCAGCTCTTCAGGCGGGATGACCCTGCACCCCTTTTTAAGTTTCTCCCCGGCTATTTCGTAGGGCAGCATGAAGCTGTACCGGGTAGGGTGAACGGCGTACTCATTGGAAAAAGCACTGTCAATGTACGGATACATCAGCGCCTGCTCAATATTAATATCCCTGTAAAGGCCCCTGCACACGTAAGGAGCTTCAGGGTCCTGCTTGCCCGAAAGGCTAACCCTGTGCAAGCAGTCATTTTCAACACTTATGCCCCCGAAGATGTCTTCTGAAATATCAGCAAGGGTTTCCGGGACCTTTCCTATCTTTTCTACGATACTTTCTTTGTTCCAGAACATGATGTTTTTCACTTCTTTGTGAGAGATATATCTAAAATTTTTGAGTCAGTATTTAAAGAGAATTGCACTTTTTGATGCTGTTTTATTCGAAATGCTGTATAAAACAGTGAAAGACTTGAAATGGTATTGAATAGAGAAGTTTAAAGTACGGGAAGAAAAAGCTGCGGATAAACAAATATAGTCCACGAAAAAACGCAGGCCATTTTCCGGGAAATGGATACCTCAACGCCTCAGGCCGGGGCTTTATTTCCGAAGTATGTACTTCAACACACATTTAGAAAAGTGTGTAAATATATAAAGGTTTGCTTAAAAAACTAAATAGAAAATCATGAACATTAAAGATCAACATCAAACAGGTCTTCACAAAAAAGCAAGATAAAAACTGCTTTAGCCGGCATAATTGTTTGAATATTGTTGATGAATTAATGAACAAATCATGTGAAAAAACCGGAATCATGTGAAAAAACCGGAATCATGAGAAAAAATATGAGGGCATGTAAAAACCTGAATCACATGAAAACGACCGAAAACAAAATTATTCGGCTTTCTTGAGGTTCGGCCCTTCCTTTGTGTCCTGGATGATATAGCCTGAAGCCTTTATTTTATCCCTGAGGACGTCGGCAGCTTGCCAGTCCTTTTTATTCCGGGCTTCTTCACGCTCTTCAACAAGTTTCAGGACAGCTTCGGGGACCTGTTCGTCCTCCCCGGTAGAGGCAAAAAGCCCCAGGACATCTGCAAACCTGCGGTAAAGAGCATGTGTTTTTTCCAGGACCACCCTGTTTTTCCCGGTTTCGAGGTACCTGTTAGCGCTGCGAGAGAGTTCCCGGAAGACCGTTATGGCTTTTGGGGTGTTTATATCGTCTTCTAAGGCGTCTTTGAACTGCGTTTCCAGTTCAGGGAGAACTTCAAGAATTCCCCTGTCCCCGGGATATTCACTTTCATCAGCACTCCGGAGGGCAAAGTCCAGGTTATCCAGGGTTTCTTTTAGCCGGAGATAATTGTTTTTCGCATTTTCGGCAAACGGTTCCGAGTAGTCCAGCTTTTTGCGGTAGTGGACCGAGAGGAACATGAAGCGAACAACCTCCCCCCCGTACTTTTCGACAATTTCAGGCAGCGTGAAGACGTTTCCTTTCGACTTGCTCATCTTCTCCCCTTCGACGATCAGGTGCTCCCCGTGCATCCAGTAGCGGACAAAGGGTTTTCCGGTAGCCCCTTCGGATTGGGCAATCTCGTTTTCATGGTGAGGGAAAATAAGGTCCACGCCTCCGGTGTGGATGTCAAGTGTGGGCCCGAATTCTGTCATGGACATAACCGAGCATTCCGTGTGCCAGCCCGGACGGATCTTGCCCCAGGGACTCTCGTAGAAAATCCCCCGCTCGATTTCCTCCGGCGTGGAGGCTTTCAGGAGGGCAAAGTCCCGGGGGTTGTCCTTATCGTATTCATCCACATCAACCGAAGCCCCGATTTTAATCTCATCAAAATCGATTTTCGAAAGCTTCCCATACTCCGGAAAAGCCGAGATCCTGTAGTAAACAGAGCCCCCCTTTTCATAAGCCAGACCTTTTTCGATCAGTTTCCGGGCAAGCTCGATCATCCCCTCCACGTGATCCGTGGCTCTGGGATAAAACGAGGCCTTCCGGATGTTCAGCATGTCAAGCCCCCGGAAGAATTCCTGCGTATACTTCTCCGTGAAATCCTTCAGGGAAACCCCCGTAATTCCTGAGTCCCGGATGGTCTTGTCATCGATGTCCGTGATGTTCATAACAAGTGTTACTTTATAACCCAGGTATTCAAGAGTCCTCACGATGTTGTCCGTCATCAAAAAAGTCCGGTAATTCCCGATATGGGGAAAATTGTAGACCGTAGGCCCGCACGCATAAATCGAGACTTCCCCTGCGTTCAGGGGCTTGAAAGGCTCTTTTTTTCTGGTAAGGGTATTGTACACTTGAAGCATTCCGAACACCACTGGAAAAATTAGGATTTAATGTACCTGTTATTTAATTAGCCTAAATAGTTTTAATGGTTTTCGTAATAATTCGACGTTCTTCAACCCCTAAAATGGTTTTCGTAATAATTCGACGTTCTTCAACCCCTAAAAGCAGGAACGATTTTTACAGGCCCTGAAGAATTAATCAGCATCAAACACCAGGACCCCAAGCTTTTCAAAAATCCTCCCAAGCCTGAATAGGGGCAGGCCCACAACATTGAAGAAATCCCCCTCAATCCTTTCCACAAGCACTGCCCCTTTGTCCTGAATCCCGAAAGCGCCTGCCTTGTCCAGGGGCTCTCCGGTCCTGACGTAAGCCTCGATTTCCTTTTCGCTCATTTCCTTCATCCGGACATCCGTGACCTCGGATTCACTGATTTCCTTTCCCCCATCAATGTCAAGCACCGTGAGTCCCGTAATGACCTGCACGGTTTTCCCGCTTAGCTGTTCCAGCATTTCCTTTGCCCTGTCTGTGGTGTGGGGCTTACCCAGGACTTCCCCGTTGCAGAGTACGGAAGTGTCGGCTGCAATAATGATGCCGGATTCGAAATATTTCGCCACATCCCTGGCTTTTTCAAGGGAATGACGTATGAGAAGAAATTCAGGGGAGAGGTCAGGAACTGGGTTTTCCTCATAAGAACTGACATATACCTCAAAATTGTCCCCTAGCAGCTGTTTTAGCAATTCCTTTCTTCGAGGGGACGCGGAGGCGAGGATTATTCGGCGCATGAGGAGATTTCAGGGAAAGGTGGATTTAACCTTAATGGAAGCATGAAAAGGTATGGCACAGATATGGCACAGATATGGCACAGATATGGCACAGGTATAATAGAAATTAACAGAGTTAATAGAAATTAACAGAGTTAATAGAATTTAACCGCGGTTCCGACTCTGAAAGAGATGTGCCGGTCAGATATCAAAGTTAATCTTTAATACTTCACACTGCGGCATATTTTTAATTTGTACACCCACCGGTGTTCCTGTTAGCTCAAGGCTATCAAATTCATTCGAACCGCACAGTACGTCTTGATTAGGGTGCGTACCAGGTGTGATATTGCAGCTTAGAACGGTCTTTTTACCAGCCGACACTACGATTGGAAGCCTTGGTGATGCAGGATGGCTCTTTGGAAGAACTATTAATGGGGACCTGATTTCCCGAATCATGAAGAGAACGCATTTAAGCCCTTTTTCGGTTCTCTCATCCACCGAAAGCGCAGAAGCCACAATCAGGTCATGCGGTTCCAGTCCGAGCACAATCTCTTCGTGTTCAGTTTCCAGAAAGAACTGCCCACGTGGACCTACTTTCACAATAGCCACTGTTCCTGCCGTGCCGCGCAGGAGAAGCATTTCACTTTCCTTCAGTGAAATGTCTTTAGAAATATCTATAGAAGAGGTCGATTTATTCATTGTAAAAATAAATATCTAAAAAATCCAGTTAATTATTCGACTTCTACATTTTTAGACTGGCAGGAAGGACACTTCACATTCTTGCCAATTCCTTTGAATTTATTATTACAGTCCTTGCATACATAATTTTTAGGCGCCAGCTTACCTTCCAACTCGATATCAAAAGAATCTCCAACACTACACATAATTATTACCTCATGATTTTATCAGGGAACCTGCTGTAATCAGAGAACCCACATACTATAACTCATACTTCTCCAATTAATACCTTTGCATATTTATCCCCGAGCAATTTCCGACTGAAGATTTTCACATCCGTGCAACCCTTTCCGCAAAAGCATTCTGAATATGAATACGTTCTTCAGTTTTCAATTCAGTTTTCAATTCAGTTTTCAATTCAGTTTTCAATTCAGTTCTTCGCTTGCAGATATAACCTTCAAGACCCGGTTACGACAGGATACCCTGCAGCTATCCATTCATTGATGCCGCCCCCTATATTACAAACATCAGTGTAGCCGGCATCTTCCAGCATCTGGCTCGCTACAGCACTTCTGCGCCCGGTCCTGCAGTAAACAAGTATCTTTTCACCTTTAGGAACTTCGTTTATCCGGGCTTCTAAAAGCTTGTCAGGACCCAGATTTAACCCATATCCATTTACAAGCGGGATCAGGACTGCCCCTTCGATATGTGATTCGTTGAACTCTACAGGCGTGCGGACGTCAAGCAGGAAAAAATCATCTTTTTCAAGCATTTCCCGGGCTTCGTCCACACTCACAGTTTCAAACCCTGAAGGACTGTTTTCCGGCTTTGATGCAAAAATCAACACTACAATCAAAATCACGGAAAAAAGGATGAGGTACGTCAAATTCTGTTTGTTCAAACTAAATCCCCTATTGTTACGTTTGAGACATGAAAAGCTATCATTTTACCTGAAGCTATTTTTGACCTGCTTTCCTTTTAGTCAACTACCCCTCCCTGTCTCCTTCGGAGCCGAGGAAGGGGCTTGAATATCCCT
>JAENZL010000001.1:190258-209501 GCA_016841265.1 Methanobacteriota archaeon | reverse complement strand
AGAATTAACCGAACCGACAAATCCTCGTCAGACAGAAAAAAGCTCCTGTCTCCATCAAATGATAACAGAAATGTAATGATCTTCACCCACACAACAGAGCCGTGTGAGGGAATTGATACAAGGCATTTCTGGTATATAAGCTTTCCCATTGAAGGGAAAGTTGTATAAGTTTGAATATAATTTTGAAGAGTTGAGAAAGAACCCAGCAAAACTGGCACTTCCTAAATCACTCAATGGATCGTTTTTTAGTATCGTTTACAACAATTATCGTTTTTCAACAAAGCACCTTCAATAACGTTTTTCAACTTCCGTTGTTTTTGGCACCTTAATAATCGTTTTTCCAATACCGTTTTTATTCCATTTTTCGCTCCCCGTTAACGCATTGCGCCCTGAGAGCAACCCTAAAATAGCACACCTAGTATATATAAGTTTCGATCAAAATATAGAAAAAGTCAACATGAAAGAAATTTCCCGGGATAAACGTGGTATTTATATACCAGAAACGTACATCCATGTAATTGATTATCATGGACATAAAAACTGAAAGAAGGGATCGATTTTTACATCGAACCCATGCAGAATAAAAAGATAAGCGTTTTTGACACTACCCTGCGTGACGGGGAACAGACCCCGGGAGTTTCCCTTACTTCTACTCAGAAGCTGGAAATTGCCCATCAACTGGATAAACTCGGGGTTGACATGATAGAAGCGGGGTTTCCAATCTCCTCAGAAGGAGATAAAGAATCCGTAAAATCGATTTCTAATGCCGGACTTGATGCGGTAGTCTGCGGACTTTCCCGCGTGCTGACAAAAGATATTGATGCCTGTTTTGAAAGCGACGTTGGCCTTGTGCACACTTTCGTCCCGACATCGGATGTACAGCGAGTTTACACCATAAAAAAGAGCCGGGAAGAAGTCATTGAACTGGCCGTGAACGCCGTCGAGTACATCAAGGACCACGGGCTGAAATGCATGTTTTCTGCTATGGACGCCACGAGAACCGAACCTGCTTATATGCTGGAGGTTTTCAAGGCGGTGCAGGATGCAGGCTGTGACATCATCAACGTACCCGATACAGTCGGAGTGATGTCCCCGTCCGGGATGTGCAGGATGATAAAAGACGTAGCAAAGGAAATCAAAATCCCCATCGACGTGCACTGCCATAACGACTTCGGGCTCGCGGTAGCAAACAGCCTGATGGCGGTAGAAGCAGGGGCATCCCAGGTGCAGGTCACAATAAACGGAATTGGAGAGAGGGCAGGAAACGCCGACCTTTCCCAGACCGTGATGGGGCTGACGGCTATCTACGGCACAAAGACGAATATCAGGACCGAATACCTCGTTGAAACCTCAAAAATGATTGAGAACTACACCGGAGTCAGACTCCCGCCAAATACACCTGTCGTCGGGCAAAACGCCTTTTCCCACGAATCGGGGATCCACAGCCACGGCGTCCTTGAAAAGTCCGATACCTTTGAACCGGGTATCATGACCCCGGAGATGGTAGGGCACAGGCGGCGTATAGTTCTCGGAAAGCATACAGGCACCCACGCGGTTAAGAAATCCCTCGAGTCTGCCGGCATAAAAGCCAATGAAAAACAGCTTGAGGAGATTGTGTGCAAGATCAAGGAAATTGCAAATAAGGGCAAACAGATCACTGATGCAGACCTTTTTGCAGTTACTTCTGCCGTGCTTGGAAAGGCAAGTTCCGAAGAAGAACTGATCAAGCTCAAAGAAGTTTCCGTGATGACAGGGAACACCCTGACACCCACTGCCGTGGTCAAGGCAAGCATAGGAGGCAAAGAAGTCATTGCCGCAAACACAGGGCTTGGCCCGGTGGATGCCGCCCTTAAAGCTGTCAGGGACATCCTGGGAGAGCGCAACCGCTTCAAACTCCAGGAATTCAGGATCGATGCCATCTCAGGAGGGGCCGATGCCCTTGCTGACGTGTATATCGGCCTTGAAAACGAAAAAGGCAGGATTGTAACTGCCAGGGCGGCAAACCCGGATATAGTCATGGCCTCCGTGGAAGCCCTTGTGAATGCCATGAACCTGCTGTATAAAGATAAAAACTGAAAAAAATGAGCTGAAAAACAGTTGAAAAACAGTTGAAAAACAGTTGAAGAACAGTTGAAGAACAGCTGAAGAACTGAGAGTTCAACTGCAAAACAGCAACTCATAACAAAAAACCGGATAAGGCCGGGTATCCTGTAAGGTTTTAGAGTTTGCATTCCGGAACTGTTTATATTCTGGGACCGAATGCATAAAAACTAAAATAAAATGAAATGGAATACAGGACCCATGCCTTATCCAATTATTGATTCTCACTGTCACCTTGATTTTCCGAAATTTAACCGCGACCGGCAAGAGGCTATCGAAAGAGCCCGGGAAGCCGGGGTCGTGGGGATGGTAAATTCAGGGATTTCCCTGAAAGGCAACCGCATGAGCCTCGAACTTGCGGAAAAGTACGAGGACATCCACGCAACCCTCGGTTTAAGCCCCGACATCGGAAGGGAAGGAAGCGAAGAAGAAATCAATGCTATCCTGGCACAGATCGAAGCAAACATCGAAAAGGCAGTAGGAATCGGGGAAGCCGGCCTGGATTACCAGGACTGCAAAACAGATGCCGAAAAAGAATATCAGGCTACCTCTTTTGAGAAAGTTATAGAGCTTGCAAAAAGCTTCGAAAAACCCCTTATTGTACACGCCCGGGAAGCCGAAGCCGAAGCCCTTGAAATGGTCCGGGACATGGACACCGTGGTTTACCACTGCTACAGCGGCCCGCTCGAGACCATGAAAGAAATCGTGGACGCAGGATACTACATTTCTCTGGCAACCCTTGTCTGTTTTTCCGAACATCACCAGGCCCTGGCAGCCGAACTGCCCCTGGAAAACCTGCTTCTGGAAACCGACAGTCCCTTCCTGTCCCCCCGGAAGAGGAGAAACGAACCCGCATTTATCGTGGACTCGGTCCCTGTAATCGCAAAACTCAAGGAAATAGAACCTGCAGAAGTTGCAAAAGCGGCCACTAAAAACACACGCAGGGTTTTTAACATCTAAGATTTTTATATTAGAAAAAAGGAGGAAATCCATGGAAGTCCGGTACATCTGCCCCACTGCTTATGATTCCAGTGTCTACCTTGTTAACAGAAAGGTCCTGATCGATACGGGCATGAGCAGCGAGCTTATCATCAAGGAACTGGAAAGTTACATAAGGATCACCGACCTGGAACTTATTATCCTGACCCACTGCCACTACGATCACGCCGCCGCCGCTGCAACCATTGCGGAAAAGAGCGGGGCCAAAGTCGGTATCCACAAAGCCGACCTGGAAGGCGTAAATGACGATTACCTGAGCGTGTCCGTCCTTTTCGGAGAACCGGCTCCCACGGTCAAACCCACCGTCACCTATGAGGAAGGGGACAGGATCCCCATTGGAAATGGGGAATGCCTGGAAGTGATCCATACCCCGGGGCATTCAAGAGGGAGCATCTGCCTCTATGAACCCGTTTCAAAGAGCCTCTTTTCAGGAGACACCGTTTTTCCTGGCGGAGGGTTCGGGAGGACGGACTTTGAAGGTTGTGAGCCTGAAAAGATGGCAGGTTCCATAGAAAAACTCACGAAGCTTGACGTGAAGAACCTGTATTCGGGCCATGGGGCACCCACTGACAGGGATGGGAACAAGCAGATAATGACTTCGTACCGGATGTTGAAGATGATGCAGGGCGGCTTTTAAAGAAGTGATTTTAAAAGCCGGAAACACCTGAAAACAGAGTAATGCAGATCATGACAAATCCAGGGAAAAAATTTTACGGGAAACCGGAACCTTCCGCCGCAAAAAAAGCAGAATATGAAAGAAAAAAGAAGGGAAAAACCGGGGAAAAAAACAGGGGAAAAACCAGAGAAAAAACCAAGACAAAAGCGGCAAAAGATGCAAAATCTCCTATGCCCAACATACACAATGTACCACACAGTGCACCCGTTTCAAAATTCCTCCCCATGAGCTTGGACGAGGCAAAAGCTCGGGGCTGGGACGAACTTGACATAATCTTGGTCACCGGGGACGCCTATGTGGACCATTCTGGTTTTGGAACCGCAATAATAGGCAGGGTGCTTGAAGACGCGGGATTCAGAGTAGGGATTATTGCCCAGCCCAGCTGGGAAAGCCCTGAGGATTTCAAAAAACTGGGCAAACCAAGGCTCTTTTTTTCCGTAAGTGCGGGAAACATGGATTCCATGGTAAGCAACCTGACCGCGGGGTTGAAAGCGCGGGAAAAGGACGCATACTCCCCCGGGGGCAGGGCAGGGCTTCGCCCAAACAGGGCAGTGATAATTTACTCGAACCGGATAAAGGAAGCATTCCCTGAAGTCCCTATCGTGCTCGGGGGAATTGAGGCATCCCTCCGGCGCTTTGCCCATTACGATCAGCTATCGGATAAGGTCAGGCAGTCAATTCTGGCAGACGCCCCCGCCGACCTCCTGGTCTACGGCATGGGGGAACTGCAGATCACCGAGATTGCGAAGAAGCTGCAGGCAGGGGAAAACGTCAAAGAGATCCGGGATATACCGGGTACTGTCTGGAAAATGGAAGTTAAGGAATGGAAAGCAAAAAAAGCCGGAAATGATACTTACACTGAGAAATCAACTGAGAGATCAACTGAGAGATCAACTGAGGAATCAATTGAAAAATTCACTGAAAAACGCGTGGAAATCCCCTCCTTTTCCGAAGTTTCCCAGGACAAAGCCGCCTTTGCAAAAGCCTTCCGGATGTACTTTCTGGAACAGAACCCTGTAAAAGGAAAAAACGTTGTCCAGCCCCACCCCAAAACCGTGATTGTGCAGAACATGCCAATGCGCCCCCTGAATGAAGGGGAAATGGACCGGGTCTACGAACTGCCTTTTACAGGAAAAGCCCACCCCTCCTATAAAGAACCCATACCTGCCCTTGAGATTGTCGAGTTTTCCCTGACCACTCACAGGGGCTGTTTCGGAGGCTGCTCTTTTTGCGCAATCACCCAGCACCAGGGACGCATGATAGCTAGCAGGAGTATCGAGTCAATCCTGAGGGAAGCTAAAAAGCTTACGAAAAAGCCTGGTTTCAAAGGCATAATCAATGGGGTTGGAGGCCCTACTGCGAATATGTACGGCATGAGCTGCAAAAACTGGGAGAAAAAAGGCGCCTGCCTGGACAAAGTCTGCCTCTGCCCGAAGATTTGTCCTGCCCTTGACAGCAGCCATAAAAAACTACTCGAACTAATGCGCTGTCTACGGGAAATTCCAGGGGTTAAAAAGGTTTTTACAGGCTATGGAATCCGTTTTGACCTTGCCCTTGAAGATGAAGAGTACCTGGAAGAACTCTGCGCCCACCACATCAGCGGGCAGTTGAAAATCGCTCCCGAACATTTCTCAAAGCGGGTCACCGACGCAATGTGCAAACCGGGAAAGGAAGTTTACGAGCAGTTTTCCCAAAAATTCGAAGCCCTCAACAAAAAATGCGGCAAAGAGCAGTACATAATAAACTTTCTCATGTCAAGCCACCCGGGCTGCACCCTCGAAGACATGATCGAAATGGCAGAATACATGCGGGACAAAGGGGGATACAACGAACAGGTCCAGGACTTCACCCCCACCCCGATGACAGTTTCCACCTGCATGTACTATACCGGGATCAACCCCTTCACAGGCAAGAAGGTCTACGTTGCGCGGGGCAAGAAAGAAAAAGCAATGCAAAGAGCCCTTATGCACTATAAGAACCCTGCAAACTATGACCTTGTATATGAGGCCCTGGAAAGAACGGGAAGGCTTGACCTTGTGGGAAATGCCTGGAACTGTTTGATAAGGAGAAGAAAAAGGTAAAGGTCTTTTGTGTAAAGGTATGCTTGTTCGACATGCCCTTTAGGGAGTGGTTTTTGAAGTGGGACGTGACTTCCTCTCGATCCCATTATTAAAAGTCCAAAGAGTTCTGCTTTTTGCGATTCAGTAACGAGTTTTTCCAGAAACCATTGGAAAATCAGGCATGGGCAACTTCCACGAAAGTTATATACTGTTTGTATACTTTTTGCGGAAGATCTTCAACTCCAAAACTCTCTATGTACAGCTCTATGGCTTCTTTGATATTTTTTTCTGCTTCTTCAAGGCTTCCTCCCTGAGAAGTAATATTAAGTTCGGGACATCTGGCGATAAAGAAGTCGTCTTCTTTTGTAATAGATACGAGGAATTGTCTCATACTGGCTCCAAACCCGAATAGTTATTAAAGCTTAGTTGGCGACCATTCTATTTCATTTTAGCGTAGATACATATTTCACAGCACCGGAAAGCCAAACCCCGGATTTCTCTGGATTTTTACTTCATCTCCCCTGGCACTCGCGCATGAAAGCTCTCATTTGCCCACTCAACGCCCCGCAGTAAAGATGCCAGGGCTTTTCCTTGACCTCAATTACCAGATGCTCTGCCCCGTCCCAGGTGAAGTGGGCAACTATCTCGTTCCCCTCAAGCACCCCGGAATTTCCGGGCGAAACCTCCAGCCCGTATTCCTCAAGTTTTTTCTTCATGCATTTAAATACGTCAGGAGTCACATTTTTAAACCTGATCCCCCGGCACCCTTCCTCTTCCAATCGCCTTCCGGTCATGTCCGGTTTCCTCCCTGTTTTCTCTTGCCCAAGCAATACAAAACATGGTATAGAATTTTATTAATTCCCAAGCCTATAAAAAAACTACTCAAAAAAAAGCTGAAGATTAAAGAAAATAGAAATGTTTAAGGGAACTTTGCTGTTTCATGCAAGTGATTTATACTCATTTTTGCTTCCACGTAGCAAAGAACCCTATTGATTCGACTTATTTCAGGAGTGATTGGAAACTCTCAATCTAGCATCCAGCTTACATGGCTTATTTATCTGGTGGAACCAGCTTGACGCAATCAGCTCCGCCACGGTAATACCAATCAGCTTCGCCATAGTTTACCTTAAAGTTTATGTATATAATATATTTGCCCGGAGGCAGTTTGTTCCCAAGATTCGTGTCTTCAAGATCCAGGTCTTTAAGTTGTAGAATAATATCCAGATTGCCATCTTTTTTAATTTTTTCATTGGGATAGCAGTAGACTGGATAGCAGGGATTTATTGCAACATCCCTAAACTTTGTACTGTGTACGGAATAAGTCAAATTATATTCATAAGATCTATCTGAAACGTTTATCAGGCGTAATCGTGTGATATTGATTTCTTCATCACCATCAAGCGGTAGATAAGGTGGATAATCTTGAATAGAACTGCCACTAATAGCAATGATATCTACCCCGTTGCCTCCCAAATTTAGTGTATTCTGGCATGAACCAGGATTAAAGTCTATCTCTGCTGGGCATGCACTCGCACCTGGTATGAAAACCAGTAAAGCCAGCAATAATAATAACGGTATAGCAAATTTTCTACCTTTCATATTTACCCCCCTTTGGACATAGGAACCAGAATAAACATTTTTTACAGAATTCGTGGAAAAAATGTTCATCTGGTATAGTTGTTTATATCAGTCGTTTTATACACATAGTAAAATAATACCATTATGTAAAAAAGGATATGAGAAACAGAATTAATAAAAAATACTACTAAACGTTGGTATTTTTTTTAAAGAAAAATATAAAATTCTTTGAATCTGTAGAGTTCAAAAAACTGATTTTCTTTGGAACGAATTTTCGGGTATGATTTCAGGGGTTACATGCCTAGCTATCCCACACTTTCAGTTTCGTTCCGCATACCCCGATAATCCTGAATCAAAGGCAAAATAACTTCCCGAAAACCTTCCCCCCGGATCGGGAAGATGAGACATTTTTTAGAGAACAATTCATTTCTAAAAAGATGTATTTTTAGAGAGGCGAGGACAGGGAAGATCCCCTGCCCTGGATTTTTCATTTTAATTCCCATGACACTGGTGTACAAAGTCCTGAATTTTTCCTGTTGCAGTGCCGCAGCTGATGAAGAAGGGTTTTTCTTTAACCGTGATGGTAAGGTTTGAAGTGCCGTCCCAGTCAAAATCAGCTACTACACCGTGTCCCGAAAGTTCTCCTTTGTTTCCGGGGGGAACGTGGATACCGGATTCGTCAAGTTTCTTTTTCATACAATTGAATACATCGGGGGTAACGTGGTGAAAAGTTACAGGACTACATGCCATATTCTGTTTCTCCTTCTGGTGTGTTTAGATAGGGTTGGATTTTCCATTCTGGTTTTTTGAAATTTGGGGGTTGGATGTTTGCCGTGCAACCCAATGGAAAGGAACACTGCCGAAAAGAAAATGTAAGCATGACAGCAATAGACGGGGTCCTGTCCTTTGCACACCCAAACATACTCAAAATAATGTAACACTTGGAAGTATAAAAAATTTACGGAGTGCTTAAAAATAATTTCCGGATTAACACCGGATTTTCGGAAAACAGTATGATGAGATATAGAGAGAGACAGCCAAACCTTTTTCCTTCATGTATGAACAAAACTTAAGACATTAATCGAATCCATAACTTCTAAAAAATACAAAAAGTACATACGGAATAAAAGTTTGGAGTACTCGCGCCCCCCACCCCACTCTCTTCAATTTCCTATCAGCTTTCTTAAATCCCCTCGGCATTCCTTACTTCTTCTGACATTCCTTCACAAAACCTTTAATTTTTCCTGCTACTGCACTGCATCCGACAATGAATGGTTTATCCGTGATCGTGACGATAAGCTTCGACTCCCCATCCCAATCATAATCAGCTACAACACCGCTCCCTGAAAGCTCTCCTTTCTTTCCCGGCGGTACGTTGATACCAGCTTCCTGAAGCTTTTTCTTCATGCATTTGAAAACATCAGGAGTGACGTTTTTTATTATAACCGGTCTGCATCCCATATATCTTTCCTCCTACCAGAAATATTTGAATAAATTATCCAGGTGATTTCAAAACCAATTCCATTTCAAAACCAATTCCATTTCAAAACCAATTTTATTTCGAAACCAGTTTCCGGGCCAATTTCCCATATTTAATTTTTGCTTTCATTATATAAGAGGGATACAGGCAGAAGGAGATAAACAATAACAATGAAACAAACATAAAAATCAAATTGCGGGCGGCCACCCCACCTTAAAAGGTGGGGTATGCTTCGGGCCGCCCGCTCGGTTTCTTGGGAACAGTTAAGTATCATTTAACAAGGTTTCCTCAATATAGAGTAGCATTTCCAACTCCTGTAACCATGATACCAAGAAACCTCACTTTAAAACGAAGTAATGTTTTATCGATTTAAAGGAATACAAAAAACGTGCGAGGGTTCACTTCATCCCCGACCTGAAGATCGGGGTATTCGTGACCCTCCGCGCTCCCGTAGTAATAAAAAAAGTATGCAGCTAATTATAAAGTAAAAACGCACGGGATTGAAAAAAGTCATCCCGGTAAGGGAAAATCAGCTGCTTAATAACTCACTTATGTTCATTCCAGCGCCATAGCCACAAGTTCGATGATATCAATGACCTCGATGTCTCCGGCTGCGTCCCTGAGGTTGCGCACGCAGAGGGGGCAGGAGGTGACGAGGTAATCCACACCCTCAGGCACGTCTTCAATGCGCTTTTTTGCAAGTTTCAGGGAAATGTCAGGGTAACCAATCCTGACCCCGCCTCCGCCGCCGCAGCAGCGGGAGTTTTCCCGGATGTTTTTCATTTCCTTTAACTCGCAGATGGCTTTTATGACCTCACGTGGAGCGTCATAGACCCCGTTGTGCCTGCCAAGGTGGCAGGGGTCGTGGTAAGTGACTGTGAGGTCGAGGCGCTTAAACTTCAGGTCCCCGAGGTGCTCGGCCAGGAACTCGGGGAGGCTGATGACCCTGAGGTTTCCGGGATAGTTATTCTTCAGGGTTGTGTAGCAGCCGGCACAGCCCGTGATGACCGTATGGGCGCCCACTTTCCTTATCTGCTCAAGGTTGTGCCCCATGATCTTTTCAGCGTCCGGCTTGAAACCGGTGCGGAGAAGAGGAGAGGCACAACAGTGTTCGTCCGGGAGGAGGGTTACTCCGAAGTGCTGCAGGACTTCAAAGGTCTTCTTCGCAAATTCAGGATAGCGGTAGGAGTCAAAACAGCCCACGAAGTAGACGTAATCAGATTTTTCAGGGAGCTTCGAGCGTTCGCCATCAGGTAGCCAGTGCAGGCGGTCCCTGCTTTCCCCGAAGGAGTTGCCACTAATAGTAATTGTTGAACGGAGTTTTTCCTGGCCTTCCGTTGTGATGCCCAGCCTCACGAGTTCGGAACGCGCTTCTTCCACAACTTCAGGAGGGTTTGCCCCTGCCGGACATTTGGCGGCACAGATCCCGCAGGTCGTACAGGTAGCAAGGCTCGGGAGGACGTCTTCGGAAGGCTCCCTGCCCTCAAGGAGGCTCTTGATGATCAGCATGCGGCCCCGGGTGTTAGCGGATTCCCAGCCCACGGTTTCAAAGACCGGGCATACCGAACGGCAGGTCCCGCACTGCACACATTTGTAGACCGACCTGCGGTCGACTTCAAAGGGCTTTATTTCTAATTTTTCCTTTTCGGTTTCAGTTTTTGCCGCTGTTTTTTCGTATTCGGTTTCTGCTTTGGCTTTCATTTCTGCCTGTTTTTTTGCCCCTGCAGCTTCATTTTCAAGTTTTGTTTTTTCATTTTTCATGGCTCTCACAACCCAAGCTTTCCCGGATTCAGGATCCCTTTCGGGTCAAGGGCTTTTTTTATCGTCCGCATTACTTCAAATGCCGGGCCCCACTGAGCTTCCATGTACTTACCCCTCGCAGCACCCACGCCGTGTTCGGAACTGACCGTGCCGCCCAGTTCGATTGCGGTCCTGTGGACCTTATCTGCAGCTTTGTTAAGGCGGTCCCACTCATCCGGGTTCAGGACATCGATGAAAAGGGCAAGATGGAGGTTTCCGTCCCCGATGTGCCCGTACTTCATTGCAGGCAAGTCAAACTCCTCAGCGATTTCCTGCACGCGCCTGAGTAGTTTTGGGATCTGTTTCATGGGCACGCCCACATCTTCTCCCACATAGATCCGGGTCTTGGTCGGGTCCAGGCGGGAAACTGCGGCCCCTACAAGTTTCCTGGCCGCCCAGATGTCAGCCATTTCTTTTTCGCTTTCCGCGAGCTTGATGGTTAGGGCCAGCGGGGAACAGACTTCCATTACCTGCTCAGCGGCTTCACGCGCCGAAGTTTCAGTCCCGTCCACTTCAAAAAGGATGACATCCCCTTCCGCAGGGAGCACCAGGTTCGGGTCGTAACGCTTCAGGACCTGCAGGGAAACCCTGTCCAGGATCTCGCAGGCCGAAGGAACAACTCCGTTTGAAAAGATCTTGATAACGGCTTTTCCGGCCAGTTCGGCATTTTCAAAGGCAGCTATGACCAGTTTCCGGGCTTTCGGGAGAGGGGCTATTTTCAGGCCCGCCTTCGTTACGATCCCGAGAGTGCCTTCCGACCCTATCATCAACTGGGTCAGGTCATACCCTGCCGCCGACTTCAACATTTTCGAGCCTGTGTGGATGACAGTCCCATCTGCCAGCACCACTTCCAGGTCCCTGACGTAATTCCGTGTGGTCCCGTACTTGACACAGCGCATCCCGCTTGCATTGTAAGCGATCATGCCCCCGATGGTACACATGGCAGAACTCCCCGGATTAGGGGGAAAAAAGAAGCCGTAGGGTTTTAGCGCATCATTGAGGGCGTCCTGAATGACCCCTGGCTCCACGACGACCTGCAGGTTGTCCAGGTCGATTTCAAGGAGCCTGTTCATTCCGGAGAGGTCAAGCACGATCCCTCCCTTTACAGGAACCGCACCCCCAGCTAGTCCTGTTCCCGCACCCCTTGCGGTCACCGGGATTTCATGCTCAAAGGCCAGTTTGACAATCCGACTGACCTCTTCCGTACTTTCAGGGCGTACAACGTAATCGGGCAGCCCCTTGACCTGGGATGCATCGGAAGAATAACAATAAAGTTCCGAAGACGAGACAGAGAGGCGCTCGCCAACGATCTCTCGAAGCTCTTCAGTGATATCCATTATAGACCTCAAGTTTTTAAAATTCGGGTTTTTCAATTTTCAGAATTCGGATCTCAAAAAATAGGTGACTTTCGTAACATATGATGATCAGGTGAATAACTGCTTATGTAAGCAACAAACTGCTTATGTGAGCAACAGATAATTTTTTGCAGCACACTATCAAGCTATTAATAATATATAAGAATATACCATCACCCTTCCCCTTTAAAGCATATAAGAATATACATCATCCTCTCCCTTTAAAGCACATGAATAATACCATTATCCTTCCCCTTTAAAGCACATGAATAATACCATTATCCTTCCCCTTTAAAGCACATGAATAATACCATTATCCTTCCCCTTTAAAGCACGTAGAATAATACCAATCATCCATTCCCAAATATTATCACATTTCTTTAAATTCGGACAAATATAAAAGGAAAAAAATAAGAGGAAAACAATGACACGATACTTTGAGGTAGAACAAAGAGACGGAGCCGCAAGGATTGGAAAATTCCTGCTTTCCCCGGAACTTCACACCCCGTGCATCCTGCACACGGCAGAGCTCGGAAACCTTGAAACCCCGGGTCCCATTGTGGACGCTGGAAGCCTATGGAGCACGAAAGAGCCCGGAGAACCGGAAGCAGGCATAAAGGAAATCCGTGAAAAAGTGGGGGATGAAACCCTCATAATCCTGCCCCACCAGGCATACCCTCCTGCCATCCCCTACGATGCCAGAGGAAAAACCGAGACCTCCGCCGAAGGAACTGCCGGGACCGGAACCGAAGACGAGGAGATAAAAGAAGAAGGCCCCACAGGTGTCCTCCTCAAGGTAGGGGAAATTCCCGGGAAAAGAGACCTCTACATAATGGAAGGGGCAGGGAACCTGGAGAACAACGCCCGGAAGTTTCTGAAAACCGTCCTTGACCTGAAAAGCCGGATCTCCCCGGACAGCGCCCTCTATACCCCGAACCTTGCTCTCCCGGAAAATGTGGCAACTCTCGTCTACCTCGGCGTTGACATTCTGGACGATACCCGAACGGAAATCGCAGCCTATTCGGACATCTACCTGACCGCCGCCGGCAGGTTCCACCTGGATTCCTTAACCGAATTTCCCTGCAGGTGCAAAGTCTGCGCTTCCACAACCCCCGAAGAGCTGCTGGCACTCCCGAAAGCCGATAGAGCCAAACTCCTGGCAGCCCACAACCGGGACACCCTCGAAGCCGAATTGGCCCTTGTCAGGGAAAAGGTCCGGGGAGGCGCCCTTCGGGATTACCTGGAAGGGCAATGCCGGGTCAGACCCTGGCTAACGGCTCTTCTCCGCCTTGCCGACTTCGAATACACATATCTGGAAGAAAGAGTCCCCACATTCCGGAAAAACCAGCTTCTGGCAAATACCTCCGAATCCCTTTCAAGGGTAGAGGTGGTCAGGTTTGCCCGGCGCATACAGGAAAGATATACCCCGAAGGGGCCCGAAATTCTCCTCCTGCTCCCCTGTGCCGCAAAAAAACCTTACTCCATTTCCCAATCCCACCAGAAATTCGCCCATGCCCTGGGAAGGTACAGGAAATTTGTCCATGAGGTAATCATCACCTCCCCTCTGGGAATCGTCCCGAGGGAACTTGAACTGACTTACCCGGCCGCCCATTATGACACCGCGGTCACCGGCCACTGGGACGAGGAGGAAAAGGCCTGGGTTTCGGGTTGCCTGGAGGCTTACCTCTCAAAACACAGGTATACGGCAGTCGTCGCCCACGTCGAAGGAGCCTACAGGGAAATCTGCGAACGGACAGCAGAGAAGCTGGGGCTTGAGATCACCTACACCGCAGGTGCCGGAGAAAGCCTCACATCCCCGGCTACTCTCCAGAAGCTCAGGAACACTGTTGAAACCCTTTGCAGTTCCGAAGATATCAGCAGGAAAAGCCGGAACACCGAAGAAGCAAAACTGGACCTCGTAAAGGGAATTGCAAATTATCAGTTTGGGGAAGATGCAGAGCTCCTTTTCCCGGAAAAAGGCGAAAAAGTGCAGGTAAAAGGCCGCTTTCCGAAACACCAGCTCTTTGCAGGAAAAAGACAGCTTGCCACCCTGGTCCCCCAGTACGGGACCCTGGCCCTCTCTCTTGAAGGGGCACAATTAATGGCAAACAGTAGTAAATCAGTGGTACAAATTGATGACTTTGTACCACGGGGTTCCATCCTTGCCCCCGGAGTAATTCGAGCAGACCCGGGGATTCGCCCGAACGATGAGGTGATAGTCCTCGGAGAGAGAGCTCTCTGCGTGGGACGGGCTATGATGAGTGGTTCTGAGATGGAACAGGCGAGCAGGGGAATAGCCGTTGCCCTCAGGCATGTTAAAAAACTCTGAGCTCTGAAAAAGCAAAAGCAAAAGCAAAAGCAAAAGGAATAAAATTTCAACAGGCTTGAAAGTCAGTAAAAATATTTTATTATGTAGGAGGCCTCCGATTAGCAGAAAATTCAGTAGGATGAGGCCTCCAAATAAAGAGAAACTTTAACAAAAGAAGATCTTCAACAGGAAAAGCCGAAACTCCATAGAAACAAAAAAGGTCTTCGTTTCAAAAAAAGTGCTTCGTTTCAAACTCGGAAATAGAAACTGTTTAACTCCGAAGGCGGGAAGTCCATTTCCTCGACTCCAAAGGATGCAGGGAGGAGTAGTTCACGTGTTACTTTTAAGCTTTGAGTCTTTAGTTCAGAAATAGTTGACACGAAGAAGTAATTAAAAGGTAGCGATATATATTAGATTATGATAAGGCGCTTCACACCCGAAGATTTCCAGGAAATGATCGATATAGAGGCTGAGGCTTTTTCGGAACATGACCCCCTTGTCTATATAAATTTTTACGAGTTGGTGGGAGACGGGTTCCTTGTTGCAGAAGAAGACGGGAAAGTCGTGGGATATGCGGTAGGCTACCGTTCTGCGGAAAACGAGGGGCATATTTTTTCCCTGGGAGTTAAAAAGGAATACCAGGGAAAGAGAATAGGGACGGAGCTGATTTATTCTATTTGCGACCTTTTCATTGCAAACGGGCTTAAATACGCCAGGCTGGAAGTCAGAAACAGTAACTTAAAAGCGCAAAGACTTTACATATCCATAGGATTCATACCCTGCTGGACAGAAAAAAAATATTATTCAGACGGAGAAGACGGAATGGTTATGAAAATGCACCTGCATCCTTACCGCCTGTTAATCTCAAAAAAAAGGAATATGGAACCTGGACTTTCTAGCAGCGGGTTCCTTGCCACAATCCGGGGACCGGTCAGTTATTACCCATGACCTTAACGGCGGAATTAACGGATTCCCTCATATGGGGAGACTCCTCGAAGATGGAATCGTCCCTGGACATCAGGTGTGCGAGTTCTCCTCCAAGAATAAAAATTGCTCTCTTATGATCCGCCTTACTCCGATGAATGTGGACAGGACTTATCGATAAAGACTTGTACTCATCGAATTCCTGCGTTACTCCGTGTCGTTCAAAATATCTTTTCATTTGGGCCATATATGTGTGCAGTTGTATGAGTTCTTCCTTGTGCATAGCGAACAGACCTACAATTTTACAAGATCAATTAAATATTACCTTGAATCAAATAAAAGAATTACCCGCGGAAGTTCCATTCCTACTCATCACTAATAATCTTTTCTATATATTGTATATGATAAATCATGACAAATAGGAGATTGTAGTGTGAATTTTAACTCCATAGTGTGAAATTATACCAAATCGTAGTGATTTTGCATGATTTATACAAATATGTACACAATAAAATAACGAAAATATTTATAAATTATAAGAATTCCCGAAAATCCAGAAAGAATCTTCCTGAACTAAAAAAGGAGAAAAATGACAGGAAATTGGGTTACAATATTGTAAAGTTTCAAAAGTAAGGGAAAAAACAGAGAGGAAAGTGGAGAGGAAAGTGGAAAGGAAAGTGGAGAGAACAATTGGAAAAACAAAGAGGGGAAGTGAAGAGAACAGTTAGAAAAAGAGAAAACAAAAATTGTGAGGGTTGAAAAATCAACCTCACAGCATGCCGGGGGTCAAAACTTCCATATCAGTAGGAACTTTTGCGAGGTTCCCGATTTTTACGCCCACAAGCTTTTTAATGGAGTTGCTGGAAGCGATATCAACCAGCCTCTGGGTGATCACACCATCAAAAACAACGCTTTTTACATTGCTCCTGCAGTTCTTCAACTTGCTGGCAAGATCGCGGACGGCGATTTCTTCAATTACCTTGTCCTCAGGATCCAGAATTCTAGCCGTCAGGGTGCCTTTCAAAGCCTCTACGTGGGGCTTGAACCTGCGGGCCTCTGCAGAAACAACAGGTGCCGGAGCTGGAACGGGCTTTGCCCTTTCCGCCGGAAAAACCCTTCTTGCGGCAGGTCT
The DNA here is from genome assembly GCA_016841265.1 of Methanobacteriota archaeon. Lineage (GTDB taxonomy): Archaea > Halobacteriota > Methanosarcinia > Methanosarcinales > Methanosarcinaceae > MTP4. The sequence continues at coordinate 193,089 of JAENZL010000001.1, read as the reverse complement.
CTCCACAGGAGCTTTGACCCGGGTAGCTCTGGTCTGAACAGGTTTTGCAGCTAGAGCTTTGGACACAACTTTCACTGCTACTGCAGGTTTTTCAGGAACCGCTTTTTCTTCAGGAAGTTCTTTTTCCTCAAAAGAGTCCTGCTTCGGGGAAATCCGGTGCACTTTAACTCTCTTATGAAGCTTCTTTTCCGCAATGCGCGGAATAACATCTGGAGACCTCAGGGTATTCCTTTTGGGGGATCTTTCTACCCGCTCACAGCTGGCTTCACCCCTCTCCTGAAGCCCGTATTTCTCGATGATCTGTTCCACGGGTATCTTCCGGCGCAGAGTCCGGATAATTTCCTTCTGAACAAGGTCTTCCACACCCTTGCCATCCGGTGCCCGGGCGACATAGTCAAGTTCTGCAACCTGCAGGAGTTCCCGGATGATGAGTTCTCCTCCCCGGTCTCCATCTGTGAATGCGGTTACTGTCTTCTTTTTAGTAAGCTCGGCCACCTCGGGAGGGATGTTGGTTCCGCCCACACAGATGGTGTTCTTGATACCGTAGCGGAGCAGGTTAAGGATATCCGCCCTGCCTTCCACAATAATGATAGCATCCGAGTTAACCACATTAGGGCCGCAGGGGATCCTGGACTTCCCGTAGTAGGTCAGTTCGTCGATGCGCACCGACTGCCGGACTTCTTCAGCCAGTTCCTGGGACTCGGGAACGCTCTCATCGAACATCCTTGTGAAAATGAGTTTTGCCCGGTCAATAATTTTCTTTCGCTTTACAGCCCGGACGTCCTCGATCTGGAAGACCTCAATCTTGGCACTGCAGGGCCCTACCCTGTCAATTGTTTCCAGTGAAGCAGCAAGAATCGATGTCTCGACCTTATCGAGACTTGAAGGAACAAAGATATTTCCTTTGGTTTTTCCCCCTTTGGCGGTAACCATTACCTCGATCCTTCCGATCCTGCCGGTTTTTTGCAGATCGCGCAGATCAAGATCAGCCCCAAGCAACCCCTCGGTCTGGCCGAAAATCGCACCGACTATATCGGGCCTTTCGATAACCCCGTCAGCGTTAATTTTGGAATGAATGATATATTTCGTGGTATCCGTATTTTGCATGTGGATTCTCCTTGACTTATGTGAACGAATTTATAGTGAATGACGTTTAAGTGAACGACTTTACCGGGAAAGGAATTTTATTGGAGGACTTTATTCATCTAATGACTTTGTTCATCAGATGACTTAACCGGGAAAGAAGTTTTACCGGACAATTTTATACCGGACTAGTTTATCGGGAAATATTTCAATACACCGAGCAATCCAGGTACCAACACCTGCAGACTCAAATCCCTGATAAGGCGGCATTTGGTGATAACACAAAGTCCTACCAGACAGTCCGCAGAGTGCCATGCAATACAAAAATAGTAGAAATCAGATTATTCAAACTCGGACAGACAAATACACCTTAGAACGGCAGATTTATAAAATTGAAGGCTTTTAAAGACCGGAAAAGACATTCCCGGATCTACCTGCAACTCTCTACTCTCGCCTATGCAAGCACAGTCCGGTCGACCTTTCCGGCCCGTTCCTGCTCGATGGAGTTCCTACCTTAACGTATAAACCAGAGAAGCGTCAGTTTTGTTCCCTGATCTGGTTTATAATGAACGGTAAAGCTGTTACTCGCTCCGGCGTGGCAATGGAAAGTTATTTAGCCATTGACTTTCCGCACCTGCCTGAAAGCTCTCACCCTGAGACAAGCCCTGTTAAGGAAACACAGGCTGTGTTCAAAGCCCTGAAGTTAAGTGTTTCAAAACCCCTGAGCCAAGTGTGTATATGTATGTATGTCATTCAATGCAATCTAGTGCTGATTTTTTCAGAAATCCCCCTGAAGCCGGGGATTCTCCGGCACAGGCAGCCAAAAGGTGTCAGGCGTCTTACTCCCATTAATAAAGATTCCCTATAGCGATAAGCGGCAAAGTAATGAATGAACATGTATGTCAGGTAAATTAAAACGCACACCTGCTTGACTTTACCCTCTGCTTTAATGAAGCTGCAATATCTGATTTCAATTACATTGAATGATGGATTACTGCGAGTGGTGAATTTAGGTAAATCTGTGATTTCTATTAAATTTGCATATTGCATTTAACTGTGTTTGATTACCTTTACGAATGCGTGATGGTGAATAGATGAAGTCGTTAATTAATGATATGACCGGACAGAACGGTTTTAGCCCACCTCTAAAGCAACATCAGCGGACCCGGATTCTGTTGTCATATATTTTTAAATTCATATGGTTATTGCTTGCAGCACTTAAGAACTTTGTGGTGATTAAAACTGTGGCGTCCAATTAGGACTTTTTCCCCATACCCCATGAATCTGAAAATTAAAAACCCCAAAAACCCAGGAAAATTGAGGAAAAAGGAAACTTCAATCCGATTAATTTAGAAAGGTATAAATAAAACATGAGAGTTTTAAAAAACTGAACGGGCGAGACCTATAAACTATTTTTGTACACTAACCCCCCACTCCCAAACTCGCTCGTTCACCCCCCCCTGTTTCTATAGAGTTCGAATGTCATCGAATACGGATCTCGCAGAGATAAAATTCATACTAAAAATATTTTAGATCCTATGACACCGGGACTTCGGGAGAATGCCCATTTATACAAAAATATTTTATTTTAGTTTTGAATAAAAAGGGGATCGAAAAACCTCCTGTTATCTAAAAAGCCTGTAAAATTATAAATCTATAATAGACCTGAGTCCCATTCTAAAAGTATCATTTAGGGATGTTAGAAGATTTATTTGGGGATGTTAGAAGATTTATTTGGGGATGTTAGA
>JAENZL010000001.1:167742-190248 GCA_016841265.1 Methanobacteriota archaeon | reverse complement strand
GGGATGTTAGAAGATTTATTTGGGGATGTTAGAAGATTTATTTGGGGATGTTAGAAGATTTATTTGGGGATGTTAGAAGATTTGGGTTCTGAGTCCGCACAAAATTTGGCACAAAAAATCGGGGAAATCCAAACCGGTAAAAATACCTGTGGAAGGTAAACCGGTTAAAAAATTGATGATAAATACAGCGGGTGAAAAGAGAAGCATCCGGACCGAAACGGAAACTCGGGGAAAAGACATGATAAGAGTGATTATTATCGGAGGGGGAGCCTGTGGCATGGCAGCCGCAACCAAGATCCGGCGACAGAGCAATTTTGAAATCACCGTGCTTTCCAGAGATTCCCATACAGCTTACAGCCACTGTGGGATTCCCTTTGTTTTCAGCCGGGAAATCGAGAATTTTGAAAAACTTGTGGTAAAGCCACCGGATTTTTTCAGGAAAAACAGGATTAACGTACAACTCAACACTGAAGTCCGGGAAATAGACCTGGGCACCCAGACCGTCCAGACCGGGGACGGGACCTATCCATTTGACAAACTGGTCATCGCCATAGGCAGCCTGCCTTTCGTGCCGCGAAAAAGCCGTGCAAATGTCCTCCCCTACGGCGTCCATCCCCTGCGCAGCCTGGCTGATGGGATACGCTTCGAAAAAGCTCTGGAAAAGGCAGGAAAAGTCTGCATCGTAGGCGGCGGGACAATAGGAATCGAATGTGCAGCTGCCCTGGCAGAGAGAGGAATAAGCACCATACTTGTAAGCAGGAGCATAAACCTCCTTTCCAGACAGTTCGACCCTGATATGGCAACACTTGTGCGGGAATACCTCGAAACCCTGGGAGTGGAAATGCTCTCAGGGCGAACCGTAATCTTCCCGGAAGAGTTCTGGAAGAAAAAAGCCGTGTACCTTGGGGACACCGCAGATAAGGAAAATGAAGAAGGGGAAAGGGAACAAGGGGGAAGGGAAGAAGGGGAAAGTAGAAAGAAAAAGATCCCTTCCGACCTCGTGCTCCTGGCAAGTGGGGCAAAGCCCGAAATTAACCTTGCCCGGGCAGCCGGAATTGATGTAGGGGAAGCCGGTGGAATAATCGTGAACGAACAGCTCCAGGTCAGGGCAGGCGGTAAATTCCTTCCCGGGGTGTATGCGGGAGGGGAATGTGCTGAAGTCACAGACTTCATAACAGGAAAGCCCAGGCTGAGCCAGCTAGGCACCACAGCCCGCAGGATGGCAGACGTGATCGGAGACAACATAACCGGTACAGAAGCCAGTTTCGGACCCCTTGCTGACCCCTGGGTAGCCGTTACCGGCGGCATGCAGTTCGGCGGAGTAGGGCTTAGCTCAAAACAGGCGGAAGAGCAGGGAATAAAGGTTGTTACAGGCTTTTCCAGAGGCCGTACCAGGGCTTCCTACTACCCCGGGAGAAAAAACCTTTACATCAAACTCCTGTTCAGACAAGAGCAGCTGATCGGAGCCCAGCTTGTGGGAGGGGAGGGAGTGAAGGAACGCGTAGATGCCCTTGCCCTTGCAATCAGGAAGAAGACGACAGTTAGGGAACTCCTGGACCTGGAGACCTGCTATGCCCCTCCTGTCTCCATGCTCATGGACCCCCTGCACCAGGCAGTAAAAGCTGCTTTCAAAAAGATGCAGGAAAACGAAGCTTAAGCAAAACCCGTAAGTTTCGAGAGGACTCGAGTGAAAACTTAGAATGGAAATTTCGAATGGAAACCTCGAATGGAAACCTCGAATGGAAAAGGCAGGCAGTTTTATCGTGAGCAGCAGGAAGTTTAAAGTGGAGACGGTAAATAATCTGATAACAAGCAACCTGAAGAAATGACTTGAAGAAATGACCTGAAGACTGGTAAACGGAGTGGAAACCAGGAACTAACAACTTAATGGAAGGGGGTAGGGAAATGAAAATGATGGAAATCGATGGCTCTTATGGGGAGGGAGGAGGACAGCTTGTCAGGACTGCTGTGGCTCTTTCCGCGATCACAGGCAGGCCGGTAAAGATCACAAACATCAGGAAAAACCGCCCGAATCCCGGCCTGAAACCCCAGCACCTGAAGGCTCTTGAAACCGCGGCCATGGTCTGCAGCGCCCGGGTCTCGGGGCTTTCCCCGGGTTCAACCGAGTTTTCCTTTAGTCCAGTGGAAATAAAGGGGGGAAAATATCGGATTGATATAGGAACCGCAGGGAGCATACCCCTTCTCCTGCAGTGCCTCATGCCCGCCCTCCCCTTTGCGGAAGAAAAAATCGAACTTACCGTAAGGGGAGGAACGGACGTTGCCTGGTCCCCTACCATTGATTACCTGCGGCATGTAACCCTCCAGGCCCTGGAAAAAATGGGCTATGCGGGCAGGGTAAAACTCCAGGAACGCGGATACTACCCGAAAGGAGGAGGGACGGTCCTGGCCACGTTTGAACCCTGCAAGCTCCGGGGATTCCATTTCAAAAGCCCAGAGAGCAAAGTAAATCTTGAAGTAAGGGGAAGCTCCCATGCCTCGAACCTGCCTTCCCATGTGGCTGCCCGGCAGGCAGAAGCTGCAAAAACCCTGCTTCTGGAAGAGGGGTATTCCCCTGACATCGGGACCGAATGTTTTGAACTTTTTTCTACCGGAAGCGGGATAACCCTCTGGACGGGTCTTTTCGGGGGCAGCGCACTTGGAAAGAAGGGATTCCCTGCTGAAAAAGTTGGAAGGAAAGCCGCGGGAGAAATCCTTTCGGAACTCAGGTCTGGAGCGGCGGTGGACGTGCACCTGGCAGACCAGCTGATTCCCTACATGGCCCTGGCAGGAAACAGTTCTTATACGGCCCGGGAACTTTCCATGCATACGAAAACCAATATCTGGGTCACGGAACAGTTTCTGGACGTTAAATTCCGGATAAGAGAAAAAAACGAACTTTTTGAAGTTTCGGTGGACTGAAACGGGCAAAAAAAAACCGAAAAAGCCTTCAAACCCGGAAAAAAGAAGCAAAAAGAAAGAAGAAATAAAGAAAAATCTCAGGAAATTCACACAACAAGCAGATACCCTGAAGGTATTCTTTCTGCAAGCACAATGTAATCAGTTGCAACCTTTAAGGAGATTCCGGCTTTCTGGGCTTCTCTGGCATCAACTTGCAGAATTACGGGGCTTTCAGTATGTACGAGAGCCACTTCAGTTGCTTTTTCCAGGGAAGTACTCAGGTGGACATAGCGCTGCTTGATTGGAAAAATTCCGTTTTCCAGCAGGACATCGACCTCTTCGGGGCTTGCTCCATAGTAGACGTACGGAGAATCACTCTCCTCATAATCCAGGTCAACATTAACGGAATGCCCGTAGCGAGCCCGAACCCAGCCCTCATTGATCTCATACCGCCCCTTTTCATCGGATTCCACAAGGGCATAGAGGTGCTCTTTTTTCAGCCACCTGTACCGCCGCTTCATAATTTCGTAGAGGGCGTTCAGGTTAACCCAGCCGCATTCATCCATTTCAACACCTGCCGATTCCGGGAAGTGCCGCAGAGCCCCCGAGACAAACCTTCCGAGTTTCTCTTCCCGCTTGTCGTCCATCAGGAACCTGCCTGGATCTTTACACTGCGGACATGTAGCTCCTCTGAAATAGCCGTGATCAGTGCATTTCCGAATCATGGTCTCCGGTACATTATGACACTTTAACATAAATATACTTTGTTAAAAGCATTTCCCGGAAGAAGACTTTTCAAGCACTTTACCTTTCAAGCACTTTACCTTTCAAGCACTTTACCTTTCAAGCACCTTGCTTTTCAAGCACTTTACCTTTCAAGCACCTTGCTTTTCAAGCACTTTACCTTTCAAGCACCTTGCTTTTCAAGCACTTTGAAGAGCAGAAAACCTGCAAGACAAAAGAAGGCAGCAGCAAACATTGTTGCCCTGAAGCCGAAAACCTGGGAAAAAAATCCTCCCATGAGAGCTCCGACAACCCCGGCAGCCCCGATCATGGAGTTGATAAGTCCTGCAGATGTGGCCTTGTCAGGGTTCCTTTCGACAACCAGCCGCGTGGAACCTACATAGAGAAAAGACCAGGAACAGGCAATGATGAACATTCCGGGAATGATGTAGAGATAGGAAGGCGCCAGGATGAAGCTTACAAAGCCAACAGCTGAGAGGGGGTAGCCGATATGGATCAACCTTTCGTTTCCAAGCTCATCGAGCCTTCGCATGACCAGGAACTGGACCGCCGGGTTGACGGCGTAGATAAGCCCGATCCAAAGATCAGTTGCTCCGAGCTGCCGGAGGTAGAGGGGAAAAATCGTCCAGACCCCGACAGCCCCCGTATGCCTCAGGAAGAGGCTGAAATAGGGCCCTGCGTTCTTCAGCAGGGTATCCAGGGAAAAATAGGAAAGGTTCACCTGGGGCTTTTCAATATCCCGAAGCCTGAAGGCGAACAGGAAACATAGGAGGTAGAAAAAGGAAGAGAGCAGGAAAAGACTGTTCATATTTTCTCCGATGAGCCCTGCTGCGAAAAAACCCACCATCCAGCCCAGGGAGCCCAGGGAAATGAACCTGCCCAGACTCTGCTTCCGGTAGTGTACGTAGGCTATCAGGGCACCGGGATAGATGCCCACGCTGAAACCTGCAAGGGCTCTTGCCAGCATGAGAGAAGCAGGATCCCTGGCAAAGATCTGGAGGAAAAAAGTCGCTACCGCAATCCCGAACCCGAATAAGAGCACGCTGCGCAGGTGGTGAAGGTCAGCAACCCTTCCGAAAATAAAGGACGAGAGCAGGGTGGAAGCAGAAAAAATCCCCACGATAAACCCGATCTCCAGATAAGTTGCACCAAGGGACTCGGCAAACATGGGAATGAAAAGAAGAGAGAGAACATTTGCCATGTTCGCCAGGAACTGTATGCTATTGATTCGTATCAAGCCGATCTGCACCCAGAAAAGCATGGGCTTATTTAAATATATTTTTTCCGATGTTATTTTGTTTGGCAGGGTAAAAGGTCAAGGGATTCAAGAGATTCAAGAGGGTCAAAACAATCTCAAGTAGTAGTTCACCCAAAACAGTCTAAAGAATGACCGCACCCGAGAATAGTTTCACCCAGCATGCGGTAATTTTTAGTAGGACGCCCCGCATACCGTAGCAGGACTTCATTTCAAAAAAAGAGAACTTACCAAATAATATTTAATTTACATTACCATTCATATTATACGCTCAAAACGTAAATTCGATAATTTCATGCATATACAGGTACATGGATTCCAAATTCCATGCATGTACAGGTGCATGAATTCCACATATTTCAGATCTATATTATTCCATATTGATCCATATTATTCCATATTATTCCATGAATTCCTGGAAGAAGTACTGCACTTCCGGGGAATAAGTGAATAGAAGAAAGGGTCAAATTAACAACAAGCATTAAAGGGAAACATTTGAAGGAAACACCATGACCGATATCGACGCGATCTATGAAAAGCTCAGCCACGTCATCAGCAAAGAGGATTTCCTGCAGCGCATCCAGGAAAAAGTTGAAAACATGGGAGGGCTCTGCGACGAAGCAATGGCTGCCATGCTCGTTGCCAACGAACTGGGTTTCTCGGATGTGGGCAGGGAAAGCGTGAAAATTGCCGACATCACAGCCGAGAGCGGGACCGTGAATTTTGTTGCCAGAATCATTTCCGTCTTCGAGCCAAAAGAATTTACCCGAAACGACGGGACCACCGGAAGAGTCGGAAACCTGATTGTGGGAGACGAAACCGGGAGAATCAAGGTTACCCTCTGGGACAACATGGCGGACCTGATAAAGACCGGGAAAGTAATAGTCGGAGGAAGCGTGCAGATCAGCGGGTACACGAAGCAGGGCTATTCGGGGGTCGAGATCAATATTGGAAACAACGGCGTCCTGGCCGAAAGCGACGAAGAGGTGGAAGTGGCTGCGAATGCCCAGCAGATTAAGGATATCAAGGACGGCATGGGCGACCTGAACCTCACCGGAAAAGTCCTGGAAACTTCCGATGTCAGGACCTTCCAGCGCAAAGATGGCACCGAAGGAAAGGTAGGAAACCTGATGATCGGGGACGGAACAGGGTCAATCCGCATAACCCTCTGGGATGAAAAAACCGACTTTTTAAACGAAGTGGAATACGGAGATACCCTGGAGATCATAAATGCCTATGCCCGGGAAAACGCCTTCAGCCAGAAAGTTGAATTGCAGATCGGAAACCGCGGCCTCATTCGGAAAAGCGAGACAGAGATAGAGTACGAAGAGGAATTCATCCCCATAGGAAACATTGCTGCAGACGCAAGCGACGTGAACATTTCGGGAAGGGTCCTTGACATCTCGGAAGTCCGCACTTTTGAGAAAAGGGACGGATCCCCCGGAAGAGTCGGAAACCTTCTGGTAGGAGACGAGACCGGAAAAATCAGGGTCACCCTCTGGGACGAAAAATCCGATTTCCTGGATGAAGTGGAATTTGACGAAACTATCGAGGTAATCCATGCCTACGCCCGGGAAAACAACTTCAACCAGCAGGTTGAACTGCAGATTGGAAACCACGGCCTCATTCGTAAAAGCGAGAAAACAGTTGAATACAGGGAGAAGTTCACGGATATTTCCGACATCATCCCGGGAGAGAGCTATTCTGTTCAGGGAAAGATCTCGGACCTGGGGGAAGTCCGTGAATTCGAAAGGGAAGACGGGACCGAGAGTGTGGTGGGGGGCCTTGAACTCACGAACGAAACCGGAAGCATCCGCGTAACCCTCTGGGGCGAACAGGCATACGTGCTCGAAGACCTGGACATCGACTCAGAACTCCAGATCATAGACGCATACGCAAGGTACGGCCTGAACGAAGAAATCGAACTGAGCGTTGGAAACCGGAGTAGGGTAATCATTCTGTGATTTTTCCCTTTTCTGTTCCCTTTTTTCTTTTTTCCTCACCAATTCTCCAATTTTACCGGATTTTATCGATTACCGGATTTTATCGATTAGACGATAATTTTCTTAGTTTCTGTCAATTATACTCGACGACTCGGTCTATTTTTATCAAACATATTCAACACCCCATTCTACATTTCCCCATTCTACATTTGTTAATTTTACACTATGTTTTTTTGATTGCTTGAAGCCGAATTACATTCAAAAAACGCTCAAAGAATATTCAAATCTCCAGAAAAAAGGTGTGAAAAATTTAAAGATCCATCGTTCCAGTGGAAATGGGGGGGTTCTGAAAATTTTCCTGCTAGAAAAAGCTCTGGCATAAGAAATATAATTCCTTCTTTTTCCTTGTTCTGGGGCTTTCTTCAAAACCTTTTACCTTCACTTTGACTCTCCCCAAAAACACTTTATATTTTTTCACTCTTGCCAAATATCTCCAGTCGAAATGGGGGGGTTCTAAAAAAATTATTTTCCGTATTTGTGAAAACTTTTACCCTGGAAAAACTGATATTTTAATAAAAAATGAGGAGACTGTAATGGATTTACGTAAACATGAACCACCAACAAAGGAAAGAAATGCCGTTATCATTATGTACCAGTGACCCGTATATATTAAGTGTTATAAAAGCACTCGGGAAGTGCGGGAAGGACCTTTTCGAGGGTGCAGAAGTGGGCATATTCGGGGAAAGATAGTTTTCCATGGACATGTCCGGGTTTTGACCGATTGCAGAGAAAAACCTGAATTAGGGGGAACTGAGGAATTTGACAGGTTTTTTTGAAAGGAAGCCTGAAAGCCGGTAGAATTGATTGGGAAACGAATTTTATCTGGTTTTTGCGATCCGGAGGAAGAAAAGGGGGAACGGCAATCAATGGTGTTTGACCGCAGAAAAGAAATTGAGACCGATATCCAGATCAAGGAAATTGAAAAGGAAATGTCGGTTTCGGAAGTCATGAACAAGACCGTGGTCACGATGGACATCAACACGGATATCCCTGTTATTGCAAGGGAGATGGTCAGGTACAATGTAGGAAGTGTGATCATCACCGAAAAAGGAGAAGCAATGGGGATCATCACGGAAAGGGATCTTGTAAGGGACATCGTAACAAAGGATAAAAAGCCGAGCCGGGTGCCTGCAAGCAAAATCGTCTCTACGCCGCTGGTCACCGTGAAACCAACAACCAGTGTCATAGAAGCTTCGGGGATCATGCTCAAATCCGACATAAAAAGGCTTCCGGTCCTGGAAAACGGGAACATAATGGGAATAGTTTCGAATACAGACATGCTCATGGTGACACCGGGACTCAGCACCATCCTCAAAGATCTCATCGAGATGAACCGGGAACCACTCTTAACCACGAGAGAAGGAGAAGGTCCTGAGTTCAACAGCGGAGTCTGCGAGTCCTGCGGCTATTATTCCGAAGACCTGGAAATGGTAAACGGAAGGCTGCTGTGCCGGGACTGCCGGGATGTCGAAGAAGACTATTACGATTGAGTTTGAAGATTGGTTCTCGAATTTTACGGCTTTCCGGACCTAACGGTCTGAGAGTATCAAGCTAATAAGCTAATAGAAAAAAGCCAATAGAAACTATACCCAAACCGATAACTAAACCGATAACTAAACCAACTGTATCGAAAAGTATCAAAATTGACAGTATTAAAGATGCAAAGATGCACAATACCTGTCGGACCGGGAATCTAGCCGGTGATGCTGAAAATGTAACACAAAAAAGCAGAGAAAGGGTAAACAGATGAAAGTCAGCGAAATTATGTCAGAAGGGCCAATTTGTGTGAAAGAAGGGGACTTTGTAACTCACGCCCGTCAGATGATGCGTGACTATTTTCTGCGCGGCCTTGTCGTCGTTGATGAAGGGGATAAGCTTGTGGGGATGCTGACCGATCAGGACATCCTGAGGGTCACTGCAACACGTTCCAATGTCACGGTCCGGGGTTATGCCAGGGAATGCCCGACAGTCACTCCAGATATGGAGATTCAAAAAGCGGCAAAGCTTATGCTGGAAGCTAAAATGAACAGGGTGCCTGTAGTTGTTTCTACCACAGACCGGAAAGTATTGGGAGTCTTGAGCAACTCCGATCTCCTGAAAAACATGAAGCTTCCGAAGGGAGCTCCCGAGAATGTTGGAGAAATCATGACCCGGAAGGTAGAAACCTGCACCCCCGATGAAAGGGTCACAAAAGTCTGGGCTCACATGCTCGAAGCCGGTTACACGGGAATTCCCGTGGTTTCGGAAAAGGAGGAAATCCAGGGGATGATCACGCGCAGGGATATCCTGAAATCCGGAACAGTCAGGATAGGGGCTGAAGACAGCAGGGGCACGAGGACAAGCGAGACGGCAAAGGTCGAGAAGATCATGTCCACTCCAGCTTATACCCTTACCGAGGACGACTCCATCGAAAGGACCAGGGAGATGATCATACACTATGACATCGGCAGGGTCACAGTGGTAAACGGAAGCAAAGTGGTGGGGATAGTGGATAGGCAGGACCTCATGGGAGCCTTTGTCAACGGTGTTTCCGGATAAACATCGGAGCTTTCCACGCAAAAAGATTATAACACTCAAAGATTATAATTAATAATGGTTATAGATTAATAAAAGAGGAAGAGTTCTGGAGAGGTGTTTTCCAAAAAATTTGGCAAAAATATTTATTTTTCAAACAGAGCCCGGGAAAACTGCTGAACCGGGAAAAATCGAATTTTTCAGGGGAAATCCTGCAAAAGTGCGGGAAGAGAAAAACGGCTTATGAAAAACCACAAACGGCAACTCGGATTCGGTGATCTAATTGAACAAAAATAAGACACTAGCGTCAGCCGAAAAAACGAAAGTTCAGGCCAGACTGAACAGAGTGGATAAGGGAGTACAGAGGAAAGATCCTAGAATGATTAGCAGCACGGGCACAATGGATACAGGGCCTGTGGATTTCAAGTCAAGGATCTCGGAACATGAGGGGGTAATCATTGCCCTGGGGACAAAGGATGTAGTCACCCTGCCTCCTACCGCAACCATAATGGAAGCAGTCAAGATAATGACTGAAAAGAGATTCAGGCGCATTCCGGTTACGGATCCAGGGACAGGAAGGATCGAGGGGATCGTCACTTCCGTAGACATCATCGATTTCCTGGGAGGCGGAAGCAGGAACCTGCTTGTTGAAAACCGCCACAAGGGCAACCTGTTGGCTGCAGTAAATGAGGAAGTAAGGCAGATCATGGAAACTGACGTTGCCTGCATCAATGAGCATGCAAACTTCGACGAAGCTGTTTCAATGATGCTCGATCGAAAGACCGGAGGGCTCCCGGTTGTGGATGACGATATGAGGGTCGTGGCAATTTTCACCGAACGAAACGCTGTAGAGCTGATGAGCGGACTTGTGACAAATGTCGGTGTTAGGGATTACATGAGCAAAAAAGTGACACTGGTGTCCACAGACACGCCCATCGGACAAGCGGCAAAAATCATGGTTCAAAACGAATTCCGGAGACTTCCTGTAGTCAAAGACGGGATCTTTGCGGGGATGGTCACAGCCTCAGACATTGTTCATTTCCTGGGGAGGGGAGATGCCTTCCACAAACTGGTAACCGGAAACATCCACGAAGCTCTCGACCAGCCTGTAGGCTCGATCGTTTCAAAGGAACTGATCTGGACAGGACCTGAGACGGACATGGGAAAAGCCCTGGAAATCATACTCGGGAAAAGAATAGGGTCCCTTCCAATCCTGGAAGACGGCCTCATCCGTGGCATCATTACAGAGCGCGATTTCCTAAGAGCTCTGTAAGTTTGAACTGAACTCTTAATAAGACCAGGTGTGGCCTGAACTCCAAACCAAATACCCAACTTAATCAATCCCAACCCTAACCGATAGAACCAGTGCCAGATCAATACCGAATCAATAACGAATCAATAACGAATCAATACTACGCTGAAAATCCCGAGTCAGCACTTCTGGCCTGGTTTCGGTATCCATCCTCACGAGAGTTCTGGCAGGGACTTCAGATAAAAAAAGACTCGAGAGGGACATTCATGATCGGAAAGATGGGGGGATGTTCAGAGAATGTTCAGAGAATGTTCAGGGGATATCATGAGTGTCAGAGGGTGTAAGGAGTGTCGCTCAGGGCGCAGCTGATTCTAAATAATATAAACTTGATGCTACACGGGCTTTGCTTTTACAAAAATTAGACAAATTGAATATAAAAAATGGGAAGGTTACAACCAAAAATTGAAAACTTCACATTTGACTCAAAAAGTATAATTATTGATGCTTATACATTATAAAAATGAAGGAGGTATTTCATGAATGTGGCGGACATAATGAGTTCACCTGTATTTGTTATAGAATCAGATGAACCCGTGTCTCATGCAAGAAATCTGATGTTAAGACACAAGATCAGTACGCTGCTTGTCCTGAATGAAGGCAAGATGGTGGGAATAGTCACGAAATCAGATATCAGCAACCGTCTGGCTCAGGCGGAACCGCTCTGGAGGAGAAGACCCATCGACCAGATCCCTATCAAGCTGATGATGACAGAGTCGGTAATCACCATCTATCCCGAAGCCTCTATAACCCAGGCAGCTGCCCTGATGCTTGAAAATGGGGTCCATGATATACCCGTGGTAAAAAACGACATTGTCGGAATTGTCACAAGGACCGATATCGTGCGCCACGTTGCCAAAACAGAAGAAAACCTGGACACGAAGGTTTCCAGGCTAATGACAGAAGATGTTGTTTCTGTCCACAAGCATCACACCATCAACCACGTTCTAGATGAGATGAACAAGAACGAAATTGAAAGAGTGATTGTCAAAAACGACCTTGGAAAGCCTGCGGGAATTATTTCCCGAAGAAACCTTGCCTTAAACTACATCACTGATAATGAAGGCAAACTTTCCACGAAAAATATCAAGATGGCCCGAAAATCCACCCCGGCAGGCCAGAAAACCTACAGGTACATAAAAGAAGTACCTCTGACTGCGGAAGATATCATGTCCTCCCCGGTGGTTATGCTGGATGTAAATGAAAGCGCAAAAGAAGCCGCAAAAAAGATGATTGAAGAAGATGTTACAGCCCTACCCATTACGAACGGCGAGGAAATAGTGGGAATAATCAGCAGGACCGATATCATGAAAGCGGTTATGTAAAAGGCGATAAAAAAATCACAGCATTACGCACAAAAAAGCAACAGAAAAACATGAAGCTGTCCACAGTGAAACAGGATGCAAAAAAATAAGACCACTGGAAACGGCAGCAAGAAACGATGAAAAAACGAAAACATCAGAAAACAACAATAAATAATTTTGGATACGCATGAGGTGAATTGCATGCAAGTTAAAGATATAATGGTACAGCCACACAAGATCGATAAGTCAGACACCATATCCCACGCCCTTGATCTCATGGAGAAAAAGGGCACAAAGCGTCTAATGGTAGTCCATAACGACCAGATGCTCGGTGTACTGACCATGAGAAGTCTGACCAAGGAGCTCGGAACCCGCAAGAAACTGAGCAAACCCGCATCCTCTCTGCATGTTGCAACAGCCGTATCCGACAACTTTGTAAAGGTCCTGCCGGACACCGACCTCAGCGACGCCCTCACCCTGATGAAGAAAAAGGGAGGAGTGATCGTTATTACAAACAACGGGGACGTCCTGGGCTGGGTCACCCCGAAAGAACTTATGGAAGCAAACCGCTTTACGGGCTACGCCGGGGAAATCATGGAAAAAAACCCGATCAATGTCAGTCCCTCCGATCGGGTCAGCCACGCCAGGCACCTGATCCTCGACAACAACGTGGGCAGACTGCCTGTGGTTGAAAATGGCAAACTCGTAGGAATTGTCGCAGAAGAAGACATTGTCGCAGCCATGCGCGCCTTCCGGGACCTTGTGGCAGGCAACCAGCAGGACTCCAGAATCAAGAACCTCCTGGTAGGGGACATCATGACCCGCAGCGTGACCAGCGTCTATACCAACACTCTGCTTTCAGAAGTTGTCAAAGCCATGCTGGAAAATGACTTCGGAGGAGTGCCGGTCCTCAACCTGGAAGAGGAACTTGTAGGTTTCCTTACCCGAAGGAATGTTATAAACGCAATCGCCGAGTGAGGACGTTGCGAAAAGTTCGTTCGAAAAGGGAAAAGAGAAGAGAATGTTGAAAAAAAATGCCTGTCCCCTCTGGGGCAGGACTTTTTCTGTTTTCAATTGAATTTTGGTGTTTAATTGAATTTTCCTATTTTTTGAATTTTCTTATTTTGACAGCTCAGAACGAGCGGTCCCCTCCAAGCAACCCGCCAAGAAGGTCGTCACCGACACCTCCAACCCCACGCCTTTCACCCCTGTTCTGCTGGTAACTGGCTGCTGCAAAGATCCTGTCGGCAAGTCTGGAGAAAGGAAGGCTCTGCATGTACACGGTTCCGGGCCCTGTGAGGGTTGCAAGCACGACCCCTTCCCCGCCAAAGAGGGCATTTTTGAAGTCCCGGGACCAGGTGATATCATAACTTACGTTTTCGGTAAAGGCTGCCACACAGCCCGTGTCCACATGGTAGGTCTCTCCGGGCGCAAGTTCCTTCTTGACGATCGTGCCGCCAACATGGATGAAGGCCATGCCGTTACCCCGGAGTCTCTGCAGGATGAAACCCTCACCTCCGAAAAGCCCGGCCCCGATTTTGCGGGTAAAGGCGACTTCCACTTCCACACCCCGGGCAGCACAGAGGAAGGCATCTTTCTGGCAAAGCATGCTCCCTCCCATTGCGGCAAGGTCCAGGGGAATAACCTTCCCCGGGAACGGAGCCCCGAAAGCCACATGGCCTTTGCCCTGCCCCTGGTGGGTAAAGTTTGTGATGAAAAAACTCTCTCCTGTAAGAGCCCGCTTCAGCCCCTTTTTCAGGCCTCCAAGAAGTCCCTTGCTCTCACTGCCCATACTGGTCTGCATCTGGACTCCGGGGCCCATGTACATCATTGCTCCGGCTTCTGCCTGGACAGCCTCTCCCGGGTCAAGTTCGACTTCCACGATCTGCAGGTCGTCGCCTATGATCTGATAATCAATTTCATCTACCATTTTGATATCTCCTTTTTGCTCTCTCTTTCTGACAGCTATTTTTTCTTCTACTTTCACCAGCTATTTTTTGCCACAGGTTTAAACTTCATTACTGTAAATTTAAATTTCATTAAAAATTATAGTTTCAAGACTTAAAAAGATTCTTAACATATCTATTTATGCCACATAGTCCCCCAGAGAAAACAAATGGTTCCCTGAAGAAAAACACATACTACCCCCAGAGAAAACACATACTACCCCCAGGAAAAACACAGAGTTCCCCGAGAGAAACAATGCGAAGGGACAACATATTTCAAGCCCGAGAGCAGATAGATATACTTATGCACACTGCGGGGAGTAGTGAAACTGTTGATGCCGGGTTTGTCGGTAAGCTGGCAGGGTATCTCGGGTTTGAAGAAGAAAAAGTCCACCATCTTTTCGAAAAAAAATACCTTGCCCGGAACTGGGAAGAGCATGAAAACCTGTTTCGTTTCGACAAGGAGATTTCCCATATTGAGAGGGGCACATTGTTTTATGAAAAAGATGACAGTTTCGAAATGGTTCTGGGTTTCCCGAAAATACGAAGGGCTATGGTACTTTATCCAACCCTCGAAAAGCAGTTCGAAGGTCTCCGGAGCGTTGTCGTGGAAGAGAAAATGAACGGTTACAACGTCCGGGTTGCCAGGGTTAACGGAGAGGTCCTTGCAATTACCAGGAGCGGATACATCTGCCCCTATACCACGGAAAGAGCCAGGGAGAAATTGAACCTGGATTTCTTCAACGACTATCCGGACCTGGTACTCTACGGGGAAATGGTCGGGCCGGACAACCCTTACGTCCCCAAGGAAATCTATGATGTCGAGTCCGTGGAGTTTTACATATTCGACGTCCGGAAAAAAAATACGGGGGACCCTCTCCCTGCAGCCCGAAGACGGGAAATCCTGGAAAAATACGGCTTTTTACAGGTGAAATCTTTCGGGGAAATCCCCCTGGAAACGGCTCCCGGGGAAATTACAAAAATAATCCGGAACCTGGGAAAAATCGAGCATGAAGGAGTGGTTATTAAAGACCCGGCAATGATCCTGCCCTCTGTGAAGTACACCTCTTCCCGGAGCAACTGCTCTGACCTCAGGCATGCCTTCAAGTTCTACAACGAGTCCGGAAGAGACTATATGCTCCCCAGGATTATCAGGGAAGGGTTCCAGGCAGTGGAATGGGAAGAAAACGAAGCCGAGTTCAGGAAACGCTGCATGCAGCTTGGGGAAAGCATCCTGGTCCCTCTCCGGGATTCCGTGCAAAGCGTCAAAGAAGGGCAGCGCCTCTACGACGAGGTCCGGATCAGAGTAAGGAACCTGAAAACCGCCGTAGAATTCGAGGACTACCTGAAAAGGCTCGGAGTAGATTCCGTCTTCGAGAACCCTGAGCCCGTGGGAGACGAGTACCGCATAACTATCAAAAAAGTAAACAAGAGCACGAACGACAAAACCGAGGCAATCTGGAAAGGAGAACTATGGTAACTTTGTTCGGGAAAATTGCTCAAAATCTTTTTTTCCGGCAATACTATTCATGAAAACTTTTTCGGGAAATTTGCTCACGATCTTTTTTCAGGGAATATTATCCTTGATGACTTTTCCCCCCGAAAATTTCGAAAAGAAATATATTGCAGTATATTTTACGTCAAAAAGCAATATATACTTTTTCAACCTAACATAAAAAATATATTCAAACTGGGTAAAAAACAATGACCTATTCGAAAAAGCTTTTACGCGTGGAAATACTGGCGCGACTCAGAGAAAACCTCTTTTTTGAGTGAAATCACCAAGGCCATGTATTCTAAGAAAAATATTTTCCTCAAGTTTCAAAGGGGGGGGTGCCTGCTTTATGATTTCTCAGCCTTATGGAAATGAGAAAATCGGGATATATTGGCTTCGGTGTACTTAAGAAGAGGCTAGATAGCGCAATCTCGTTCTTAGAAGTTACGCACTTGAGATGAAAAAACAAGCACTTGAGACCTTAACAAGAACATTATTAGTTAGACTGCTTGGTGTCTCATGCCACTGATTTTTTGTTCAACTGCGTAAGTCCTAGTTCTATTAACCCCACTACGAGATCTTCAAGGGATTCTTAAAAAGGTCCAGCGGTGCTTGCGGCTCGTTCTTAAATCGATTGATCTAAGCAGCAGGACCTTTTTAATCATTTAACACCTGTGGGCAAATCAGTGGTTAGATTTCCCTCACGACGCGGAAACCGAGGTTTCTGGACATACTGTCGGGGGCGGAACTGCCGCGGCTCGCCGACCGGCAACTATTAGCGTAGCTGCCCCAGGAGCCGCCCCGCATAAACCGGTATGATTTACTCTCAATTTCCCAAGAACTACCATCAGTAGGAGCACCATAATAATCACTATACCCATTATCCTGACACCACTCCCAGACACTTCCATGCATATCATAAAGACCCCAAGGATTGGGCTTCTTCTGGCCAACTGAATGAATCTTCTTATCTGAATTATCCCAATACCATGCGTAATCGTCAAGTTCAGATCCATCATCTCCAAAATAATATCTTGTTGTGGTGCCAGCACGACATGCATATTCCCATTCAGCTTCAGAGGGAAGACGGTACTTATTAGTCCCTTCCATTTCATTGAGCTTTTTGATAAATTCCTGAACATCATTCCAGGATACCTCTTCAACGGGAAGATCATCTCCTTTAAAAATTGAAGGATCTGTCCCCATCACTTCACGCCACTGTTCCTGAGTTACTTCGTATTTACCCAGATAATAAGACTCTTCAATAGTGACTTTGTGAACTGGGCCTTCATTATTCCAGCGATTTTCTTCATCTTCAGGGGAGCCCATCATAAATTCCCCGGCAGGGATTTTCACGAATTCCATGCCAATGGAGTTTGTATCGGCATCCAAATTTTGTGAGGAGGACGTTTGGGTAGTATTAGTTTTTGATTTTTCTTCGGGAACATCTTCTTCGACGACGTGAGGAGTGTTTACAGGTTCAGGAACATCGTCTATTTTTATCAGGACACGGAACCCTAAGCCGTCGCTGCGAACGAAGGTGGCACTCCCGTAGCGGTTCGCTGACCGGCAACTCTTAGCGTAGCCGCCCCAGCTTCCACCCCGTGAGACCCGACCCGAGCAAAGCCCACTCTCCCAAGAACTTCCATCAATGGGTGCGCCATCATAGTCATCATGCCATTTGTCCTGACACCATTCGAAAACGTTACCCTCCATATCATAAAGACCCCATGGATTAGGCTTCTTCTGACCAACATGATGAGTTGCCCCACTTTTCAACCCCCAAAAACCTTTGGAGTTGTCATTATACCAAGCATAATCTTTTAGTTTTGATTCATCGTCTCCGAAGTAATACCTTGTGGTGGTCCCGGCCCGACATGCATATTCCCATTCGGCTTCTGAAGGAAGACGGTACTTGTCAGTTCCTTCCATTTCGTTGAGCTTTTTGATAAATTCCTGGACGTCATTCCACGAAACGTTTTCGACAGGAAGGTCTTCGCCTTTAAAATTTGAAGGATTTGTGCCCATCACTTCACGCCACTGTTCCTGAGTAACTTCAAATTTGCCCATGTAGAACGGTTCTTCAATTGTGACTTTATGCACAGGACCTTCATTATTCCAGCGATTTTCTTCATCTTCAGGGGAGCCCATCATAAATTCCCCTGAGGGGATCTTCACGAATTCCATGCCAATAGAGTTAGTGTAATAAAGTTCTGCTTCAATTGAGTTTGTGTTATCAGATTCTGTTCCCTCGGTTCCAGTGCAGCCCAACCCTCCACAAAAGAGGAGCATAATTATCATGGTGACAACTATTTTATTCACTTTTTCAACCATCCATCCCACCATTTTAAAGATTCATAGTCGAATAGTTCTCAGTTAATAATGCAGGCGCAGAACCTAAACTTGCTATCGGGCAAGACTTCGTATCCACGCTTGATTTCTATATCCGCCAACTTCAGACACCCATGCTTTTTCAGCCCTTTACCTTAAATATTTTTGATTTAACTCGTTCCTGCAGTCGATTAAATTTCTCTCAGGACGCGGAAACCAAGGTAGCTACCATGGTCATTGACCCCGTACCAGTCGCGAGATGCCGACCGACAGAAATTGGCTGAGTAACCCCAACCACCGCCCTTTCCTACCTTATAAGAGCTGGAGCCATTCTCCCATTTACTGCCATCAGAAGGAGCACCAATATAGTTCTCGTTCCAATTATCCAAAACCCATTCCCAAACATTCCCATGCATGTCGTGAAGGCCCCATGAATTAGGACTCTTTTGACCCACAGGATGAGTCTTGCGACTAGAATTATCGGAATACCATCCATGAAACCTAAGTTTTGATATTTCATCTCCAAAAGAGTACTTTGTTAGCGACCCAGCTCTAGAAGCATATTCCCATTCAGCTTCAGAGGGTAATCGATACTTGTAGACTCCATCTTTTTCATTCAATATCTTTATGAATTCCTGCACATCATTCCATGAAACATTTTCTACGGGGAGAGTGTCACCTTTGAAGCAAGAAAAGTTATTACCCATAACTTCTTTCCATTGCTGTTGAGTAACGGGATATTTGCCGAGGTAGAAGGGATTTTTTATCGAAACTTTGTGAACCTGCTGCTCATTATTATTCTCTTTTGATCCCATCATGAAATCACCGGCAGGAATATACACAAATTCAATTCCCCACTCGAACAGAGTTTCTTGGGCATCCGCATATATAGATTCCTTTTGCTTGTACAGCTTCTCCTGACTCAACCACTTGGATTTTGTTTTATCTTCCACTTCTTTTCCAAATATAAGGGCAGAGTGCTGGATTACGCTATCTTCAACGATGAGATTAATAGGACACGTCCCATCCATATCACAGAGGTCAAGAAGGTTACTCCTCTGGATCACAGAGTCCTTTATCGTCACATTAATAACATTGCCCTTGCCACTGGCTCTGAACTCTACACCGTGCTTCAGATCCCTTCCGATTTCTGCCAGAAGACCGGTGAGAACTTCCGCGTTTTTTGTTGTGGCAAAAAGTTCAAGGATACACTTGTCAGCCACTATGGAAATCCTTATCACGATGTCATCTTTGTGAACCTTCGTTTTCCCATAGTACCAGATCTCACAGTTCCTGCCATCCATTGTGTGCAGGGTCCGGATATGCCTGACATCGTGCTTTTCTACCACTTCTCGAGCGATGCCTGCAAGTTTGGGGACATCAAAACCCTGATGGATTTCATAGACCTTGCTATCCTTGCTCGGGAGCTTTTCGATGAATTCTTTGAGCCTTCCGATATTGATATCCGAATCGGTCTTCAGCATAGGACAAACGACACTTATCGTTTTCGAATCCATGAAGGCTGAGTTAAACTTCCCCTGAGCATCCTTGTATGTTACAAAACAGTCGAGATCCGTTCCTTTGGAGCAGAGCAGGGGATCAAATAAAACTGCAATAGACTTGGATCTGCCTGAATCAATGTTTCCAAGAATGATTTTCCCGTTCTTGGTTTGATAAGAAGAGGGTTCATATCTGTCAATGCGAAGCAGGTCGTCATCGAAGCGAAAATCAAGGTTCACGTTTGTGATTACAAAAGGAGTTTCGTTTGAAACAGACATCTTGAAGCGGATAAAACCCTGATAGAATTCTGTTTCACGCGTGACCTTAATTCCGGAATCCAACTTCTTTACCCCTTGAGAGTGAAAATCCAGTTATTATATGACCCACCCTGTAAAGTAATTTTTGATTTTGAGAGGAAAATCACTTCATTCAGTGGGTAAATACGTACAGCAGTATCAAAATGAGCATGATGAGGTACTTCCAACCAGAGGAAATATACACGATATAGGCCCTGGAATTACACATAAAGGAATTATTGTTAGGAAGAAGCTCGAAAAGATATCAACAAGCCAGATCGCAAAGGAAACAAATCATAGTCCGGAAGCAGTAGATAGGTATATCCGTGATTATGGAAGAGTGAAAATGCTCATCGGAAAAAGAATGACTGTATAAGAGATATCATATGCAACAGGGATAAGCAGAGGAGTCGTAGAGCAATACAGGGAATTACATAAACTTGAAAACGATATCAATAGCGACAAAAAAGAATAAATAAATTGATGTTGAAAAGGAAACTATAAATACAGGCTAAATCTGGCATATGTCCAGATAGTAAATAATGAAAAAGATGTGATTGCAGTATATTAATACCAGTGGCAGAAACAAAACCTTCTATTTACGTATCCCATCTATTCAAAGAACTATAATTCACAGGACTATCTATTCGCAGAATATTCGCAGAACCATCATTCACGTAACTGTAATTCAAGGGTAATTTACAGAACTACCAATTACAGGACTACCATTCACAAAACTGTAATTTACAGAACTACCAATTACAGGACTACCATTCACAAAACTACCATTCACAAAACTACCATTCACAGAACTATCTATTTACACAACATCTAAAAGGGACTCACCATGACAAATATCGCAATTATCGGGACGGAACAGAGCGGAAGGACCACCCTTGCCGCAAACCTCGGGAAAAAGGGAACGCATTCGGACATCACCCTGTATAACAATGACAAAGAAACCCCTAAACTCGCCTTTATCGACCCCCACAGTTATCCGAAAACCCTGAAATCCCTGATCACGGCACTGAACATTTCAGACATGGCAGTCCTCTGCATCCCCTCCACGGGCATGGACGCCCATACGGGAGAATGCATCATCGCCATGGACCTGCTGGGTTTCAAGCACGGAATCATTGCCCTGACAATGTCCGATACCACCCACATGTTCGCCATTGACGAACTTAAGGCAAAGATCAAGCAGATCACCGCAGGCACCGCACTCGAGGGCTGGGAATGCCTCACCATTAATACGAACAAGAGCGCAAAGAATCCCTTTGAAGGCGTGGACGAGCTCAAAGCCTTAATCAACTCCATGGCACCAGAAATCGAAGCCGAACAGGCAAAATTGAATAACCTGCCTGCCCGTGTATTCATAGACCACGCCTTTAATGTTACCGGGAAAGGCTGCGTCGTGCTAGGCGTCGTCAAACAGGGCATCTCAAAGGACAAAGACAAAACCAAAATCTTTCCCCTGGACAGGGACATTGAAATCCGCTCCATCCAGAGCCACGACGTGGATATCACCGAAGCTCCCACAGGCACCAGGGTCGGGATGCGTCTGAAAAACGTCCAGGCCAAGGATATCGAGAGGGGCTTTATCATCTCGGATAAGGAGATCGTTACTACTGACTACACCCTGGAGTGCACCTTCTCGAAGTTCACCAAAAAAATCGAACTCGCAAGCGTGCTCCACCTTTTCGTAGGGCTGCAGTCCGAACCCGTGCGCGTGGAAAAGATCCTGGTGGACGGTAAAGAAGTTAAAGAAGCCCTGCCCGGAAGCAGCTGCGTGCTGGAACTCTCGGGTAACAAGAAAGTAGCCTATAGCAAAGAGGAACGCTTCCTGCTGGCAAACCTGGACCTGACCCAACGTTTTGCAGGCTACGGTTTCTCAAAATGAGATAATCCCACCGGCCTCTCAAAATAAGATAATCTCAAATGATATAAGGAAAGAAAGGCAATCCTCTTTCAAAATAAGATCAGGAAAGAACATGGAAAACGATTCAGGTCAGGAAAGAGCCCCTGAAAGGGAAAGTACCCTCTACGGGAACGTTTTTCACAAAAATCTCTGCTGGCAGCGCTCCTACGAGAGACCGGAAGAAAAGGAAATGATAATGGCCCTCTACGGCTCCCTCCGGGAAGGGCTTTACAACAGCAGACGCTTTGACCTGCCCAACAGGTCGGAATTCCTGGGGACCGCCAGGATAAAAGGGTACGCTCTCTACTCCCTTGGCCCCTACCCTGCCGTCTACCCCTCGGAAGAAAACTCTGTACTCATCGAAGTCCGGAAGTTTTCAGGAAAACAGCAGCTTGAAATTGCGAAATCCATCGACTACATGGAACTTTTCGGGGGTTACCACCGGGAATACGTGGACCTGGAAATCGGAGAGCAAAAAATCAGGGGTATCATCTACGTTTACGATGAAGATCCCGGAACTGAAAAAGTTGAGAAAGGGGACTGGGTCGAGTACCTTAAAGAAAGAGAGCTACCTGAGTAAAAGAGCTGAAAAATAAGGAAAAATCGGTTCTGTAGAAATCCTAATTTGAACAATACTCGTACCAAGTTAATAAGTACTATCAGAATTTCTACTCTAAGTTCCCCCAATCTGCCGCAAGTTATTAATAAGAAACCCTAAAATTATTTTATAATGAACAACAACTGAAGTATTCTGTTTTTTGAAAGTTGTTAACGGTTGATCGTGGATATTGGGTCTAACAGTTGATCGTAGATATTGGGTCAACGGTTGATCGTAGATATTGGGTCAACGGTTGATCGTGGATATTGGGTCTAACAGTTGATCGTAGATATTGGGTCTAACGGTTAATCGTGGATATTGGGTCTAACAGTTGATCGTAGATATTGGGTCTAACAGTTGATCGTAGATATTGGGTCAACGGTTGATCGTAGATA
>JAENZL010000001.1:165672-167732 GCA_016841265.1 Methanobacteriota archaeon | reverse complement strand
GATATTGGGTCTAACAGTTGATCGTAGATATTGGGTCAACGGTTGATCGTAGATATAGAGTCCGTGAAGTTGGAAAGGAGGGCTCATTTATGAATTTTACAGACATTATTGAGTTTACAAAGAAGCCGCAAATCTATGCAAAAGGGAATGCTGTTATGTGGACAGATGACCACATTTCAAAGCAGTTGTTGGACATTCATCTGAATCCGGATATCGACCTGGCAAGCCGGAGGAGATCAAGTATAGAGAGTACTGTAGACTGGATTTTAGATTCAGTCAATATGGAAAAAATGAACATTCTTGATCTGGGATGCGGGCCGGGATTGTATGCCGAGATCATGGTAGAGAGGGGGCATAAAGTAACAGGTGTCGATTTCTCCAGGAATTCAATTGAATATGCCAGAAACGAAGCCTCAAAGAAAAACCTGGATATAGAATACGTAAACCAGAATTACCTCGAACTGTGTGAGGAGAATAAATATGATCTTGTAATGATGGTTTTTACTGACTTTGGCGTCTTACTGCCACAGGAAAGAGAGACATTATTGCAGAATATTTATGGGGCTTTAAAACCTGGTGGGACTTTCATTTTTGATGTTCTAAGCGATAAGGACATCGAAATGAAAGTTGCTGAGAAATCATGGGAAATGGAAGAGAGCGGCTTTTGGAAAGAGAAACCATACCTGATTCTTTCAGACTCATTTTGCTACCCGGCAGACAAAGTGATATTGTACCAGCACATCGTGATGGATAGTTCTGACAATTCCGATGTATATCGTTTTTGGACTCACTTCTTTACGTCCGATGACCTGAAGAAGATGCTGGGACAGGAAGGCTTTGAGAAAATCGAGTGCTATGATGATGTATTGCCGGATACCGATCTCTGGAATGGAAACAATGTTATCTTTTGCAAGGCAACTAAAAAGTAATTTCAACAGGTTCTTCGGGTAAAACAATTATTTTGGAAACGCTGGGAAAAAAGAACTAATATGGGAACCAAAGATTAAAGCAGATGAACCAGATGAACCAGATTTATATGATCTCTATCTGTGCTCATCTGTGTTTTTTGTTTTATTGGTCATTGGTCCAGAGATTATTTCTACAAAGCCGAAAAAACCTTAGTGAAAGAGCTGAAAAAATAAAGAAAATGGAAGATGGAGTCTCGAAAACTCACAACTTCCTTAAAAACTCCAGGCTTTTGACCCCTTCTTCAATCGAACTCATTTCCGTTACGAAGATCCCTTTGTAATCCGAAAGTTTTTCCATGACGGATTTCCAGTCCACAGTGCCTTCCCCCAGAGGGAGGTGCTCGTCTTTTTCCCCCATGTTATCGTGGATGTGCACGTGGGAAATCCGGTCTCCCAGCTGGTCCAGGAACTCATCTATAAGCCCCACGGTGTTGGCATGCCCAACGTCGAAGGTAAAGCCCACGTTATGACTTCCGACGGCACCGAGCATCTCTTGCATTTCGTCCGGGTATTTCCCGAAGATTTTGGGGAAATCGGGCATGTTTTCCACGGCGACCAGGATCCCGAAATCCGCGGCAAAGTCGCAGATCTCCGCAAGGGAGGCAAGATTTGTCTGGTAGGCCTCGTACGGGACCTGCGCCCCGTAAGGAGAGAGGTAGCCGGGATGGACCACTGCCAGGTTAACGTAGTTCGAGGCCAGAGTAAGGTAGTGTTTCATCTGCCTGATGACCTCTCCCCGGATGGAATCGTTTAAACCTGCCAGGTTCATATCCGAGAAGGGAAGGTGCAGGGTCAGTTCCAGGTTTGTGGTCTCATGAATGTTTTGCACGTTCTGGATAGTCTTGCTGTTCAGGCACTGGGAACCTTCCTGCACAATCTCCCAGCCCGTATACCCGTGGTCTTCAAGCGTGTATGCCCATTTGAAGGGGTCTTCAACAACCGCACGCGAAGAAAAACTGATTCGATGAAGCTGCATGAAAGAAAATCCTCATTTCTTTTCAATTGATTTACATAGAAGTGCGGGACGTAAAGATGTAGGACGTAAAGATGTAGGACGTAAAGATGTAGGACGTAAAGATGTAGGACGTAAAG
>JAENZL010000001.1:160868-165662 GCA_016841265.1 Methanobacteriota archaeon | reverse complement strand
GGACGTAAAGATGTAGGACGTAAAGATGTAGGACGTAAAGATGTAGGACGTAAAGATGTTGGCGGGAAATAAGATATAATTAACTTTTCAATCTCTTTCCACATAGTCCATTCCCAATTCAACAACCGGTTTCCCTTCCTCAGTTAGAGGCAAAAGCCACTCAAAAAGCCGCTCCATTTCCTCGGGAGAGTCTGCCCCGATACTGACCTCAATTGACCCGATGGGCTCTTTTTCTGCTGGAACGCTGGGGATCCCCACAAAAGCCGCCTGCTTATTGAGCAAAAACTTAACAGAGAGCTCGTCATAGGAGAGCCCTTTATTGAAGGCTTTATTGCGCATGCTGTCTATGATGGCTACCCTGCGGATGAGCCCGTGCAGGGTAAACAGGAGGTCAAGCCCTCCCTGTCCTGAGAGGTAAAAGGAAGGTAAAGACCCGGCATCTCCTGATTCGGATTTTTCGGCTTCGGAAGCTATCCTTTCAATTTCAATACCTGAGAAAAGCTTCGAGATAGCCCCGGAAACCTTTTCAGGGTCTTCTGTGGGATATACGGCTGCTGAAACCTTGACGTGTATCATGAATTTACTCCTTAGCTGATAGAATTACTCCGTGGATTTGGCTGATAAAATTACTACATGGATTTAGCTGATAGACCTGATCCGTGGATTCATACTAATGATTTACACGAGCAGGGTTATGAAATCAATTACTCTAGCGGATTTTCTCCGGAATAGTTTTTCAGGACTGCAATAACTTTCTCTTTGAAGACTTCAAGAGTGGAATCGTTTTCGATTTCTGCATTAGAAGCTATGATGGCGTCTCCCATGCCCCAACCAAGTTCACGCTCGTCCCTGTTGCGGAGGCCGTCTATGTTGTCCATGTCATCACTTCTGCCCCGATTCTGAACCCTATCAAAACGGGTATCAAGGGGAGCATAGATGGCAACCAGGACAAACTTTTTTCCAAATTCTCGCCTGAAACATTCCAGTTCGGCAATCCCGCGAACCCCGTCCACGACCAGGAGTTTAGAGCCTGTCTCCTGGATCTGGGAAATGCAGCGTTTGGCAACGGCGTCCATGCCTTCACATTTCCGGAGGTCCGTTGCAACCATCCCGGTGTTGGCGTCACTGGGCTCAAGCCCCCGTCTCAGCACTTCCTTTCGGATAACGTCCCCCATGTTAACCACGGGAATGCCCATTTCAACGGCAGTCCTGGAAGCTTCGGATTTTCCCGAGGCAGGCATGCCTACGAACGCGATGATCTTCATTATAAATTACCTTTTAATTTGAACCTTTTAATTTAACCTTTTAATTTGAATCGTGAAACGTAAAGGCCGATTTATAAAGTTTATAATATGATCGTAGTCAAACCACAGGATCATATATATTATTTCCTGAACGAATGAAAAAAAAGAAAAAAGCTAAGGGAAAAAGAAAAAAAGAAAAAAGCTAAGGAAAAAAGGAAAAAAAGAAAAAAGCTAAGGGAAAAAATCCAGCAGGCCCGTAAAGGACTCAAGGGGATTTTTCCTGAAGGGAAGAAAAAAAGGGAAAAAGAAAAAAAAGGAAAAAAAGGAAAAAAGGGGGTCATGGAGGAGGCATTTAAAAAGACCGGGAAAAACTGCTCCATGCCCGATTACAAATTATAAATTATAAATTATAAACTCCTTTCACGAGAACATCTTGTTAAAGACGGAGGTCTTGAAGTCGACAAGAGGCTTTAACCGGTAGTCCTCAAGGAGCACCTTGCGGGTGTTTTCCACGGGGACGCTAAGGGAAATTTCCTTGGTCCGGCCATAGCGGCCTTTGCTTACCACAACTGCGTTTACGATGCCCAGCATGTCGAGTTCGGACATGAGGTCCGTTACCCTGCGCTGAGTCAGGATATCCACGTCGATGTGGTGACAGAGCTGCCTGTAGACGTTATACATTTCCCCTGTGGTGATGTTCTTGCCTTCTTTACCCCGGTTCCGGAGCAGGATGATGCTGTAGAGTACGAGCTTGGACTGGGTAGGAAGGGTCCTTACCACTTCCACCACACGGTCGACTTCGATCTTTTCCTGGGCGCGGCGTACGTGCTCTTCAAGGACCTGGGGATGATTTTCCCGCTCGGTAATTTCCCCTGAAACTCTCAGAAGGTCAAGAGCTCTACGGGCATCCCCGTGTTCCTGGGCAGCAAAGGCGGAGCAGAGCGGGATTACCATCTCGCCCAGGACTCCGTCGTTATAGGCCATCTTGGCCCTCTGTTTCAGGATGTCACTGATCTGCTCGGCGTCGTAGGGCGGGAAGATCAGTTCCTCCTCTCCCAGGGAACTCTTGACTCTCGGGTCCAGGAACTCCGTGAACTTCAGGTCATTGGACACCCCGATCATGCTGACCTTGGCCTTCTTGAGGTCCGTGTTGATCCGGGAGAGGTTGTAGAGGACGTCGTCTCCTTTCTTTATTAGCTTATCAATCTCGTCCAGAATGATAATGATGACCTGGTCCCTGGAATCAATCGCCTCCTTGAACTTCATAAAGACCTGATCCGTGGGCCACCCGGTCATAGGAACCTCTTCCTCGAAATGCCGGGCAAGGTTTGCAAGAAGCCGGTACTGCGTATCGATGACCTCACAGTTAATGTAGACCACCGAGCAGAAAATCGACTTGTCTTCGCTAACCCTTTCGAGTTCTTTTCCAACATAGCGGGTCACGGCAGTTTTTCCAGTCCCTGTCTTTCCGTAGATCAGCACGTTGGAAGGAGTCTCCCCCCGCAACGCAGAGACCAGAATGGTTGCAAGGTTATTGATCTGTTCATTCCGGTGGAGTAACAGGTCCGGCGTGTATGAAGGTCGAAGGACCTCTTTGTTTTTAAAAATTGACTGTCCGTCAAGTAATTTTTCGAACAGCCCGTCTAATGATTGAGCTTTCATCATGGATGACCCTCTTCTTGCAACAAATTAATCGCAAACAGCTGAAATGTATTAGGAGTGGATTAGGAGTGGGTTCGCACAATTTTAAACCACTACGAGCGTTTTGCAACTTCATTTCCAAACGATTTTATTTAGCAGCTTCAAACTTGAAACCTGCAGTTTAAATTTACAGTTTTCTGGATTCGGGGATCAAGTAGTAGTCTTTGGGGTTAACTTAGTTATGAACGCAGGAATCACAGGCAAATTTCGAAGTATTATGATTTGAAGTATTATGGTTCGAAGTATTATGGTTCGAAGTATTATGATATCCAGGAGCATCTGATTGCAGAATATGTCATCCCAGGATTCTGTAATTACGGGTTCTGAATCCTGATGACCCCGGAACCGGGGCTCTTTGAATCAGGTAATCTTCATACCCCGGGAACTACAGGCTAGTAGAGTTTTTTCATGGGGGTCATGGAAGCAAGACCCGATATAATGTCTATTCATTTACGCGGTTTTTCCATGCCTGATGCCATCTCCCGCTCCTCCGAATGAACTTCCTGATTAATGGAATAGTGGAGAGAGATACAAAGCATTGTATTAAAGTGTTATTTGTAAGTTTTTTGGATCTGAATATCCACGTTTTAACCATTCACTCCCGATTTATCCACGTTTTAACCATTCACTCCCGATTGAAATTTAGCGAAAAGGACCCGGTGAATGGAAATGGAGTTTTGATTTGAGACAAATATCTGGCAATCGGAGTTCGACAATAAGGATTACACAGTCTGTGCACCAAAGCCGATTTGCGGACATAAAGTCTTCAGGAACTTCAAAATCCTGATAACTTCCTGCACCCTTCCCTCCTCTTTGACCAAAATTTAAGGTGATGTCGGTATATAAACAACCGACATAGGATCACATTTGCAGTAGATGCAATGGAAGTAAACCATATTAATAGTTATGGTGAAGACCCCTCCACTTCCAATGGAAATAACCAGGACCTTCAAATCCCATGGTAAAAACGATATCAATAGGCGTTCTTAAGATTGAAATAAAAATTTGAAAATCAGCCAAGAAATTGGAGATTAATGGTGAGTGAGGCCGAATCCCCTCTTTCGGGTGGAAAAAATAAGAGAAATTACAACCCCTTCATTTCCACTGAAACAATAAAAATATTTTTTATTTAAGATATTAATATAAAAATTAACCATATGAAAATCAAAAAAATTATCAAGATTAAAAACAACGTTATGAACAGCAAAAATAACTGTAGGAAAAAATCTATTCAATTTCTCAACCCGAACTATTAGAATTTTTTAATTTAACTTATATTATAATGACATGTGGAATAATGAAAAATTCAAAAAACTTATAAAAATATAAGGATACATGGATGTATCCAAAAATGTAGACAATCAGGTATAAAAATATACAGCTGTGTTTCAGTGCAAAAAACCCTAGTGTATAAAAAAATAATTATACAAGTTAATTTCCAGCTCCTGACTTTTCCTTAAAAATAGAAAAAGTCCCGAACCATGGATTTTTAATCACAAAGCAGGGCTTCAAATTCATATTTGCTGTATAGAGTTGTGTATAGATTTGTGTATAGGTTTGCTGCGTGGATTTGCTGCGTGGATTTGCTGCGTGGACTTGCTGCGTGGACTTGCTATGTAATACATCGCATAAATAGTACTGAGTGAATCTTGAAGGCATATTTGCTTCCAATTAGGAACCGTAATTCAGAAATCTGAAACATAGCTGTCTAGAAGCGAATTTGAATAAACAGAATCACAAGTAGAACAATTTATAGAAAAAAAGTTGCAAATAGAACAATTGAAAGAAAAAAAGTTGCAAATGGAACAATTGAAAGAAAAAAATTGCAAATGGAACAATTGAAAGAAAA
>JAENZL010000001.1:102602-160768 GCA_016841265.1 Methanobacteriota archaeon | reverse complement strand
TTGCAAATGGAACAATTGAAAGAAAAAAATTGCAAATGGAACAATTGAAAGAAAAGGAGTTGGAAATGGAACAATTGAAAGAAAAGGAGTTGGAAATTAAAACCTCTAAAGATTCATTAAAAATCTTCAAAACCCTTTAAACCCTTTAAAAAACTGGAGTTAAACAATGGTATCGGATAGTTTTAATATCGTACTTATTTTTGCGTTATATCTGCTCTTCATGATCTCTATTGGGGTTCTCTATTATCGAAAAACGGAGAATCTCGCTGATTATATCCTGGGAGGCAGAAAACTGAATAGCTGGGTTACAGCTTTAAGTTCCCAGGCCTCGGACATGAGCGGCTGGCTGTTGCTCGGGCTTCCCGGATATGCCTATCTGGCCGGGATGGAAGCCATCTGGATTGGGATTGGTCTGGCTGTCGGGACTTACCTTAACTGGAAGTTTGTGGCTAAGAAATTGCGCCAGTACACCCAGGTTGCAGGCGACGCGATCACTATCCCCGTGTACTTCGAAAACAGGTTCAGGGATGATACACATGCCCTCAGGATTATTTCAGCCATCCTGATTCTGGTCTTCTTCCTGCTCTATACTTCCTCGGGACTGGTAGCCGGAGGAAAGCTCTTTAACACCGTTTTCGAAATTCCTTACCAGCAAGCCCTTCTAATCGGTGCCCTGGTGATCATCAGCTATACTTTCCTGGGAGGGTTCATGGCTGTCTGCTGGACTGATTTCTTCCAGGGCATGCTCATGATCTGCGCCATTGTCCTGGTACCAGCTGCAGCAATAAAGGGAATCGGTGGGTATGGCTCAACTGTGGACCTTATCCAGAGCATCGACCCCCAGCTGCTTAACCCCTGGACTGCCCTTGCCGGAGGCGCAATCCCCCTTATATCAAACCTCGCCTGGGGACTCGGATATTTCGGGATGCCACACATCCTGGTCCGTTTCATGGCCATCGAATCACCCGATAAGGTAAAGCAGGCAAGGCTCATTGCCATGGTCTGGGTAGTTATTTCCCTGATCTTTGCCGTGGTAGTGGGACTTGTAGGAAGGGCTTACCTTCACCCAGAATTCCTGGGAGCCGGGGGCAGTGAAACGATCTTCATGGTTCTGGTCAACAGCCTGTTCACCCCGGTAATCGCAGGAATTCTCCTTGCAGCCATTCTTGCAGCTATCATGAGTACCGCTGACTCCCAGCTCCTTGTGGCCGCATCAGCCTTTACGGAAGATATCTACAGGATCACCATGAAAAAGGACGCAAGCGAAAAAGAACTGGTCTGGCTCGGCAGGTTTGCAGTTATCGTGATTTCCGCAATCGCCTACATGATTGCCAGGGACCCCAACAACTCTGTCATGGGCCTGGTTTCCTATGCCTGGGCAGGTTTTGGAGCAGCTTTCGGACCTATCATTATCTTCTCCCTCTTCTGGAAACGGACCACCAGGAACGCAGCTCTGGGAGGAATGGTTTCCGGCGGTCTCATGGTCATCCTCTGGAAACAGCTTTCCGGCGGGATCTTCGACCTCTATGAAATAGTGCCCGGTTTTATCCTCTCATGCATCGTGATCTACGTGATAACCATCCTGGACAAGGAAGGCCCCTCAGCAGAAATCCAGAAAGAATTCGAGCGTGTAAAGCAGATGTGAACCACCTGGTCAAAGATCACAAAAGAAGATATCGAACCCCGAAGCATAAATATTCAATTATCTGAAAAACGAAAATAGAAAGAAAACAAAAAATAAAAAAACGGCAAATTTGATCTATCAGCATAATCTTCCTGAAATAAGATGGAACCAGGGAGAAATGAACTGATAGATCATTTTTATAACTTTTTTCAACCTGGATTCTCCTAGTTTTCAGTTTATCTCCTGGTTTTTTATCGGTTTTAACTCTCACTTTTTATTATACATTTTATGTATCTCAAGAACACAATGTTTGCAACAAATTTATCTGAGGGTCCCCAAGACATGCAGAGCTTTGAGTTTTGATTAGTTAAGATTTTTCGGTTCATTAACTTAAATTAAAAATTTATTTATATCGGTGGAAATTAATAAATTAATAAATTAATAAGAGAGGATCTGGAAATATTTTTTTTGAATAATTCCTAAGGATTTTTTTGATTATATTGTCTATTCCATTGTCTATTCCATTGTCTATTCTATTGTCTATTCCATTGTCTATTCTATTGTCTATTCTATTGTCTACTCTATTGTCTACTCTATTGTCTACTCTATTGTCTACTCTATTGTCTACTCTATTTCTGAGATTTCTGAGATTTCTGAGATTTCTGAGATTTCTGCCTGATATCAATTTCACCTAGATTGAACAAAGTGCCTAAAAAAGTGCTAGAAAGATTTGGAACTATAAAAGAAAAAAATAGGAAAAGAAAAAAATGAAAAAGAAAAATCGGGAAAAGAAAAAAGGAAAATGGGAAAAAATGAGAAAAGAAAAATCGGGAAAAGGAAAAGAAAAAAGGAAAATGGGAAAAAAATCAAAGATTCTATTTGCTAATCTCTTTCAATTTTTATATGTTTATCTTTCTAATCGGAAAAAGATAAAGGGAAAAAATAAAATAGATGTTGTATACCCCCCTTGACTTCCAGTGCAACCTTTAAATAGGACCCGGACCCCATGATTTCTACTGGAGGGGGTTTTGGATTATGGGTAACAAAATAAAACAAAGTTTTATTTAGTTATGGTAACAAGACAATGTTGTTGTGTTATAACATTAATTGTATATATAGTTTGTTAAAAAAGTGTTGATTTTAAGGAGGAATTTAAGATAAAATGGGAAAAGGAAAAAAATAAAAAAAGATATGGCTTAGTTCCATTCTATTAATTTCTGTTCTCCACGAGAAACGTTCTCCAGTGGAAACAATGGGGTCCCCCTCTACAAACTTCTTTTAAAATTTCAGTTATTTCTGTCTTCTTCGAATTTCTTTTTTAGTTTTTCTTTTTCCAGGTATCAAAACAACTAATTTTCATGCCAAATTAAAAATTACTAACTGGAATAATCCTGCTTTTATAGATAATAGTCTATAACAGTCTAATAGTTCACATAGCACTGTTTTGAGCATTTCCCATTCCTGTAAAAATTTCCATAAATCCATTCCATAAGTATTTTAAATAGAATTGTTTTTACTTAATCCATATGAATGAGCAGGGTCTTTCTGAAAAAGAGGTTTTATCCCTCCTGAAAAAGGCGAAATCAGAGGATACGGATTATTATCATGTTTTAAGTTCAATGTGTACTCATCCCCATGCAATTGCAGCGGAGGCTCACAGTCTTTTTATTGAGGCCAACCTGGGGGATCTCGGGCTCTTTCCGGGAACCTATGGTTTTGAAAAGGA
This sequence comes from Methanobacteriota archaeon, assembly GCA_016841265.1. Taxonomy (GTDB): domain Archaea; phylum Halobacteriota; class Methanosarcinia; order Methanosarcinales; family Methanosarcinaceae; genus MTP4. Next base: position 157,418 of record JAENZL010000001.1, on the reverse strand, counting down.
AGTCATCAGCATGCTGGGTGAGTTGCTCCACGCTCCCTCCCTTAGAAATTCCAGCAAGTTTTCCAACGGAGAGTTCTGTGGTTATCTTACTACAGGGGGAACAGAATCCAATATCCAGGCAATCAGGGCAATGCAGAACCTGAGTGCTCACAGAAAACCGCAGATCACAAATCCCAATATCGTGATCCCGGATTCGGCTCATTTTTCTTTTGACAAGATCGCCAACATGATCGGAATAGAGATTCGAAGGGCTGTTCTGGACTCTGAGTTCAGGGTTGACCTGGCTTCCGTGAAAAAACTAACCGATAAAAATACCATAGGACTTGTGGGAATAGCCGGAAACACGGAATTTGGGCAGGTAGATCCTATAGAAAGTCTCTCTGAACTTGCGCTTGAAAAGGACATTTTCCTGCATATTGATGCTGCTTTTGGAGGTTTTGTAATTCCCTTCCTTGAAAAGTCATATCCTTTTGACTTTGAAGTGCCAGGTGTTACTTCCGTCGCCATTGACCCGCACAAGATGGGCCTTTCCACAATTCCCTCGGGAGCTCTGCTCTTCAGGTCGCACGGCTTCATCGATTCCCTTCAGGTCAAAACTCCTTATCTCACCACAAAATCCCAGTTCACCCTCACAGGCACCCGAAGCGGGGCATCAGCTGCCGCAACCTATGCCGTGATGAAGCACCTCGGAAGGGAAGGATACAGGAAAAACGTGGAATACTGCATGGAACTTACCGAAAAACTTGTAAAAGGTGCAAGAAAACTCGGCTTCTATCCCCTGCTCACCCCTGTCATGAACGTCGTCGCCATCAGTGTGCCCGAACCTGACCTTGTCCGGGCACAGCTCTATGAAAAATTCGGCTGGAACGTCTCAATCGTCCGCAGTCCCAGAGCCCTCCGCCTTGTCCTCATGCCTCACACTACAACTCAGGACGTCGAAGAATTCCTGAAGGCCCTGGAGAAGGTAGTAGCAGAACTTTGAAAAGAGCCTTAACTTTGAAAGAGCCTTTCTCTGAGTTAACTGGTTTTTGGACTTTAGTTTATGCACAGTAAATATCTATAGGATTATTATCAAAGTGATAACATGGGGATTTGAGTAGTACATGGGGATTTGAGTAGTACATGGGGATTTGAGTAGTACATGGGGATTTGAGTAGTACATGGGGATTTGAGTAGTACATGGGGATTTGAGTAGTACATGGGGATTTGAGTATATTATGTATCGAAATGATGCTGATCTAGCTTTGAATGTCTATTAAGGAATGATTCAAATATAATATAAAGGATTTTTGTTAACAAGTTTGAAATTCTCTATCCATAATCACTTGCAAGAAGACTTTCAACCACGGAAACCACGGAAGGACACGGAAAGAATTTACCGGAAATCTACACTCAGCACTATATTTGACCTCAATTGATACTTCTGATCATAAAAACCAGAACAACCTTAATTGTCGTCTTCCGACCTTTCTTTTTTCTGTGCTTTTCCGTGCCTTTCTGTGGTTTGGCACACACCAAACGTCTCCACAAACAAAAAAACAACCTTTGTGAGTTTACGGAGCAATTCCTGAACTGAAAATCTGAAGTTATATTTTTACCATTACTAAATATAGGTTAGATATCTAAATTGATATAGATTTAGCTGTTAATGAGAAAATAATTATACTATCTAAAATAATATAATATATTGCTACAGGTATCTTCAACTTAAAGATTAAAATTAATTATCTTCGAATCAAGTACTTTAAACTTAACTATCTTCGAATCAAGTACTTTAAACTTAACTATCTTCGAATCAAGTACTTTAAACTTAACTATATTCGAATCAAGTACTTTAAACTTAACTATATTCGAATCAGGTATCTCAGGATTAAAAAGATATCCTGTTAATAATCTTCGGATCAGGGGTCTTCGGATCAAAGATCTTCGGATCAGGGCTTTCCTGATTAACTTGTCTTAATGAGAGGGGGATTTTATTTATGCAATCTTCATTTAAAATCGGAAGCGTAATGGGCATACCAATCAAGCTACACGTTACCTTTCTCCTGATATTGCCCGTTTTTGCGTACGTTTTTGCGATCAATCCGCAGCCTTTCGGGTTTTCGGGGGTTGAGCCTCCGCTGACCAGATATGTGCTCTCTACACTGACAGCCATCTTGCTCTTTGTGTCCATTCTTCTGCATGAACTTGCGCACTCCTACCTGGCGATGCGGTACGGGGTCAATATCGACAGCATTACGCTCTTCCTTTTCGGGGGCGTTTCGTCGATGGAAGAGATGCCAAGGGTACCTTCGCAGGAAGCCAAGATGGCGTTTGCAGGGCCTTTAACGAGCCTGGTGATAGGTTTTGTTTGTCTTTTCGTTTACGGAACCTTCATATCTCCTAACTCGGCGCTTGCGGCAAACCCCGTTTTCCTTACCATCTGGATCCTCGGGGCAATGAATGTGGTGCTTGGAGTCTTTAACCTCCTGCCTGCTTTTCCCATGGACGGAGGCAGGGTGCTTCGGGCTCTTTATGCCAGGAAAATGTCGTACGTAAAGGCTACCCAGAGTGCGGCAGCTGTCGGGAAATTCTTTGCAATCCTGATGGCTATTTTCGGCATCCTGGTTGGCAACCTCTGGTTCCCCCTGATAGCCCTTTTTATCTATGTCGGGGCATCGGAAGAAGAACGGTCAACCCAGGCTTCGGTGACCCTCGAAGACATATTTATCCGGGATATAATGACCCGGGCTGTGGTCTCGGTTCATCCCTCAATGAGTGTTGAAGACCTGGTCCACTTCATGTTTGAAAATAAACACATGGGTTACCCTGTCATGGAAGGCGGTATCCTGAAAGGAGTAGTGAGCTTTACCGATGTCCAGAGGGTTCCCATACTCGAGCGGCCCGTGCTTCTTGTCTCGGACGTAATGACTAAAGAAATTATATCCATAACCTCCGATGCCTATGCAAGCGATGCTCTGAAGCTGGTTTCAAGTCGGAATATCGGAAGGCTCCTTGTCATTGATAACGGGAATCTGGTTGGAATCCTTTCCAGAACAGATCTTGTGCGGACCCTGAAGTTAATGAGTGAGTAAGTTCTTACAAATGAGTTCTTACAAATGAGTTCTTACAAATGAGTTCTTACAAATGAGTTCTTACAAATGAGTTTTTACAAATGAGTTTTTACAAATGAGTTCTTACAGGATGTAGTTATTATAGGGTCTATAACTGGCCAGGTTCTTACAAATGAGTTTTTACTGTTCAATATTCTAGAAAAAACTTCAAGGTGCAAAAAATTATAAATTGCTGGCAGGTAATTACCATACTCCAGATCTTTAAATCTTTAAACGAAGCGGTTTCAGAGTTCAGAAAAATTTTTCGATTTTTTGGGCCGCCGCAACAGAGAGACTGATAATGGAAAAATCCGATGTCACAGATTCTCAGGACAGAGAGCCTGAGTACTACTTTCAGAGTTCTTCCCAGGATTCTATATACTCTGTGGATGAACTTGCTACTAAATCTGCGGAAGGTGATATTTCCGCAGGAAAGTCTGAACTTTCTAATTCTTCAGCCTCCGAGCCGGAGAAAGCCGAGGCGGAGGTACTTGAATCTGCGGCTGAGGCTGGAACGGTGGTTGAGGGCAAGCTGGACCTGAGCTCCGGCTTTGTTGCAGAACCTCTTCCCGGTTCAACTCCTGTTTCAAAGCTTCAGCCCACCCCGGGGGTTCAGGTTGTTGAGACCAGGGAGGCTGAGCGTCAGCCTTCGAAAATAGTGATCATAGGTACCGCTCATGTTTCGGAGAAGAGCGTGGAAGAGGTCAAGACAACCATCAGGAAGTTAAAGCCTGACATTGTGGCTGTTGAACTCTGCCGGGGGCGCTACGATTCTCTGAAGGGTAATGTTCAGGAGAAGCAACTCCCGATAAAAGATATCCTGGGTGGAGGAAAGGTCTATTTTTACCTGATCAACTGGCTGCTTGCCTATGTTCAGAAGAAGATCGGGGAAGATATGGGTGTCAAACCGGGTTCCGAGATGCTTATGGCGATTGAGGAGGCTGAGGCTTCAGGAGCCAGGGTAGCCCTTATCGACCGGGACATCCAGATCACGCTCCAGCGTTTCTGGGGCCGGATGAAGTTCTTTGAAAAAATAAGAATGCTTGGTTCTCTTGTCGGAGGGCTGATCGGAATCGGGAAAGGAGCAGATATCGATATTGATAGTATCACGGAACAGGACGTGGTAACTGCCCTTGTTAGCGAACTCAGGGACTTTGCCCCGACTGCGGCCGAAGTCCTGATAGATGAGCGGGATGCTTACCTTGCAGGTAGCATTCTCAGGACAGCAGCAGGGGGGAACAAAACTATTGTTGTTGTTGTAGGGGCAGGGCACAAGCCCGGGATTCTCAAATACCTCAAGGAGCCGAAGAGCATTCCCCCCCTGGGTAGTCTCATAGACATCCCTAAAAAGCGCTTCAGTGCAGGCAAAGTAATTGGTTTCGGGATTGTCGGCCTGGCCATAGCGGTGTTTTTGCTCCTGCTCCTCTCGGGTACACCCCTGGAACTTCTGCTAATAGCGTTTGGCTGGTGGTTCCTGATCAACGGGACCTTGAGTGCAGCCGGGACTCTGCTTGCGGGCGGTCACCCCTATTCCATTGCCACGGCTTTCCTGGTGGCCTGGCTAACTTCCCTGAACCCCATGATGGCTGCAGGCTGGTTTGCCGGTCTCGTCGAAGCAAAACAGCGTAATCCGACCACCGAGGACATAAAGGCTCTCGCAGGGATCGATACCGTCGGGGAAATGTTCAAAAACAAGTTTATGCGAGTCCTTCTGGTAGCCAGCTTTGCAAATGTAGGCAGCGTGATAGGAACTTTCATCGGTGCCTATGTCATGGTACAGGTAACCGGAATCGACCCGCGGGAAGTAATTCTTTCAGGTTTCAGTGCCCTCGGGCTCTGATTCTCTTTTTCTTTTATTCCTAATTTTTTTCCTTAAAACAACATTCATTCGGACTCACAAACGGATTCGTATACTTCTGTTTTTACTTTTTCCCTCCTCAAGAAATTTCTCGTTGTGCACACGATCCATCTCCAGTGGAGGATGAGATGAAAAGCTACGATAATTGTCATCAGGATTGCGGATTTGTTGTGAATCCAGATCCATGTGGCTTTTGTGAGCCCCATATAGACAACATACATACCACGGGGGACTCCCGAGGGTATGAAAAAGTGCATATAAAGGCCTGTGAAGGCAACAATTAGAAACAGAATTGTCAGACAAAAGTCTACCATGTAATTTAGTTTAGTTCTGTTCAGTTTTTTCCACTCCGTTTATTTTTTTGTTTTTGTTTAATTTTGCACTCTGTTTACGATTGCCGGTGTTAAAACCACACTTCCTAAAATCCTTACAGCAAGTATGTCCTGAAAAGCAACATGTCACTTATCTAAGTATGTTCTAAAAGTAATATGATCTGAAAAATAAAAAGAGTATCTGAAAAAGTGGAAAAGAAAGTGGTAAAGGAGTGAAAAGAAAGGGGTAAAAAAGAAAGGGGTAAAAGATATAAAACAGGGACAATAAATAAAATGAAAAACAGGGTTAATTTAATAAAAAATAACCGAAAAAACAATTCCTTATAAAAAAAGAAAAACTGTATATATAAAACTAAATGATAAATGAAAAAAGAAATTTAATGGAAAAATAAAGGATGACTGAAAAAAGAAATTTAATGAAAAATAAAGGAAAAAGCAGCGGGCTCAGAAGAGCTCGTGCAGCTTGAACTGGTACTTACCGAGTTTTCCGCCGTAGTTTCCTGCGGTGATCTTCTTTACACCAGGAACGGTAACTGCGGTCTCAATTCCGATTTTCATTGCCTTCTTGATGCTTTCCTCGTCAATCCCGTTGATTACTATTTCATATACAGAGTTGACATCGGCCGGAATTTCAGTGCCTTCTACCTTGTCCTTGATGGAGGGGCAGAATTTTTCATTGGCTGTGGCCTTCATGAACGTGTATTTGTTTGCTCCGGACTTGGACCCGCTGGCCACGATACCTCCGGGGAAGGGGGTGATGCAACCTTCAAGTTCGGCGATTGCATCCACGGCAGCTTCGGCTGCGGTGAGGGCGCTCATCTGGGAATCTCCGAAGATGAAGAAGTTTCCACCGGCAATTCCACTGATGCCTCCGATGTTTTCCTCTGCCAGGAAGTCTCCTTCCATGATCGGGATCTTGAAGACCTTTTTACCTGCGATTTCGGTTTCAGACTCCGTCCCATCCGCGAAGAACTTAAGTTTGAAGCCTATGTTGAACTGTTTCTCAGCTTCAGGGAACCCGTTGAATACTGCGGTTGTGGGTGCGGTCAGTACGCACTGTCCGATCCTTTCGAGAAGCTGTTCGTCGAGTGCCTTGTATCCGAAGGTGCAGATCTGGATGTAGACTCCGGGCCTGCCGTCAGGGGTCTCGCTGGGGCTTGCAAACCTTTCGATCCCGGCTTCTGCGGGGCACATGATAACGGAAGTCCCAAAGCCGGTAGCTTCACTGGCTGCTACATGAGCCCAGCGCTTTGTTGCACCGGTTATGAGGACCCTTGCAATCTTGATCGGAAACGCTTCTGCATATGTATCTTCGATTTCTACGCCATTGAGTTCCATATAAATCCCTTGCTCTTTTTTTTCGGTAGGTTTATGTTATTTTGTTGTTGTTTTTACTGTTATTCGGTTGCTATTGCTGTATTGGGATATTCTTTACTGTACATATCTTACTGTACATATAATATCGCATGTGCCGATATAGCAGGGCATGTACTGTTCAACACTATCCGCCACTGTTTGTCACTGTCTGATGCTGCCTACCAGCCTGCCAGTATCCTGAACACAGCCGCATGGAGATTTAATCTTTTGCAGTTCATTTGCAGTTCATCTGCGAGTTCTCTGCAAATTCTCCCATTATTTGCGGTTTTAATTGCAACCAAATCCGTTTTATGCAGTACATTCTAAACTTTATAATACTACTCGTATTATTAATGTCAATTATAATATTTATATCAAATATATAATTTATCAGAGAACTGGATCTGAATCAAACTTCCAACAAATATTGGGGGCATTGGACTAAATTGTAAAAATATTCTGGTAATCCCATTCAGTGATGTGTGTTAGGAAGTTGTGTAAAGAAGTTGTGTAAAGAAGTTGTGTAAAGAAGTGGTGTAAAGAAGTGGTGTAAAGAAGTGGTGTAAAGAAGTGGTGTAAAGAAGTGGTGTAAGAAAGTGGTGTAAGAAAGTGGTGTAAGAAAGTGGAGTAAGAAAGTGGAGTAAGAAAGTGGTGTAAAGAAGTGGTGTAAAGAAGTAGTGCTAATAACCGGTTATAAGTTAGCTTTTTAACTCCGAAGGAGTCATGGAGGGGTAGTTCACGTACAACCTTAGATCTCTTTGCAGCCGTAGAGGGCACTTTTTACATAAAGAATTCCGGTAGAGGTGTCCAGTATTATCGTGCGTCCGTAATTTTTCCCGGTGTCATCCGCAACGATCGGAATACCAAGCTCATCTAACGTTTTTTTAGCACATTTTATGTTTCTTTTTCCTATATTCAAAAAGGTATTTGGAAACATGCTTGCTCCACCGACGATTTTTGCTTCGAGTCTTTTTTTGGAGGCTCCTGTTTTTATTGCTTCTTCTATTATGTACTCTATCCCGGAGTCTGCGTACTTTGCAGGGTTGTTCTCAAGGCGATCCCCTTTTGCACTCGGAAGCATGGCATGGACAAGACCTCCGATATGCTCTTTCCGGTCATAGATCGTTACTCCTACACAGGAGCCAAGTCCTGAGGTTTTTAGTCTTGCAGGGCTTCTGGCTATTGCAAATCCCCCTATTCCCACAATAATCAAGCTGGAATCAGGCATATCAGGCATTTTTCAAAGCCCTCCTTTGTGTGGAATATGATTGATTTTTGCCTTCATCCGGGTCTCATTAATGGCAGACTTGCCGGGTGAAAATGTCTGAACTTGAGATAGCATGGAAACACACTTCATATTTTCATGGCTTGTTTAACATTCTATTGATCTTTTCTAACATGTAGTCCAGGGAAACCGGATCAAAAAGGGTAACAAAAATTCCTTCTATCTTATTTTCTTTTACCAAAAATTCGGAATCCAGTATGAGAGCTAAATCCGTCTTATAACACATCTCGGTTAGCACGTAATTGAGGATTGAGCCTAACATATCGTATGCACTGTAAGGTGTTGAAATGGAAACGTCCATATGTAAAAAATCCGCAAGGGAGGTGATATAGGTCCCTGCAAGTATATGGCTAACCTCTTCAATCACGGACCTGTTCAGCCTGTCTGCAAGGTTCACCTCTCTTTCTCCGGTTACGGCCCGGCAGAGATTTCTGGCGCTGTCTTCAGGGAAAAAAATCAGGATATAACCATTCAACTCTTTTTTGACATGCATGAAGGTTCCCATAACCAGGGAGTCTGAGGTACCTGTGATTTTCGGTATATTTTCAATAAATTCAAACCCTGCGCCCAGAATATTGGCGTGGACACCAGTATGGGTGAGCTTTGAAAGGGAGGTTGCAGAATTCCCTATCCCTATATTTCCGATCTCTTTTAGTGCTCCATACTCGAAGTCATTTAGCTTCCTGATCCCTTTTCCCATGGATCTCTCCTCTTTTCCCATGGATCTCTTCTCTTTTCCCATGGATCTCTTCTCTTTTCCCATGGATCTCTCCTTTATTTTCCTTTACGTAAAGGCGTTCTCTTGTATTGTAAGGTTTGAAATAACCGGCTGCTGTTCCGAGCAGAGTTTCCGCTTTTCCTATTATGAAAAAGCCCCCCTGGCTCAGGGCTTTATAAAAGTCAAGATGCAGTTGTTCCTGGATTTCTTTATTAAAGTATATCATGACGTTCCGGCAGATAATCATATCAAAATGACTTAACTTCGGTCCGGATATCAGGTCATGTTGCTTGAAATGCGTGATGTTTTTCAACTGGTCGGTGACCTGGTACATCCCGCCTTTCTTTATGAAATAGCGTTCCCTTGTTTTTTCATCCACGTTTTTAAGTACGTTTTCACCGTAGACACCTTTCCTGGCTTTTTCCAGGCTAGAAGAATCAATGTCCGTACCCATTATGCTTATCCTGTATTTCCCAAAGTCCTTGTTCAGAAGCATGTGCAGCAGTATTGCAAGGGAATAAGCTTCTTCCCCTGCTGCACAGCCTGCGCTCCAGATACGAATTGATTTCACCATTGAATTGGATTTGGATTTTATCAGGGCTGGCAGGACTTCTTTTTCAATCACTGTGTAGGTTTCCGGGTTCCTAAAAAATTCACTGACATTTACGGTAAGGGCTTCAATCAGATTCCTGTATTCATCCTGATCTTTTTTCAGGATTTTCAGGTACTCTGCATAGCTACTTGAATTGGTGGCTCTGACACGTACGTTGATTCTACGCCTGAAATGAGACTCTTTATACTGCTCGCAGTTAAAGCCTAGATTTTTCTTGATGGCTTTCTTCAGCAGCTCCAAATCCGGATCTTCCTCCTGGATTTCATCGTTTCTTAATTTCTCATTTTCCATTTTGTCCACATTTTCCAGTATCTAAGAACATTGTTTTCCGGAGAGTTTTCCAGCGATTTTTCAGCGAGTAGTTTTTTTCAGACAAGAGTATTGATGTCAAGGATCAAGACCACATTCCCGTCGCCCATAATTGTCGCACCTGCAAACCCCTTTGTCTCTTCCAGTAGTTTGCTTTTGAAAGTTTTTATTATAACTTCCTGTTTTCCCAGCAGCCTGTCAACTACAATTCCCATGACCTGTCCAGCTTTTTCCGCTACTACGACAACGAGTTTTTCTCTCTCTTCAAGGGGCAGCCCAAAAAGACTGCGCAACTTCAGTAAGGGGAGCACTTTTCCGCTTTCCATAGTAACTTCTTCGCCGTTGATATGCCGGACAGCTTCCTTCGGGATTTCTATATTTTTTATTATGTTGGTGAAGGGGATTGCATACCTTTCATTCCCGACTTCTACCAGCATGGCCTGATAAAGGGCGATGGTCAGGGGCAGTTTTAATTCAAACCGTGTTCCTTTCCCGGGTTTTGATTCGATTTTTATGGACCCTCCGAGATTTTCAATCCGGTTCTTTACAACATCCATCCCCACACCCCTGCCAGAAACATCAGTGACCCTGCTGGCAGTACTGAAACCGTGGGTAAAGATCAACTGCATTGCTTCCCTTTCTGGAAGCTGTTCCGCTTCTTCCCGGGAGATAATCCCCTGTTCTTCGGCAGCCTTCCGGAGTTCTGCCGTGTCTATCCCCTGCCCGTCGTCTTCGATTTTTATAATGACGTAATTTTCCTGTCTTGAAGCCGTGAGCATTATCGCCCCTGTCTCTTTTTTCCCGAGTTCAAGGCGTTTTTCCGGGCTCTCAATCCCGTGATCTACTGCATTTCTCAGGAGGTGAACCAGGGGGTCCCCGATTTCGTCCAGAACGGTCCTGTCAAGCTTGATTTCCTTTCCTTTTATAATGAAATCGAGTTTCTTGTTTTCTGACTTTGCAAGATCTCTTACCATTCTGGGGAATATATTGAGGATGTGGTCAAGAGGCACCATCCTTGCTTCTATCACTTCTTCTTGCATTTCCCCGGTAAGTTTGCGGAGTTCTGAAAGTGTTTCCTCCAGTTCCTTGGATTTAAAGTCCAGAGTCAGCTGGTTGATCCTGCTTCTCGTGATCACGAGTTCTCCTGCCAGGTTCATCAACTTATCAAGCTGTTCAGTGCTAACCCTCACGCTCTGGATGCTCTTTATTTTCGGGTTGGGTTTGGAAAAGAAAGGCATTTTTCCAGTGGGTTTTTCATGTACAGGGTCCGGCTCTCTGTAAGCCTCTTTGTAGGCATGTTCGGAGCTTAAACTCCTTATTGACACGTCTTCTATTTCAGGAATGTTGCTAATTTTGGTTTTGATGGTGTATCCATCTTTTTTTGTTGAAAAAACCACTTCAAAATCAAGCTCGAAATTTTCTTCTTCAAGTTCATTAATACCAGGAAAGGTTCTGATAATCTTCCCATTTTCCGAAATCTTGCGGATTGCCAGGGCTGAACGAGCAGATTTCAGGAGACAGGTATCTTTCAGTGCAATGTGGGCGAGCATCACCTTTGCCCCATCCATTTCCGCTTCTTCTATTGATGCCCTTTCTTTTTCTGAAAATTCGATTTCTGTAGTGAGGATGCCTTCTTCTGTTATTGAAAAGGTTGTTGAGGAGCTTTCTGTTATTGAGGAGTCTTCTCCTGTCTCCGGAACTTCTTTTATTACCCCCGGACATGGAGAATCTTTTCTTGCCGGATGTTGAGAAGTTTCTTCATCTGGATCCAGGGACACTTCTTTACTATTTCTCTCTCCTTTAGGCTCTCTCTCTTTTTCAGCCTCTTCCTCTTCCTCTCTGGAAAAAACATTCTTCCCTATTATTTTTTCTTTTGTGTTTGCAGTTATGGGGGTGTTTATGGCTCTGAGTGCTTTCAAAACTTCTCCGGGGTCAGGATAGGTTTTGCTTTTCTCTTCCTCACCGGTTTTACCTCTGCTAGGTTTGATGCCTGCATTTTTACAGGCGTTTTCCACAAGCCCTTCCAGGGAATCAAGGCATTCGAACAGAAGGTCGATTAAAGAGGCATCTAGCTTGAGCTGCTGGGTACGGATTCTTTCGATCAGATTTTCCATTTCATGAGTAAGCTCGACGATTTCCTTGAATCCCATCGTCGCTGCCATACCTTTGAAAGTATGGGCTAGACGAAACACTATATTCACATGTTCCGTATTTTCGGGGTTTTGCTCAAGTGCAAGCAGTGAATCGTTCAATTGTTTGAGATTTCTTTCGGATTCTTCCCTGAAAATGCCCATATACTTTGACAGATCCATGATCTTTTCCCATTCTCTCCTTAACTGCAGGAAGTTCTTTATTTTGCTCTACTTAGCCCTGTTTTTGTGATAAATTATGAAGTTCAGAAGTATCTTTAGTTAGACGCATCTTTAGCCAGAAGCATCTTTAGCCAGAAGCATCTTTCATCATGTTCAAGAGTTCCGTAGCCATCCTGTCCAGCGGGATCACGAAGTCGGCAAGCTTTCTTTTGACTATTTCTCCCGGCATTCCATATACAACGCATGAACTTCGAGCTTCGGCGATAACCTTGCCACCCTTTTTTTTGATTTCTTCTGCCCCTTCCGCTCCGTCACAGTGCATTCCCGTCAGGATAAGCGAGATTATTTTTGGGCCGTAAAGAGGGGCAATGGACCTGAAAAGGACGTTGACGGAAGGCCTTGTACCCAGCTCTTTGGGTGTCCGGCTAAGGTGGACAACATCTTTTTCTCTACCTTTTACCTTTTTTCGGACAATTTCCATATGATAGTCCCCGGGTGCAATAAGCACGACTCCGTTTTCCACCACATCTCCTTCCTTTGCCTCCCTGACTTCGAGGGCTGACTTCGCATTAAGTCTCCTTGAAAGGGATGCTGTAAAGCCCGGAGGCATGTGCTGTACAATGAGGACTGCTGCGGGAAGGTCAGCCGGAAGTGCACTTATAAGCTTTCCCAGGGCTCTGGGGCCTCCTGTGGATGTGCCGATTGCAATAACATTTTTTACAGGGCCTGCAAAAGTCTCGTCCCCTGTCTTTCTTTCTGCCTTTTTAATTTTGTCCAGCCTTTCTTTTTCCGGGTGCCGCATGCATTCCAGGTTGTCAAGATTGGCTTTTGCCGCGGTCTTAACTTTTTTGCGGATTTCCTCCGCCATCTCCGGAATGCTCTGACTGAAGATCCCTTCAGGCTTCGGAATTACATCCACGGCTCCGTATTCAAGTGCCGTGAGGGTTATTTCTTCAGCCTTTTCTCCGAGTGCGGAAACCATTATCACAGGGGTCGGGTACTCCTTCATTATTCTGGCAAGGGCTCTAAGCCCGTCAAGTACGGGCATCACATTATCTAGAAGTATGACATCGGGCTCGAATTTTTTGACCTTTTCAAGTGCATCCTTTCCGTCGAATGCAGTCCCTATTACCTCGATTTCAGGGTCTTTGTTCAATATATCCGAAAGAACTTTCCGGATCAGGGCTGAGTCGTCTACAACGAGTGCATTGATGGTCATTTCAGGCACTTCATCTTAAAGCAGGTCTTTATCTTGAAGCAACTCCGTAAGGCACTTTTTCGAAAAGTGTTTTTTCAACTATCCGGTCCAATGACTTTTTTGATTACTTCCAGTACTTTATCGGGTTCAAAGGGTTTAACTATGAAGTCTTTTGCACCTATTTTTATGGACTCCATCACCACAGCCTTCTGTCCCAGGGAAGAGCACATTACCACTTTTGCCCTGGGATCAAGTTCAAGAAGCTTTTGCAGGGTTTTTGTACCCTCCATATCCGGCAGAATAATATCCATCAGTACAAGGTCCGGTTTCACTTCCTGATATTTCTGAATTGCACATTCTCCATCAGCTACTTCAGCTACCACTTCGTGTCCTTGCTTTACGAGAATGTCCCTGATCACCATTCTCATAAATTCGGCATCGTCCACGATCATAATCCTTGCCATGTCTTTCCCCTTTTTTAGTTTTTATGAAGCGAGCGACAATAAATTATCTTCTTTCCATTTTTACTATTGCTAGTTCCAGCATTAGCTGTTTTTACTTAGTTTTTTACTTAGTTTTTTACTTAGTTTTTACTATAGTCTCTTTTATAATGATTGTTTTTACGATCAACTATTTTTCTTAATTGCCTTAATTTGCTAAATTTCTTACTGCCTGTATCTGTTAAGTTATCTTTTTTCTTATATTATCACATTTCTTTTTTTACAGACTGCTGGTGGCATTCACCAACCTCTGATTGAACGTATGAAGTTCTTAATTTATGAAAATAAACTACTGTCGCGTCAATCATCAAAGATTGAACGATTCTGAATAGTAGTAACCGATTTTATACGACATTATACCTTTGACGCGACACTACTTACAATCGAGTGATTTACAACTTATCCCAGGTTTTGAAAGTGAGACTATAAGGTATAATTGCTGGAATGATTGCCTCGAGTGAAAAATGATTAATTTTTTCGTTTCGAGATCGAAAGTGTAAGATATCAGAGGTCTTTGGTGATATCATCAAAATTTTGTCTAATCACGTAAATAATATGCGGGGCGTACTATATTAAACTTTTTTGATGACTTGTAAACAAGCTGCCAACCAATCTTAGAGTCTCTCGTATCTAAGAAAACGGGGTTTTAACTTCTGTTTTAATATTAAAATTATGAAATACGTCATGATAAATAACTTTATATTCTTCTACAGTTTATATAGTACTTTGCAAGTTGGGGTAATTTGTCTGTGGGGTTTTAATCCCTTTGTTTTATCCCTTTATCTATTATTCTAAATTCCAATTAACAACACTTCCGGAAACTGTGTAATAAAATATTCGTATAAAATGAAAATATTTACATACTATGACAATATTCACGTAATTCAGAACAATTGTGTACATAGCAGTAAAATCATAGTAAATAAGTGTTTGAAAAAGCTGGTTGGTCTGTACTAAAACCAATCTGTACAATCATTACTCTGGAACAACGTGTTAATCTTTAGAGTTCTTATCTTTAGAGTTCTTATCTTGAGAGCTCGTTAATCTTGAGAGTTGAGTCATATGTCCGAAATCCTTGTTGTTGAGGATAATTTACTTAACCTTATGATTGAGGCAGATCTGCTGAAGTCTTTTGGATATAAGCCGAAGAAGGCAAAAAACGGGGTGGAAGCACTGGAAGTGCTTAATGAGGGTAGAGTAGATTTGATACTGCTGGATATGGAACTCCCGAAGATGAACGGTCTTGAATTTCTTAAAATAATAAAGTGTGATTCTGAGACCAGGGACATCAGGGTGGTTGCCGTAACAGGATACAGCGATCCCGAAAGTGAACAGCAGTTTCTTGAAGCAGGGTGCTATGCTGTCCTTCCCAAGCCTATAAATTTCGGTATTTTCAGATCCCAGATCGAAGAGTTTCTGATAGGTTAAGTCCGGTTTCCAAATCCGGTTCCTGTGAATATCGGATGAGTTTACGGTTTTAATCGCCGATTTACCAAGGGTATCAACAAATTTGTGAGTTTTTAAAAATAATACTTATCAAGATATTTGGATGAAATAAGCTTTAACAAGCCGATCTTGGATATTTATTTTATTCAGTTTATTTTCCCAGCAAACGCCGCTGGGGGGCTGGAAATTTGATTAAGTAAGGGTGGAAAAGATTTTAAGACGGACAGGTGGAGGCGAAGGTGAAAAAAGATGTTTAAAAACACAAAAATAGGGCATGTGGTAATAGGATTTGCCCTTCTTCTGGTTTTGATCTTTTTTGTTGGGTATACGGGTTACAGCGGCATGAACGATGTTGAGAAAAAGACCCGGGCCATTGAAAATATGACCTTTATTATTGATAATATGGAATATGTTGTAATTTCTGAGCAAAACTATATTATTAGTGGAGATCCGGCAGCAAAAGATGATGTATATAAGTATCTGGATCTTGTACCCGAACAGGCAGAAATATCGAAGAACATATATGCCGACTATCTCGACGATGTAAATCAAGGCAGAATGGAGTTTGCCCTGGAGGCTTCCAGTGATTTCGGGGCAGAGTTTGATGATTATGTTGAGGCAGAAGAGGAACAGGCTGCCTTAGAAAGTGGGTTTACTGTAAGAAGGGGAGAAATGTTGCAGCTGGTCGAAGAGATTTATATCGACCAGATGGAGCAGTATAAACAATATACTGAGGAAGGGGCTTCAAATGAGGTTCTTCTTGAGAAATTGTCCATTGCCGAGGATACACAGGAAATTATGGTACTGATACTGCAGGGCAAAAATGAATATCAGAGCTATGTTATCACCGGGGACCCACAGCACGCTGAGAATTATTATCAGATTGCAGGAACTGTCATTGACCAGCTTACCGATTTAAGTTTACGCCTGGAAAAGCAGGAAAATATTGATCGTGTAGAGATGGTAATTTCTGATACCGAGAAAATCCGTGCAGATTTCGAGCGGCTGGTATCTCTGGAAAATAGGAAAGATGAGGCGGAGGAAAATATGCTGGTAATAGCCAAGAAGGTCGAAAACGTCACTAAGGCTGCCAGTGCTGATCAGAGGGAACAATTGAACACCCTGATCCGCGGATCTATCAATGAAATCCTCCTGGTAACTCTCTTTTCGGTATTACTCGGGGCTGTACTCGTTTTCGTGATTTTGAACCTTTACAGAAAGCCGATTTACGAACTTCTGGATGCCTCCGAAAAAATATCTGAAGGAGACCTAACTGTTGAAATCAAGGGCACTTCCCGCAGTGAAATATCCCTTCTCTCCGAAGCCTTCGGCAACATGGTTGCAAACCTGCGCCAGCTTATCAGGGAAGTCCAGAAAAGTTCACTCCATCTTGCCACGCTTTCGGAAGAAATGTCCGCCTCTTCCGAGGAAGTAGCCTCGGCGTCAAGAAAGATTTCGGACACGGCAACGGAAATTTCTCACGGCGCAGAAATGCAGACTTCAAAAATAGTGGACATAACCCATGCAATGCAGGACATGACTCACAACATCCAGGAAGTTGCCGATAATACCCAGAAAGTTTCCAAAAACACAAACTTTGTAAATGACACGGTTAACAACATCGGGAACGTTTCCAAAGAAGTCCTGGTAAAAATGGGCCGTATCCAGTCCTCCGTAGATGAAACCGAAAGCGTAATCAAAGGTCTTGACTCCAAATCACGGGAGATCAATGAGATTGTGGCGCTCATTACCGGGATTGCAGACCAGACCAATATGCTTGCACTCAATGCGGCAATTGAGGCTGCAAGGGCAGGTGAACACGGTAAAGGTTTCTCTGTTGTAGCCGATGAAGTCCGCAAACTTGCCGAGGAATCCGGGGGTGCTGCCAAGAATATTTCAGGGTTGATCGATGAAATTAGGACCGTTATAGGTGACACTGTAGAGTCTATTGAAGCCAGCAAGGGTGACGTGGAGGTTGGTTCCAGTTCCGTGAAAGAGGCCCTTGAGATGATAAACGGGATTGTTTCTACGGTCAATGAGATCACAAACATGATCGAGGACGTTGCAGCAGCTACTGAGGAACAGTCTGCTTCCATCGAAGAGATTACCTCTACTCTGGAGGACATATCTTCAATCTCGGAGCAGTCCGCTGCCGGAACCCAGGAAGCTGCGGCAGCTCTCGAGGAACAGAGCGCTTCCATGTCAGAACTTGCCAGTATGGCTAATGAACTCTCTTTGCTCGGGGAAAGGATGAGAAGAGCCACGGAAAAGTTCAAACTTGGGGATTCCAAAGAAAGTCCGGAAAACACGGAAGATTAAGCCCTTTATTGAGGAATTGCCATGTTTGGAGAAACATCAGAACAGGATTCGGAAGTTTTGGATGAGGGACTTCAGCTTGTGGTCTTTGAGCTTTCGGGAGAAGAATTCGGGGTCGATATCCTGCAGGTCTCCGAAATCATCCCGGCTCCCAGGATCACCCGGGTTCCCCAGGCTCCGGAATGTGTAAAAGGGCTGATCAACCTGCGAGGAAAAATCATTGTCTTGATCGACCTGAATATCCGTCTCGGTTTCAGCCCGAAGGAGCGCGATGAGCTCTCCAGAATCATTATCGTGGAAGTAGGGAATACTGTCATCGGTATGCTCGTAAATTCCGTGAAAGAGGTCATGAAGCTCCCTCTTTCTACCATTGAACCTACACCTGAAATGATAAAGTCAAAAATAAATTCCGAATACCTGAAAGGAGTCGGAAAACTGGATGGCCGGCTTCTTATTCTCCTGAACCTGGCAAAGGTTCTTGGAGAAGAAGAAGCGGACGAACTCAATCAGCTCTCCCTGCCTGAAGAAACTACCTGATAGTACCACACCCTTTTCCACTCCTTTTTTCCACTCCTTTTTTCCACCCTTTTCCACCTTTTTTCCACCTTTTTTCCACCTTTTTTCCACCTTTTTTCCTCTCCTTTCTTTCCGTCCTTCATTACCCTTTTTCTGCTCTTTTCTTTCCGCTCCCTTCCTGATTACCCCCTGTTGGACAGTAACTTTCTCTCCCCAATAAACCTCTCCTTTCAACTATATTTTTATATGTTTGGATGAAATTCTAAGTTGCATGAATCCGGTCCTTATCTTCCTTTTTGCCCTCATCTGCATTCTGCTCCTGACCGCAAAATTCAGGATTCATCCTTTCCTTAGCCTGGTTTCGGTATCTATCCTCACGGGAGTTCTGGCAGGTGAACCCCTCAAGACAGTGGAAACTGTAAGTTTGGGTATGGGTAGGGTATTTTCCCACTTTGCAATTATCATTACCTGCGGGAGCATCATTGGAATCGTACTCCAGAGGACCGGGGGTACCTCCGTGATTGCCGACGACATCATTCGTTTTTCCAGAAAACCTCTTTTGGCTCTGAATTTCCTTGGTTTTCTCTTTTCCGTGCCCGTGATGTGCTGCATCCTGGCCTATGTTATCTTTGTTCCGATCGCAAGAGAGTTGGCAGCCAGGACCAACAACCCCTCGATTTCTAGTGCAACCGCCCTGGCGCTGGGCACGCTTGCATCTTTCAACCTTGTCTACCCCTCTCCCGTGATAATCTCGGCAGCAGGAGAGCTTGGGGCAAATACTAACCTCCTGATCCTGTTGGGATTTTTGATTTCAGTTCCCACGTCCATTGCAGGGTACCTCTATGCCAGGAAATTCAATGCTGGTGAAGGGGAAGGGATTTTAGGACCTTCACGGAAAGGTGAACAGGAGCTGTCAGGGCGCAAGGAGTCTGTAATTAAGAAAGGGGAACTGGAAAAGACAAATGGAAAATTTAGGAGGCTTGAAGCTTATGCTCCTGTTTTTTTCCCTCTCATCCTTATTCTCTCCAGCGCGATCTTTGAAATCTCTCCTCCACTACTCCTGTTCCTTGGCGACCCTAACATAGCCCTTCTGATCGGGGTACTTCTTTCTTTTCTTTCCGGGAGGAGGCTGGGACTTGACGTGCTCAGAACTCTTATAGAAAAAGCTGTGAGAAGGGGTGGGGTTGTCATCCTCGACCTCTGCGGGGGTGGAGCTCTTGGGGCAACTCTTGCCATGACAGGTGCAGGGGAGGCCCTGGGGCAGATTTTTATGCAACTGAACCTTCCCCACATTATGGTGCCCTTCCTGGTTGCTGCTGCCCTCCAGACCGTTCAGGGCTCAAGAGTCGTGACAATGCTCGTTGCTCCTTCGCTCATGATGCCTCTACTACCAGAACTCGGGCTTCCTGTGGAAATCATCATCCTGTCCATGGCATCAGGTACTTTCCTGTTCTCACACGTCAACGACCCCTTTTTCTGGATTTTCGGGGAACTGGCTGAAATTGAGCCTCAGCAGGTATTCAGGGCATATACCCTGGGAGGAGCCCTGATGGGTGTTGTTAGTTTCCTGCTTGTCTGCGGAGTCTATTTGATCGCTTACTGAAAAAAACTGCGTTTAGAAGTTCATCTGCGAGTTTTTTTCCTTCTTAATCCCTTTTTTTAATCCCTTTTTTAATCCTTTTTTTAATCCCTTGTTTACTGATCTCCACTTTTGTAGGGATTCGATAATTTAAACTCAATACTTTTCCTTGCAACTTTTTTCCATTCTCAAATAAAATTCTGAAAATTTGGGGTAGTACCAAAAAATTCCAAAGAAATAAATATCTGTTTTTTTATTATACTATTTCATGACAGTGATTACGGGTCTCGAACTTTCTCCCCGGAAAGTAGATTACCTGAAATTCATTTTAAAAAAAGGAAGGACCGTGAAGACTACTGAAATTTCTTCCAGCTTTAAAGTGGATCCTTCCACGACAAGCAAGACCCTTAACGAGCTTGCAGCTTCAGGCTATTTGAACCATGTTCCTTACAAAGGGGCCGACTTAACTCAGTATGGGGAAATGTATGCAGAGTTCCTGATCAGGAGACACAGGATCATGAGCCTCCTCCTGAGTCACTACGGTTTTTCCTCGGAAGAGGCTTGTGAGGAAGTCTCAAGGTTCGAGGCCTATGTTTCAAAGGACGCGGTGGACAAGATATGCAGTGCAATGGGGCACCCGATGTTCGGAGTGTGTGGAGAAATCACGCATGAAAAGTGTTTTCATGATGCCCAGAAGCATGGATGAAAGCTGATTGATCCAATAAGCTGGTTGAATCAATAAGCCGATTGACCCGTGGTTGATAATTTGGGTGAATACCAAACATTGATGAAAACGCTTCCAAAAACTGGTTTCGGATAAACTTTTCAATGTATCAAACTTGATATATTCCGGATTTATGCAGTAAAATGAAAATGAGATGAGGTTGAGGATGACGAGAGTGGGATTAGAGCATGAAAGTTAAAATTTTGCCTATTTTAGTTTTGCTTGCGGTAGGTCTTTCCCTTTTTGCCAGCGGCTGCACGGATACGGGTCCTGAAAATAATTCCATGGGGACCGGGACTGAAACTGAAGGGGATGAAGGGCCTATTGTGGTGGCAGTGAGCATCCTGCCCCAGGCCGAGTTTGTGGAAAAGGTCGGGGGGGAGAAGGTGAAGGTAGTTGTTATGATCCCTCCGGGGGCAAGCCCTGCAACCCATGAACCCACCCCTGGACAGCTCAGAGAGGTCAGTGAAGCCAGGATGTATGCTGCTGTCGGTTCCGGGCTTCCTTTTGAAGAAGTCTGGATGGATAAAATAGAAGCCGTAAACAGTGAATTGCTGATCGTGGACTGCTCGGAAGGGGTTGAAATAAGGGAAATTGCGGCCCATAATCACTATGATGAGCAGGAAGGGGGAAGTGTTGAGGAAGATGCCGGGGTAGATGCCGGAGAGAGTGAAGCTGAGGAAGATGTTGAGCATGAACTTGGGTCTGAAGCGGAATCTCATGTGGGCATGGACCCGCACATTTGGACTTCTCCTGTGAATGCAAAGGTCATGGTCGAAAATATTTACGAAGGGCTTGTGGAAATGGACTCTGAAAATGAAGCTTATTACGCTGAAAATAGAGACTCTTACCTGGCAGAACTGGACGCTTTGGACGCAAGGACCAGGGCAAAACTGGAAGGGCAGGAGGAATGGAGTTTCATGGTCTTCCACCCATCCTGGGGCTATTTTGCCTCCGAGTACGGGCTTACCATGATCACCATTGAAATAGAAGGTAAAGAGCCGAGCGTACAGGACCTTGCAAACCTGATCTCCGAAGCAAAGGAAAAGAACGTAAAGGTCATTTTTGTCCAGGCCCAGTTCAGCACCCGCAGTGCGGATGCAATTGCCGAGGAAATAGGGGGCGAAGTCGTTGTAGTGGATCCTCTGGCAAAAGACTACATCTCAAATATGGATGAAGTGTCTGATATCTTTGCCAGAAGCCTCGTTTAAGTCCTCATCCAGAACAGGAAGGGCTTGAAGTCAGGAAGGTTTTGAAGTCAGGAAGGTTTTGAAGTCAGGAAGGGCTTGAAGTCAGGAAGAAAGAAGATTTAGCTGAATAAGAGAAACTGGAAAGCTGAAAAAAAGGATGATTGAAGGCGGACGGGAAGGTTATGGAGAAAGTAATTGAGCTTAAGGACGTCTGGGTTCGCTACGGAAACCAGGTGATTCTGGAGGCTGTGAATCTGGAAATTGAAAAACCGGAGGGCTTGCTTGGGATTATCGGTCCTAACGGTGGGGGAAAAACAACCCTCTTAAAAGTATTTCTCGGGCTTTTGAAGCCTTATAGGGGAAACGTGAAACTTTTTGGAAAGACGCCGGAAAAAAGCAGGGACCTTGTAGGCTATGTCCCCCAGTACAAGCGGTTTGACTTTGACTTCCCTATCAGTGTCTGGGAAGTCGTTTTGACCGGGAGGATGAGCCACACCGGTTTCCTTAAAAAATACGGTGATGAAGACAAGAAGGCTGCCGAGGAAGCCCTGAAAACCGTAGAGATGTTCCAGTATAAGGACAGGCAGATCGGGCAGCTCTCAGGTGGGCAGAGGCAGAGGGTCTTTATTGCCCGGGCTCTTGCCACAAATCCCAAACTCCTGCTTCTGGACGAGCCCAATTCCGGCCTGGACCCTCACATGCAGGATGAACTCTACCGCCTGCTGGACCGGCTCAAAAATGACATGGCAATCATCATGGTTACGCACGACTTGAGTGCAGTGTCCGTCTACGTGGACAAGATAGCTTGCCTGAACCGCAAACTGCACTACCACAACTCCAAGGAAATCCGGGTCGAGGACCTGGAAGCAACCTACCAGTGCCCTGTCGAATTGATCGCACACGGAGTGCCTCATAGGGTGCTCGATAAGCACAACGGGGGGTCCTGATGAGCACGGACGGCTCTGAAAAAGTGAATTTAAAGACCGATCTCAAAGAGCGATCTGAAAAAGGAGATAGAAAAAATGTTTGAGCTTCTGCAGTACAGCTTTGTCCAGAATGCTCTAGCTGCCTCCGTCCTGGCCAGCATCGCCTGCGGGATCATCGGCGTCTACGTTGTTGTCAAGAAGATTGTCTTCATCAGCGGCGGGATTGCACACGCCTCTTTTGGTGGGATCGGGCTTGGCTATTACCTTGACATCAATCCCATGTTCGGGGTTCTGCCTTTCAGCATCCTTTCAGCCCTTGTAATGGGTACGGTGAGCAAGAAATCTAAAATCCCCGAAGACAGCGCTATTGGCATCCTCTGGTCCCTGGGTATGGCTATCGGCATAATTTTCGTTTACCTCACTCCCGGTTATGCCCCCGACCTCATGACCTACCTCTTCGGCAACATTCTAACGGTTCCCCGCTTTGATATTTACCTGATGCTCGCTCTTGACCTGGTAATTGTGGGTGCAGTCTATCTCTTCTATAAGGAGTTCCTGTCGCTTTGCTTTGATGAGGAGTTCACCACTGTACAGGGTGTCCCGACCCAGAAGCTTTACCTCCTGCTCCTCTGTATCATTGCCCTGACCATCGTTGTGCTGATCAAGGTCGTCGGGATCATCCTGGTAATTGCGCTCCTCACCATCCCGGCCACTCTCAGCCGTAAATTCACCCACGACCTGAAGCGGATGATGTTGATCTCAACCCTGTTCGGGACCGTGATTAGCGTTGCAGGAATCGGGCTTTCCTATGTACTTGACGTTCCTTCGGGGGCCACGATTATTCTGGTGCTGAGCTTTGTGTACGGGCTGGTGGCTTTTGTGATGGAGATGCTGGAAGGAAGGGGAGTCTTAAACTGACTGCCTTTTCACGGCGAATATTTATTTATGTGTAATTATAAAATTTCGGGCATATAACCAAAATGTTATATAGAGTGAAATGCAAGACTTCTTTATACGTATTCAGTTTACTTCAGATAACTTCCGTAAACAAAGCCCCAGCATTAAACCCAGAAAGGAAAAACAGTGCTCTAAGGCACAATAAGGAAAAACGGAGAATTTCGTCTTCAGGTTGGGAACTAACTCGACTTGTAAACGGACAAAATCGAAAAATATAAATACACATCCCCTACTGAGTCGCCAGCTAAAAACGGGCTGAACGCCTGGACCCTCTGTAGTAAAAAAACTATCAGTGCCACCTATTAAAACGAAAAAAAGAAAAACAACCCCAGGGTGATAAAATGGACCATGATACAACCCAGGATCAAAACATAGAAGAAAACAAACATTTCGAAGGTGAACGTCTGAACCTTCCGAACATTTGCCTTCCTGAAACCGACAACGTCTTGCATTCTATTTTAAACTCCTTAAATCAGAACATTGCAGATTTTTATACTTTTATGAAATTCAATCATTATCTTTCTGAGGGCCACCTCAACGTTGAACTGCTAAAAAGAAGTATGAGCATTCACAGGGATTTTGCAGCCCTATTTCTGCATACCAAAGAAGACCTGGTATTAATTTACCCGGATTTTATAGAAAAAACGGAAAAGCTGCTTTTCAAAGGGGGAGCAAGTTCCGATTGCATAAAACATACGCAAAAGATGTGCAGAGCAATAAACGATTACAAAATAGCTTTACACAGGGACGGATTTTTGCCAGATCTTAGAAGGAATTTGCCATTAGCTGATATCTAATCAGCTTTTTTCACTTCTTTTCATTTCTTTTCATTTCTTTTCATTTTTTTTCATTTTTTTTCATTTTTTTTCATTTTTTTTCATTTTTTTTCATTTCTTTTCATTTCTTTTCATTTCTTTTCATTTTTTTTCACTTAAGTTATCAGGGATTAAATTTACCGCAATTTGCCTGCAGCCCGAAAGGTTAAAATATAAAATGAGTAAATAGGCAGCTTAGCTAAAAAGTTTTCAACCCCTCCATTTCCACTCGAAAACAAGTTCAGAAAAGCTCACTATCAAAATATAACTCAATTATTATTTTTCACCGGCGGGCCACAAAAACAGCGTACATCTCGTACCAGTAAGGACAGAAAATCCGCTCGAACCCTGCCTCTTCCATCCTCTCCCTGAACCTCTTAGGAGTATCGATTTTTTCCTGAATGTCGTCAAACGTCTGTAGCATCTCTTCAGCTTCTTGAACAGTGAGCTCCTGCTCAACCATGTACCTTTTCCAGTGAGCCCTGTAAATCTTCTCTTCCCACTCACTCTCGGGCCTGAAGATGTCCCCTTCAATAAAGCTTCCCTCCGGCTTGAGAGCCTCATAAATCCACCTGAAAATCCGGGCTTTTGCATCCGGGGGAAGGAAGCAGAGGCACTGGGTGGAAACCACGACATCAAACTTTCCTTTTCCCTCCAGACCTTCTTTCCACCCAGGTTTTTTCTGCCACCCGGGCTTTTCCTTCCACTTTTCACACTCTTCCAGAATATCTCCTTCAATAAAGGTGACATTCTCCTGCAGTCCTGGCTTCTCCTTTGCCACATCCAGCATTTCCGGGTTCCTGTCGATGCAGATGATTCTGGCATCGGGCCTTTCTTTCCTTATCAGGCTTGTAAGAAAACCGGTCCCGCTTCCAAGTTCGAGGATCTTGATTTCTCGCTTCTTTCTTTCCGTTTCTTCAGGAATTGACCCAGGGATCGATTTGGGGATTGATTGAGGAATTGATTCTGGGATTGACTCAGGAATAAATTCGCTTACTGTGGAGAAGAAGGCCTGCCAGTTGGGGAGGCATTGTTTCTGGAGGGTGTCGTAACGGGAAGGGAGGTTGTTGAAGACTGAGCTGCTTGAGGGCATGGAACCATCTCTGGAAAAGATGTTTATTGATTACTGAGAAAACATGAGTTAAATAATAGCGGGTTGTATGTCAGATTGCAGGCAAATCTTATAAGATGTCCGTATATATCCGATTAAAAAAACTTCACTTTTATTTTTGTATATGGTTATACCCAAACATTCTTTTTAATGGTAAGGAAACAAAATGCAACAAGACACCTTAGACATTTTTGATTCATCAGAAGACCCATTCGAATTACTGCGGCAAGCCACCAATCTTCGCAATCAGGGAAACCTTGAACAAGCCCTCGACTTGCTTGTCCGGGCCGAGCACTCTGCCTTCGCGTCCAGAAAACCCGAATCCCTGGTTGTTATTTATAGCGTGGTAGGGGATGTCTTTTCAAGCCTTGAAGACTTTGAAAGGTCCCTGAGATATTTTGAAAAATCTCTTCAGGTAATAAAGCTGTTTGAAGCCGAAGATGCTGATGTTGCCGAAGATGCTGATGTTGCCGAAGATGGCGGTGCAGACCTTGTTTTTACTGAATGGTCTGCGTTAAATGAAAACAAGATCGGAAAGCTCCTTTTCCGGTTAGGGCAAACGGGAGAAGCAGAAATAAGGTTTAACCGGGCATTTGTGCTTTATGAAAAGTTGCTTTCAGTAGATCCCGAAAATGTGCAGCACCTTTCTTCTCTGGCAAAAGTCAAAGACAACGTGGGTAATTTGCTTTCCAGTAGGGGCCAGATAGATGAAGCTTGTGTGGTTCATACGGAAGCGGCGGATATCCGTAGAAATTTGCGTAAAAGAGAGTCGGAATAAGTTAGGATGCACAAATTAAACAACGTTAAAAAAGTCATAATTACCGAAAGCTTTCCGCCCATTTTCCTTTCCTTTTGCTCTTACCTCAGGGAAAACCCTCCTGTAAGTTGCAGGTTTCCGGCTGAACATGAAACCCGGAAATTCTGTATTTCAGGAACATGAAGCTGATTTTATGTGGAAAACACACTGTCTTTATAATTTACGGCACTTCTCCAATTTTGTGAAAAATCTCAGTACACCCTTAGTCTTATATTCAGTAAAAAGTATTTTGCATGCAAGGCATCTGTGAAAAACGGTGTCTTAAAAACGGTTCTTTAAAAACGGTTCTTTAAAAACGGTTCTTTAAAAACGATTCTTAAAAAACGATTCTTAAAAAACGGTGTCTTAAAAAACGGTGTCTTAAAAAACGGTATCTTTAAAAACGGTATCTTTAAAAACGGTATCTTTAAAAACGGTATCTTTAAAAACGGTATCTACGCAGATGCCTACCCCTTCAACACAAAAATCTTTCCTCAATTTCACTTGTGTCTACTATGTTTATATCTCTACTTCTGGCTTTTTTTGTTGAATTGTATCTTAAATAAAAACAAGGGCAGCTTTTTTTTCCATATAGTTGGTCTAATCCCGGATTTCGAATTTTGGACTGTTACAATATTTCTCTTTGCAGGTCTCATTGGTATTTTTATTACTATGGGAGCGCGGAGGGTCACGAATACCCCGATCTTTCAGGTCGGGGATGAAGTGAACCCTCGCACGTTTTTTGTATTCCTTTAAATTGATAAAACATTACTTCGTTTTAAAGTGAGGTTTCTTGGTATCATGGTTACAGGAGTTGGAAATGCTACTCTATATTGAGGAAACCTTGTTAAATGATACTTAACTGTTCCCAAGAAACCGAGCAGGCGGCCCGAAGCATACCCCACCTTTACAGGCTGTCCGATAATTACCAGTAGTAATTTTCAATTTCCTTCTTTTTCGAATTAAATGCTTTAAATGCCTTTTTTTTTACATGATTTTGCCCTGAAATTGAATTGTCGGACAGCCTCTTTAAGGTGGGGTGGCCGCCCGCAATTTGATTTCAGCTCTTTTTTCTATGTTTGACTTGCTCCAGCCGCGCCACAGGCGCGGGACAAGACAGTCTAAAATACACTATTCACGCAATCTTGGCTATCAGCACAAAAGTGAAAGCTCACAAATTGTTCACGGTCAAAAAAGCAGTATCAGATGTTAAAAATAGCCCTGAATATCAAAAATCTGGCAAAAAGAAGTTTAAGCTAAAAGTTTAAGCTAAAAAAGATTCAGGAACCAAAACTCAAAAAAGATCCAAAAAAGAAAAGAAAAAAGGAACTTCAGTTTTCACTGAAGCCCGTAGTAGTCGATGTTCCAGTCTGCAGTGGCCTGGATTTTTGCGATTTCTTCTTCGCCGCCTTCCATTGTGAAGAGGTGTTTGAAGCGCTTCTGGGCCCGGAGGTACTCCTCGACGGGTTTCGGGTTCTTTACCTTTCTGACCTGGGTGAGTTCGCCGTTTTCCATTTCGTACATGGGCCAGAGGCAGGTCTCGACTGCGAGTTTTGCCATCTCGATGGTCTTGGAGCCGTCGAAACCCCAGCCGGTCGGGCAGGGGGCGTGGGCGTGGATGTAGGCCGGTCCTTCTATTTCGGTTGCCTTCTTCACTTTCCTTATCATGTCCCTGGGGTAGCCGATTGAGGTGGTGGCAACGTAAGGGGAGCCGTGGGCTACCATGATTGCGGGCATGTTCTTCTTCGGGCGTGGGTTCCCGAAAGAGACTTTTCCTGCAGGGGTTGTGGTTGTGGAGGCGTCGAAGGGGGTTCCGGAGCTTCTCTGGATCCCGGTGTTCATGTAGGCCTCGTTGTCCACACAGACGTAGGTGATGTCGTGGCCGCGCTCAAAGGCGCCTGAGAGGGACCTGATCCCGATGTCCATGGTCGAGCCGTCTCCGCCGACTCCGATGACCTTGGTGCCTTCCTTTCTGCCGAGAGCCTTGAGGGCAGCTTCCACGCCTGAGGCTACTGCGCCTCCGTTTTCGAAGAGGGAGTGGATCCAGGGGACCTGCCAGGCAGACTCCGGGAAGGGAGTTGTCATGACTTCCAGGCAGCCAGTGGGGTTGATCACGATCGTGTTGGGGCCTGTGCCCATGAGCATGAACTTTGCGGCAAGGGCATCACAGCAGCCTGCACAGCCCCTGTGCCCCGGAGAGAGGTAAGTTTTGGGTGCGGGTTTGCTCATAGCAATTCCTCCTTGACGTCCAGGAACTGGCTTTCAACCGTGATCCCGGAACTTGCGACCTTCTTGGCTTCTTCGATGATCTTTGCAACGCTTTCCTTGGGGATGTCCCGGCCTCCGTGGCCGACGGTGTAACCGATGATCGGGATGTCGCACCTGCTGTTGTACATGCAGGACTTGGTCTCCGTAAAGAGCGCGCCCTCGTTTGTCCCGAGAGAAATGTTCTTGTCGAACACGGCAACGGCTGCCGCATCCTTGATGGCTTTTCTGATCTGCTCCTGTGGGAACGGTCTGAAGGACCTGACTTTCAGGACGCCGATCTTCTCGCCTCTTGCTCTATACTCGTCCACAACGTCCTTGATAGTGCCAAGAATCGAGCCCATGGCCATGATAATGACCTCTGCGTCGTCGGTCAGGTACTCGTCGATAAGCCCACCGTGGAACCTGCCGTAGATTTCTCCGAATTCCTTTGCCACGGCCTCGATCTTCGGGAGGGCTTTTTGCATTGCCTGTTCCTGCAGGAACCTGAACTCCTCGTAGGTGTCAGGGGCTGCAAAGGCGCCAAAGCTCATCGGGTTTGCAGGGTCGAGCACGTTTTCAGGGTCGTATGTCGGCAGGAACTCGTCGGTCAGGTCCTGTTCCAGAAGCACCAGGGGTGCGTAAACGTGGGAAAGGATGAACCCGTCCATGCAGGCCATGCCCGGCAGGAGGACGTCCTTGTCCTCAGCGACTTTGAAGATCTGGGGAAGCATGTCCGCAGATTCCTGGAGGTCTTCGGCATAGAGCTGGAGCCAGCCGGTATCTCTCTGGGAGATAGCGTCCTGGTGGTCGTTCCATATATTGATCGGGGCGCTTACTGCTCTGTTTGCCACGGTCATGATGATTGGAAGCCTCATTCCGGCAGCGTTGAAGAGCACCTCGTGCATGAGCAAAAGTCCCTGGGAAGTGGTTGCGGAATAGCTCCTTGCCCCGGTTGCTGAAGATCCTACCAGGGCGGAGATTGCCGAGAACTCGGACTCCACGTTGACGTACTCGCAGTTCGGGATTTCCCCGTCCGCAATGAACTGGGAGAGGTCTTCCACGATATGGGTCTGGGGAGTGATCGGGTATGCGGAAATAACGTTTGGTCGGCAGACCTTTGCGGCGTGGGCAACTGCATACGAACCTTCCACAACAACCATTCTGTCCTTGTCTGCAACATTAATTGCCATTATTTCTCCTCCAGGACCATTTCAATTGCATCCGCAGGGCACTCGTTGGCGCAGATCCCGCAGCCCTTACAGAAGTCGTAGTTGTATTTGAAAAAGCCGTCTTCCCCGGGGAGAACGGACATGTCAGGGCACACCATCTCGCAGATGCCGCATTTGGTGCACTTGTCGTAGTCGTAAACGGGGCGGAAGTTTCTCCAGCCTCCGGTCTTGTTCACCAGGGTAGACCCCGGCTCGCAGACTCCTCCAATTGTGATCTTCATGCTTTTCTCTCCCTGATCAGGTCATAAGCTTTCTGGATGGCTTCCGCGTTCTTTTCCCCTACTTTCCCGCTAAAGCGCTCCTTGATTGCTTTTCTGATGGAATCCACATTGACCTCTCCGGTTGCCCCTGCGAAAGCTCCCAGGAGGACAGTGTTTACAATGGGGCGGCCTATGATTTCCATTGCGACCTTCGTTGCGTCAACGGTCATGACCTTTGCTTTTGTCTCAAGCTTGAGTTCTTCAGGGGTTTCCTTTGTGTTGATGATAATGGTCCCGTCATCTTTTATCCCGCTTGCAACGTCAACGGTTTCAAGCAGGGTAGCGTCCTGGACAATCACGTAATCTGGTGCGTAGATCTGGCTGCGGAGCCTGATAGGGACGTCACTGATCCTGGTAAAGGCCTGCACTGGGGCACCTCTGCGTTCTACCCCGAAGGCGGGGAAAGCCTGGCTGAACTTCCCGTCTTCAAAAGCTGCGACAGAAAGCATCTCAGCCGCAGTGACAGAACCCTGACCTCCTCGGCCGTGTATTCTGATTTCCTTCATCTGAGCTCTCCTTCTAAAATTCGAATTTGCTTTTCTGGTTTTTAATAAGTGATTTTTAGTAAGTAATTTTAGTAAATGGTTTTTGTAAGTGGTTTTTAGGGATTTTTAGTAAATGGTTTTTGTAAGTGGTTTTTAGGGATTTTTAATAAATGGGTTTTGTAAGTGGTTTTTAGGGATTTTTAATAAATGGCTTTAGTAAGTAGTTTTTGGTAGGTGATTTTCACTAAGTAGTTTTTGGTAGCTGGTTTTCGGGAATTGCTGTGCGGTAGTTGCTTGGCAAGCATTTACTTTATAGTAGTTGCTCTTCAGGCAGTTACTCTGCAGTTTTTATAACTACCACTACCGTAGATTCAATTATCTTGATGCTGGTCAGACCCAGGTTCGAATCTGCTTTAATCTTCGGACACCACAGGCATCTATATAGAGTTAACCTTTCTGGAAGGCTTTTGTTAACCCACTAATATTATAATTATGTAATTATTATATTTATTTGACAACTGTCTAAAACATATTTCCATTTATATATTCACGCCGTTTGATGTCCTGTATTTCATGGATAATAGTGTAGTTTATTATTAGTTTTTCGGTGAATTTTCGGAAGTTATTTTTAAATATTTATCAATTATAATTATTTTTTAGATGATTTCAATTTGCTTTTTTCCGGGTTAACCTTCCTTACAATTCCGTTTTTTCTTACTTTTTCCGTAAACAAACCTCTCTCTAGAAAAAAACAAACAAGTTTCAAGCTTTTTCCTTACAGGAAGTTTTCATCAGCTCAATTATAGAATTTGCATCCTTCAAACTGCTAATTTTTTCCCTGATATGCCGCGAGCCGTGCAGTCCTTTTGTAAACCACTGGGCATGCATCCGGAGATTGATGGAAGAGAGCAGTCCGTGCTCTTCCAGGAGGGTTATATAGGCTTCAAAGTCCCCGAACTGCTGGGCCTGGGGGTCAGTTTCCAGCTTTTCTCCGGTTTCCAGGTAGTGCCTGATCCGCCGGAAGATAAAGGGGTTTCCCATTGCCGCACGTCCTACCATGATCCCGTCGCAGCCCGTAAACTCCAGGGCATTTTCCGCAGACTCCTCATCCCTGATATCCCCGTTTGCAATCACGGGAATTGAAAGTTCGTTTTTGATTGCCCGGATCTGCCTCAGGTCCGAGTTTCCGGAATACATCTGCCCTGCAGTCCTCCCATGAACGGTCAGGGTCGAAGCTCCTGCGGCTTCGAGCAGTCTGGCTATTTCAAGACTTTCTTCCTCTCTTTCCAGGATGCGGATCTTCACGCTAACCGGGGTCTCCAGGGCATCGACAAGCCCTGATACTATCCTGTAAACGAGCTCAGGGGAGCGAAGAAGGGCTGAGCCGCAGCCTGTTCTGATGATGCACTTTGCAGGGCAGCCCATGTTCACGTCTATCACCTCAGGCCCGTACTCCTCTTCCACAAAGAGCGCAGCCTCCCGCAGGGACTCCGGGGAATTTCCCACAATCTGGACCCCGAAAGGTCGGTCTTCTGCGGTTGCCAGCCCCTTCATGATTGCTTTCCGGTTCTCATTGAGCAGGGCATCTGCATTGATCATCTCAGTATAAGTAAGATCGGCCCCGTACTGCCTGCAAAGCAGTCTGAAAGCCAGGTTCGTCACGTCCGCCATGGGCGCAAGAAGAAGGTTTCCCGGAAGTTCGGTCCTGCCAATTGTTAGTTTTTTGAGCTTCATTTTTCGTGGTTTTATTTTGCTGCTATTTTGTTGCTACTTTGCTGTTATTTTGCCGTTATTTTGCAGCTACTTTGTCTTTGATGCCCGTACTTCTTTTGATGCCTTTATTTTTTCTTTAGGAAGCTTCTGTTTTTTGCGCTTATTTCAAAATTCTGATTTACCTGTGATCTATTGAAAATTCAAAAAGATTTCGAATTAAGTTTTGAAAAGAGCATGCTCCTTTAAAAAGGTCATGGATGCGTAAGATTCGTGGATTATGAAAATAATGGATTAATGAAAATAATGGATTAAGAGCAAAATTTGATAGTAATCTAATCTTCCCTGCGGAACGTGGGGTTAAGCTTGTGGATTCGTCCAGGATACTGGGGAAAATGAGGCAAGAAGCCCGTTAAATCTTTAGATTTAGCGGGTAGTTCACGAAAAGAACAGCCTGACATGCCCCAGGTAAGGAATCCTGTACTTTGCGGTTCCTATTATCCATTCTTCCTTTATGGGCACATGGTAGCTGATCTGTCCTTCCTGGTCAAAGTGTTTGTTCGTTACAGGGTTGTCCCCTTTGGTGATGTACCCTGAATAAGGGGCATTTGGCCCGTTTTCCCACATTGGCTCCCCGGCCTCGACGTGGTACATGGCCCTGTGGATGATTGGGGTTACCCCTTCTTGCCCGTAGGGCCGGTAGAGAATAACGTCCCCGTAGTTTTCAAAAGATTCATACCCGGAACTTTCCCCATCTTCGTTGGTGACCAGTTCTACCCTATCGATATTCTTGATAAAGATGATGTCTCCTACCTGCATGTGAGGCTCCATGCTTCCTGACTCCACAGCTACCATGGGAGTCCAGAGCCCGAATGCCAGTTTGGACAGAATCATGAAAGCGATCAGGACAGCCACAACTGAGAGCATGTCCTTTCCTAGGGAAACCCAGAAGTTTTCTTCTCCCTGAGTCCTGTTTTCCTTGTTAGCTTCGCTCATAATCAGTCTTTTTCCCTTATATCGCTTTAATTTTTAATGCCGTTTTATTTCTGATGTTGTTTTATATTTTATTTGGTTCATCAGTTTCGTTTGGCTCTCTATTTAATTTTTTATTTTATTATATTTCTATTACTATTTTTATTGGCAACCCCTGTCCATCTCATACAATTTATATCTTTGTCTTAATTTTCCCCACCCTATTCTTTTTAACGTAACTACAATTTGTTTTTATCATATATTAACTTTCAATTTATTCATTCAGTCATGATATTTATATAGTTATTACCTTCTAACGATGAACAGATACTCCGACAGAGAACTAGTCCCGTTCATTTTAATGGCACATAGCCCGTCCACCTGTGCCTTTTGGTATGTAACTTTTAACTTTTGATATGTAACTTTTAATATTTATGTACCTTTTAATATTATACTTAAGGAGGCTAAGGTTCTTTGATGATCAAAAATTTCATCAAACTCTTCAGCATAATATTTCATGATACCTCAGCAGGATACTCACGGTTCAGTCGTGGAAAGAATGCGTCAACATTCTTCATATCTGCCTGATCTAAATGATTCTCGTAACATTGATCAGGCTGGTATACCTTGCCTGAGTAGGCTGTCTGTCAATCAGCCAAATACGGAAACAGTTTAACCGTTATCTTCAAGACTCTCACTTTTAGTGGGGCAATTGACTAATTTTGTATCACATTAATTTTTATATTTTAAGCAGGTCTTTGCCTTGAGGCTTTGTTCGGTTAAAGTTTGAGGATTAATGCTTCAGTTCAGCTTCAAATCAGCTTCAAACAACTTCAAATCAGCTTCAGTTCAGCTTCAAACAACTTCAGTTCAACTTCAAATTACTTTTGGATCGTGTTTGGAATCATTTCCAGAATCGGGTCGGAACCATGAATGAAATCAATATCATAAGGGCGGTTGCAGAGAAAGGGTATCAGATTAGCCCGGAAGCCGCGGAACTCATCAAAGCAAGTGATGTTTCCGGGCTCCTGCTCGAATACGTCCTTTCGACCATTGATGAATCTGTTTTTGTCATTGAAGCTGAGCACATTGACCTGGCAGGCTTTGCAGCCTCGAGAGTTGAAGGGGTTGCAGGGATCACAGATGTTGCAGGCGCTACAGGCGCTTCTTCAGAACCTGCTATTTTGGGAGAGGACAGGAATTCTCCGGGCTCCGACTTTGGCCGTGATTTGGTTTCTGATGAAATTGAGAAGCTTTCCGTTTCCGGGGACCTTTTCCTTCCGGACGCTGTTTCAGACCCTGTTTCTGATCCTGTTTCGGACGCTGTTTCGGACTCAATTTCAGATCCTGTTCCTGATTCTGCCGTTGGTTCCGAATCTGTTCTTGTTTCCGGTTCAGTTCCGGGAGCTTTCTCTGATTCCGTCCCTGCTTCAGGTGTTGGCTCAGATCCGGTTTTATCGGTACCTTCTGGCTCTGCCGGCAGGATAAATTCAGCTTCAGGGACTGGGAATTCGCTTTCCTTTTCGGTTCCGGTTCCGGCTTCGAGGGGCAGGCCATTTTCCGCTGCTTCAGGGAGGGGGTCAGGTTCTTCTTCCTCTACCTCAGTTGTACGTTCTATCGGGGGTCCGAACCCTGTGACTGTGCTCTCCGATATCACCGGGCATTCCACCTGCGTGGGAGAATATATGCAGTTTGTGCAGTACTTCAGGGACAGGTACAGCAGGCTCTCCGAGATCATCCGGGGCAGGATCAATGCGCGGCCCATAGAGAGCCTGAAAGGCCGGAGTTTCAGGCGGGGAGGAGGGGAGAAAGGCTCTGAGGAAATCTCGATAATCGGGATGGTCTCCGATACCAGTACCACAACCAACGGACACAGGATCATTTCCCTGGAAGACCCGACTGGCTCTTTTCCCGTCCTCGTGCGGAACAGTGAGAAGGAACTCTTCGAACTGGCTTCCCGTATTATCCTTGACGAGGTCATAGGGGTCACTGGTTCGGTCACCAATGACGGAGGCCTTATGATGGCCAGTAAGATAATCCAGCCCGATGTCCCTAACAGTGCGCTTCGGAGGACCGGGGCAAAAGGAAAGGCTGTCCTGATCTCGGACGTACATGTGGGAAGTGCTCAGTTCATGGAAGATGCCTGGCTAAATTTCCTGGACTTTCTGAAAGGAGACTCAGATTCCGAAGCCCTCAAGAAAATGGCGGAGGAAGTCCGCTACCTGGTTGTCGCAGGGGACCTGGTAGACGGGATCGGGATCTACCCTGACCAGGAAAAGGAACTCACTATCCTGGACGTCTACGAGCAGTACATTAAAGCCGCCGAATATTTCTGGGAAATCCCAAAACACATCCAGATCATCATCAGCCCTGGTAACCACGACGCTGTCCGCCAGGCAGAGCCCCAGCCCGCCCTTCCGGTGCGAATCCGGGAGCATTTCCCTCCAAACGTTACTTTTGTAGGCAACCCTTCCCTTGTGGACCTGGACGGGGTCAGCATCCTGATCTACCACGGGCGCTCGATCGATGACCTTGTGGCAAGTGTTCCCGGAGTGTCTTACCAGGAACCTGCAGGGGCTGTCCTCGAGATGATCAAGCGCAGGCACCTTGCTCCTACCTACGGGAGCAGGGTATCCATATCCCCTGAAAAGAAGGACTATTTCATAATCGACCCGGTACCGGATATCATCCACACCGGCCACGTACACACTCTGGGGGTACAGCGCTACAAAAACGTCCTCCTGGTCAACTCCGGGACCTGGCAGGCCCAGACCGAGTTCCAGAAGCGCGTTAACCTCATGCCCATGCCGGCTCAGGTGCCTGTTGTGGACCTTGCGGACTTCGGGGTCACGATTCTGAAGTTTGATGAATAACTCTTCCACTCTTTCTCCAAAATTATTTTCCGAACCTTATATATACGACAACGGATTAATATGGCGGAAATGTCAATGGAAAACCAGAATCAAGACCAATCATCGGGCAAACCCCCTCTCCCCTTCGACATCCCGGATTTTAAAACCCTTTTGAAAAAACAGGGCTATGCCCTTGCAGGCTCCCATTCCGCGGTAAAGACCTGTCTCTGGCTCAAAAAAGCCATGAATGACGAAGGTTTCTGTTATAAGGGAAAGTTCTACGGGGTTGCATCCCACCGCTGTCTCCAGATGACTCCTACCCTGCTCTGCAACCAGAGCTGCCTTTTCTGCTGGCGCCCGACAGAGGTTCCTGTCCCGGCACCCGGAGAATGGGATTCCCCTGAAAAAATCGTGGAAGAAAGCATTGCCTGCCAGCGAAAGCTGATCACGGGGTTCGGAGGCTCTCCAAATGCTCTTCGGGAACGCTGGCTTGAGGGAAACGACCCTAACAACGTTGCCATCTCCCTTTCCGGAGAGCCGACGATGTACCCCTACCTTCCCGAACTTATCGAGGAATACGAGAAAAGGGGCTTTACTACTTTTCTGGTCACAAACGGGACAATTCCCGGGATGTTTGCAAAAGTAAATCCCTGCCAGCTCTACATGAGCCTTGACGCCCCGGACCTGGAGACCTACATTAAAGTCTGCCAGCCGAAATCTCCCGCTCTCTGGGACAAAATTTCCGAGTCCCTTGCTCTTATGAAGGAGAAAAGCTCAAGGACAGTTATCAGAATAACCCTTGTCAAGGGAGTGAACATGTTCAATCCCGAAGGCTATGCCAAACTTATCAAAAAAGCCTCCCCTGATTTCGTGGAAATCAAGGCCTATATGCATCTGGGCTTTTCCAGGCTCCGTCTCGAACGCTCTGCCATGCCGGCCCATGCGGAGGTTCTGGAGTTTTCGGAGCAGGTCGCCAAACACCTGGGTTATGAAATTGCAGATGAATCTGAGATAAGTCGGGTGGTCCTGCTTTCAAAGGACGGGAAGAAGTCTCCGGTTAGAAAGAAAACATTAGGGGAACATGAGGATACTTGATTATTTTTCTCTTCCTTTTCCTTTTTTCTCTTTCTCTTCCTTTTTTCTCTTTCTCTTCCTTTTTTCTTTTCCTTTTCCTTTCCCCTTTTCCTTTTTTTCAAGGTATGGTCGGAAAAATAAAGATAAATTTTTATAATAGGATACATTTTTATAATACGTTTGATATATAATTCCTGTCTGGAGAATGGAAACACATATAAACTCAAGTTTCAATAAGGTACTAACCTATCAGGGTTATTTACTTTAATCCAACGAGTATCTAATTTGAGTATAACATGTCTCACATCTAGTGCGATTTCCGGGATGCGAACCTGAGCGGGGTTTTGCTATTTAATAAAAGGTTTTTCAGTAGCATGCCAGATGCCTGTCTAAAGGTTTTTGCAGGCAAAGTTGTATGCTTCTTACCCGCGGGTTTTTAGCGTTCGGAACGGTTTTTTGTGCCTGGGATCCGGGCAATAAGACAACTTTTTGCAGTTATTGTTGCATCAAATACCTAGGCATCAAATCCTTGGTATATTTCTTATCTGCTGCCTGGTATTTACCGGGTATCTGCCTCATGCTCATAGAAATGTTAACTGAAATAATTAAACTGACTGAATTATCCAACTAATGATCAAACTGACCGAATTGTCTAATTAATTATTAAATTGACTGAGTTATCTACCTGAAAAGTAAACTGACTAAATAATTAGATTATTAGATTAGTACTTAGATCAACTATCGTTCGATCACTTTCTTCATCGGGGAATTTTAAAAATGACTGAACAATCAGCACACGAAAAATACGAGTTCAAAAAGAAACTTGAGGGTCTCCGGGATAAACGGGGGAGAGGTACTGAACTGATCTCCCTTTATATCCCTCATGATAAGCAGATCTCGGATGTCACAAACCAGCTCAAGGATGAACACGGGCAGGCTTCGAATATCAAGTCCAAGCTAACCAAGACAAACGTGCAGGGTGCAATCGAGTCCCTATTATCAAGGCTCAGATATCTGGACAAGGTGCCTGAAAACGGGATCGTCTACTTTACAGGGGCGGTGGACATCGGAGCGAACAAGACCAGTATGGAAAGCGAGGTCATTTACCCGCCTGACCCCCTTATCACTTACAAGTACCACTGTGACTCTGCTTTTTACCTCGAACCCCTCGAGGATATGCTCAAGGACAAGAGCACTTTCGGGCTTCTGGTCCTGGACCGCAGGGAGGCTACCGTTGGTCTGCTTACCGGAAAGAAGATCCAGGCCTTCCGCCGCCTGACCTCCACGGTCCCGGGCAAGCAGAGGAAAGGTGGGCAGAGTGCACACAGGTTCCAGCAGCTCAGGCTCATTGCGATCCACGAGTTCTACAAACGGATCGGGGACGCTGCAAGTGATATATTCATGTCGGTCGATCACAAGGACTTTAAAGGCGTCCTGATTGGCGGGCCTTCCCCTACAAAAGAAGAGTTCTACGACGGGGAGTTTTTCCACCACGAGATCCTGAAAAAGATCCTCGGGCTCTTTGATGTTGCCTACACCGACGAATCGGGCCTTTCTGAGCTTGTAAACGCAGCTACGGATAAGCTCCAGGACCTTGAGCTAACGGCCCAGAAAAACGTGGTCCAGGATTTTTTCAAGGAACTGATTTCCGATTCCGGAAAGGTGGCTTACGGGGAAGACCAGGTCCGGGCAAACCTTGAAATCGGGTCTGTGGAAAAGCTCCTGCTCTCCGAAGACCTGAGGGCTGAAAGGGTGACCGTTAATTGCAGTGTCTGCGGATTTGAAAACAAGTGGACACGACATTGGAAACCCGGAGAAGCGGCTCCAACCACAGGGAACTGCCCTGAATGCGGCTCCTCCCTGGAAGTCACGGACGTAACGGACATTGTAGACGAACTCTCCGAACTCTGTGACCAGAGCGGGACAAAAGTTTTCTTCGTGTCCACGGACTTCGAGGAGGGGGCTCAGCTCATGACTGCCTTTGGCGGAATTACCGCAATCTTGAGGTACAACACGGGAATCTGAGCCCTTCTACCTTTCTCCTCTCTTTTTGACGCGGATCCGGGTTCCAAATCTGATAATTTACCCGGTAATTTCCTGATCATCGGATAATTTGCCTAAAACTGCCCAATAATTCCTTATTCATCCAATAATTTTTAATCAAATCATTATTCTATTAGATCAAATTAGATAGGATCATTCCATTCGGATCATTCCATTCGGATCATCCCATCAGGATTATCCCAAAAGATATGAAATATCAGATTTCAGGTTTAATATCAGATTTAGCAGGTCAAATTTAATAATTTTCATAGGTGATTCTCTTGTTCCTTGAACTTAAAATTCAGGCTGCATTAATCTTAAAAGACGCGATCCAGAGTGCCGGGTTTGAAATCGAGGATTCCGAACTCTATTTCGAAACCTCTCCCCATGCCGACCTTGCGAGCAGGGCTGCCTTCAAGCTGGCCAGTCTTGCCAAAAAAAGCCCTAAAGACCTTGCCGCCCTCATCGCCTCGAAGATCGAAATCCCTGACGGTTCCTATATCGGGGAAATAAAACCTGTTGGCCCCTATATCAACTTCTGGGCTTCCAGGAACTATCTGGACGGCACTGTGGCTGCGATCCTGACAGAGCAGGAAAAGTTCGGCTGCGGAGCCCCGAAGGACAAAATCCTCCTTGAACATACTTCCGCAAATCCGAACGGTCCCCTCCATGTGGGGCACATCCGCAACTCCATTATCGGGGACACCCTCGCCAGGATTCTGAAGCGCGCAGGCTACGAAGTAGAAGTCCAGTACTATGTTAATGACATGGGCCGCCAGATTGCTGTGGTTTCCTGGGCCTGCGAGCGCTTCGAGCTGGACCTTTCTAAAAAGTCGGACTCTGCCATTGCCGAGGTCTACATCAAAGCCAACGCCGCCCTTGAAGAGCACCCGGAATATGTGGATTTTATCGATTCCCTCATGGAAAAAGTGGAGGCCGGGGATGTCGGGACCATCGAGAGCTTTGATAAGGCCGTTTCCCTTTCCGTTGCAGGTATCAAGGAAACCCTGCTGCGCCTGAACGTTTCCCACGACAAATTCGTAAAGGAATCCACCTTCCTGAAATCCGGAGCCGTGCACGATATCGTGGAACGTATCAAGGCCACCGGCAGGACTGACATCGACAAAGGAGCCCTTGTGGTAGACCTTTTAGACTACGGTTTTGAAAAGACCCTGGTCATCCAGCGCTCGAACGGGACCTCCCTTTACACGACAAGGGACCTTGCCTACCACGAGTGGAAAGCCACCCGGGCTGACCGCGTAATCGACGTCTTCGGGGCCGACCACAAACTGATCTCAGGCCAGCTCAGGGCTACCCTGAACGCTATCGGGATCCAGGAACCCGAAGTTGTTATCTTCGAGTTTGTCTCCCTTCCCGAAGGTTCCATGAGCACCCGCCGTGGCCAGTTCATCAGTGCCGACGACCTCTTTGACAAAGTAACCACAGAGGCCTTCGAGCAGGTCGAGTCCCGCCGCCCGGATACCTCTGAGGAGTTCAAGCGCGAGGTCGCCGAGATGGTTGGTATGGGTGCCGTCCGCTACGACATTGTCAGGGTTTCCCCCGAAAAGTCCACGGTCTTCAACTGGAAAGAAGCCATGGACTTCGAAAAGCAGGGTGCCCCCTACATCCAGTACTCCCACGCCCGCGCCTGCAGCATTCTCGAAAAAGCAAAAGAAGAGGTTGCCTGGGACCCCAACGCCAAAATCGATTCCTCTCTCCTTGTCGAGGATAGCGAGATTGCCCTTATAAAGAAGATGGCACTCTTTGACAGCATCATCGACAACTGCGCCCGGGACCTCAAGCCCCATACCCTCGCCATCTACGCCCGGGAACTCGCCGACGCCTTCAACCAGTTCTACCGCTTCGTCCCCGTGATTGCCGCAGAAGACGAGCAGGTAAGGGCTGCCAGGCTGGTTCTCGCGGACTGCGCAAGGATTGTGATCGCAAACGCCCTGGATACCCTGGGAATCGGTGCGCCGGAATCGATGTGAAGAAAGCGGTTTGAAAAAACCGGTGTGAAGAAATCTGTTTGAAGAATCGGTGTTAAAAAAGAGAAAATCAGATCGAGAGGACAATTCCTCTCTCAATTTCCTTTTCTTTTGGCTTTCTTTCTTATTTTTGTACCCTGTTTTTTTGGTTCATTTTCTCTCTTTTCACTCCAGGGTACCTTTTTTCGGCTGGATTTTCAGAAAAAGGGGCTCTCACCGGGCACCGAAGGCAGCCGGCCTTTGCATGACAGTGATTTAAAAATTAGAGCAAGAATAGTAGGCAAATATTTTGTTTGTCCTTCATTGCAAACCTGATAATCAACACTCTTTTTTGATTATATTCGAAATATATTAAAATATGTGGAGTGTAATTAGTTGTCAACTTTAAATATCATTGAAAACTGTAAAAGAATCTGATTCAAAATGGGGCATAACGAAGCAGATACCAGGGCTAAACTGATTGATCCCGTCATCCATACCCTTGGCTGGACTGAGGACCTGATCAGAAGGGAAGTTACTGCGGGTACCATTGAAATCATCAGTGGGAGGACCAAACGAAGGCGGGGAAAGGCAGATTACCTTTTGTGCCTGCCGGGTGAAGGTGGAAATCCCTTACCTGTCGCAGTCCTCGAGGCAAAAAAGGAAGATGAACATGAAACCCTGGGATTGGAGCAGGCAAAAGAGTATGCCAAATATCTAAATGTTCCTTTTGTGTTTTCAAGTAACGGGCACCTATTCGCTGAGTATGATTCTTTTGAGGGCACTGTCAATGAAGACATGGTTCTTGAAAAATTCCCGAAGCCTGAAACTCTCAGGAAGCTCTATGAGGAGAAAAAAGGCTTTGCCCTTGATTCAGAAGTAGCTAAACCTCTTTTTGTACCCTATAGCGGCGGCCAGTCGGAGCGCAGGTATTACCAGGACGCTGCAATCAGGTCTGTCCTTGAAAAGATCGCTTCGAAAAAAGAAAAGTGGAACAGGGTCTTGCTTTCCCTTGCTACCGGTTCCGGAAAAACCAGAATTGCAGTTCAGCTTCTGGAAAAACTCGCCAAAACAGGTCATTTAAGTAAGGCTTTATTCGTCTGCGACCGGAACCAGCTTAAAACCCAGGGCTATGGTCGGATGTTTTCAGCTTTCGGGGACAACGTTGCAATTGTTGAGAACAAAAACCCGCAGACCAATGCAAGGGTTATTGTTTCCACATATCAGGCTCTTGGCATTGACGAAGACGGAGACCAGTCTTTTTTCCTGCAAAACTACCCGAAGAACTACTTCAGCCACATTATTATCGATGAGTGCCACAGGAGCGCCTGGGATAAGTGGAGCCTTGTGCTCACAAACAACCCCGATGCTGTCCAGATCGGCCTTACCGCAACCCCCCGCAAAATAAAAGGAGCGGCGACTGTTGGTAAGGACAGGGACGAAGAGATCACCCGCAACAACGTTAA
The DNA here is from genome assembly GCA_016841265.1 of Methanobacteriota archaeon. Classification (GTDB taxonomy): domain Archaea; phylum Halobacteriota; class Methanosarcinia; order Methanosarcinales; family Methanosarcinaceae; genus MTP4. The sequence continues at coordinate 115,164 of JAENZL010000001.1, read as the reverse complement.
GTATTTCGGGGAGCCCGTTTACGAATACCCCTATGCCAAAGGCTGGGAAGACGGCTATCTTGCTGCCTGCGAGATCGTAAAGCGGCACGTCAGCATTGACGATAGTTTGCTTGGCAGGGACGAACTTGTGAAAAAGGGAATTTATGAAGCGAAGACCGGAAAGACCCTGATTTACGGGGATGTAAAAGACGCTTACGTAAGGACTGATTTTGAAAAGGAACTCATCCTCCCCGACCGAAGGAAAGCCATGTGCTCCGACCTCTTCGACCAGTTCGAAAAAACCGGAGGCCCAAAGCAGAAAACTATCATTTTCTGCGTAAACGACAAACACGCCGAAGATGTCACAAACGAACTTAACAACCTCTACATTGAAAGAGGATATCCGGAATGTGAGAAGTTCGCCTTTAAATGCACCCAGAAAGGAATCGCTTGCGGTATCCTCGGGGAAAACCAGGAAACCCTCATCGCAAACATGAGCGGGAACAAGAATTCCCACTTTATTGCAACAACCGTTGACCTCCTGACAACAGGCGTGGATATCCCCTGCATCCAGAATATCGTCTTTTTCAACTACGTGACCTCCCCCATCTCATTCTACCAGATGGTAGGCCGGGGAACCCGGATTGATGAAACTTTCGACAAGTACATGTTCAGGATTTACGATTACACGAATGCAAGCGACCTCTTCGGCGAGGAGTTCATCTCATCCCCCCGGCACGAACCCTCAACCCCGAAAGAAGAAGGAAAAAAGCGCAAAATAGCAAAAGTCCACGGCTACGAAATCGAAATCAGAGACGAAGGCAAGTTCATCCTCATGCGGGATGACGCCACAGGCAGAGATCGCCTCGTCCCCCTCGAAGAATACAAAGAAAAACTCGCAGCCTCCCTGATGGAACAGGTCGAAAACCTCAACCTCCTCCGTGAAATGTGGGTCCATCCCGATGACCGGAAACACCTCATCTCAGCCCTCCCCGGCGGAGAAAGCGGCGCTCTCCTCCTCCGCGACCTCCTGGACCTGAAAGAATGCGACCTCTTTGACCTCTTTGCCGAAATCGGCTTCGGTGTCCCCGCCAAAACCCGCGAACAGCGTGCCTCCGACTTTGCCTACAAAAACGAAACCTGGCTCCTGTCCCTCCCCTCCGATTCCTCTGAAGTCATCAAAGCCGTCGCCAACCAGTTTAAAGAAAACGGTATTCAAGAACTTGAAACTCGCATGATTTTCTATGTCCCTGAAATCAAAAAAGCTGGCGGGACCGAGGCTCTAGGAAAAGTCGGTATGGATGTAGAGGATTTGCTGACCGAGGTTAAAATGGGCCTGCTTGCGGTTTGAGCTATTGCTTAGATGTTTCCGGAATAACTGGAATGGTGTCTTTTACTGTTTTTGTTTCCGCTCGCGTGCGAGCGGTTAGTGCTGTTATTAATTTAAAACTGAAAAATGAACTTCTGTGCTTGATCTGGCCGGAAAAATATCGATTCAATAATATAAGAGCAGGAACAAGAATAACCAGATTTTTGAACGTACAAAATTGTTAAGAAGTTGTTATAAATGAGTAAAAACGAATTGCCTGATGGTTGGGAATGGAGCACTTTAGGACAGGTTTGCGAAATTAACCCACGTAGACCAGGTAAATTGGAAGCTGAAGATGCCCAGGATACTTCTTTTGTTCCAATGGAAAGCGTGGATGGAGATCTGGGGATAATACTTGATATGAAAGTCTCTCCTTTTTCAAATATAAAAAAGGGCTACACTTATTTCGAAGAAAATGATGTTCTGTTTGCCAAAATCACTCCCTGCATGCAGAATAAGAAAAGTGCAATTGCAAATGGTTTAATCAATGGTTTCGGTTTCGGGACGACTGAATTCCATGTTTTGAGGTGTAAAGAAAGAGTAATCCTCAAATGGATCTATTATTTCGTGAGAAATCAGCGTTTCGTTGATGAAGCTCAAAAAAACTTCACAGGCGCAGTCGGGCAACAGCGTGTTCCTAAAACATTTCTTGAAAACTATCCAATAATTGTTCCTCCAATTCCAGAACAAGAAAAAATCGTCTCAAAACTTGACAGGCAGATGGCTCAAATTGAGGTGATGAAAAAAGAAGCTGAAAGCTACATGGAAGATGCCAGAGATTTATTCGATGCATATTTGAAAGAAAAATTTTCAGCTGATGCATTTAAAAAATATCAACAAATGAAATTTATCCATCTTACAACAAAAGTTGGTAGTGGGTCAACCCCTAAAGGTGGGCAGTCTGTTTATCAAAATGAGGGGATACCTTTCATAAGAAGCATGAATGTTCATTTAAATGAGTTCAAAACTGATGGTTTGGCTCATATTTCTCCGGAAATTGATGAATCCATGAAAAATACCAGAGTACAAAAAGGAGATGTTTTACTCAATATTACAGGGGCTTCAATAGGCAGGGTGTGTGTGGTTCCTGATGAAATATGTCCAGCCAATGTTAATCAGCATGTAAGCATTATTCGGGCAACGGATAAATTAAACTCTAAATATCTATCCTACTATATTTCAAATCCTAATTTTCAAAAGTTCATAATGGATTCTGAATCTGGAGCGACCAGGCAGGCTCTAACGAAATCACAGATTCAAAATTTTGAAGTTCCAATCCCACCAATTGAGGTTCAGGAGCAATTAGTAAGTCAGATGGATCAAAAAAAGAAATTCACTCAGGAATTATTAGATTATATGAACATTCAGCTTGAAGCAATAAACCAGCTTCCAAACTCCTTCCTTAACGAAGTTTTTGGCAAATACGAAATTCCAGATGGGGCATGAGCATGGCAAAGAAAAACAATGGCAAAGCAGTAAACGGCCAGTCCAGCATGAATTCTTACATCAAGTCGGTCTGTGACATCATGCGCAGGGACAGGACCAAGGGGGCACTTGAGTATATCCCTGAACTCACCTGGATGATGTTTTTGAGGATTCTGGAGGAGAAGGAGGTTGAAGAGGCGGAGATGTATCCGTTTTTCGGGAAAACGTTTGTGCCTTCGCTTGAAGAGCCTTACAGGTGGAGGGACTGGGGGAGTCCGAAAGGGGAGAAAAGAGCCGAGCTCCAGAAAGGGGAGGTGGACGCCTTCCTGAATTTCGTGAACGGAGAGCTTATTCCCTACCTTAAGGGTTTTGAAGATAAACCGGATGCTACGGTCAGGCAGAAAATAATTTCACAGATTTTCAGGAACCTGAGCCAGACGAAGCTTGCAAGTGAAAAAAACTTGCTTGATGTGCTTGATAAAGTTGATAAGCTCAGTGCCGAAAATATCGATGAGACCCACCAATTCCCGCTTTCCCAGATCTACGAAGGGCTGCTCCTGAAAATGGGTGAGAAAAACAATGACGGTGGGCAGTTCTTTACGCCGAGGGAAGTCATAAGGGCAATGATCCGGGCGGTTAAGCCGGAAATCAGCGGGAAGGGAGGGGAAATGAAAACCTTTTACGATCCCTGCTGCGGTACAGGCGGTTTCCTGGCGGAAAATTACACTTATTTCATGAACCCCGGACTTTCCGGGACAAGGCTTGCAACTGAGGTCGAGCACCTGAAGCATGATGCTTTCTGGGGGCTTGACAACAGCGACACGGCATTTCCCATTTCGCTTGCAAACCTTGTCCTGCATGGGATCGATTACCCACATATCGGGCTTAAGAATACGCTTTCCGGCAGGCCCACCTACATGGACCTTTTCGAAGGGGCTCCGCAGAGTTTCGATTATATCTTCACGAATCCTCCTTTTGGCGGGAGGGAAGGGGACGATGCAAAGGTCAACTTCACATACAAGACAGGAAACACCCAGATCCTTTTCCTGCAGCATATCATCGACCACCTGAAGGAAGGCGGCACCTGTGCTATGGTCATAGATGAAGGCGTGCTCTTCAGGACAAATGAAACGGCTTTCGGGCAGACCAAGAGGAAACTGCTGGACGAATGTAACCTCTGGTGTATCTTGAGCCTGCCCCAAAATGTCTTCCTAAACGCAGGGGCGGGTGTTAAGACGAACCTGCTCTTTTTCACCAAAGGAAAGCCTACCGAGAAGATCTGGTACTATGATATGTCGGACATCAAGGTGCTGAAGAAGAGCCCCATGACCCTCAATAAGTTTGATGATTTCCTGAACAGGCTGCACTCTGACGAAGAAGAGGATAAAATCAGTGAGAAGAGCTGGTTTGTGGAAATTGATAAGGTCAAAAAGAATAATTATGACATCAAGGCTGTCAATCCCAATATCAAGGAGAAAGTGATTCCGAAGCCTGAAGAGCTTATTAAGATCATCGAAGAAGCGCAGGTTAAGATCAATGAAGGATTGCAGAAGTTGAAGGAGATTTCCTGAAAAGTAAATCCAAATTCAACTTTTAAAGGCACTCTTCGATTAAGAATGCGTTTCCGGAAGTCAGGTGGTTTGTGTTGAATACTTCCTTTGCATTATTTGGATTGCTGTAGAAGTAAAGCTCTGGGAATTTGTATGCATTTGAGTTTCGGATCTTTTTTCCTTTTACAGGCTCATCCATCTCTTCCAATTCTTCGATTAGGAGCCAGGAATTTGTAGAATTGGGACCAAGGTGGACTTTTCGGAATTCTGGTATGTATTTGATTTCTTTCTTCTTGATTTCATCCGTTGCTTTTATTGTGCTTGCTCTGAATTTCCATCTAATTGATTTGTCTTCAGATGAATAGAAGAGACCATGGTCATTTATTTTTACCATTTTCCCATTTATTTCTTGAAAAGAGCCGAGCTTTTTGGTCAAATCAGGAACTTTTTTTTTTATATTTTTCTTTATCCCGGCATTTCTTAAATGCCATGACCAGAAAACTTTGCCTTTGTTGTCAAGATATTCTTTATGTGCCTCATAACTTCCAACGCAAGGACCCGGGAAATATCCGTTAGGCTGATCTTTTTCGGGTTTAATAGGGATTACAAGAGTGTAAATTTCTTTGCTAAATAATTCCATGGTTCCCACCTATGCTCGCTGACAATTTCTATAACAAACACTTTTAAAGTTTATAAATTTTATCAAAATATATACCAATAAAGCTTATCTGTTTAGATGCCAGAAAATTTTATTCTTTTTTTATTTTAACTCTTTTTGTTTTATATCGGGAAAGGCCGTTCACAAGTGAACGGAGGCAAAAACGGCCAGATACGCCATTCTGGTTGTTCCGGTAAAGATCAAAAAGCAATCTGTCAACGCAGTGTTGGCTTGAAGTTCCACTCGAAACAAAGGGCAGTTTAAAGTTTATAGATAGGCTTGCAGGTTTGTTGGTAAAAAGCTGGCCGGAAGTTTCAAAAAGGCGTTCCTGTTGTTCTTGCGATGGCTGAAAGGCCCGAAACTTCCAAAATCATCCAAACCCTGAAAAAGCAGAAAAGACGATAACCCTTTAGAGATGCCATGAAGACGATAAAAGAAGCTTTCCAGGAATTTTTAACAGAGCAGAGGCGCAGCAGGAGTCCCCGGACCTGTCGGGATTATGAAAATTTAATCTCGCTTTTCGAGGAGTATCTGGATGATTGTGTCCCTGACGAGCTATATGAAGAAGATAAGATTCTCTATGAAGAGAAGCAGAAGAACGAGCACAAAGAATACTGCCAGATTTTTGACCTTGCTTACATCTCAGCTTATGATATTGAATACCTCCTTGAGGACTATCTGATTAACGATTTTGGAGCGAGTGCAACTTTTGTTGAAACTTCCAGGCGTTTTTTCCGTAAATTCCTGCCCTGGGCTCATGAAAAAGCTTACGTTGAGCCTGACCATTACAGTGAACTTGCCAAAGTTGTAGGGGGTATCAGGGAAAAGAAGAAAAAAGCTACTTCCCAGGTCCGGGAATTCGGGCTTGAGCTCTGCGATTATGTGGATGCACATCCGGTCGAAGAGAATCCCGACTGGAAAGCAGGAGACTTCGAGATCATGAGGATTGAACCCGGAAAGCTGTGGGTGGAGGATTACCTGGACCCTCACAGGGAAATCGGGCCTGTCATTGTTTCGGAAGAGGCAAGTTCGCTGGCAAAGGTAGGCTGGTACCTTAATTTCGGAATAGTAAAAACCGGGGATTTCTGGCAGATAACTTATGTCGAAAAGGTTTTTTCGCGCTGTCCTTACTGAAAAGTTCGTGTCCTTTCTGAATTGTTGAACGCTGCCCTTCAGATATTCGAGGGAAAAGGGAGAACGGAAAGAACCGAAAGAGGGAGTGTATGAAAACCGAATCTGCAAAAACAATTCAGGAAATTTTAGAGGAGTTTTTGGGTGAACATCGAAACCGTCTCAAGTCCAGAACATATTCCGAATATGTGGATACAGTCGATTATCTCAAGATGTACCTCAATGAGTATGCCTATCATTTTTTGAGTAGCGAAGAAGAAAAACGCTACGAAGATCTTAACCTTAATGAAGACAGGGAGTTCTGTGATATTTTTGGGTCTGAACATCTCACCTTCACGGAAATATCCGATTTTCTTGCAGAATTCATGGTTCGGAGAATTGCAGGCATCAGGACTGTCATGGAGTCTGTTGGCCGGGTCACGTACAAACTGTTTAAATGGTTGCACGAAAGTGGCTACATGATGGATGAAGGGTATGAATATGCTGAACCGCTTGTAAAGCAGCTTAAGGCCGATCTACCGAAGGTCATAGGAGTGTCTGATCTGATCTATGATTACGCGGAGGCCCATCCGGTCAAGGTCCCTTATACAAAGGATATCGGGGATTTTTTCGAAATCGCAAAAATTGAACCCGGGAAGTTGTGGCTCAAGGGCTATCCGACTCCCATGCACTGTATTGGGCCGGTTCCTGTTCCCAGGGAGGCCAGTTCCGGGTGCAAGGTGGGCTGGAGGATTTCGCTCCGGCTTTTGAAGACCGAAAAGGGGTGGAGGATTCAGCAGGCCGGGTTTATTTATCCTATGTGATTGAAGTTTTTATAGTTCACAACAGATACAGTAAATAAAGGATCTTGGGCAGTGGAAATGGAGGTAATATGACCTGTAAATCTGAAAATTCTTCGGAAAGTGAGCCGAAAATAAAGCAAATTCTAGAGGAATTCCTGGCCGAGCAAAAACAAAACCTTAAGCCTCAGTCCTATTCCGGATATGAAACTGCGATGAGATATTTTGAGCGTTTCCTCGACTTTTACGGCATGGAGCGTCTGGAAGAGGAGGGCCTGACAGAGGAAGATCGGGAACTGTTCGAGGAACTTTATGAAGAGGGAGGCACTGAGTACTGTGAAATCTTCGGCCCCGGGCACATAGGGTTCAGGGAAATAGAGAGCTTCCTCGGTGAATACGTCATCCTGAACGCGGCAACCAGCAAAAACTTCCTGAAAGTTGTGGGCAGGGTCATGCACAAGCTGGTGCAATGGATGCATGAGAAGGGTTACATGGCCGATGAAGTGTATGAGAAAACAAACGAGCGTGTAAACGAGCTCAAGGCCGATCTCCCGGCAACAATGGAAGTGAGCAAGCTGATGTCAGAGTATGCCACCAAGTCTCCGCGCGGGAAGTACACGGAAGAGCTGAACAGCCGCTTCACCATCAAAAAAATCGAGCCCGGAAAATTATGGCTTGAGGATTTTCTGGGTTCAGGGGAACTTATAGGGCCTGTTTTCGTCTCCGGAGAAATCAGTTCCATGTCCAGGGTTGGCTGGACGGTTGTGCTCAGGATAGGAAAGCAAGGGGATGTGTGGAGGATCAGTGGGAGCACGGGTGTGTATCCGCTTTCTGAGTATTGATCGTTTGTCAGGTTTCGTGTGTAAGCTGCAAATTTTGTTTTCCGGTATGTCGGTATCCTCTTTTTTCATTTTAGTTTTTGGCGTGGGAAAGACCGTTCGCAAGCGAACGGGACAAAAACGGTTAAGTGCGGCATTTTGGTAGCTTTGGATAAGATCTCCAATCAATCTTAAATTGCCTTATTCCTTTTCCAGCTATAATTTGTTATAAGCAGCTATAGCAACTTATAAGTAAAAACCTTGCATAAAACTAAATATGGCTGAAACGACGACCATCCAGGTTAAACAGAGCACGAAAGAAGTTCTGGAACGCATGAAAATCTACAAACGGGAAACCTACAATGACGTCCTGGAAAGGCTGATAGAAGAGGTCCAGGAACTGAACGAAGAGACAAAAAAAGAAATCGAACTTGCCCGAAAAGCGGTTGAAGAAGGCAGGTACATAACGCACGAAAAACTGAAAGAAGAACTTGGATTCTGAGAATGGGGTTCTGATGCGTTTTCAAATCATCTGGTCCGAACCTGCGGCAGAGCAGCTTAGAAAACTGGACCGTCAGCTAGCAAAACGAATTTTCCGTAAAGTTTCGGAGCTTCAGGAAGATCCTTACCGTTATGTGACAAAACTTGTTGGGTCTCCAAATTACCGGCTGAGAGTAGGTGACTACAGGGTGGTTCTGGAGATTCAGGGCAGCATTCTGGTGATACTCGTACTTAAAGTCGGGCACCGAAGGGAAATTTACAAATGAAAGCTTGATGTAACGTTTTTTATGCGGCTTTTCAGGTTATTTCAGTCAATTTTTATGGAGAACGCTGGGCACGAGCTATCGAGAACTGGTCAAACAAAAAAGAGACACTCTCATTGAAATGACTGATGGCTTTGCAGACCAATTCCTTAACGAAAAATAATCAAACTTATATGATTTCCGGGAAGTTTGGACCGGAAACTGGTCAGAATATTTTAAAACGGATGCTTTAACGGATTCCCTGAACAAAGTCTCTCCACTTCTAAACTTTCACGACACACTTCTTGGCCGGAACAATTCCAATAGTTATAATACAGGCTAACATATTAAATACTAAATATGCAGGACGTCACATTTATCGACGGAGGCAGCCTCCCGGTCCCTGAGGGTGTTACAAGGGATTGGTTCAAGGCTGCTGCGGAGTCAAGGGCTGAAGATGAAAAGCTTTTTTCCCTTGTCAGGGAGGCTTTCCAGAGGAAAATCGATATAGGAATCCATGTCCCCACTTATCCCCAGTACCGGGACATGATCGGGCAGTTCCTGGATATCATCAAGGATGAAAAGAACTGCTATGAGCCCTATGTCCTAAAAGAGGAGAACGCTAAGCTCCTTGAGCTTGAGATCATTGACGAGGTCGCAAAGCGGTATAAGGAGGAGACAGGCGAAACCCTGGAAGTCAGGGTCTGCGTGGCGGGCCCCACTGACCTTTATCTCCAGGCTTTCGGAGCTACCATGTTCAGGGACGCTTACCACTACATGGCCCTGAATATTGACCGCTTTGTCAGGAAGGCTTTTGAGACTGCAAAGAATTTCAAGATCAAGGTCGTTGCCCTGGACGAACCGAGCCTGGGGATGAACGACCGGATCCAGTTCTTTGATCCTGACATCGTTTCTGCGCTTACCCTGGCTTCCACCTATGCCAGGCAGCAGGGAGCTGATGTGGAGATCCACCTGCATTCTCCCTTAAAGTATAAGGTCGTCTGTGAAACTCCGATAAACGTTATCGGGGTGGAATATGCAGCAACTCCTTCTTATCTTGACCTCTTCGACAGGGAGTATCTGGAGGCTTCAGGTACCTATGTCAGGCTAGGGGTTTCTAGGACCGATATTGGAAACCTCATCGGTGCCATCAACGAAAAGTATGAGGTCAATGCCTGGAAGGAAAAGGAGCATATGCAAAAGATCGTCACTGAAATGGAAACCCCGGAAGTCATAAAGAAGAGGCTTGATACAGCTTGGGCTGTCCTTGGGGACCGGATCAGGTACGCAAGCCCGGATTGCGGCCTTGCTTTCTGGCCGGACCAGGAACTTGCGTTCAAATTGCTTGAGAATACGGCAAAAGGAATTGATGCGTTTAACGCTGAAAACAGGGGCAAGGAATAAAATTTCCAATCCTTCCTTTTTTCTTTTTTTCTTTTTCTTTTTCGCTTTTTCTTTTTCTTTTTCGCTTTTTCGGATTTTCAGGGCTTTTCTATTTCCACATCCTTTTTTTTATAATTATGACGTTTTCCCAATAATTTTAAATCCTTCAAGGCATACTAACTGGGCATGGAAGAAATCATCTTTGACGATATCGGGAGTTACCCCCTCCCCGATGGCGTGAGTAAGGAATGGGTCCAGAACGCCTTTAAGACGAGGGAGGATGATGAAAAACTTTTTGCGGTTATTAATAACGCTTTCCAGCAGAAAATTGATGCGGGAGTGCAGGTCCCCACCTATCCCCAGTACCAGGACATGAATGAGCAGTTTCTGAAGGTGATCCGGGATGAGAGCTGCTGCGATGGGCCTTTTGAAGTAAAGCTTGACTGTGCCAGGATCGAAGAGCTTGATGCCATAGAAAGTGTTGCAAAGGCTTACAAAGAAAAATTCGGGGAAACCCTGCAGGTCAGGATCTGCGTGACCGGGCCTGCCGAACTCTACCTCAAGGAATTCGGGGGGACGAATTATGCGGATATTTACTCTATTTTTGCAAAAAATGTTAATAAATTCGTCCGCAATTCCATGAAATCGGCAAAGAACTTCAAAATTGCCACGGTCTCCATTGACGAGCCCAGCATCGGGCTGAACCCTGAACTTGCTTTTGATAATGATCAGATCATTTCTGCCCTCACCGATTGCTCGAAGGCTGCGAGCAAATGGGGTGCTGACGTGGAAATCCACCTCCATTCTGCCCTCTACTACAACCTTGCCTGTGAGACCCCAACCATTAATGTCATCGGTATGGAATCTGCAGGTACGCCTTCTTATATGGACCTTATATACAAAAAAGTTCTTGAAGACACGGACTCTTTCCTGCGCGTCGGGGTTGCCAGGACTGATATATACACCCTTGCAGGAGCCCTGAATGAAAAGTACAACACAAACGTCTGGAAGGAGCAGGAGTACCTGTCCGAAATCGTCACGGAACTTGAGACCCCACAGGTGATTACAAAGCGGCTCAGGATTGCTTACAGGCGTTTCGGAGACCTTATCAAATACGTCGGGCCCGACTGCGGGCTCGGTTCCTGGCCGAACCAGAAGATAGCTTTCATGCTGCTCTCAAACGTGGCTCAGGGTATCAATGATTTCAGGGAATGCCTGTAACGATGCACGTTCCTCTGAATACTTATTTTTTCCAGTGGAAACCTTGCATATTTGCATCTTCTCTGAAAAATTAGGCACTGGTTACCGAAACACAGTGGAAATAAAGGGGTGAAGTTTTAAATATTTAACAGGTTTTTAAAATTATGTTTTTTCACTCTCGTTTTCATTCTTTTTTCAGTCATTCAACCTGCCGTGCCTTCGATCGATTTCGTCCATCAGGTCAAGCATTTTCCGGATAGCGGTTCGAATAGCATCGGATTGGTTCACGAATTTTTTGTTTTCTCCCACATGTTTGTTCAGGTCTTCCAGGAGTTCCTGGGGGATTTCAACGCTTACTTTTGGCATCAGGGTCACGCTCCAGTGATAGTGTTTGAAGTGATAGTGTTTAAAGTGATAGTGTTTAAAGTGATAGTGTCCAGTTTCATTGAGACGCTGTTTAAGAATATAAATTATTAAACCGTAGTCTCCCTCTTGAAAATTCAATGAATTTCCATGAGATTGTGGGATAAAATGCACTTCTTCTATTTATATTTCAGATTGATTTTTCCTCAAAAAGGTTTTTTGGGGCGGTAGTTGAAGGAAAAAGACAGATAATGGATTAACGAAAAGATAAGCAAAAATACACAAAAAGATAAACGAAAAGATAGGCAAAAATACACAAAAAGATAAACGAAAGTAAAAACGAGGCTTTCTGCCAAAAAAGTAATTTTGATAAAAAACCCTTCAGAAAAGGAAGTAAATTAGCGGGCCCGAAGGGATTTGAACCCCCGGCCTACGGATTAAGAGTCCGTCGCTCTGCCTGACTAAGCTACGGGCCCACGCTTTGTTTCCTGCCTGAATGAACGAACCTCATAACGTATCTCCATTATTTATAAATTTCGGTACGAATGTCAAAACCTGTGATTTCTTTGGGTTCTTTCAGGTATAATAGTTGTTTTTTCCCTGCACTTTCTCCATCTTTTTCATATACAAGTTAGAAAATTTACTTCTCATGTCTGAAATTTGACTTTTCATGGATGAAATCTTTATTAAACCTGTATTTATTTTGGAAGATCTCCCCTCACACATGTCTCCATATTTTTATTAAGTGGGCAACCAGAACTTCAGGGTTTGGAATTTTCACGATGCCTTACATAATTATCCAATTTGTTCATTCTGTCTTCGTTAAAGCAAACTCTTATATACAAGTGCATCTGAATATGACCAGTTAGTTGACTTATCCGAAGCTCTGTTGGGGCTCAGTTAATAAAGTTGGAGGCGTACTTCCTAAATTTGATTTCCTCAAGTTTGGTTTGCTAAGTACTATTTTATACTTTTCTGGCGCATGGAGCTTTTTTGAGTTGATTAATAAGAGTTAGAGAAATTAAGCAATTAAATTAAAGGAATGATCTTTTATGTTTAGAGATGAAAGTCGCTCTGTCCCTATCGAAGAGGGCGAAGTCTACGATGTTACTATTGAAGATATTGCCCGCCAGGGAGACGGAATCGCTCGTGTTGAAGGTTTTG
>JAENZL010000001.1:74226-102592 GCA_016841265.1 Methanobacteriota archaeon | reverse complement strand
ACTATTGAAGATATTGCCCGCCAGGGAGACGGAATCGCTCGTGTTGAAGGTTTTGTAATTTTTGTTCCTGGAACAAAAGTTGGCGATGAAGTCCAGATCAAAGTCGAAAGAGTACTCCCCAAATTCGCGTTTGGAAGCCTTGTCGAGTAAGCGTGGATTAAGGAAATTAATTCAATTAAAGGAATGGTTTTTATGTTCAGAGAAGAAAGTCGCTCTGCTCCTGTCGAAGAGGGCGAAGTCTACGATGTAACTATTGAAGATATTGCCCGCCAGGGAGACGGAATCGCTCGTGTTGAAGGTTTTGTAATTTTTGTTCCTGGAACAAAAGTTGGCGATGAAGTCCAGATCAAAGTCGAAAGAGTACTCCCCAAGTTTGCTTTTGGAAGCCTTGTCGAGTAATTTCCGATTAACGAAGCAAATCAATTAACTTAATTTCAATTAAAGGAATGGTTTTTATGTTCAGAGAAGAAAGCCGCTCTGTTCCTATCGAAGAGGGCGAAGTTTACGATGTCACAATCGAAGACATTGCCCGTCAGGGAGACGGAATCGCTCGCGTTGAAGGTTTTGTAATTTTTGTTCCGGGAACCAAAGTTGGCGATGAAGTCCAGATTAAAGTCGAAAGAGTACTCCCCAAATTCGCTTTTGGAAGCCTTGTCGAGTAATTTTCGATTTAGCGGAATAAATCAATTAAATTAATTCAATTAAAGGAATGGTTTCCATGTTCAGAGAAGAAAGTCGCTCTGCTCCTCTTGAAGAGGGCGAAGTTTACGATGTCACTATTGAGGACCTTGCTCGCCAGGGAGATGGCATTGCCCGCATCGAAGGGTTTGTCGTTTTCGTCCCCGGAACCAAAGTTGGCGATGAAGTCCGGATTAAAGTCGAAAGAGTGCTCCCTAAATACGGGTTTGCAAGCCTGGTTGAATAAGCCGGGATACACAGGAAGAAATTAGACTGAAAAAGTATTTTTCAAATTATTTTTTCAGTCTTTTCTTTCTTAATTCTTGTATATTCCTGGCATTTTTGTTTATTTTTCTCTTTGTTTTTGTATTTTGTTTTTGTATTTTGTATTTTGTTTTTGTATTTTGTATTTTGTTTTTCTCTTTGTTTTTGTATTTTGTTTTTGTATTTTGTTTTTGTATTTTGTATTTTGTTTTTCCCTTATTTTTTTGCTCTGTTTTTGCTTTTCCTGAATTTTTTTACTTGCAGTTGGGTCGAAATCTCTGTCCCAATTCGATGCTATTATATAATAGAGGATAAAATATGACTTCGAAATCCAGCTAACAAAGTTTTTACTGATGATATGAAAGGTTCCCTCAGGACCTTCAAGGTCCGGGGCAGGTCCCGGAGTGATTCCTTATGAAGTGTTTTATCAAGTACCACCCCCACTCCAATACCTTTGTGATAGAAAAAAGAGCGTTTTTCGATGAGCCTCTTATGCTTGAAGGCAACTTGATTGTCGGTCAGGACGTTAATTTCTGGAAAGACCTCGTAGTTACGGGGAGGCTTGAGCTTGGAAAAGGCTCCGTGGTCCAGGGGAATGTGAAAGCTGAAAGTGCCCTGGTCTGCGCCGGAGCACAGGTTCTCGGGAGCATAGATGCTGTTTCGGAACTTGTCCTGCTTGACGGTGCCCGGGCAAACTCCGCATCCTGCGCCGGGGACATTTACATGCGGCCTGGTTGTGCTGTGGGCTCTGTAAACTCAGGGGGTACCCTTGAACTTGTGGGAAAGGTCACGATCAAAAAAGTAGAGCCCCTCACAAAAGTAGTTATCAGGGCTGAAGAATGACCAAAATTCCGTTTTTTCCTTTTTTCCTTTCTTTTTAACTTCTTTCCTTTCCTTTACTTCTTATCTTTTACCTGTTGAACCTTTCCTGTTCCAGGAGTTTCAGGATTTTGTCCCTCAGGCTGTTGACTTCAGGGCTGGTCCGGCTCCGCGGGCGGGGGAGGTCCACTTTTATGATTTCCTTTAACCTTCCGGGTCTGGAGGTCATAACAACGATCCTGTCCGAGAGAAAAACCGCTTCGTCAACACTGTGGGTTACAAAGAGGAAGGTTACGTGTTTTTGTTCCCAGATCTTCAGGAGTTCGTCCTGAAGGACGTTTCGGGTCTGGGCGTCCAGGGCTCCGAAGGGCTCGTCCATCAGGAGGACTTCAGGCTCATTGGCAAGAGCCCTTGCAATAGCTGCCCGCTGTTGCATGCCTCCTGAAAGCTCGTAGGGGTAGCTGTTTTTGAACTGTCCCAGGCCCACGAGGTCAAGGTACTTATCGACCTGTTTTCGGGCTTTGCTCTTTTTAATCCCCTGCATCTCAAGCCCGAATGTGATGTTGTCGATGACCGTCCTCCAGGGAAAGAGGGAATACTGCTGAAAGACCATGCCTCTTTTAGGGTCAGGACCTGTAATGGGGACCCCGTTCAACAGGATTTCTCCCGAGGTCTGGGTCTCAAGCCCTGCCGCAATCCGGAGCAGCGTGGTCTTCCCGCACCCGGAAGGCCCAAGCAGGCAGATAAATTCCCCGTCTTTCACGTCGAAACTCACATTTTCCAGGGCCGTGGTCTCGGATTTGTCTTCTTTTTTCGAAAAGGTGCGTGAAACGTTTTTTACACTGACTCTGCCCATTTTATATCACAGTCCCGGTTTTCCATCTAAGAAGTTTTGTGTCTACGTAATACCTGAAGAAGCGGTCTATAAAAAGCCCAATGAACCCCAGCAGGAGCATATACACGAGTACGAAGTCCATCCTGTGCAGGTAATAGTTATGCCATATCTGGTATCCGAGTCCCTTGTTGCTAACCCCGAACATTTCGGCTGCGACCAGGCACATCCAGCCCACTCCCATGGCAATCCGGATTCCTGCGATGATTGAAGGCATAGCTGAGGGGATTGCAATGTATCGGATAAGGTCCACATCCCGGGTACATCCGAGGACTTTTGCTGCTTCAACATGGACCCTGGGCACATTATCAAAGCCTGTGTAGGTGTTGATTATAATGGGGAAGACCATCCCTACAAACACAACAAAGCCTGCGGACTGGTGGGTAAGCCCGAACCACACGATTGCAAAAGGGATCCAGGCAAGGGGGGGAATCGGGCGCAAGATCTCTATTATTGGGTCAATTGCTCTGTTTGCTGTTTTGAACCACCCCATGACTATTCCCAGGGGGATTCCTACCACAAACGCTGCAGCAATGCCAATTCCAAAGTGAAGTAGACTCGTCATGGTATCCGTAAAAATTAGCCCGCTTTTGATGATGGCGAAAAAAGAGAGCACTACATCATAAAAACTTGGTAGAAGCAATTTGTTCTGTACGATCCTTTCGGCTGTAAATTGCCAGATGACAAGAACGAAAGCGATTGATAATGCTTCAATGCCTTTTTTTTTGGCTGTTTTTACGAAACTAAAATTCATATCTACTTAAAAGTATTCTTACTTTTTTATCTTTCCGGATGATTTCAGTTTTCAGGGTAAATTTTCAGAGCAAAGTGGGGTTCAAACTGCCCCTTTGGAAGTAAGAGGCAGTTGAACATTTTCCTTTAAGCTCTTATTTAGGGTTTTATTAAGCTCTTATTTAGGGTTTTATTAAGCTCTTATTAGGCTTTTATTCCTGTTTTTATTCCTCACTGACGGTTGCTTCATAGAAGCTTGTATCAAAGATTTCTTCCGCTGTCAGGGGCTTCTGGATGTACCCGAGTTCATATTGGACCCTGGCATACTCAACAGTGGAGTTTTCAATCGGTGCGGGGTCTGTAATCCAGGTGCCGTCCCACTCCTGAAGAGACATCTTTACAGTTTCAATGTCCTGAGTTGTCTTGTTTGCAAAGACCAGGGCAGCTTCGTCCACGTTGGCCTTGTTATATTCGGTTGCCCTGATATGGGTCTTTACTACCTGTTCCACGATTTCCGGATGTTCCCTGATCATTTCCCCGCTTGCCACGAGCACGCAGCAGGCGTGGTTTGCCTCCATCTCTCCCGAGGCCACAACTGAACGCCCGTTGCCTTCGCTCTCGATGATTGCCGGGGCTGGGTGGGGCAGGAACACTGCGTCAACTCTGCCAGCTGACATGGCGCTGACAGCGTCTCCAGGCCCCATTCCGAGGACTGTTACATCTTTCTCAGGGTCGAGATCGTTTTCCTTGAGCCATTCCCTGAGAAGGGTGTCCTGGATAGTGCCTGGCGGGAAGGTTGCGATGCTGAGTCCTTTCAGGTCCTGGGGATTTTCGTATTCGAATTCGGGGCGTAGAACCAGGTTTGAACCCTGGATCTGGACGGCAGCAATAATCTTTGCGTCAAGCCCCTGGCTAAGCGCAGTGATCACTGGAGCTGCTCCAACATAAGCCACGTCCAGGTCCCCGGCGAGCATGGCCTGCATTTCAGGGGCACCTGTCGGGAATTCGTATTCGTTTATCTTCTCGATTCCGTAAGTTGCAAGGTCTTCTTCCCACCAGCCCTTCTCTGCGGCAGTCATGTATGCAATCTGGTGTGTGCTCGGTTGGTACCCGAAGTTCAGTTCCGTAATTGTGGAAGCTTCTCCTGCCCCCTCTTCAGCTTCGCCTTCCTCATCGGATACGCAGCCGGACACGAAGGCAGTTGCAACAAGCAATAATGTAAGGATCAATACGCCTAATTTTTTCAAAATCTCACCTCAATAATTTACCACTATCCAATACCCTCAATGAGAGTTTCCGTCTCAATGAGAGTTTATGACTAACTACAACCTCAATAGGGTTTCAGTTTCAATAAAGGTTTATAACCTGGTTGAAGGATTTTTAATCGGAAAATTCCGGCCAAAATTGGTAAACCCGGAGTAATAAAGGAGTATATTTTTCTATGTGTTATTATTCTTTGAAATTTACTATATATACTTTCTCAAATGTCCCCTGATTATGACCCATATGTATTAATATACCTGGTTATATTTCTCATTTTGGAAGAAAATACTTATAAAATGTAAATTCTTTAAAGTTGTCCCAGTTTTTTTTATCCAGTATTACAGGAGCGTTTCCATGAATGTTGCAGACAAGGTTATCAAAGCTGCATTTGAATCCGACGAAGTATTTCAAAAAACTCTTTCCACTGTAATTAAGGAAGATCTGAACCTCACTGCTGTTGATTTTGCCAAGCAGGCAAACATTCCCCCAAGCACCCTTTACAAGATCCTTTCAGGGAACAGGGACCCGAACATAAAGACCCTGCGCCAGATAGTTAAGACTATCCGGGAAATCAAGGAATCCGATAGTGGAGAATTTATCGCGGTCATCGCTGCCCGCTCGGTGCTCGATAACATAGTGGAGACAAAGAAAAAGATCGCAGGCAGGCTGGTGACCATCAGGGAGTACTCGGCAACTTCCATGGAAGAG
Organism: Methanobacteriota archaeon; assembly: GCA_016841265.1. GTDB lineage: Archaea > Halobacteriota > Methanosarcinia > Methanosarcinales > Methanosarcinaceae > MTP4. The sequence goes on along the minus strand of JAENZL010000001.1, from coordinate 97,236 downwards.
GCAATTATTGCAGCCGTACATGCCGAAAGAGACGGGGCTAAAGCCCTGGTCTGCGCTCCCATCGTAAGCCCCACAGTAGAAAAGATCCTGAATATCCCGGTCACAACCATCATCCCTAGAGATAGTCTGCTGGACGCCATCACGCTTGCCCTCAAGAAAATGGAATGAAGAGTTTTTTCGGACTTATCAGACAGGAATTTTTCCCCGACCCTTTCATTAAAAATTCAGCAGGGAATTTTTCCTGAAACCTTTTTTAAAAATCGTTATCGAAACCCTTTATTGAAACCGTTATTTAATCCTTTCATTGAAACCGTTGTTGAAAACGTTGTTGAAAAAGAGGGGACAAATTTAAAAAAGAGGTAAGTCCCGCGTCTTCAATATTAACGCGGGTACTTGAAATTTGTTTTTACTTTTTTGATGTTTCGGGTTTTACTTCCTTGGTTTTACGGAATCGAGAAGTTCCTGTACTTTCTCCTGTACCATTGCAACAGTCCAGCCGCCTTTTGTGAACATGTAGGCTGCTCCTCCGGCAATTGCCAGGATCAGGGCTCCAAGGCCGTAGAGAAGGCCAGAACTCTTTTCGAGTACCGTGTAGGTTCCGGTTTCTCCGCCAACCTCAGCCGTGTAGGTCCCGGGCACTTCTTCTGCGTGTTTGAAGGTAACGGTGGTGCCTTCTCCTATGCCAAGGGAAATGGTCTGGGTGCCGGCAACCGTTCCGTTCACAACGAGCTCCACATTGGTGTCTCCTGCGTCATTGCCCGTGTTTTCAACATCTACTGAGATGCTAGCTTCCTTTTCGGCTCTCACCTCAAGCGGGTCGATTACCAGGTTGGAGTATGTGAAGATTGCTTCAAGATCCCTTATCTTCACGTTTGTGCTCTCGTCCAGATAGCCCTTCTTGGTAGCACTGACCTTGATCGTACCGGGATCGTCGGTGGAGTAGGTGACGGTTCCGTCCTCGTCGGTCTCTTCCAGGAACTCGCCGTCAATGGCGATTTCTGCTCCTTCGACAGGGTCTCCTCCGATTGCCTCGAGGACCTCGATGGTCATCGTGTCTCCTACATAGACCGTCTGTGGGGAGATGCTGATGGTCATCTGGACCTTGGGCTCAATGATTTCAATGTTCGTGTTTGCGGTGGTGTACCCGTCCTTTTCGGCGGTAATCTTGTAGGTACCTGCTTCGTCAGCGGTGTAAGTGACTTCTCCGTCCTCGTCGGTCTTGCCCATGGTAGACCCGTCGATCCTTACAGTCACGTCTTCCACTTCATCTTCGCCGGCGGTCACTTCGATTGTGAATTCCTCGCCCTCAATGATTTCGTCAGGCACATCGATCCTGAGTTCCCTGCTGGCTCCACCTTCGGTTTCGACTTCAACGAAGGGATAGAACCTGAGAGTGTTGTCATCGGCGGTCTTGAACTTGACTTCTCCCATGATGTCAATTGTTTCGTCTTCATCAAGGTTGATGTCATCTTCGTTTTCCATCGTGACCTTGTTCGATCCAACGGAAAGTTCCATTTCTCCGTAGGTATCTCCATCTTCAAGTTCAAGGTAATCGTCGGAAATCTGGAAGATACCTTCCACGAATACGGCATTGGTTTCAGCACCCGCAAAGACGTTTGAGAAGTGGACAATGATCAGGGGTACATCTTCAGCGTCTCCCAAATCGGTTTCGTAGACATAATCCTCATTTGATGCGACAAAGGCATCATCAACCGCATCTCCGTCCTTTTCGAGCTGGACCCAGACGATCTCTCCGTTAATATCAACTTCTTGGATGTTCAGGGCATAGCCTTCTTCAAGGATCAGGGCTGAGCCGGAGTACATGGACTCTTTATCATCGGTGTCAGTAAGGATTTTTGAGAGGATGTTGTCCGAGAGGAGGCTCATGTCATCTACGCCGTCCACTTCGACACTTGTCGGGTACCCTGCGAAGTACTTCTCGGCCATAAAGCCTATGACGGTGAAGTTGCCCCATTCGTTGTGTTCGAACTCAACAGGTTGGGGGGTAGAGGTGTAGACAAGGTTTCCGTCAGAAATTTCTCTATCAGATAGGTCTTCTCCAGCTGATATTTCCAGCCTCTCGGTCCCTATTCCCTCGTCGATGTTATAATAGAAACCTTCGAAGTTGAAGGGTGTCCAGGTTGGGAGGGAGTCGCCGTCTTCATCTTCGTCGTAGACTGTTCCGCGCAGCTCGTAGGTCCCGGGTTCCGAGATGTCCACAAAGGGTGCGAACCTGAGGGTGCTGTCATCTGCTACCTGGATCAGGATCTTGCCCATGAGTTCGATAGTGTCGCCCTCATCGAGGTTGACGTCGTCTTCATTTTCCATCTCGATCCTGGAGCTGGAAACGGAGGTAATTTCCATTTCTCCGAAACTGTCTCCTCTTTCGATTTCAACGTAGTTGTCCGAGATCTGGAAGATTCCTTCTATGAATACAGCAGATGTTTCCTGCCCAGCAAAAACGGTTCCTACGTGGGCAATGATTATGGGTACGTCTTCCGCGTCCCCGAGATCAGCTTCATACACGTAGTTTTCGTTGGAAGCAAGGAAGTCGTCATCCACGACGTCTCCGTCCTTTTCGAGCTGGATCCAGACGGTGTTCCCGTTAACATCAACTTCAACAATGTTCAGGGCATATCCGTCTTCAAGGATAAAGGAAGAACCGGAGTAAGCGGACTCTTTGTCGTCAGTGTCGGTGAGCACTTTGGCAAGTACGCCTTCTTTGATCAGGCTGATATCCTCATCAACAGGGGTGCTGTTCTCCGTATATCCTGCAAAGTACTTCTCTGCCATGAAACCGATTACCTGGTAAGATCCCCAGTTATTGTATTCAAAATCGGTTTTCATAGGCTCCGTGGAGTATTTGATATTCCCTTCGTCTATGTTTCTGCTTATGCCCTCGATGGTCAAAGTTTCCGAGGATTTCCCATCATCAAGGTTATAGAAGAAACCTGAATAACTCAGGGCGTTCCAGGTATAGGTGGTGGCAAGGCCTTTTTCCCAGATCCTGTTGCCTGAGGAATATCCTTGGGGTACAACTTCAAGGGTCCATGTCTTTTCAACAGGGTCCGATCCTGTTAAAGTGGCTTCTGCCGTTATTTCAAAAGTCCCGGTATTTGTTCCGGCTCCGAATGCAAATGAAGAGAAGTCTATGTTCGATTCAGGGTCTTTTTCTGTAACGTCATTCACAAACCATTCGATAGTACAGTTCTGGTTGGTCGTGATGTTAAATTCAAATGTCTTGTTGGAATTGCTTGCTGTTATCGTTTCTTTTAGATCATCCCATTCCGGATTGAACTCTTCTATAGACAGTCCTATACCCTGTATTGTCCATTCTTCAGGGCTGGCGTTTGCATTCCCTTCGACAACGGCTTTAATTGTACGCTGAATAGTGTCTGATACAGCATATATATAGGAAGAGAATGTGTCAGTGGAAGAACTTGGACTCTTTTCTTCGTCTTCAACAAACCATTTGACGGTTCCTGATTCGTTTAACGTAACTGTGAACTCTTGGTTTGTGCCAATGTCCACCTCAATATCTTTGTCTGAAGGTGTAGAGCTCTTTATAACCGGAGCCGCAAATGCGGTTCCGCAAAGTAACCCCAGCATTAGAATTACTGCAAGTGTCTTCATTTTTTTATGGCTTTTCATGTGCGAACCTTCTAAACCTTGTGTAAAAATTGTAATTTTTGTGTATTCTGTGTAAACTTCGGTGTAAATTTAATAGTGATCTAGTTGAGTTTTATTCTACTTCGCTTGATAATTTGTAGATTTATCAGCCAATGTTTTTAATGTTATCTTTATAATCTTGAATTTTGTATTATTTCCGCTTAATGTTAATTTTCATGGGGTGGGCTGATCAATTGTCTCCGGCTTTTAGCTGCTGGTATCCGCGGCGTTTCACGGGGATGATGCTGCCGTCGGGGCGTTCAAGCCAAATTCCCTTTTCGTATTCAGTGCATTCTCCTATGATACTTAACTTACATATATTTTGTACTTTTTTTATTTGTTCGGGATCAACTGTGAAAAGGAGTTCGAAATCTCCGCCTGTGTAAAGGGCAAGTTCCAGCAGTTTTTCAGGGTCGTTTTCGGAAGTTGAGGCAAAGTCCCGGACTTCAGGAAGGACTGGGAGGGAGTTTTCCCGGATTTTGAATCCTATCCGACCTGCCTGGGCAAGGTCATGGAGGGACATGGCAAGGCCGTCGCTGGTGTCCATCATGGAGGTGACGGAACCTGAGGCTGCCAGTTTCTGCGCCTCTTTCGTGCGGGGCACGGGTTCAAGCAGGCTTTTGATCAGGGTTTCGCTTGCCTTTTTTTCATTTCCCTGTTCATTTCCCTGTTTATTTCCCTGTTCATTTTTCTGTTCACCTGCCTGGCTATTATTTTGTTCACCAGCCTTTTCAAACCCCCTGTGTTTCGACTGGAGAACCTCAAGGGCTGCCCCTGCAGATCCGGCATAGCCGGTCACGCAGACAAGGTCTCCGGGTTTTGCCCCGCTTCTTCGGAGCAGCTGGTTTTTCTTCATCCGGCCAAGTACAGTTCCCGTGATGGTAAGTTCTTCGTGGGTATCGATATCGCCCCCTATCACGGTAGTTTCACAAAATTCGGCGCAGGCTCGGATGCCTTTCGCAAGCTCTTCAACAAAGCTTATTTCGGTTTCTGCCGGCATGCCGATTGCTGTCAGGATCCCCAGGGGTTTCCCTCCCATAGCGGCAATATCGCTGAAGTTTACGGCGGCGGACATCCAGCCCATCTGCCAGGGGCTCATCCCTTCAGGAAAATCCGTTGTCCTGTGGAGCATATCGGTACTGATGACCAGGCAGTCCTCCCCGCCAAGGTCAAGGACGGCGCAGTCATCGCTCCCGGCCCCTTCAAGGACCTCTTTTCCTGCAGGAGATTTGAATATTTCAGTCAGACGGGTAATCAGGGCACGTTCCCCGATAGAAGAGACTTTTTTCGAGTTCATGATAACAGGGTCGTAAAGGGTTTTTAGTTTTGTAGTTAGGTAAATGTGGGGGGACAGGATAAGCATAGGGGTTGATATAGCCCGGACTAAAAGTTAAAATTGACTGAGTTTCTATTGCTTATGTAATTTTTGTAACTGCAAGGGTTACACGAAAAGTTTTATGGATTTCCGGTTATCACTGTTACAGTACCGTTTATCGGCTACAGGTATAAGACTTTTGTAAACTTCAAATCGGTTTGAACCTTAAACCCTAATTCTTTAAAAATAGACGGTGAAAACTTCGGTTTTGGGCTAAAAAACTGGGTAGTGTCTCATTATAGTCCCGGATGTAAATACTTACACTTACTTTATAACCACGGAAGACACGGAAAGCACGGAAAGATTGAGCCCCGATTTCCTTAATTCCGTGCTTTCCGTGCTTTCCGTGGTTGAAATTTCACTTGAGATCGGTGAAGGAATTTGGGTTTTTGACTGTAATTTGGTAGAATCTTATTAAACTGGGTAAAATCTTATTAATTTACATTTTGGAAAGGCCGTCCGCCTCGCTCCGCTCTGCGGTCGGTGAGGGTCCCGGGACTCGATATCTAAAGCAAAAAAGGTATTCGGGGATTGAAATCCTTACGCAAAGGGATTTGGGGGATTGAAATCCTCACGAAGGAGGATCAAACTTCCTCTCCTTAAACTTCCATTTCTTCTCCTTAAACTTCCTCTTCCCCTTCTTCCGTTGTCCGGATTCTTACATTTTCCAGGAATTGTTTCGCCACTTTCCCGAGTTCAAGCATTTCTTCCCTGTCCAGGAAGGGGATTTTCCGGAGGCTTTCCCGCATGCTGTGTTCGCAAACACCCTGCTGGAGCACGTAGCTGACTTCCCGGTTTTTTACATTTTCCGAAATCCAGGCAGCTATCCGGGCGACCTCTTCTTTGCTTCCGATGAAGTCCCGGATAAGCGTTGTCCGGAGTTCCAGTCCGGTGGTGCCGGAAGCTGCAAGCCCGATTGTTTTTGCAACTGCGGCTGCAATTTCTTCCGGGCTTTTCCTGACAGCTTCGTATTCTCCAAAGCCCACGACTTTCCCGTAAAGTCCGGGATCATTCGGGGGGGCTTTCACATCAATAAAGAACTTGTCGACCAGTCCTTTTTCGAGCAGTTCGGCAGCCCTTTCCGGGTAATAGCCGTTAGTGTGGATGCCTACGGAAAGCCCGAGTCCCTTTGCAAACCCTGCCAGGGGTACGATTGCCGCCTGCATCAGGGGTTCCCCTCCCGAAAACACGGCTGCGCTCACGAAGGGCCCGGACTTTTTGATCTGCTCCTGCACGAAACCGAGTTCCCTCAGGTCCGGCTCTTCAAGGTAGGAGTGGTTCTGGCAGTAGGGACAGCGAAGGGGGCAGCCGCGGAAAAAGACGGTGACTGCGGATTTTCCCGTCCAGTCCATGGTGGAGAGAGAAAGCGTGTCTGCGTAGTTTACTTTCATGGAAACTATCGTTCCTTGCCGTTTTTTTCTGGTACTAAAAAAGAAGGGGTTAAAGAAACCTCAGCTGAGGTTCCTTGTCCCATAGCGTTTCCTGTCTCGGAGTTCCTGCTGTTTTCCCTTGTTCCAGCCGTCCACGGGCTGGAGGTACCCTGTGATCCTTGAGAGGTGTTCCACATTCTCCGAGCCGCACTTCGGGCATTTATCAAGGAGGCCTGAGGCTACATAGCCCCCGTCCGTGCAGACCGTCATGTCCCGCGTGAAGGCAAAGTAACCTGTCTGGGTGTTCTTTGCGATGTGCATTGCAAGTTCCTGCAGGCCGTCAGGGTCAGGGTTGCCTTCCCCGAGCCAGATGTGCATGATATTTCCGCCGTCCACGACCGGGAAGAAAGTGTGCTCGTAGTTGATCCGGTCCACCAGGGAAATGTCAGCTCCCGGCGGGATGTGGGTCCCGTTCGTATAGTAGATGGGCAGGTCATGGGTATCGTGGATTTCACGCATTGCGGCGTCCAGGTTTCCCTTGATAGTAAGCTCGGCTTTGTCGGCGTACTCTTTGTGGAGCATGTCCGAAACCGCAAAGCGCTGGGCCGTGGTTTCCGCAGGAGTCCTTGCAAGGGCGATTTCCATGCCTGTTTCCTCTGAGAGTTTCTGGGCATACATTTTCATCTCAAACATCGCCCTGATCGCAAGCTTGTAAGCGGCAGGAGATTCGTGCATCTGGTACCCGGTGTGGTACTGGACCATCTCGTTGATCCCGACAACCCCGATTGTGTAGACCAGGCTTTCGAAGTCCACTGCCATGGCGCCTTTTTCTCCCGTGGTCGGGTCTTTCGGGCGCTGGGAAGCAAAGGGTATCCTGTTCATTTTTATGAGGCTATTCATCCATCTCCGCTTGATCTTGAAAACTTCAATGGCTTTGTTCATCAGAAACTTCAGTTCATTGAAGAGCTTTTCATCGTCCTGCTCGGCTTTGTAAGCTGCCCGGGGACAGTTAAGGCTCATTACCATCCAGGAACCCATGGAAAAGTGCTTTCCGTCCTCGAAATAGAGCTTGTTATTGAATTCCTCATCATCGGTGGGGTTTGAGGAAAACTGGTAGGCGCAGCAGTTTCCTGTGACTATTCCAAGGGCATTGCTGAAGTTGTGGGTATCCGAGACTTCTACGAGATCATACACGAAGCCTTCGTACTCTTCTTCCTCTATTTTCTTTATCTCAAGAGCATGGACCTTTCCATTGATCAAATGATCAACCATCGGGGCTTCTGAAGTATCAAGAACATGGGCCTGGTTTACACTCCTGTGTCCCTGTGCCCTGTACTGGGCCGGATACTTGAGTTTCGAATAGTCAAGCCCTGTTTCTTCGATGGGAACTCTTGTAAAGCAGCCAGCTGTGCCTTTTCCATCCTCTACAAGGGCATTTTCTCCGTACCCGGTCTGTTTACAGAAATTCTTTATCTGGTCCTGGGAAGTGACATAACAGGTGTAGGTCTTCAGGTTGTAAGGCTCTCCTGTCTGCGGATGTTTCACCGTTTCCTCGCGGGCCATATAATTCATCTGTATCCCGATTCTCTGTCCGAGCCAGATTAATTTTTGTACCGCTTCTCTGGAAACCAGGCGCATTCTGATAGTGTTTGCGTTGTGGGGGTACTTTCCAACCTTTCCTTTTTGAGTATTTACATTGCCGTCTCCTTTGAAAGCGCAGGAGATGTATGTCCCCACGAATGAAGCATCAACATTAAAGAGAAGATCAGGTACTGATTTGCTGTGTGCCCCATGCCCGCAGCCAAGAGCTTCGAGGAGCAGGTAGAGGAGTTTGCTGTTAACAACCACATTTGTTGCCGTTTTTTCTTCGGAAATCCTGGGGTCAAAGCCCATAGCCAGAAGACACATTTTTGCATCTTCGATGAGGGCTTCCTCGGTTTTTCCAAAGGAAAGCCGGACTGACCACCTTCTTCCGCTGTGGTCGCTGCACCCTTCTGCAAGGTAGTACCCCAGGAAGCGGACCAGTTCTTCCGTTATCGGCATATGTGAAGGAAGCCCCGGCTTTTTGGCATTTTTGATGTTAACAGTGCCGTTTTCGGCCACGATCTCTTCACCGTATCCCGCTTCTTTCAATACCTCTTTGATGTCTATTGAAGCAATGGTCGGGGTTGGAAAATCCGTTTCTTTCAGGACGGGCAGGTAGTCTCCTTCCTTCAGCTTTTTTGCAGCCGTTTTCACGAATTTTCCATTCTCAAGCACAAAGACAGGGTGCACAGGGGTTACTCTTATCCTTCTGCCGGATTCCAGCACAATGTTCAGCATTTTGCCCTGGTATTTCTGGCGCATGACCCCTTTAAATTCCCTGAGAGAGGCTTCCAGTTCGTCGAACTTAACACTCGGGGTTTTTCCATCGAGTTTTGCAAATTCAACACCCAGGGGATCGGTTTCTTTTCCTGCCATGGAAGCCTTCTCAAAGATCTCCCCAATCTGTTTTATCCGGACCTGTCCATCTGGTTCTGCAAAGGAGACAAATTCATCGGCAGCAAGGCATTGATAACATGAAATGCCTTCTCCTGCTCCCCTATATTCCGGAAGCTGGTTGTCAAAGTAGGGGGTCCCGAATTTGGCAGCCAGTTCGAAGGTCATCCTGTAAAGTTCTTTATATGTCGGGATTTCCGGGTGTTCCCTGTTGAATTCCTCGTCTTCTTCCATGAAGTCCGGCTCAAGGGAGATTTCGGGTTTCGGGAAACTGAACGGTTTGCCCCAGGCATCCCCTTCGAGCATGACATCCATGATGGCCTTGAAGCCGAGACGCACTTCCTTTTCAAGCTCCCCGTAGGTCCGGAGAGCTGCCTGTTCCCCGTTCCAGACCTTGCCCATAGCAACTACAGGCTTGTCTTTCCAGAGTTTGGGAACGCCGGGGGACAGCTGTACGGAGGAAAATACGGTCTGTCCACCCCGGGCGCACATCATCTGCATCATCTCGTAGACGAACATCTGCATGAGCTGCTTGATTTCCTTGTAGGACTTGCCCTCAAGGTAAGGTGCCAGAAATGTCAGGAAGTTGTAAAAACCCTGCCCACCTGCAAAGTTCGTCTGGGCCGAGCCCATGGCTTTCACCGCGTGGAGGAATGCGACTTCGGCATTCTTAGCGGGTTTTGCCACACTTGACTGGGTTCCTACCCCGTCGGGCATGAGCCCGTAGTAGAAGAAGTAGCGCAGGTCCCAATCCTGGCAAAATGGCCTTGTCCCCATGTATTCAAGGTCGTGGATGTGGAAGTCCCCGTTCAGGTGCAGGTCGGCAAGTTCCTTTGGCATGAGCAGGAGGTTCTGTTCCTTGGACATCTTGTCGGCTTTTTTCTTGTGGGAGGTTTCGGCATTGTTGAGCTGGTTGGCGTTGTCGTTTGCCTCAAAACCGTATCCCGTATCAATTTCATATGCATCGTAGACCGAGGCCCCGACCCTGGTCATGATATTCCTCCACTCCACATGTCCTTTTTCAAGGAGAATTGTGTTCACTATTTCCCGGATCAGGGGGCCTGAGAGGAACTTTGCGTTCATCCTGCGGATGATTCTTTCAGCCTCTTTTGCGATATCGACAGCTTCTTCTTTCGTGATCGCGGGCTTGTTGTAAAAGATCTCGCTGAGTTTTGTTTCTTTCAGGAGCTGGTTTACAATGATGTTCCGGTCCCAGTTAACTATAAAACCGTCTGTTGTCCTGACCTTCGGGAGGGTGGGAAGGGACAGCCCGTCAAGTGTTTTTTGCACGGGCTGGTTGTCGGAGAGCTGGCCATCGGAGAGCTGGCTATCTGATAAGAGAGTGTCGCCTGTCATTTTACTCATCTTCACTTGCTGTTTTCAGGGACTCAAAGAATGCCCTGGAATTTTTCAGGATTCACTTCATCCCCGTTGAAAAGTTTTTCATGGGTTAAGAAGGTGTCATCGACCTGTAAAACAGGTGCTGTTACTGTAAATACCCCATTGAAGCGCAGTTCGGTGAGGGCTTCCGGGGTGGACATATCCGCGACTTCGAAGTCCACTGAATTTGTTTTCAAAAACTGTTTTAACTTGTTGCACTTAGGGCAGCGTTCTGTTGTGTAGACTACTATTTTTGACATGCTTCCTGACCCTCTCTACATTTCTATTTTTTGTATTTATTTATACATATTATATTTATTTCTATTGTGTGGGGGGTGAGCGTCCGGATGCAAAGTGCATCGCAGTAACAAAACAAAGCCCCACCCGAGCTGCCGTTCCTGAGCTGACTCTCAAGCTATATCTTGCAAATTTCCGTGTCCGCATACAGGGACAGGGAGAGCAGTTTTAGGAAGGTGACCCCTTTTGATCTCGTTTTTCTCATTTTCTGGAATGGATATTTCCAACTTTTCGCGTGGATATTCTAAATGTCTTTGGGCTTAATAATGCTTTTTCATTCCAGTTCTGTATACAACTAATATTAGATCTGTTACCATCTCTGGTCACAAATTAGAATGACTACGTTTTTCAGAGATTTTCACTTTTCTGATTCTTTGTTTATCAATTTTTATCCTATCAGTTTTTCCACATTTATTATTATTCCGGCATATTCTGCCGCTTTGTTAAGGCTTTCCAGGTTTCGAGTTTCTGGACCCTTTTACGTATTCAACTTTTCGCCCCCTCTTCTCCGGGGGACATTAAATTTCACAAAAAAACGAATTACAAAAAAATGTTATATCATTTGTCTGTTATACCCTCTGTCAAGTGTATAAAAGAGGTGTCATCCCATAGAAAAATTACTGCCTTCCGGCTGCAAACCCTTGGACGAACTCCTTGGAGGAGGTTTCGAAAAAGGAATCGTAACCCAGATTTTCGGGGTTGCAGGAAGCGGAAAAACCAATGTCTGCATCCAGCTTTCCGTAGAATGTGTAAAGCAGGGGCAAAAGGTCATTTTCATCGATACCGAAGGTCTTTCTCCTTCACGTTTCAAGCAGATTGCCGGGGAAAATGCAAAGGAAATTGCAAAAAAAATCATAATCTACGAGCCTCTGAACTTTGAAGAGCAGTATTCGGCAGTAAGAGAAGTGGAAAAGATAGCCGGTGAGAACATAGGGCTCGTTATCCTGGACTCTGCCACAGCTTACTACAGGTTCGAACTTGAGGATGATGAAAAGAGCCTGAAAAGCCGCCGGGAACTGGCAAGCCAGATCGGTTTCCTTCACGCCCTTGCCCGGAAATTCGGCTTTACCGCGGTCATAACTAATCAGGTTTATTCCGATATTAACGCTGGTGGAGTGCGCCCCCTGGGCGGCACTTCAATGGAACACATCTCAAAGACCATCCTCCAGCTCGAACGCACTGGTGATGGGAAAAGGCGCGCCATTCTCTTCAAACACCGCTCCCGCCCCGAAGGTTCCACATGCTTGTTCGCGATTACGGCGGACGGGCTCCGTTGATAGTTTTTCGGTGGTAGGTGTTGTAGTTTCTCTGTTGCAGTTTCTCTGTTGCAGTTTCTCGGTGGTAGGTGTTGTAGGTTCTTTTTGTGGAAATCAACGAAAAAGTAGTGATGAAGGAAAAAGTAGTGATGTAAAGAAATCCATAAATCCTGCTAAACTCTAAAAAAGTTTGAATTTCCCGGAAACTTCCGGGATTTCCGGCTTTAAAAGCCGTTTTTAAAAGCCTATTTTTGCTTAGAGTTTTTCTTCCTTTTCTTTGCCTTCTCCTTAGCGTTCCCTGCTTCCGGCTATGAATTCTTCGGTCCGGCTGTAGGCTTCGCCGTCCGGGTACTGGATTGCAGGGTGTTTCATGAAGTAGGAGGCTGGAGAATAGAGTACGCCGCCGATTCCCCTGTCCAGGGCAAGCTTGCAACAGCGTATGGCGTCGATGACCACACCTGCGGAGTTCGGGGAGTCTTCCACTGAAAGCCGGAGTTCCAGGTTCATGGGCACGTCCCCGAAGAGCCTGCCTTCCATCCTGAGGAAACAGACTTTGTTGTCTTTCTGCCAGGCCACGTAGTCGCTCGGGCCGATGTGGATATTTTCTTCCTCGAGTTTTTGGGAGAGCACGGACTGTACGGCTTCGGTTTTTGACTCCCTTTTGGAAGCCAGACGGTCCTGGTTGAGCATGTTAAGGAAGTCGGTGTTCCCCCCCGTATTGAGCTGGTAGGTCCGGTCGAGTTTTACCCCGCGCTTTTCAAAGAGGTCTGCTAGGACCCTGTGGGTGATGGTTGCCCCTAGCTGGGCTTTGATATCGTCTCCTATGATAGGGAGGTTCTTTTCTTCAAAACGCTTTGCCCAGGCCTCGTTGCTTGCGATGAAGACCGGCATGTTGTTTATGAAGCCTATCCCTGCATCCAGGGCGCATTCGGCATAGAAGCGGACGGCTTTTTCGGATCCCACCGGGAGGTAGTTAAGGAGCATCTCGGCGCCCGAACTTTTCAGTTCCTCCACGATCTCTTCTTTTGTGGAATCAGGCTCTTTTGCGGGCATAAAGGTGTACTTTTCGCCATACTTTTTCATGTGGTCCGAAACCCCGTCAAGGAGTTTCCCCATTTTAACCTTCACACCCGTAGCCGGGATCTCAGGACAAAAAGCCGCCGTGCAGTTCGGAGGAGCGAAGATAGCCTCGGAGACATCCTTTCCCACCTTCCGGGCGTCGATGTCAAAAGCGGCCACGACTTCAATGTCGCCGGGTCTGTATCCACCTAGTTCCCGGTGCATCAACCCGATAGGTTCACTCATGTTATTGTTTTTGTAATACTCAATACCCTGTATCAGGGAGCTTGCACAGTTTCCGATCCCTGTGATAGCTATTTTTATCTTCTTCATAAACGCTTACTCTCCGGTGAACACCCTGCTGATCTTAAATTTGTCAATTTGTTTAAAGTCGAATTAGTTGAAGTTGAGTTGAATTAGTTGAAGTTGAGTTGAATTAGTTGAATTGAATTAGTTGAATTGAATTAGTTGAATTTTAAGTCCTGTCTTAGTTAGACTGTCACTCTATAAATTAATTCAGGAAACTGTTCCCTAAATATCCCCAAATACATACTTATTTTATATATATTTAAAAATCGCTGTCCAATCACAATATATAAAAATTATATTATAAATCCTTTCAAAAGCCTTTTACTATTGGGATACATATCTTTAGTTTTCTGCCAGGTACGGGAATTAAAATACTTCTTTATTTTGAAAAAAGGGAAAAGATCTATTGGAAAATCGAACCGAAAGTTGAATAGTTTTTTATCGGATGTGGGCTTGAAAGGGAAGCCAGAAGTTTTTGGCGGGAGTCAGCTTTAAGGCAGAATCAAGCTTTACAGCGACGTCAAAGTTAATTTTTACACCGGACAGTGATTTGCATGAGGACGATTGACTGGAATGAGGAGTCCAATTCCGTTATGCTTGTGGACCAGACCCTGCTCCCTAAAGAGTACAGGGTAATCGAATGCAAAACCCTTAGTTCCCTCTGTGAGGCGATCAAGAGCCTCAGGGTCCGGGGGGCGCCTGCGCTTGGGGCTGCCGGGGGTTTCGGGATTGCTCTTGCAGCTTACCTGAGCAGCGCAAAGGATATGGACAGCATAATGCGGGACCTTAAGGTGGCTGGAAAAGCCATCGTATCAACCCGGCCCACGGCCGTGAACCTTAGCTGGGGTGTGAAACGGGTCCTGGATGCTTTGTCGGACGCCTATGACGTCGCCGGGGTCCGGGATATTGCCCTTTACGAGGCCCGGGCTATTGCCGATGAAGACGTGTATATCAATAAGCTGATAGGAAAACACGGGGCCAAACTCCTGGAGGACGGGGACACGGTGCTCACGCACTGCAACGCCGGCAGGATGGCCTGTGTGGACTGGGGCACAGCCCTTGGCGTGGTACGCTCCGCAGTTGAGCAGGGTAAGGAAATCAAGGTCATTGCCTGCGAGACCAGGCCCCTTAACCAGGGCAGCCGGATTACCACCTGGGAACTGATGCAGGACAAAATCCCTGTCACCCTTATCACGGACTCCATGTCCGGCTGGGCAATGCGCCAGGAACTTGTAAACAAAGTGATCGTAGGGGCTGACCGGATCACCCAGGATGCCGTCTTCAACAAGATCGGGACCTATACCCACTCAGTGCTTGCGCGGGAGCATGAAATCCCCTTCTACGTTGCAGCCCCGGTCTCCAGCTTTGATTTCAAGGGCTGGGAAGGCAGTGTGAAAATAGAGATGCGGGACCCTGACGAACTTCGCTTCTTTGGCTCCGAACAGCTAGCTCCCGAAGACGTGGAAGTCTACAACCCTGCCTTTGATGCAACCCCCATGGAAAACGTGAATGCGATCATCACGGAGAAAGGAGTGTTTTATCCGCCTTTCCTGCTGGATGAGGTACTCGTCTGAGGGGTATTTCCCCTTTCCAGGGCTTTCCCCCCCTGAATCCGTTATTTCGGATTTATTCTATAGGTTCACTCCTTAATCCACTCTGCTGGATTTATATATCATAACTGTAAATTATCTGATGATTATCAAATTGGCAGAAATATCAATTGTTCGAGTTCAATTGTTTGATCTCAACTCTGATTTCAATTGTTTGATCTCAACTTTGATTTCAATTGTATCTGCCTTATACAAACTTCTGACATTCATCAAAAATAACCTTCCATTGATCAATAAAGGTGTTTAACTCATGGCTAAAAAATCAGGCAGCGGCCTTCAGTCCTCCGCAGGACTGATGCGCTACTACGAAGCGGACAAAAATGCAATCCAGGTCCAGCCCAAGACGGTGCTTATTGCCGGAGCCATTGTAGGGCTGGCAGTATTACTCTTAAGCGCGGCTAACGGCTTCTGGCCGTAACCATATTTTTTCCGGTCAGGGTTCCCTTGAGCAGGCAAATTCCCGGGAAAAACAAAAAAACGAATAACGTTTCTTCAGGGGCAAAAGCTCCGAAACCCGTAATTTTTCTATTAGGTTTTCTCTTCATACTTGTGGGTATCTTCGGGGTTCTGTACAACCCTGCAAACTCCGAAGCCGACGGGGTAGTTTGGACCGTTTCGGAAGAGGGAATCCTTTCCTTCCCCCAGAGAGGGGAAATCGCGTTCACTGCCGAGGTTATCGAGGACCTTTACGCCCCGGAATCCGAAGATTCCCTGAAACTGCTTACTTTTGAGAGCAGGGGTGAGAATGTCCGGGCTCTTTTAAGAATTCCTGCAGACTCTTCTCCAGCAGGCTCTTTTCCCACAAATTCTTCTCCCGCAAACTCTTCCGGCGTCCCGGGCATAGTCCTGCTCCCAGGGGCAGGGGTCAGCAAGGAAAAAGAACAGGGTCTTGCAGCGGAACTTTCAAAACTCGGGTATGCCACCCTTACCCTGGACCAGCGCAATTTCGGAGCCATAAACCCCGAAGGAGACCTTGAACTTTTCAAAGCCGGGCTCGAACCCTTCGAATACAAAATGGTTTATGATGCCCTGAAAGCCACGGATGTTCTTTCCGCCCAGCCGGAAATCGATCCTGAAAAGCTTGCCATTGTCGGAGAAAGCAATGGTGGCAGGTTTGCAATCATTGCCTGTGCCCTTGAACCCTCCCTGCGGGGAGTGCTAGGGATCAGTACCGCGGGCTACGGTACCGGAGAAATCGATCCATCCCAGGTAAAAGACCCGGATGTCTACCGTTTTTACCGTTCCATTGACCCGGATACCTATCTTTCCGAGCTCTCTCCGGCAAGGTTCGTGCTCCTGCACTCTTCAAATGATACAGTGGTACCTCATGAAATGGCGCTTGGCACTTTTTCCCTCGCAGGGGAACCAAAGGCAATGTATAATGTCAGCGAGGCCAGGCACGGGTATACGGCTTCTATGCGTCCATATCTCGAAGAGGAACTGGCTATTATTTTTATGTGATTAACGTTGGTTTTTTCTTTCAGGTTTTATCTGGCGAGTCTGCGGTTTGGACTTTCTCTTTTTGTTCCTCTTCTCTTATTTTTTTAAAATTCATAATTATATTACATAACGTTATTGTTATATGACAAAATTGATATATAACAAAGTTGTTATGTGTACTATACTGATATTTGAGTGATATCCATGATGCCAGTAGGAAACCCTGCAATAGGAGAAGATTTTGTTGATCGTGAACAGGAGATTAAGCAAATCCTGTCAGCATTAAAAAAGGACAACGTTCTTCTTGCCGCACCTCGAAGGTTTGGAAAAACGTCGATTATGCGCAAGTTAGAAAAAGAATTATTTGGCGGCAGTAATGTTGTTATTTTCCTTGATGTAGAAAGCGTATCTTCTCCACAGAGATTCTTATCGGAAATTATAATGGGGTTAACCGATTTTGAAGAATTCAGTAGTGAGTCTGGATCTTCATCCAAACTCAAAAATATCTACAAATTATTTCAGGATAATGTGGAGGAAGTAGGGGTTCCTGCAATATTCAAAGCTAAGTTAAGGAGAAGTGTTGAGGAAGGTTTAAAAGAAGACTGGATAGATAAGTCCAATGAAGTTTTCCAAATAATCAATAAAAGTGATGAAAATATCTATTTTATTTTTGATGAATTTCCCATTGCTATTAAAAATATGAATGAATCGGATACTGATGAATCAGATGCCGAAATGTTTTTATCCTGGTTCCGTAAGTTGCGGCAGACCTGTACGAATGTACGCTTCATCGTAGGGGGTTCCGTAAGCATTGAGCGTGTTTTAAGAGATGTTGGAGGCACCAATGTCATTAATGATTTTAGGGTAATAAGAGTAGACGGGTTTGAAAGAGATATCGCGCTTCAAATTGTTAAACAAGTTTTTGAAGAAGAAAGCTGGGAATATACATCTCTTTTAGGAAATAAAATACTGGATTGTGTTGGGGAATCTTACATTCCTTACTTTGTTGGGATTATGCTCAGCGCCCTGCTGGACGAACAAATTATCACGGGTAAGGAAGTCGATGAATCTTTAATTGAAGATGTTTATAATGTCCACATCCTTGGGAGCAAATGTAAGCATTATTTTGATCCTTATTTTCACAGACTCAAGATCTTTTATCAAGAGATGGATTCAAAGGCTGCAAGGGCCATATTGGGAAATGTTTCAAACAATGAAAATTACTCTCTTGAACTTGCTTTTGATGTTTTTCAGAGAGAAACGGGTTCTCATGATTATGAACATTTTCTAGATCTAATTTCCGACCTGGAAAATGATTTTTACATAGAACATAATTGCGGACAGCTTAGTTTTTACTCTAAAATCCTGAAGGATTGGTGGAGGATTTACCATGGCAACTTCTAAAAAAGAGCCTTCCAATAACGTCGTTTCTAACAATTCAACCTGTAACACTTCTAAGAAAGCCACTCTGTACAGGTACTCTCCCGAAAATATCCCTGATAATATTTTAAAAAACATCTTTGTTGGAAGGGATGACCTTTTTGAACAGATATTCAAAGAACTGAAAACGGCTGGAAAAAATAAAACTCCCAGGTTCTATTTGATTGTGGGTTCAAGGGGTATTGGAAAATCACATTTTTTAATTCTGTTATACCATGAAATAAAAAAGGAATTGAATTCGCTATATATTCCGGTCAAATTTGCAGAAGAAGAGTACTCAGTGTACCGTGCTTCTGATTTCTTCCTGAGGGTTCTGGAAGAGCAAGGCGAAGATGTCTCAGGTATTTTATCCCTTAGTAATGAAGACGACATTCTTTATGCTGCTCTTGAAAGACTCAAAGAAATTTCCAGAAAAGAAAACAAGATCTATCTGATTTTTGTTGAGAATTTACATGAAGTATTCCGGCAATTCGATGCAAAAGAAGTCCAGAAATTAAGGTCAATCTTCCAGAAACATGACTTTTTCTCAGTAATGGCTTCTTCTCCTATTATTTTTCCCGGTGTGGCTGACCATGAAGAGCCCTTTTACAATTTTTTCCGAATTCAGCATTTAAGGGAACTGTCACTTGATGAAATAAAGACCCTGCTTAAGAAAATATCTGAAATCGAAGGCAACAGGGAATTTTTGGAGAACTTCAAAAAATATGAACCTAGAATAGAGGGTATAGCACATCTTACCGGGGGAAGCCCGAGGCTCATCATCTTTTTTTATGAATTGATCTGCAGGGATAATTTCGAAGATATAGAAAAAGTATTTTTCAAGATACTGGATGAACACACTCCTTATTATCAAGAAATATTCCAGCTTCTTACCGGTCAGCGCAGGCTAATATTCAACACCCTTATTTCTTCAGAATCTCCTATGACACCAAAGCATATAGCTGAAAAATCAAGACTTGGCGTTCCTACTGTAATAACACAGCTTAGAAGGCTGGAAAAAGACGGATACGTTCTTTCAAGACCCTCAGGGAGAGAAACTTATTACGAAGTGCGTGAAAGGCTTTTCCGTCTCTGGAGGGATATGAGGCAGCCCCTGGGAAGAAATAGAATCTCCGTATTTCTGGATTTCTTGAAACTCTGGTATACTTCGGAAGAACAAAAAGAACTTTTTGATAAAAAATTCCACCTTCTTGAGTCCGGCAATAAAGAAGTCCTAAAAGATCTCTGCTACTATGTTGAAGTCTTACCGAATAAATACAAGACAGAAGCCCTCATGAAGCTCACTCCAAAAATGATAGAGTTTGAGGAATGGGACGAAGCTGATTATGATATTCAAAAACTGGGGGATATTGCATTTCAAAGGCAAGATATGGATTTGCAGGCAAAGTATCTGGTTTTTGAAAGTTTATCCAATTATAAAAATGATCAAAAGAGTCTTGAAACATTAAAGAAAACTCTAAAATTTGATACAAAAGATTATTCTGACCTTTTGAAGTCTGGGCATATCACAATATCCAATGAAATGTTAAAGGCATTCGATAAAATTCTGGAACTGAATCCTGAAAACGAGTATGCTCTATCAAGAAAAGGACATACTTTAGGTTCATTGGGAAGATACGAAGAAGCTCTTGAAGTTTTGAACAAGGTTCTGGCCTTAAATCCTGAAGACGAGTATGCGCTATCAAGAAAAGGATTTGTTTTATTTTTCTTTAAAAGATATGAAGAAGCTCTTGAAGTTTTGAACAAGATTCAGGCTCTAAATCCTGAAGACGAGTACGGGCTATCAAGAATGGGCCTTGCTTTAATTTTATTGGGAAGTTATAAAGAAGCTCTTGAAGTTTTTAACAAGGCTCTGGCCCTAAATCCTGAAAATGAGTATGCACTTTCATGTAAAGGTCTTGCTTTAGATTTCTTGGAACAATATGAAGAATCTATTGAGATATTTGTCAAAGTTAAAAACATAACAAGTAATGAATCGCTTAGAATTGAATGTATCTTCAGCTTGATTGAAGCTTATATTTCTCTTGATAAAATTGCTGAAGCAATTTCTGAAATTGAATCAATAAAAAGTAAAATATCTGATCAAATACCTCAATTAATTGAAAAGTTTATTGACATTTGTTGGAACATTATTTTTGAAGAATTAAGAATTGGAAACCTCGGAAGTGGCAAAAAATTCATAAGAACAATTTTTGATCTCGAATCTCGACTCGAAAAAGAAACATTTGAAACTTTAATGATGAACTTTTTCAAAACAGCGGTTGATTCTGGTGAACTTGAAGTGTTAAAAACAGCGATAGATGAAATCTTAGAACTTAAGGAAGATAACTATCCTGAAATTCTCAAACCTCTCGTAAAAGCAGTTGAAATTATAGAAACAAAAGACGTTCGGAAATACTATAAGTTGCAGGTTGAAGAAAGAGAAATTGTGGCTGATATAGTCCAAAAACTTTCAGATTCTGGGGATCTTCTTCCGGAAGAGTTTAGAAGAAAGTAAAAAGATATTTCTGGCAGATAGGTGTTGAGGTAGGATGTTATAAGAATTCAGTTTGTCTGCCAGAGGTCTTGTCTTTTTAACTTTTTATTTCGATTTTTTTCTCAGGCGTATTATTAAAATAATCGGAAAGTGTCTATTAGTATGGTGTCAGAGGAAGCAATTTTAAGCGTGCGGGAACTTTCTGGAATAGGTGAACGAGTTGCCGAAAGGCTTGTCGAACATTTCGGGACCGAAGAAGCGGCACTCGGGGCAATTCTCGAAGGGGACGTTGCCGCGCTTTCAGAGGTTAACGGAGTCAGTCACAACTTTGCCCTTTCTCTTGCCAGGGATGCGAAAGCCAGGGCAGAAGGCTGCTCGATTTCCGATTTTTTGAAGACTAAAGAGGCAACAGACCTCTACTCCCGCCTGCTCGAACTGGTCAAAAGCTTTACACATACCCCCCATGCCCGGGACAAAATGAACCTCTTTTATCCTTACCCTGCTTCCCGCAGGGACCTGATCGGGAAGAGAAGGGTTTTCGTGGAGGAGTATCTCGAACTTGCCCGTTCCCTTTCCGGGGATTCGGAATTTCCTGGCCTGCTCTCAAGGGTCAGGAAGCTTAAGCCCGTGCCTGGAAACCTGCGGGCAAGAGACCGTATCATTCTCTCCGGAGATCCGAAAACTTTCGGGGTTGTAAAGGAAAGGTTCCAGGCTTTTCTCCCGGTCCAGGCTGTGGAGAGTCTTTCCGAATTCGTGGACCTTGCCAGGGGCTATTCCCATACGATCGTTTTTGATAACACTTTCCTGGGCTTCGACATTCCCGAGGACCTTGAGCCCGAATTTTTCCCTGACCCGGAAAAAGTGGAATTCTGGCAGATAGTGCCGGAAATGGAACTTGCCTTTTTTGCCCGGAACCTGGACTGCATCCGGGCCTGTCTGCAGGTCGTATCCGTTCTCCGCACCCACAATTTCAGCTTCTTTGAGGTGTTGTCGGGGAAAGACCTCGAAACCCTCGAAACCGCCCTTTCGAAGCTGGGGGAAGATGGAAAACCGAAAGAAGGGTTTGACCCGGAACTGGACCGTCTGGGAGCCATCCTTGAAGGCCTGGACCCCGTCCTTGCCACTGCCCTGCAGGAAGCAAACCTGCGGATGAACCGGACACTTGAAGAGAGTTCCCTTACCCTTAGTGGGCAGGACCTTCTCAAGCTTGTAAGCGGGGGCATTGAAATCAAGGACCTGCTGGCAAAGGAGCTCTACAAACTCTACAGGGAAGAGCTTGAAGCCGTAAAAGAAGAACTGACAGGGAAGCTCGGGCTGCTTTCGCCTGAAAAACTGCTTCTGGACTCTCTTTTTTCCGATGAGATTTCCTATCCCCTCCAGGCTGACCAGGCCCAGCTCCAGCTCTTCAGGCAGAAACTTTCCAGGGGGCTGGAAAAGGCAAGGCTTTCCCGGAAAAGGGAAATTGCAAAAGTCCTTTCCGCTTACGGGCCGCTTGTAGGAAAGCTCGTCAGGGAAGTTCTGGAATTTGACCTGGGCTTTTCGGTGGGCTGCTTTGCAGAGCACTTTTCCCTGAAAATACCAGAGCTTGTTCCTGATGCGGGGATCGGGCTTTTGAAAGGGGAAAACCTTTTTTTGAAAGCCAGGCACGGGGAAATTGACCCTGTCAGTTATTCCGTCGGTAAGACAAGTTTTTTCCCTGAAGCAGGAGAAAACCGGGTGGTGCTCCTGAGCGGCGTAAATTCCGGGGGTAAGACCTCCCTGCTTGAACTTCTCGCCCAGTGCGTTATCCTGGGACACATGGGTTTCCCAGTCCCTGCTCAAGAGCTTGAGCTTGGTCCCATCGAAGAACTCTACTATTTCGGGAAATCGAAAGGGACCCTGGACGCAGGGGCTTTCGAGACCACCCTTAAACAGTTCTCCGTACTATCCGAAAGTTCCGGTAAACTGGTACTTGCCGACGAACTCGAGTCCATCACCGAGCCAGGGGCTTCTGCCAGGATCATTGCGGGAATCCTTGAATACCTTGTCCGAAACGAGCAGAGCCTGGGGATATTTGTCTCTCACCTCTCGGAGCTGATCCTGGAAAATACGG
Organism: Methanobacteriota archaeon; assembly: GCA_016841265.1. Lineage (GTDB taxonomy): Archaea > Halobacteriota > Methanosarcinia > Methanosarcinales > Methanosarcinaceae > MTP4. Next base: position 74,985 of record JAENZL010000001.1, on the reverse strand, counting down.
AGGCTGAGGTGCGGGTGGATGGAATCGAAGCAAAAGGCCTGGACTCAAACCTGGAGCTGGTCGTGGACAGGACTCCGGTCTACAACCATGTGGCAAGGAGTACGCCCGAACTGATTGTGGAGCGCCTTTTCAGGAAAACCTCAGGAAAAGAACAGGAGTTTTATGCACATTTGAAAGGGAAATTCAGGGGGTAAAACCGCTTCATTAAAAGCCTCATCTGTTCATATTTTTTTATTTTTTATTTTTTGTTAAGAGATAATGTTATAAATCTTTAGTTCTATATATCAGTACATACTTTCACGTTTCTCGGGAGATTCAGGCATTCCTGGGGTCTTTGTTGAACCAAAAGCCTATATAGGGGTTGTTTTGAATCCATTTTCTATTACTACATGGAGATGTGGTTCCCTTTCATCAAGCGACCGGAAAGAGTTGTCCGGCTTGAGAACAAAGATTAATATATCCCGGAAGTTGTTTCCTGTGAATGTGACGTTTTCGGCTACTCGTATAAGCTCGGAATTCGTCTTTCGGGCACTCAAGCTTTGAACCTTATCCGGATTTATAGGGAAACCCTTAATGGTGACGGTTTTTCAGGACAGGTGGGTTCGGGATTGTTGCATCGGTAACACATTAAATAACGAAATAGCATAAATATTAAAAATTAATTAAATAAACAGCAATCTTAAAAATTAATTAAATAAATAGCGATCTTAAAAATTAATTAAATAAATAGCGATCTTAAAAATTAATTAAATAAATAGC
>JAENZL010000001.1:54795-74216 GCA_016841265.1 Methanobacteriota archaeon | reverse complement strand
ATCTTAAAAATTAATTAAATAAATAGCGATCTTAAAAATTAATTAAATAAATAGCGATCTTAAAAATTAATGAAATGAACAATGATCTTAAAAATTAATGAAATGAACAATGATCTTAAAAATTAATGAAATGAACAGTGATCTTACGTTGTTAAGGATAGCTCGAAAGAAAGAACAAAATCAACTCTTGCGTGGTAATAATGGAGCGTAACTTTCCCATCCAGTGTGCAGACTTTGACAGGTTACTATCGGATAATGTTGAAGGTACCCGGGTGAAAAGCTCCGGTATGCCTGATCTCAGTGACCCGCGCCTGTATGTGGACCGGGAGTACAGCTGGCTCCAGTTCAACAAAAGGGTGCTTGAGGAGACTTTTGACGAGCGTAGCCCTTTGCTTGAAAGGGTTAAGTTTCTTTCCATTTTCGGGAGTAACCTGGACGAATTTTTCATGGTCCGGGTTTCAGGAATTCAGAAAAGGCTTGTTGAGGAGGCAGCCGCGGGCCAGCCAGATGAGCTTGCCCTGAAGCAACTCCGGGTTGTAAGGGAAGAACTTCTCAGGCAGCTTGTAACTCGCGATAAGTGCTGGAACGGGGTTCTTCAGCCGGCCCTGAGAGAAAAGAACATCAATGTCCTCAACTACTTCGAACTTTCGGGTAAGGAGCGGGAAAAGCTAAGGGACTATTTTGAAAATAACATTTTCCCGGTACTAACCCCCCTTGGTTTTGATGCAGGGCATCCTTTTCCGCATATTTCCAACTTAAGCCTCAACCTTGCCGTGCTTATTGACGACCCCGATTACGGGGAACGCTTTGCCAGGGTCAAGATTCCTCCCCTTTTTCCGAGGCTTATCCCGGTCCCTAAAGAAGGCGAAGACTGGCCTACCGGCCGGAAGCTCGATGAGCTGAATGAAGGGTGTTTTGTCTGGCTCGAACAGCTTATCGCCGCAAACCTGGATTTCCTCTTCCCGGGACAGCATATCCTGGGGGCTTATCCTTTCCGGATCACACGGGATGCGGACCTCGGTTTTGACGAGGACGGGGACAAAGACCTCCTGACCGCAGTCCAGCAGCGGATCGGGAGAAACTATTTCGGGTCCGCTATCCGGCTTGAGACCGATTATACCATGCCGGAACGTGTTTCCGATATCCTGCTTGAGAACCTGGAGCTTACCCCTTCGCTGATGTTCAGGTTGGCTGCTCCCCTGGGTCTTTCAAGCCTCATGAAACTTACTAAACTGGACTGTCCCGAGCTGAAATATGAACCTCTTGAACCCAGGAAGCATCCCAGGCTTGCTGATAAGGAAAATATTTTTTCAGCCCTGAGGAAGGGGGATGTCCTGCTTTACCACCCTTACGACAGTTTCGAATCGGTAATCGATTTTGTGGAACATGCCGCTGACGACCCGGATGTGCTGGCAATTAAGATGACGCTGTACCGGGTGGACGACAACTCCAGGATTATCCAGGCGCTTATGAAAGCCGCGGATAGGAACAAGCAGGTCGCAGTCCTGGTAGAGCTCAAAGCCCGCTTTGATGAGGAAAACAACATCGGGTGGGCAAAAGAACTCGAACGCAAGAACGTCCACGTAGCCTATGGTTTGCCGCGCCTGAAAATCCATTCCAAGATGTGCCTGGTGGTCCGCGCCGAAAAAGAGGGCATCCGCTACTATGCACACCTGGGCACCGGGAACTACAATGCCGTTACTGCAAAACTCTACACTGATTTCGGTTACCTTACAAGTGACTCTTTCATAGGCAAGGACGTTTCGGACCTTTTCAATGCCCTGACAGGGTACTCGAGAAAAGACCACTACACCAAACTCCTGGTCGCTCCCCAAACCTTAAGGCACCAGATCCTGGAACGCATCCGGCGGGAGATCGACCTGCACGAAAAAGAAGGAAACGGGCATATAATCTTCAAGATGAATTCCCTGGTGGACTACCAGTGCATCCTTGAACTTTACAGGGCCTCAAGAGCAGGGGTAAAGGTGGACCTGCAGGTAAGAGGAATCTGCTGCCTCAGGCCCGGAATCTGCGGGCTCAGTGAAAATATCAGGGTTACTTCTATTGTCGGCAGGTTCCTGGAACATCCCAGGGTCTACTACTTCAGGAATGGCGGAAACGATGAGATCTTCATGGGAAGTGCCGACCTCATGCCCCGAAACCTGGATAACAGGGTTGAAGTCCTCTTTCCCCTGGCAAAGGAATACATACCCCTGGTACGGGATGTTATCCTGGGGACCCACCTGAAAGACAATATGAAGGCACGCCTTGTACTTCCTGACGGCAGGTCGGAAAGAGCTTTCACGCAGCCTGAAGAAGAAGAACTCGATTCCCAGATATGGATGCTCGAACACAGGGGAAGCTGGGACATCAAGCCCGAAGAGGGCTGAAAAGTTCGGCCTTTCTGAAGTTCGAACCTTCAGGTCTTTCCCTTCTTTTTGCCGTTCTATTTTTTGCTTTTTCCAGATCTGTTTTTTAAATTTATTTCAGATGAGCAGGGTTTCAGGAATTTCACTATCACCTTATAAAGAAATATATCCGGAAAATAAATATCAAATAGAGTGTGTGATGAATGTAATGAAACTTATTTTGGAGTACTCGGTTTCCCAGGAAAATGATAAAAGGGCAGTGAGGTCTGACAGGTGGTCATAAATGGAGTCCGAAAAACCTTCTGAAGGCAGGGTTGTTGCTTTCATAGACATTGGGACAAACTCGGTACGGCTTCTTCTGGTCCGGATTAACCCGAATGGGTCCTATAAACCCCTGACCATACAGAAGGAATCCGTGAGGCTCGGGGATAAGGAATTCATTGACAGGATACTCCAGCCTGAAGCTATGCAGCGGGCGGTCATTGTCTGCAAGAAGTTTGTGGAACTTGCCCGGGCTTACGGGGCAGAAGAGGTCATAGCCGTGGCTACCTCAGCTACCCGGGATGCCAGCAACAAGGTCCAGTTCCTTGAAATGCTGAAAAGTGAGGCAAACCTGGAAGTCTGCCCGATTTCCGGGAATGAGGAAGCCCGCCTTATTTACCTGGGGGTTTCGAGCGGGCTTCGGCTCGGGGACTCCAGAGCTCTGTTAATTGATATCGGAGGCGGGAGCACCGAGGTCTCGGTCGGGGATAATAAGCAGTACTATTTCCTCCATTCCTTCAATCTGGGGGCTATCCGCCTGACAAACATGTTTCTTCCGGAAGAGACCGGGCCGGTTTCCATGGAGCGCTACAGTTTGATCAAGGCTCATATCCGGCGCAAGGCCATGCTCGTGATAAAAGAGCTTTCCAGGCACAGGATAAACTGTGTTGTGGGAAGTTCGGGGACCATTGAAAACCTTGCCAGGATAGCTTTTGTCTACCTGCACAAAACTGGGCAGGAAAACTATGACCGCCTGGGGTATGAAGACCTGAAAACAATAGTCGGGTCTCTGTGTGCCCTGCCTCTGGAAGAGCGCCGGAAGTTTCCGGGGATCAACTCCCAGAGGGCGGATATCATAATTGCCGGGGCTGCGATTATCGAGACCCTTATGGAAGAAATGGGGCTTTCCGAAATCCGGGTCAGTAAGCGAGGACTCAGGGAAGGTCTTCTTGTTGATTACCTTTCAAAGAGTGAGTTTTCCTACATGATCACCCAGATGTCAGTCCGGAAGCGGAGTATCATGCAGCTCGGCCTGGCCTGTCATTTCGATGAAGAGCATGCCCATACCGTGACCCGGCTGGCCCTGGAACTCTTTGACAGTGCCCAGGCCCTGGGGATCTACGAGTTTAAGAAAGGAGAGAGGGAACTGCTGGAGTATGGGGCAACTCTGCATGATATAGGGAAGTTTCTATCCTACGATAACCACCAGGCCCATGCCTACCACATAATCAGGGAGAGCAGTCTTCCCGGTTTCCAGCCCGAAGAAATCGAAATCATTGCCAATCTTGCCTATTTCCACAGGAAAGGCACTCCCAAGAAAAAACACCCGAACCTTGCAGGGCTAGATAAAAGTTCCTTGAAAAGTGTGCGTATCCTGGCTGTCCTGCTCCGAATTGCTGAAGGTCTTGACCGCTCCCATACAGGGATTATTTCCCATGTCCGTTTTTATATCGTTTCAACTGACACCGTTGTGCTTGAGATGCATGCCAGGAAAGAATGCCAGCTCGAACTCTGGGAGCTTGAGAAGCACAAGAAGTTTTTTACAAAAATTTTAGGGTACAAGTTACAGTACAAGATGATCATTGAACAGGGATCTGTGCCTTTTTCTACCCTTGAGAAAGAGCCTGAACTTGAAAGTACCTGATATCAACTCCTCCTCCCCCTCTCCGGCTGCTGAGGACGGGTTCTTCCCGCCTGCCGCGCAAATTCTCAGGAAAACGAGCTGAAGTGCATCTGAAAAAATTTTAATTAATTTAATTAATGAATTTCATGAATTTCATGAAGGAGCTTCTTACAGGTTTTCGATAGCTTCTTCGATCTTTTCCCTTAACTCCCTGCTCTTGAACTTTGCCCAGGCGTCGGGGAACGTGTCGAGAAGGGTCCTGAGTTCTTCTTCCCTGTATGCCATGTAGGTTTCAACTCCTTCCATTCCTTCAAGATTTGCTTGTTTTCCGGCTTTTTTCCCGGTTTCGATCTCTGCCAGCCCCCAGGCCCCGGTCCTGAGGTAAGAACTCAGCAGGTCGATTGCGACCACGGCGTCGTGCAGGTCTCCCAGGTGGTCCTGCAGGCCCTTGAACTCCTTGATCATGGCTTTTGCATTGTCTCCCAGTACGTCTTCGAAGAACTCAAAGGTGTAGCGCAGCCCCTTGGCCGCGATCCTGAGCCTGTGCAGGCGTTCTACCGAGACGTAAGGCCCTTCCACCCACTCGGAATAAGCCCCGATGTCGGCGAAGCGGGCGTAAATCACTGAAGGGAGCACGTCCTTTACCCTGTGGGGGAGAGCATCATGTTTTTTGTTGCTGGTGGGAACTGCCCCTGCCCCGGGAACTTCAAGGAATTCTGAGAAATCCCTTTTGAAACGGGCATATTTTTCGCTGTCCAGGTACGCAAGCATAGTCTTTCGGGCTTTTTCTCTTTCTTCTCCGAGCATGGCAAAGAGGGGGCTGAGGTCCTGTCCGTGGTTCTCTGGCAGAGTCTCCAGATACTCCTCTGCCTTTTCCCGGAAAACGTCCAGGTCCCGGACATCCCCGAGGGCTCCCAGGGTCCGGTGAAATCCCTTCAGGTGCGGGCCCAGCTGCTTCGGGTCAAGATAGGCTTCAAAGACCTTCGATGCCGCTTGCATGCGCCTGACCGCAACCCGCATGTCGTGCAGTTCTTCGATATTTTCCCCTTTACGGGTCCCTTTTTCATGGGGCAGCATCTGGTTAAACTGGTAGGTAAATATTCTGTGGGCAACTTCTCCCATGGAATCTCCGGGTTTGACAGTAAACTTTTCGGAGGATTTGCCTTTTTTCTTTTCTTTAGGTTTTGCTTCTTCCTCTCTTACTTTTTCTCTTTTCTCCTCTACTTTTTCTCTTTTCTCCTCTACTTTTTTCCTTTCCTCTCTGGTTTTTTCTTTTTTCTTCTCTACTTTTTCTCCGACCTTTTCTTTAGTACCCTTTTTTTTTTCTTCGGTTTCGGCTTCGTGCGGTTGTTCCGTCGGGGTGAACCAGAGTTTTGTGCCGAAGAGGTATTCCCAGAGTTCGCTTCGCTTCTCTGCTTTCTTTCCTGCTTTTTCCGAATCAGGCCCTATCAGTTCGATTTCCAGGGCATCTTCGAGCTGTCGGATCCTGCCTGGCCGGACAGGGGAATTCTGGGTTTCCAGGAGGTCTGCAATCCGGATGAAGGCTGCAAGCACCAGGGCTTTATTCTGAAGCCCCGGAGGGAGCCGGATATGTGTTCCTTTTAGGGCCTGCCTGAGAGTTTTTTCACTGACTCCGGGGTCTTGAAGTTCCGTGATCAGGGCAAGCATGCGTAAACTGTGAGGTTGGAGACCTTTCAGGGGGTGGCTCAGGAGAATTTCCTTGCCCATCCGGGCTTTTTCTTCCCTTGATACGGAAATTCCGATGTCTTTCATGAGGGCTGATAGGGCCATCAGTTCCCTTTCTCCGGTTCCCAGGCCGTGGTAGGGGGAAAGCCCGTCAAAGAGGGCAAGGGCAGTATCTCTGACCCTTTTTGCCTTTGTCTCGTCCACACTGTAGAGTTCAAAGAGGGTTTCAGGAGTCCATTCTTCAAAACCCATGGCTTCCCAGCCCTGGTCCGGAGTTCCACTTCCGGGGTTAAAGTGGATTTCTCGATCTGCAACGTCTTCTATTGCAAAGGGAAAGAAGGAAAGCCTCTCTTTTTCGAACTTCAAATGGAGGGCTTCAATTTCATGCTCGGGGATTTTAAACAGGAGGCTCAGTTCAGAACTCGATTTGCCCCTGTCAAGCTCAAGGAGAAGTCCGGCCTGTTTTCCGTAGATATTCCTGTGTTCTCTGAGCTGCAGGCAGACTGCCCTTTCCTGGTGGGTCAGCAGGGTTTTATCGGGAAGATTCTCCGCGAAGAGGGCAGCTCTTTCGAATTTGGAAAAGTGGCTCTCGGTCAGGTTGTAATTTTCCATAAGGTATTCCGAGATCGTGGCCAGGTCTTTGGAGGTTCCGGCACTTTTCAGTTCCACTTCAAGCTCACTGTAAGTCTTTTCTCTGCTTTCGCTTTTCAGATCTACCCTGTCCAGGGAAAGTTCGGCCACATGCCTTCCTCCAAGTTTCACCTGGCTGACAACCCTTTTTTGCTTGAGTTTCAGAAGTGGGGAGAGATCAAAATCTGCGGTAAGTTCGAAAATCCTGTTTCTGATCCCGGGGTCGGGGCATTCCAGGAGATGTACTCCCTCCGGCAGAAAACAGACATGTTCTTCTCGTCTATGGGCTCCCCCTTCGAATCCGCCCAGGCTTTTTATGGTTATCCAGTGCCCCTCTTTTCCGACATCCTTACGCATCCGCAGATAGTAGCCTGATGCCATTATAGCCATATTTCCCGTGTCCAGGAAGGTGTCCTCCGTGGGCTGGGCCACAGCTTCGGAAAGGGAATAGTCCCCCACCCGGGACAGCTTTTCAAGGGCCAGAAAGTCCGCTTCATCCATTACAAGAAACTTCGATTCGATTTCCATGCTTACCCCCTTCTATATACAACCGCATGCAATATAGTCATTCTCATATTATTACTCTTCTTTTATATTATTCATGTTCTGGCCGGATGCGGTTCCGAATAACTGAAAATGTAGTATCCCCATTTTAGTAAAACCTTTTCTAAACCTTTTATACACTTCTATCCTCATATTAAGAAATTTTCAAGAAAGTTTTTATCATTTCCCGGTTTTTGATTGAAGGCGGTCAACTGAAATCGGAATTAAGGTTAAATTGGGAACTAAATTGCGTAAAGTAGTAAAATTTTAAAACAAGTCATGTCTTATTATTACATGCTATATGATTTATTGCAGTAAACATCAAGTACTATCTAAAGATAATTGATCTAAAGATAATCCTGATCTAAAGATAATTGATCTAAAGATAATTGATCTAAAGATAATCCTGATCTAAAGATAATTGATCTAAAGATAATCCTGATCTAATGATAATCCTGATCTAATGATAATCCTGATCTAATGATAATCCTGATCTAAAGATAATCCTGATCTAAGACAAACATAATTCAAACAAAAAATATATTCAAAAATTCATCGAATGAATCCGGTGTATCTTTCCATAAACGAATGGAGTAATTGCCATTGACCAATAACGACATGCTACTCTGGGACGAGACCCTTTTCAAGGACCTTTCCGTACTCGAACCTGACCACCTTCCTGACTATTTTCCCCACAGGGACACTCAGTTGAACTCGCTCAGGTTTGCCCTTCGCCCCGCCCTGCGCGGCATGCGTCCTATGAACTGTCTGCTGGTGGGGCCCCCGGGGACGGGAAAGACCAGTGCGGTCATGAAGGTATTCAGGGAAGTCGAGGCCCACACTACCAGCGTCGTGCCGGTGAAGGTCAACTGCCAGATCGATTCCACTCGTTTTGCGGTTATTTCCCGGATTTACAAAAAATTGTTCGGGATTTCCCCCCCCAGTTCCGGGGTCGCCTTTCGAAAACTTTTTGAAAATGTTGTGGACTTCCTGATCTCCTCTGAAAAAGTGCTTCTTCTGGCCCTGGACGACCTTAACTACCTCTGCTATGAAGGGCATGCTAATGAGGTCATGTATTCTCTCCTGCGCGCCCATGAACAGTATCCGGGGGTCAGGATAGGGGTAATCGGAATCGTGAACGACGCCTCGGACCTCTACCGGCTTGATGCGCGGGTTAACTCTGTTTTCCTGCCGGAAGAGATTTCTTTTCCCAGGTACGGGCATGAGGAAATCCTGGATATTTTGAGGGATCGGGTGAAGTACGGCTTTTATCCGAAGGTGGTTTCCGAAGAGGTGCTTGAAATGGTTGTCTCTTACGTGGAAAAGACAGGGGACCTGAGGGTTGGGATTGACCTGCTGAAACGTTCCGGGTTTAATGCCGAGCGGAGAGGGAGTCGCACTATTTCTTCCGAAGATGTGGAAAAAGCCTATGAGGCTTCCAAACTGCTGCATCTATGCAGGGGCATAAGCCTCCTCTCTGATCCTGAAAAGGCTCTCCTGGGACTGGTTGCAAGGAAAGAGGAACTCCAGGCCGGGGAGCTTTACAACTCCTTTCATGAACTCACAGACCTGGGATACACGCGCTTTTACGGCATGGTCAACAAACTCCAGGCCCTAAACTACGTGGACGCTGACTTTACAGGGAAGGGGCAGAGAGGCAGGACTCGGATAATAACTACAAAATTTAAAGCAAAGGATATCCTGAACTGTCTTGAAAAGTCCTGATATTCTTTTGTTTTTCAAGTCTTGTTTTTCAAGTCTTGTTTTTCAAGTCTTGTTTTTCAAGTCTTGTTTTTCAAGTCTTTTTTAAAAAAAGGCATAATATACTTCAATTCTTTAAAAGAACCGGTTAAGGGCCTTATAAAAGAACCTTGGAGATTCACAAAAAATTTTGTTAAAAACCTGCAACAGGTTGAATTCCTGCAACAGGCACTTTCCTGAAAACAAGTTTTTTTGGCTAAAAATTTTTAAAGAAAAAAGGGCAGTTAAAAACTGCGCCTTCCTTTCTCGTTTTCGGGGTTTGCCCGACTTTTAAATCTTATTTTCAGAAATTTACATCATTGGAGGCATTCCGCCCATTCCGCCCATTCCTGGGGGCATTCCGCCCATTCCGGCCATTTCTTCGGGGCTGGGGGCTGCGCGAGTGGATGCGATGATGTCGTCGATCCTGAGGATCATGACTGCGGATTCGGTTGCGGCGCTGACTACCTGGGTCTTGACTCTGAGGGGTTCGACCACAAAGGCCTTCCACATGTCAACAACCTTTCCTTCATAGACATCGAGACCTGCGGTCTTCATGCCTTTCTCGTGCTGGGAGCGCAGCTCCATGAGCATGTCGATCGGGTCGAGACCTGCGTTTTCTGCAAGGGTCCTCGGGATGACTTCGAGAGCTTCGGCGTAGGCCTTGACTGCAAGCTGTTCTCTGCCTTCGAGGGTTGCTGCATATTCCTGGAGCCTGAGTGCAACTTCCACTTCAGGGGAGCCGCCACCTGCAACGAGCTTCTCGTCTTCGATTGCCACGGCTACTACACGGATTGCGTCTTCGAGGGCGCTGCCGATACTGTCCACAACGTGCTCGGTGCCGCCGCGGAGGAGGATGGTAACTGCCTTCGGGTTGTTGCAGCCGGTGACAAAGGTCATGTTGTCTCCGCCAACTCTCTTTTCTTCCACGGACTTGGCGTATCCGAGGTCTTCGGAGGTAATCTCGTCCATGTTGGTGATGAGCTTGCCGCCGGTTGCGCGGGCGAGTTTTTCCATGTCGCTCTTCTTGACTCTGCGGATGGCGAGGATGCCTGCCTTTGCAAGGTAGTGCTGGGCCAGGTCTTCAACGCCCTTCTGGCAGAATACCACGTTTGCCCCGCTGTCGATGACCTTGTTTACGATGTCCTTGAGCATCTTTTCTTCCTGGTCAAGGAAGGACTGGAGCTGGTCCGGAGAGGTGATCGAGATTTCTGCGTCCACTTCGGTGTCCTTGAGTTCGATTGCGGCGTTCAGGAGAACGATCTTTGCATCGTTGACTTTTTCGGGCATGTTGGTGTGGACCCTTTCCTTGTCAATGATCATGCCGGGGATAAGTTCGGAATCTTCTACCCTGCCGCCTACTTTCTTGATAACGTTGATGTTTTCTCTGTCCACGGTGTTCTTTTCGTTTGTGTCTACAACGCTGGTAACTGCGTCCACGGCGATTTCGGAAAGAACCCTCTTGGAAGACTCTGCGCCCTTTCCGGTCATGGCTGTCTCGGAAATGCTGATCAGAAGGTCCCGGTTGGACATATCTACACTCATTGCCAGGGAGTTAAGGACCTCAACAGCTTTTTCGGCTGCCAGCCTGTACCCGGAGGCGATGATTGTGGGGTGAATTTCCTGTTCGATTAAATCTTCAGCTTTCTTTAAGAGTTCCCCTGCGACCACAGCGGCACTGGTGGTTCCGTCTCCCACTTCATCGTCCTGGGTCTTGGAAACTTCCACAACCATCTTTGCGGCGGGGTGCTCGATGTCCATCTCTTTAAGGATGGTTGCACCGTCATTGGTGATGACCACATCACCCATGCCGTCCACAAGCATCTTGTCCATTCCCTTGGGTCCGAGGGTGGTCCTGACTGCTTCGGCTACTGCCTTTGCGGCCATGATGTTGTTGTTCTGGGCATCCCTGCCTCTGGTTCTTTTGCTACCTTCTCTTAATATGAATATTGGCTGTCCTTGTCCTGCCATGTATCTAGTCCTCCGTTAGCGTGAATTGGTATCTTGGAATTAAAAACGCATTTTACATGTTTGTACTTCTATATATAATCATCCCACTGATTTAAATGGGACATCTGCGCTTCCGCAGCTCTTCTCATCGATAAAGCCGGTGCAAACTCTTTCTTCTAAAGCTCAATTCCAGGGGTCAACTTGAGGTGGATCTGCTTTTATTTTTTTTCAGGAAAGGAAATTGTTCATCAGGTTCAATTTCTCTAGTTTTTTCAACATTTCTGCCCCTGATAAACTTGTTTTTTACTACCTGGCATAATTAATATTCTAAAAAAGTATTGTCTGATATTTGTCTAATATATGTCTTTTGAATGTGAGGATTTTCCTTAATTTTATTTTCAAGTTTAACCGGTTTAATGGTTTTACCAGTTTAATGGTCTAATTTTTTGGATAAATTTGATCTTTTAATGGTCTAATATATTGAATTAATTTGATCTTTTAATGGTTTAATTTTTTGGGCGAATTTGATCTTTTAATGGTTTAAGTAATTTAATATTATTGGTTGTGTAGCAATCTAAAATCTTATGTATTTAGAGTTCAATGCTTTGAATCTGTTGAAGGTTACAATAGTTTAATGGTTTAAAATAGTTGAATGTTCTAATAGTTTAATGGTCTACTATTTTCCTAAGTTTGATATAGGTCCGAATTAATTAATGGACTACAATATTATAATGGAATAATTGATATCTCAAGTACTTCTAATGTAAATATTATAATACAGATATAGTACATTTTTCTGGTTTGGTTGAACAGATTGGTCAAAAAACTGTAACAGAAAAGTTAATATCTTATGTCTCCATAATAAAATTTTGGGGGACTTTATGGCTCAAGTCAGAAGTAAAGTATTGGGTATAGACCTTGGGACCACTAATTCGTGTACGGCAATAATCGAACTCGGAGAACCGAAGGTCATTACAAACTCAGAAGGAAAAAGGCTCATACCTTCAGTTGTAGGTTTTTCAAAAAAGAATGAACTGCTTGTAGGAGATCTCGCCAAAAGGCAGATAATTTCCAATCCAGAGAATTCCGTGCAGTCAATTAAGCGATATATGGGAAAACCTGACTACAGGGTACCGCTGAACAAAGAGCACTATACACCGCACGGAATCTCGGCAATGATTCTCCAGAAGCTTAAAGCCGATGCGGAGAAATACCTTGGGGATGCTGTCGGAAAAGCCGTGATTACGGTTCCGGCTTATTTTAACGATTCCCAGCGCTTCGCAACGAAAAAAGCTGGAGAAATGGCAGGCCTGGATGTGCTGAGGGTTATAAACGAACCTACAGCTGCAGCTCTTGCTTACGGCCTGAGGGATGGTGTCGAGGACCAGAAAATCCTGGTTTACGACCTCGGCGGCGGAACTTTTGATGTATCGATTCTCAAAATCAAACACGGCGTTTTCGAAGTACTGGCTACCTGTGGGGATACCGAACTTGGTGGCGATGACTTTGACCAGAAAATCGTCGATTATTTGCTCTCGGAGTTTAAGGAAGCCGAAGGGACAGACCTCTCTGAAAATGTGGAAGCCTTGCAGCGGATCAAGGAAGCCGCGGAGAGGTGCAAGATTGACATGTCTTCCCTTACGACTGCAAATGTTGATCTCCCTTACATTTCTGAAAATAAACGTCTGGATATGGAAATCTCAAGGGAACAATTCGAAGCAATGACCGAAGACCTTGTTAATAAAACCATTTCAATCATGGAAAAATCCCTGAAAGATGCAGGACTTTCTCCTCAAGATATTGATGAAGTCATTCTTGTTGGCGGGTCTACCAGAATCCCTGCCGTAGCGAAACGGGTAGAAGATTTCATGGGAAAAACTCCTCTTCGGAACATTAACCCTGACGAAGTTGTGGCAATGGGAGCGGCTGTCCAGGCCGGGATTCTTGGAAACGAGTACCTGAAAAGTTCCGGAAACCAGCAGGTCGATGGCGGCAATCTTGTGCTCCTCGATGTCACCTCTCTTACACTTGGATTTGAAACCGTAGGGGACACGACGGCATTCATAATTCCCCGGAACACGACAATACCTACCAGGAATAGTAAGGTTTTTACCACTCATTATGACAACCAGGAGGTTGTCAGGGGTAAGATTCTCCAGGGAGAAGAGCAGGAGGCATCCAAAAATGTGGCTCTGGGAACAATTATCCTGGAAAATATTCCTCCCTCTCTGAAAGGTGTCCCGCGGATAGAGGTTACTTTTGACATCGATGCCAACGGCATAATAAACGCAACAGCCAGAGACCTTGCGACAGGAAATATGCGAAGCGTTACTATCGAAAGACCTGCAGGGCTCAATGACTGACATCTTAAAACAAAAAATGAGGTCTCTCAAAGGGGGAAAGGCAGTGGATTACTATCAATTGCTGGACATTCCCAGGGTTGCAAACCCTGAAGACATTGAATACAGGTATCATGAACTTGCAAAAAAATACCATCCGGACAGGTCTAAATCTCCTGATGCCCATGAAAAGTTCATAAAAATCAAAGAGGCTTACGAGACTCTAAAAAACCCTCCGAAAAAAAAGGTATACGACGCCTGCCTGCCTCCTGAAGAAAAGGCAGTGGAAGCGTCTTCCGAACCAGAGGACTTCGAGGGTTTTTCTTCCGAACCAGAGGACTTCGAGGGGTTTTCTTCCGATTCCGATGCCCCTTCTCCGGACTCTTCCATTTCTCCAGGTCCAGACCAGCCTGTTTCAGGGCCTAAGGGTGCTTTCAAATCGACCGGTATTTCCTACGTTTCTTTTAAATCCGATCGTGAATCCTACCCTTCCGGCCCGGCTTCCTTCTCCAAAGATACAGGAGAAACCGGAAAACCTGAACGGTCTAAATACGTTCTTTCTGAAAAGAGTTTAAACCGTCATGACCGGTCGAAAGAAGTTTCATACGGTTCAGGGCAAAACGGTTCAGGACAAAACTGCTCAGGGCAAAACGGTTCAGGACAAAATAGTGCGGACTGGTCCTATGTGAAAGTTAAGTATGAAGGAATTGATGAAGATATTGATGACGACGCCGGTAAAAAATCCGGGTTTTCAGCAGGTTTTGCCTTAAGGAAGGCTTTTCGTTATACTGTTGTCCTTATCTGTATCTTCCTGGTCCTGACGATTGTTTCCCCTGACCTTGTGGGAGCAAAGGCTTCAGGATTGGGTGCTGTAACAGAAACTTTTGATAAGGTGGTGCTTTTAGCAAAAAGCCTGGTCTGAGTGCTTTGACCTGAGTGCTTTGACCTGTATGTTTTTTCCTTTTTTAGGCTTTAGTCCCGGGAAGGCTTGACAGCCTGGCTTCTATTTCTTTAACTTTTTCAAAAGCAATCCCGAGAGGGACCTCAAAGTCCTCATACCCGCTGTGTTTCCTTGACCCCTTGCACCCGAAAGAAAGCCCCAGGCCTTCCCGGAGGGCAAGCACCGTACAGTCCCCGCAGACGGAAGCCGCGCCCAGGGTTTCCATTATTACCCTTTCTCCTTTCGTGTATGCGCTGGCCTGGACGATGCGCATGGCTTTTTCAGGTTTCAGGAAAAGGATCAGTACGTCAAAACCGCCTTTGTTCAGAGAAAGGGGCTTGATTCTTACGGAACAGAATTTTTTCTCGAACCTGGGAAGCGTCAGAGCCGCTTTTTCAGCAGCTTGCGGATCCCTGTACCTGCCGGATTTCAGGTAGTAAGCAGCGGGGCTTTCTTCCGAAAGGCCGAGCACATAATCTCCCGGGGAACAGCCTTGCCCCGAGATCCTGAAAGTTTCTCCGAAACGGGCTTTGTGTACGAGTTCACAGAAGAGCAGGTCGGATTTTTCTGCCCTCTCCGCTTCTTCTGCCCCGGCTTCTTCTCCTATATCGGGTTCAAATGTTACACATACGGGTTCTCCGGCTTCCATCAGCCCTGCAAGTTCCGGATATTTTGAACCCTGTATCTGTTCCCTGCTTTTCACTGCAATCCCGTCCAGTGCTCTTACTCAAATTCAGCTTTAACCGTGGTGAATATAGGGCCTCTGATGTCGATCTTCTTATTTTTGCCCGTGATGTAGCGCTGGGCCATGGGGCCTATCTTCAGGTTGACTTCCGAAGGGACCTTTACAATTCTGACCCTTGTAATGTGTTCCTCTGCCCCGGACATTGCGGCTTCTTCGATTTCCCGGGCAGCCTGGGCGGCAAAAGCTTCTATGAAGCGGACTCCGGCCATTGCGGAATGGTTTTCAAAGGCTTTCTTCCATTTTTTGGTGTTCGGGAGTCCCAGGATGTCCCCATTATAGGTAACGACTTCGTTAAAAGCTGCGGGACCGCAGAGTTTTGTCTCTTCCTCAGGTTCGATTACGGAGACCTTTACCTTCTTTCCGCAAACTTCCCCTTCCCAGGCAGGAAAGGCGCAGGGGCTAGGTTCGCTCCCGTGCAGTTCACACTGGGTAACCACTGCTTCCATAATGGCCCTGCCTTCGGGGGTTTCCGGGACTCTGTCAACGTATACCTGCTTTGCAAGCTTGCTGTCGGACATTTCCCATTCACAGTACTGGGGGATCTGCGGATAGGTCAAAGAACGGATGTCAGGGGCGTCGTGGAGGATCATGGCAAGGCGTTCGACTCCGAGCCCCAGGTTCATGACCGGACACGGGATGTCATATTCGGCAAGGGCTGTCGGGGAATAGATCCCGAAGGTTGCGACCTCGATCCAGCCGTCCGAGTACTTGGAGTTCGAACCCACGAGTTTCGGGTGGAAAGCAAAGACTTCGATCTGGGTGTCAGGTACATAGTACTTGCTGCGTTTTTCGTCGGGCCTGAAGAGGAACTTTTCAAAACCGAACTGGGAGAGGAGCCCTTCTGCAACGGCTTTCCCGTGGTCTACAGTCACGTCCTCGTCCATGATTACGCAGGAAGCCGAGTAATAGGTCATGAGCCTGGAAGCGTCTTCCTGCTGTTCCCGCCTGAAACAGCGGTCCACCGAGAAGAAATGGAAGGGGGGTTCGTTTCGCTCAAGCAGAGCACCAAGGGAAATGAACCAGCCGCTTGTCATGTGGCTGCGCAGGGTCCTCGTGCTTGCCACGGGCACCAGTTCCTTGAATTCCGGGAAAACCTGGTCGATCATCTCAGCCACCAGGGCGTCCGAAACCTCAAGAGCCGCAGCAATTTCAGGGACCAGGTCGTCTCCTTCAACCTTTCCCTTCTTGTATGCATGGAGAACTTTCCTTATTTTGTCAACGCCTTCTTCTCCTACGTCTCCCAGGATCTCCATGACCTGGGCGATTCTCTCATCGGAAATCCCCACATTCGGACGGGGGAGGCCTGCCAGATAGAAACAGCGGTCCAGGACTGCCAGGGCTTCGCCTCCGAACTGCTTGTGGACTTCCTTTTCATCCACGATCAGAGGGTTCATCATTTCTTCAAAGCCCATGCGGAGGTAAGCTTCCCTCAACTTCTGTATGGTGTCATAGACCGGGTGGGCTTTTCCGTACTTCAGGGTGGTCCTGGGGTAACGTTCGTTCAGGGTAGGGGTCCTGACCAGGTTTTTGCCTTCGTTCCAGGCAAGGTCAAAGTTCTCCTTTGCTTCCTTTTTTATCTTCTCTGGATCAAATCTCATGGGTATCCTCTTGTTATCGATTATTGGAATCCTTTGTCGCAGTGCTTATTTATCTGTTCATTATGAAGTTTGAATTATGAAATTCTGTATTATGGAAGTTCGAATTATGAAATTCTGTATTACGGAAGTTTAAATTATGAAATTCTGTATTATGGAAGTTCGAATTATGAAATTCTGTATTATGGAAGTTCGAATTATGAAATTCTGTATTATGGAAGTCTGGTGATATGGTTAATGTTATTTACCGTGATCCTGAGCCTTTGTGTTCCTCCGGAACCGGTGTGGGTTCAAGCCTGGATTCCAGTTCCCTCATTGCCGTTTCCAGTTTCTTTTGCTGGATTGCGTTTATGAGGTCTCCCCTGGTCTTTTCGATCAGGCCGCGGGCTACATCGGTCTTTCGCCTGAGCCCCCGGGTTATCGCGTCCGGGTAGTCAAAGTCCATAAGGACTGCATGGATATTTTCCATTATCCCTAAAAACACTTCGGCTTTTTCCAGGGCTTCCGTCCTGATAAGGTCCAGGACATGTCTCCTGAGTTCTCCCACCACGTCTCCGAGCCCGTTCAGGTAGGCTGCATATCCAATGCTCAGGGCTTCCGGGGAAGGCAGTGTTTCAGGTTTTTCTTCTTCCCTGAGCAGGCTTAAAAGGATGGAAGCTTCCGCAAACTCCTGCTGGGCGTGTTCCACAAAACCTGCGTGGTAAATGTCGGAGTGCTCCTCGAAGAGAACATCAAGCTGATAAAGGGCTTTTTTTGCTTCTTCTATGTTCTTTTCGGCTTTTTTGAAATTCTGTCCGTGCAGGGCAAACGTAGCGGTCCGACAGTCCCTAACGACCTGCCGGGAAAGCTTTAGCCCTTCTTCCCTTACCTTATCTTTTGCCTCAAAATTTTCCCTTACCCTGGCTGAAATTTCTTCGAGCATTTATTTCATTACCCCCCTTGAGAAGGCGTTTCAAACCTTTCCCTTTGTGGATTGTACAGATTTATTCAAAGTTTACTGAATACTTCCAGCAATTTTCCCTTCAAACATATTATGCCTATCGGTAACAGCTATATCGCTTAAAATTTGCAACTCCTCTGTTTTCCCGGAGTCCAGGAGTTTTTCCTGTTTCGATAAGCTCCGTTTTGATAAGCTCCAATAGATCCGAAATGAGGCTTCTAATTCTGCTTCACACGGAATGAATAAAAAAGAAGTAAAGGGTGTTTTCCCTCTCTTTTCTGTGCCCGGGATTTCCCGGAAGCGCCCCCGGTTCGGAGTGCACCCGCATCAGCCGACAGTATCTTTGGATATATAATGATGACGTTTCCCTGCTGTCTTTTTTCAGAATTAGGTGACCTTTTGGCTTTTAAACAGGGAGGTCTTAAAAACGTGTTCGAAGCGCGTTTTCCGGCTTCGGGGCTTTAAATTCGTTTTTAGCGGGTGTATTCGTTTTTTCATTCTAAGTTTATCTTAAGATTTAAGGGCGAATCGTGTTTTTTGGAAAAATTGTGTCCTTTGAGAAATTGTGTTTTTTTCTTGTTTCAAGTGTCAATTTAAGCGCCACTCACTCATCAACGGATTTATTCGTCAACGGGAATGGTTTCAAGCTGGCTTGAGAGGTTCCAGATAAGGGTTCTTGTGTGCAGTGGGAGGTTCGGGTCGTTGCTGACGTCCTCGAGAATGGAGATGCTGGATGCAGCCCTGAGGAAAAGGGGCTCGGAGTCTTTGTTAAGGATATCCGTGATTTCGTTTACGGAACGCCTGATATTTCTGGGAACCGACGAATCGTTGGTTATGCTTTCTAAGACATGGAGACATTGCCTGATAACTTCTGTTGAATCAACTGATGACATTCAAATCACCTTCGGTGGTTAATTATAATGTAAAATAAGAGCTAGCTAATTTAGTGTAAGACAGGTTTGTTATATAAAATATTATCGGTAATTCCCTGTATTGTCATTTTTTGTTTTCTTATTGTCTTTTCGTATAGTGTTTTTATTCCCCCTCTGCATTTTCTTTGTCCTGGTATTTTCTTAGCTTGATGCTTTACTTTGTTCTGTTCTTTCCCTTCATCCTGGTGCTTTCTTTTATTCTGTCATTTTTCCCTCGAAGGGCAGATTGAGGTAGTTTAATATATATGGAGTGGAAAGGAGAAATCTTATACGAGAAGTACGAATGTGTGCAGAGAGGATGGTTAACACATGGATTCCGAGAAAGACCAGAAGGTAAAAAGAATAGCTCGCTTCCTTGAACTCGGAGGTACGATGCTTGCCGAGCATTGCAAAGTTTGTGGTGCTCCGAAGTTCAGATACCAGGGTCAGGTAATCTGTCCAATCTGTGATGTCCGGGAGGAAGGACAAGAAGAAACTGAGGCGTCCATAGAAGCAGTCCCTGCAGCTCCCGTGGAAAGACCTGCCCCGGAAACAGGAACTTTGCCTGAGAAAAGCAGGCCCTGGTATGATACTAACAAGGAAGTCCGGGAAAGCCGTCAGAATTCCTGGTTTGAGCCCAGGAGAGCAGAAGCAGCCGGGGAAGTAGAAGAAAGGGTTCCACAGTTCAGGGAAGAGGCACAGAGACCCGTTCCTGAGAGTAGAGAGCTGTCCCGGCAGAAGGCTGCGGGACAAAAAGCCGGTCCTTCTAACGTCTCCGAACTTCAGGGAGACCGGGCAGAGCTTGAAGCCCTGCTCCTGAGAAAACTCATCAGCATTGCCAGTTTCCTGCAGGCTGAAAAGGATCCCCGAAGGGTCATTGAGGAATTCGAACTGATTGAAAAAGGTCTGGGCCTTATCGAAAGCTTGAGAAAATATTGAGAAAGGAACAAATGCTTAATTCCTACCCTTTTTGAGGATTTAAGGGTTGGAAGTAGACTGTTGGATAATTTAAAGTTTAGAGGCAGACATTTTGAGGATCTTAGGATTAAAAGCCGATGGTTTGTGGATTTGATGGTTAGAAGCTGACGGTCTATGGATTTGATGGTTAGAAGCTGACGGTCTATGGATTTGATGGTTAGAAGCTGACG
>JAENZL010000001.1:0-54785 GCA_016841265.1 Methanobacteriota archaeon | reverse complement strand
TGGATTTGATGGTTAGAAGCTGACGGTCTATGGATTTGATGGTTAGAAGCTGACGGTCTATGGATTTGAAGGTTAGAAGCTGAAGTTCTATGGATTTGAAGGTTAGCTACTGATTTTCTATGGATTTGAAGGTTAGAAGTTGGCGGTCTATGGATTTGAAGGTTAGATACTGACGTTCTATGGATTTGAAGGTTAGCTACTGACGTTCTATGGATTTGAAGGTTAGCTACTGACAGTCTGTTCGGTACTTTCAGATAAGAGTGCCCTGACTCGCTGCAAGGAGACGGATGCGCCGGAACATTATCTTCGGGCGTATTTTTTCCTTTCAGGTCTACGGATCCTTCCCGGTTCATGCCGTTGCCCCTCTTGATGTCTTTTCTCCTCTTATTTACCTGGGCTAAGGTTTTAGCAGGTTTTTATAAAGATACAGGTATTTTTATCCCGGTATATTTCTCCAAATATACAACTTCATATATTATTTTCAATAGCTCTTGATTTATCGTTACAATTCCGGCCCTTCATTTTCTCAGATCGGGTTTCCATTTTTTATTTTATGAATCCGGATTATGCGGGGTAATAATTTTTCGATGTCAGAAGGAAGGTATTTTTTTTCTTTTGTGAAAATATTTTTCAAGTTCTCTTTGAAGGAATTTAATATATCACTATTTATCATTGAGGATAAAGGGGGTTTTTCCGGATCCTGTCCCATACTCCTTCTTTTATCTATCACGATTGTTCATAAATTTATTTTAGAAGTCTTTATATTTTAGAAACTCACACTTTAATATTGAGAGGTGATGAAAGCGTGCGAGATATGTCCAAAGGTCTGGTTTCATATCTATTTACCTTTCTAGAATTGCTGTGCGGATTGGTCCTTCTGGTTCCTTTCGGGTGGATCATCCTCCTTTTCTGCATGCTGTCTGAACCGGAAAGTACCGTGCTTGGGCGGCATTTGAAAAGGCGTTGCAACCTTAAAAGGTATTAAAGAGACCGGTTCTCTCTCGTGGGAATTCCCTCCAGGGAATTTCCTTATTTTAAAAAATGGAATTTTCCGGGGTCTGCAGGGTTAAATATTATTGTTTCATGTACTGATAAAGCGGTTTTCCTCTGACGTTGTCCGCTTCCTCCTGGTCATTATATGGTTTTTTTTTCTGCAGGGTCCTGGCTTTTATATTTTAAATTTTGGTTTTTTCTTTTTATGTGTTTCTTTTTGTTTGCCACGGCTTTATTTTGTCATCCGGGTTTTGTATTCTCTTTAACTCCGAAGGCGGCAGGGACGGTAATTCAGCCTTTGTACTGGCTCGTTACGACTTCTCTTATCCTGGCTGCCGTCTTCGGGCCGATTAGCTTTACCTTTTGAAGCTCTTCCTTGTCGGCGGTCATGATAGCTTCCACGGACCCTAAATGGAGGAGGAGGTTTCTGGCTGCTTTGGGCCCGATGTTGGAGATTGCGGAGACCAGGTATTCCTGCTGCTCGGCAAGGGTGCTGGCGGACTTCTTCCCGTGGGGGTTGACGTCTCGTTTTTCTCCGATCTGCTCGCGCTTTGCAAGCACTTTCAGGATCGAAGCTGTTTCTCCCTCGTCCCGGGAATAAAGGATGGAAACTCCAAAATCGATGGCAATGGACGCCAGGGAGCCGTAAATCGCGTTCGGATTGATCTGTCTTGCGGTGAAAAGGTCTCCGCCTTCGATAATCAGGACCGGCTTTTCATATACCCGGGCAAGATCCGAGAGCTGGGCAAAGAGGTTGCGTTTTCCGTCAATCAGGGAACTGGCAAAGTCGTCGGTGCGTTTTCTCTCAACCGCTACCCGGTCGCTCACTACATAGTCCCCTACCTCCAGGGCCTTGAAACTCAGTCCCACTCCCATCCTATCGAGGGATTTTGCAACCCCGCTTTTCGTTTCCCGGTGGTCGATGACTACCCTGAGGGTTTCACCCCCTGTTTCGCATGGAACTTCAAACTCCCCGAGGGTCTTTTGCTTTTCCGGCCCTGCTTCGGTTCCGTTTTCAAAAGCCGAAAGGTCAGTGACCTTCTTCGAACCCAGAGCAGACTCCAGGCCATGCATGCTGCTGAGCATCCTTTTTTCCTTGTTTTTGCTGCTCCAGTAGTAAGCTTCATCCCTGGTCCCTTTCGTCACCAGCACGACGACCCTGCCCTTATGCAGCCTTCCGGTCCTGCCTTTGCGCTGGATGCTCCGGATTTCCGAGGGGATTGGTTCGTAGAAAAGTACAAGGTCGGTGGAAGGGATGTCAAGCCCTTCTTCTGCCACGGAAGTTGCTACCAGGACGTTGTATTCCCCTTGCCTGAATTTCTCTATGATTTCTACCTGTTTTTTCTGGGTAAGTCCTTTATCTTTGTACTTCGAACTCTGCCCTACAAAGCGGACCGGGGAAAGCCCGGGAACTTCGGAAAGGGCATCAGTGACCATTTCAGCAGTATCCCTGTAGTTAGTAAAGACGATCACCCTTGATTCCGGGCTTCCTTCAAGCTGCACGGATACGATTTTTTGTGCCAGACCGAGTTTCGGGTGTTCGACTTCGCCCATGTTTTCTTTTAACATGTGGAGGGCTTTTCGCATGTACAGGTCTTCCATCAGCCGTTTTGCGGCTTTGGTCCCGCCTTTTGCAAAGGCTTCCTGTCCGAGTTTTTCCAGGTATTTTTTAAGGGCGAGCACTCCCTGCGTCTCGATAAGTTCTATGCCGTGGTTCAGTTTCATCATCTCTGCCAGGACCGAAAGGGCGGTAAAGACTGCCGGGTTTCCTTCCCCCCGGAGTTCGGACTGGAGACTTTTCTGGAGAGCCAGCAGGTCTTTCTTGGACATGTTTTTCCGGGAAGCCACCGGAAAACCCAGTTCCCCGAGTTTCCCTATGCGGTCGTCCATGATTATTTCAAGCAGGTCCCGGACCTCTTTCATTTCGGGTGGGAGGTTTACCTTTTCCCACTCGATTTCCTTTTCCTGCACATAGGGCCTGACGTCCCTGTCCTTTTCCGTTCGCACGGCGACGTTCTCTATATGCAGGGCTTCGCAGACCTCGGCTATTTTCTCGTCGGAACTTCCGGGGCTTGCGGTAATCGCCAGGATGTGCGGGTTTTTAGCGGCTTCAAAGTATTTTTCCGCAATGAAGGTGTAAGCGTAATTCCCAACAGCCCTGTGGGCTTCGTCAAAGGTGATATGGGTCACGTCTTCCAGGCTGATCCGCTTTGTCAGTATGTCGTTTTCGATCACCTGGGGCGTGGAAACGATCAGCCTGCCTTTTTCCCAGAGCTTTTCCCGCTCCGCAGGAGAGATGCTCCCCGTAAAGGTCAGGACTTCCTCTTCCGGGATATTCATAACCTTCCTGAAAAAAGACGCATGCTGCTCCACCAGGGGTTTGGTTGGGGAGAGCAGGAGGACTTTTCCCCCGAAACGCTGGAGCCGGGAAGCAATAACAAAGAGGGCTATGATGGTCTTTCCAAGGCCCGTCGGGAGCACCACCAGGCTCGGACCTTCCAGGGCTTTTCCTGCCAGGTTGAGCTGATAGAGCCTCTGCTCCACGGTATCGGGTTTTATAAGCGGGTGCTTGATGTAGGAAGGCTCATTCGTGAAGGGTGTGTCGTTCATTTCGATCCAGTGGCCTCAGTTTGTGCTGTCAGTTTAATGCTCTTGGTTTATGCTGTTAGCCTAGTGATATACTTCAGTGCTCTTAGTTTAGTGTTATCAGCTCGGTGTCATCAGCCTGGTGTCATCAGCTTAGTGATATTTCAGTGCCGTCAGTTAGTACTATAATAATTCCGCATTATAAAAAAAGTAATAAAAAATAAAAAGTTTGCTGTGGGCCCTGTTAAGAGCCCTTATTTTACAGCTTTTTTCAACTTCAAATTGCAGCTTTTTTCAATTTCAGATTTTAGCTTCAAATTGTAGCTTCAGATGTATCCTCTTCAAATTTAGGGGTAGCAACGTGAATTCCATGAATTTGAGTGAAGTTGAATTAATTTTATGAGTTGGGGAATCACATCCATGCGCCCCATTCAATATATCTACTTCATGAATTTAACGTTTAAGTATTTGCCTGGCTGGAAAATTTACCGCTGATTTTGAAGAGGATACCTTCAGATTTTAGCTTCAAATTGTAGCTTCAAATTGTAGTTTCAAATTGTAGCTTCGGATTGCAGGGATTCAGAAGTTAAAGGGCTCGCCTGCGGACTCGAAACTTCTGCCCCTGTAGATCAGCTCGTAGAGCATGTCTTCGATGCCTTCGACCGGGGCTCTGATCTGGCGCATGGAGTCCCTGTCCCTGATGGTGACGGTTTTGTCTTCCAGGGTGGTGTAGTCAACGGTGACGGAGTAGGGAGTTCCGATCTCATCGTTTCTCCGGTAGCGGCGCCCGATGGTTCCGGAATCGTCGTAGGCGACCAGCAGGTTCTTTTCCCTGAACTTTGCCAGGATTTCCTTTGCGGGATCTGCGAGTTCTTTCCGGGTCAGGAGTGGGAGGACTGCCACCTGGACAGGGGCAACGACACTGGAAAAGCGCATGACCAGACGGGTTTCTTCTTCAGCTTCGCCTTCGGCTTTACCCTCGGTTTCGCCTGCGGTTTCCGAATCTCCTTCTTTTGTTTCCCCGGAACCTTTCAGCCCGGACTCGGTTTCCTTTACGGCCACGTCCTCTTCTTCGAAGGCGTGTTCCATGGTCCCGTAGAAGATCCTGTCAATCCCGTAGGAGGGTTCGATCACGTGGGGTACGATTGCTTCGCCGCTGACCTTCACGGTCTCTTCCGCAAACTCTACCATGTCGGAGCTGACGCTGACTTCTTCGCCGTCCACTGTAACTTTAATCTCGGCCTGGCTGAGCTCGGCTTCGGAGAGCTGTTTGAGGGCTTCAGAAACGGCTTTTGCCTTTCCCTTGAAGATTGGGCCGAGTTTTCCCATGTTCGGCTTTACGACAAAGCTGGTAACCATCCTGGGTTCGTCGTATTCCACGTAGACGTAAAGCTCGGTCTTGCTGACTTTCGCATGGGCTTTCAGGTCGTAGTCGGTCCTGTCGGCAATCCCCACGGTCTCGACCCAGCCGAAACGGTCCATCTCGATCTCGGCGTCCCAGCAGTCGATTGCGTAGTGGGCCATCTCGTCTTTCAGGTGCTGCCTGAACCTGAGCCTTGTGGGGTCGATCCCGATCTTTGTCAGGAACTCGTTTGTAAGCGCGAGGTTGTAGCCCAGGAACTCGTGGGCAATGATACCCTTCTCGACTGCCTCCCGAACGGTCATCCTGAAAGGCTCGCCCTTCTCCTGGGCTTCCTGGGAGTAGAGCATAAGCTCCCTGTCTGCGAAGCGCTCGAAGTTCGGGTGGGACTTGTCCCGGGGATCGGTGAAGATTTCACACTCGGCCTGGGTAAACTCCCTGAGCCTGATTACGCCCTGTCTTGGTGCGATTTCGTTCCTGTAGGACTTTCCGATCTGCACTGCCCCGAAGGGGAGCTTTTCCCTGTAAAAACGGGACAGCCTCTGGAAGTCCACGAACATCCCCTGAGCCGTTTCCGGCCTGAGGTAGCCCTGGCGCCCGGTTCCCGGCCCGATGGTGGTCTTGAACATCAGGTTAAATTCGTAGGCGTCGTTGAACTCTCCGCCGCATTCGGGACAGGTGATTCCCTTTTCCTTTATGACCTGCGTAAGCTGTTCCGCATTCAGGGTCCCTGCCGCGTCCATGACGTTTTCCACCAGGTGGTCTGCCCGGAAAGCCTCGCCGCACTTCTTGCACTCGCAAAGAGGGTCAGAAAAGCCGCCCACATGCCCGGATGCTACAAAGACGTCCTCAATCCCGATGGTCGGGCACTCGATTTCCATATGCCCTTCCTGAATAACGTAAAACTCCCTCCAGATCTGCTCGATCCGCCTTTTCAGCGTGCTCCCGAGGGGTCCGTAATCGTAAAAACCACGGCTTCCGCCGTAAAGCTCAAAAGAGTTCCAGAGAAAACCGCGGCGTTTTGCCAGCTCGATAACCTGCTCGTACTTGTCCATTTTATAAATCCTCGTGATGATTGATTGGGGGGTATTGGATGATTGTGAATTCGTGATTTGTCTGAAATAATAGATGGATTAAGGAAATCATTATATTAAATTTATACTGGTCTGGAGGGTTGGGGGAGGGGGACAAAGAAATTTAATAAAATCCTCAGGGAAATCAAGTTGAAAGTTTTTGATGAATTCTTAATTGAGATTATTTCATAAAATTTAATATGTACAACATCAAAAGACGTTCTGATGAGGTTCAGGATTTTATTTTTTTGGGCTATTTTTTCATTTTTAGTGCTCATTTCCATGTCAATGGTTAGTCTGGCAGTAGAATATAGAGAAGTCCAGGCAAGTGATATTTTGAAACAAATAGAAAATGGAGAAGATGTATATCTTGAAAATTGCCGTATAATTGGAGAGTTTAATTTAAGCAAAATTGAGCTTGAAACTATTCCAAATCCGAAGTATTATGAATTATTGGAGCATGGATTCAACAAAAAAAGTCTGGAATCTTTTAGAATCAATGAAGAATTGAAGGTTGTTGAAAGCAATATCACAATCCATAATTCAATTTTTGAAAATGATCTTAATTTTTTGAGTGTACTATTTAAAAAATCATTATCCTTCGTTGAACTAAATTGCGCTCCCACAGCTAATTTTATATGTATATATTGTGGTGATTCTGCCTCCTTCTCTGGATCTACCTTTGGCGATTCTGTCTCCTTCTCTGGATCTACCTTTGGCGATTCCGCCGACTTCTCAGGTTCTACTTTTGGCGATTCTGCCTACTTCTCATATTCTACTTTTGGCGATTCTGCCCACTTTACAGGATCTACTTTTGGCGATTCTGTCTCCTTTTGGGCGTCTATTTTTGGTGATTCCGCCGACTTCTCATATTCTACTTTTGGTGATTCCGCCGACTTCTCAGGTTCTACTTTTGGCGATTCCGCCTACTTCTTAGATTCTACTTTTGGCGATTCTGCCCACTTTACAGGATCTAAATTTGGCGATTCTGTCTCCTTTTGGGCGTCTACTTTTGGTGATTCTGCCTACTTTGGGATATCTAAATTTGGCGATTCCGCCGACTTTTGGGTGTCTACTTTTGGTGATTCTGCCTCCTTCTCATATTCTACTTTTGGCGATTCCGCCGACTTCTCTGATTCTACTTTTGGCGATTCCGCCTACTTCTTTGATTCTACTTTTGGCGATTCTGCCCACTTTACAGGATCTACTTTTGGCGATTCCGCCGACTTCTCTGATTCTACTTTTGGCAATTCTGCTGACTTTGAAAGTGCTACTTTTGTTGACACTGTCTCCTTTTCAGATACTACATTTAAAAGCGTTTCACTAAATGGTACTGATTTCAACGAAATGGAGGTCAGATGGGATTCCCTTGAAAATTCACTTGTTTTTGATGGACTAACATATGCAACATTAGTTCGTAATTTCAGAAATCTTGAACAGTTTGAAGAAGCTGATGCAGCATATTACCAGTACCGAAAACTCCGTCAAGCGGAAAAATCGTGGATTTCGTTCCAAACAGAATGGCCATGGATTTCGTTTCCAAAATGGGGGGATATATTTATGTGGCTTACCTGCGGATATGGTGTGAAACCTTTTCGTGCATTTGGTTTAGGTGGTTTAATTGTTCTGCTATTCTCTTTTATTTATCTAGGTTGTCCTACTATTTCTTTGCGTAATGGAAAAAACATAGATCGTATTCACAGATCACTTCCAGAAAGTCTCCGAAGATTCATTCCCAAGATTGATTGGCCTAATCTTGGAATTTCTCGATTAACAACAGCTGAAAATTGTATTCAAGAAGTATCCTTTTTTGATGCCTTTTATTTCAGTATGGTCACCTTTGCTACAATTGGGTATGGAGATTGGTATCCAAAAGATAAGTTCAGAAAATGGGTTATGATTGAAGGATTTTTAGGCTGGTTAACTCTGGGTTTGTTTTTGGTAACTTTAACGAATGTGACTATCAGGCCATAATTTCAGGAAGTTCAGATAATTTTAAGCAAATAGACATCAAGGAACAATCAATCCTGGATTCCGCATTTTTAGGCGCATAAAGGCCACCCGACATTGAACTATGTGCTTAAATTATACGCACATGGTTTTTTTGATTTGACTTCAAAATCGGCATCAATTGAGACCACATAATACTTATATGCGCTTAAAATTTGGGAACTAAGGATCAATGCAAAACCTGAACCTTAAACTCGAACTCACAACAAAATCTCTCACACCCTTCCACGAAGTCCTCTCCAAACCCTACTCCCCAATCATCCGTGACGCCGCTCTCCTCAGATTCAACCGCAGCGTCGAAATCTTCAGCAGGCTCCTGAAAGACTACCTCTGCGTCCATGAGGGATTTATCTTCGAGTAGCCAGGGTCCTGCTTCAGATGTGTTCTGAACCGGACTTGAAATTGTCTGAAACTAACATTAAATTCAAGTATAGAAACCCCCAAATGAATAATAGATGAGTAGTCTTTCTCCTATCTATCAAAAAAGCGTCCATGATTTGAAATCTCTTGTTATTGAGATTTTCAAGGATGAAAACGTTGTCGTGATACTTTTTGGTTCGCGGGCAAGGGGAGATTATAGTAGAGTTTCAGATTTTGATATTGGGATCATTCCGGAAAAAAGTCTGGACAAGAAAAAATTGGTTTTGTTAAAAGAAAAAATTGATGATCTTAATATCCCCTACACTGTTGATGTAGTAGATCTTTCCAAAGTTACGGATGCCTTTAGAGAAAAGGCGCTTAGAGATGGTGTTTTATGGAAAAATTAAAACTCAGAGCTGAATCTGCTACAAAAGCTTTGAAAACTTTACACGAAATAACCGAAGAGTCTTATTCAACGATCATAAGAGATGCTTCAATTAAGAGATTTGAATATTCATTTGACATTTTCTGGAAGTTTATCAAGGATTACCTTCGAGTCAGGGAAGGTATCGAGTGTGCTTCTCCAAAGTCCTGTTTCAGAGAAGCATTCAAAGTAGGCATCCTTTCGGAAGAAGAAACAGTGAAAACTCTTGAAATGACCGATGATAGGAACCTCAGTACTCACACCTACGACGAAGAAGCTGTAGAAGAGATCTATCATCAGATAAGGGATTACTGGGTGCTGATGGATAGGGTTTGCAGGCGGGTTGTCGAAGCAATCGAGGCAGAGGGTTAAAAGTTCCTTTTTTTGGGTTCTTTTGTTGAATGTTGCGTCGGGTTGGTTCTGGCGTCCCCCTGCGAAATATAATAATAGAGTTGTAAAAATCGGGCTAATTTTCCGGTGGATTGGTTCCGAGTCGTACTGCAAAATATACCGGGATTTCAACAGGTTGAAACGGTTTTAATCCTGAAAAGGCAGCTGTGATTTCCTCTTTCAGTTATCCTCTGGAACCTTTTTTTGATCTGCTTTATAGGTACCGGCACTCTCACCGGTCAGCTTGCTGACCGGCTTTTCCCATAAATTGTATTTTGATGGACTAAAAAGTGCATCTGGATAACTAAAACAATACATTTCGATAACCAAAAAGTGCATCTGAATGACTGAAAAAATACATTTCGATAACCAAAAAGTGTATCTCAATAACTGGGGTGAAGAGTTCCGAAAAATGAAAAGATTAATTCCGGGATTACTTATCGGTTTTCGATTTTTGAAGCTGTCGTTTAGTTCTTTTCTTTTTAATTTCAGGTTTTTTTCCTGCTCGGGCCGCGCCGAGGCGCGGGGGAAGACAGAAGGGAGACGGCTATTAATGTTGCCTCGGCTTTTGTTTTTTCGGATTCACAGGCTTTTTCCCGGTTTTCGAGACAAGTATTTGAAAGAGTGAAACAGGTTTTGCCTTTTTACCTTGAGAATCCGGAAGAATCCTTTAATTTTTTGACAGTTTTTCAGGAAGCTAAGCTGGCAGTTAAAAAATAAATACGGTATGATAAAAGGCAAGTGTCTTGATTATTTTTGATTCTCGAAGGCTCTTTTAAGCTATTTTTTCCCGAATTTCAAGGTTTTTTCGGCTCAGCCCGAAAGGGCAGAACGAATTAACGGCAACTACTCAACACCGCGCTTGAATTTGTTTTTTTGTTCAAAGCTTCTTTTCAAACCCTATGCCCCGCCATTCTTTACTTTTCATGTTCGGTTTTTACTTCCTGCTCAGGCTGTTGATATGTGGATTGGAGGGCTAGAGCATCATTAATGCACTCATTTATAATTTTTTATATTAACCCAAAATTTATTAATACGATTGATCTGTAAAGCTAGATTGCACGGGGGTGAGAAAAGGATGTTTTCGTTTGAAGATGCCTTTTCAGGGCATAATTGATAATAGGATACTTTATGAGTATTCGTTAAATGGGTATCCGAATACTTTTTGGGTATACGTTATCACTCACATTTCGAATTCTGGTGCTTTTGTACAAATTAACGGTGCAAATGTGCTATTCTGTTGAGACCCTATTAATCAAATGGCCAATATACAGAAATTAATATCTCATACTGGCAGAGGGTTGAAATGTGAGTTTATCAGTGGGGTACGATTAAAATGTTTGAAAGAGGTTTAAGAGATATTTTAAAGTTTATCGTTGAAGAAAGAGAATTAAGTATGGAACTGGTTGTGGAATCGCTCCACAGCCTGGAATTTCTGGCAATAAAGGTGATAATGATTTCTTTGAGCCTGTATCACCTTTATGATTATGCGGTTAAAACTATTTTTTAAGCCGCGATTGAATTGAATTCACATCCTTCCCTCAATTTCCCCTTTTATGTTTTTGCGGGGATTATTTATTCGATTTACAGGCGCGTTTTAAGGAATGCTTCAGGAATTATTTGAATTCAATGTAAAAAGAGAGTCCAGGGCTCAGCAAACGCCAAAGAAACAGCCTTGAAATTTCATATTTCTCTTTAATTTTTTATTTTTGTTTTTGTTTTCACTTTTGTTTTCACTTTTGTTTTCACTTTTGTTTTCACTTTTGTTTTTGTTTTTACTGCAGATTCTGTTCTTCGAAAGGTGCTTATAATGACTAGTGTCTCGTCAACGATAAAATGTCGTAAAAATTATATTGTATGAAATTCATAAAGAATCCTAGAGGATTACTTATGAATAGATACACTGTGACACTTACCGAAGATGAACGTAAAGCCCTTTGTGAAATTACCTCAAAGGGCAAACATAACTCCCAAAAAATTCTCAATGCTCTGATCTTACTTAATTGTGATAAAGGTGAATGGAACGTTAACCATTCAACCAATGAAGAAATCTCCCATGTTCTGAATATTAGTATGAGGAAAATTGACCGGGTTAAAAAACGATTTGTTGAAGAAGGTCTTGAAGTTGCCCTCAACGGGGAAAAAAGAGATCGCGTTTATGCTAAAAAAGTTGATGGTGATTTTGAAGCCCATTTGGTCGCCCTTAGTTGCAGTGACCCACCTGAAGGTTTTGCAAGATGGTCTTTGAGATTGTTAGCTGATAAGGTTGTAGAGCTTGGCTATATCGATAACATTTCTCATGAAACAGTACGCCGTACTTTAAAAAAACGAAATAAAACCCTGGCAAAGGAAAGGATGGGTAATTCCCCCGGAACAAAACAGTAGCTTTGTTGCAAATATGGAAATGGTTCTGGATGTTTATAAACGTCCATTCGATCCACGAAACCCTGTTATATGCATGGACGAATCTCCAAAGCAACTGATTGGAGAAACCAGGATTCCTGTCCCCTGCTCACCTGGGAAACCAGCCAGGTATGATTATGAATACAAGCGTTATGGAATGTGCAATATATTCCTCGCCTGTGAACCATTAGCAGGAAAACGTATGGTGAAAATTACCGAAAGAAAAACCAAGCGAGATTGGGCTTGTTTTCTGGAAGAAATTTTACTTGAACAGGAAAATGCAGATAAAATTACGCTGGTCATGGACAATCTAAACACACATATTCCAGGATCTCTCTATGAAGTATTTCCACCAGCGAAGGCGAAGGCAATATGGGATCGGTTTGAGTTTGTGTACACTCCAAAACATGGAAGCTGGTTGAATATGGCTGAAATTGAATTAAATGTGCTCACAGGTCAGTGCTTAAAAAGGAGAATTGATGACATCGAGGTTGTAAGGAAAGAGGTGTTGGCCTGGCAAAAATTCAGAAACAACAAAAATGCGAAGGTTAATTGGCAATTCACAACAGAGGATGCAAGAGTAAAATTATCGCGCCTTTATCCGACACTTGAGGATTGACGCGACACTAGCAACAATTTGAAAAATTCATCGTAGGCACTCTTCACTGCAGATTCTTAAGAAAATGAATCACGATTTCAGGGGGGGTTTCCCCTCCATTAATTTTAAATCATCAGCAAACTTAAGAGTGAAGCTAATGTCCCCCAAAATCCTTGTTACAAATGATGACGGTGTTTATTCCACGGGTCTCAAAGCTGCTTATGAAAGCGTTGCGGATCTCGGGGAAGTCACCATCTCGGCCCCTGCGATGCAGCAGAGTGGGGTCGGACGTTCGATCTCTATTTTTGAACCCCTGAGGATCACGAAAACGGATATCGGAGGAGTTCCTGCCAATGCCGTTGGTGGGACTCCCACGGATTCGGTTATTCTCGGAATTTTTACGATCATGAAGGAAATGCCGGACCTTATCCTTTCAGGTTTCAATATCGGGGAAAACATCAGTACGGATACGATCACGACTTCCGGAACCATCGGAGGAGCTCTTGAAGCCGCAAGCTATGGCGTTCCGGCAATAGCAGCATCCATCCAGGTCCTGGAGGAAGGGGACAAATTCGATGACCCCAGGGACTACCACCGGGAACGTTTCGAAGTCGCGATAAAGGTCGTAAACAGAATTGCAAGAAACGTCCTCAAACACGGCATGCCCGATTCCGTGGACCTCCTGAACATCAACGTCCCTTACCACGCGGAAGAGGATACTCCCATAGACGTCACACGCCTCGCCCGGAAGGTCTTCAAAACCGACGTGGAAGAGCGTCACGATCCGCGCGGCAGGCCCTACTACTGGATCGCAGGAGACCTCATAAAGGAAGAAGCCGAAGGAACCGACGTGCATGCCCTTATGCAAAAAGAACACATCTCGATAACTCCCATATCCCTGGACTCCACAGCCCGGGTCGAGTTTTCAGAAATTGAGAAGTATTTTTGAGTCGGAAAAGTCTGATAATTAGGTCTGCCTGATAATTAGATAAATCTGAAAAATTAGGCAAGTCAGAGGGCCTGGATAAATCAGAAAAATTGGCCGTCCGTAAGTCCTAAAAATTAGATAAGTCCTAAAAATTAGATAAGTCCTAAAAATTAGATAAGTCCTAACAATTACATAAATCAGTAGTTCCGATTGAGCATAGTTCCGAATGTATGATTATTACATAAGTTTAATCGCTTATTAAAAAAGCTTAACAGTCGCTACACTAAGATTAGAATCTCAATCAAAAAGGCTTTTTGTAGGACTAATGGAATCTTTTTGGATGATGAATCAAAAAAACGATTCCATTGAGTCCTTAGCCACAGTCAGTTTGATGGCTGTAGCATCTGAACTGTTTAGCAATCATAATATAATTAATTTACCAGAGGGTGCAAAATACACTTTCCAAAATATTTTCACGATATTGCTACATGCCGCAACATCTGTTAATAACTCACTTGAATCTGCAAGCAACGATCTTAAGCTTAAAAGTTCTCTCACAAAAATTCCGTCAGCTGATACTATTTTTAATTACATAAATTGCAATAATGTTGAATATATACTTTCTTCATTTAGAGCCATGAATCGGGATATATTCAAAAGTATGAACATTGAAGGTAAAGTTCATGACATAGCAATTGATTTTCATAACATTCCCTTTTATGGTGATGAAAACACTCCCTTGATAACTGGTATAAAACCTAAAAATGGAAGCTATTGGGGCTATTCATATTGTACGTTGGACATCATTGGGGATGTTAAACTTACACTTGATGTTATTGCAATTAATGGTTTAAATAAGAATTATTCAGATCTTATTACATTTTTGTTTGAACGACTTGAAAAAATGCAAATAAAAGTCGGTACAGTATATTTGGACAAGGAATTTTGTAATGATGATACAATTTCTGCTTTGACCAAACTAAATGTAAACTTTGTTATTGCAGCCAAACGCACTCCACGAATAATGGGCATACTTGATAAATTTAAAAGAGAAAATGGGCCTATATCAACTGTTTTTGAATATCATTTCAATAAAAAAGGAACAGATTTCAATCTCGTTGCAACACATGATGAAGAAAAAGGATACATCCTATTTGCCACAAACAAGGATGTAAAATCGATTGAAAAATTTGAAAAGTCAATTCCTGAAGAGTACAGGAAAAGATGGAACATTGAGACCGGATATAGAGTAAAAAACGATTTCAAGATACGAACATGTACAAAATCACCTGTAGCAAGAACGTTATTCTTTGTTATTCAATGTACATTGTATAACATTTTGAATATGTTGAAATCCGTTTTGGAAATTACGGCATATGAACTAAAATCTTTGATCAACGAAGATATAATCAAGGTTGTAAGATACGGATTGAAATCACTTTACACAATTCCGTTTAAATTGTTTTTGAATTATTTGAACATGTATAATAAAACAAGAAAAAGGGATTTACGCAATCAGTTACTAAGAATATAATATGTAATTTATCTCAAAGAAAATTACTATGTTTGATAGCGGAAGCTTTGGATAAAAACAGGACGACTTATGATTATTTTGAAATGTAATTTATAAAATACGTTTGAAATCAATAACAAATGAAAAAGCTTATAAGAGTTTTTAAGATTTATGAACCAGTCCAGACTGTGTGAAGTTGTTCTTTTTCGGAACTACGGCTATTCGGAACTACTGATAAATACAAAAAAGTAGAAGTACATTGGGG
The DNA here is from genome assembly GCA_016841265.1 of Methanobacteriota archaeon. Classification (GTDB taxonomy): domain Archaea; phylum Halobacteriota; class Methanosarcinia; order Methanosarcinales; family Methanosarcinaceae; genus MTP4. The sequence goes on along the minus strand of JAENZL010000001.1, from coordinate 39,882 downwards.
ATTCAAATCCATAGATCAGGATTTTTCTTCTTTTTCTTCTTCCCCGTCTTTTTCTATTTTTAACGAAATCTCTGTCCAGTTTTCGTCGATTCCGTGCAGGCACTCCGCCATTGCTCCTACGGTGTTGGTGAAGATTTTCCTTATAAAGTCGTTCATAGGAACTTTCTTTCCATCAATTACGAGTTCGGTTTTCACTTTTCTTCCTCCTTTTTTCTTTTCCATTCCTTTCTTTTATTTTATCCCGTTTTTTCTTGCTCTTTGTTACTTCAATCTTTTTTCCCTGGAACCTTGAGTTCTATTCTTTTCTTTTCGGCGCCAGCTATGTAATAGGGCTTTCTCCGGCTTACCGCGAGTCTCAGGAGTTTTTCGATCTCTTCCGGATTTTCTGCCCCTATGGCGTCTACCAGGTTGTCGTTTACCAGCAGGCAGGGCTTTAATTTCCCGTCTGCAGTGACCCTGAGCCTGCTGCAGTTGGCGCAGAATTCGGAGTTGTCCATGGGCTGTACGAACTCCACCTCTACCCCGTCTATCATGTACTTTTTCCTGTGGTGCAGGTGCCGGACCCTGACCTCGCTCGCCCTCTCTGCCAGGGTTTTTTTGAGGGATTCCGAATCGATCATGTACGGAGAGAGTTCCGGGTCGATGTCCATGAGTTCAATTAGCTGCAGGATGACCTGGCCCTCGTAGGGGCGGACAAAGTCCATCATGGCATCGATCTCGCCGTCATTTACGCCTTTCAGGAGCACCATGTTCAGTTTTACCGGGGTCAGGCCCGCTTCAACGGCGCTGTTGATTCCTTCCTTCACCTTTTCCAGGGTGCCCTGAGGAGCTCCGGTTATTGCTTCGTACCTTTCCGGAATGAGGGAGTCAAGGCTCACATTTACCCTGTCCAGGCCTGCCGCTTTCAGGGATTTTGCGCGTTTTGAGAGCAGGACGCCGTTGGTAGTTGCCGAGACCTCCTTCAGGGGTGGGAGGCAGGCCAGGATTTCCTCGAAATCCTTTCGGAGCAGGGGTTCTCCTCCTGAGAACTTGACTTTCCTGACCCCGAATTCTGCCGCCTTACGGACAATTTCACAGATAAGCTCCGCAGGCATCTCCTTTTCGGAGGGACCACGGGTGCAGCCCTCCGAGCCTTCATTGTGGCAGTACATGCAGGCAAGGTTGCACCTTTCCGTGATCGATATGCGCAGCCCCGTTACCTTTCGTCCGTAAGGGTCTGCCAGGGGCAGAACGTTTTCAAAAGTCTTTTTTCCTGCTCCTGTTTTCTTTGTTGCTCCGAATGATGTTTTTTGAGCATTGAGTTCAGGCCTGTCTTCTGACATGGGTTTCCAGCCTTTTTTATATTTTTATAATTATAATTGTAGTTGTAATTCGAATTATAGTTTTTTGCTCCCGCAGCTAGGGAACGTCACTGCAGAAGGAGAAAATTGTCTCTGGAATAAAACCCGGTTATGTATAGCCGGTAATATACCTAATATCAGGTTATATAAATGAGTAGCGCAGGGCCGAGGGGAAACCCGGGTGAAAGGAATTTTTAAAAAGTTAATGGAATTATAAAATTCTCCGCATGATTCTCTATACGGGACTTCAGTGTCTCAGGTTCTCAGATTCTCGGAGCAGCCCAATTAATATATATTAATCTGTACAATAGTGAGCAAATGACAAAAGGAATACTTATTGCAGGAACCCACAGCGGAGTTGGAAAAACCACCGTCTCCATGGGTATAATGGCGGCCCTCAAGCACAGGCAGCTTAAGGTCCAGCCTTACAAAGTTGGTCCGGATTACATCGATCCCTCTCACCACACCGCAATTTGCGGGCGTCCTTCCCGGAACCTGGACACCTATATGATGGGCACCGACGGGGTCGGGGAAACGGTTGCAAGAACCTCCGGAGATGCAGAAATTTCTGTCGTTGAAGGGGTAATGGGGCTCTTTGACGGAATGGACTCTACGGAAATTGCAAGCTCGGCGCATGTTGCAAAGATCCTTGACATTCCGGTACTTCTGGTCATCAACGTTCACGGGATGTCCCGAAGCGCTGCAGCTCTCCTCAAGGGCTACTCCGAGTTTGACCCGGAAGTCCGGATTGCAGGCGTCATCCTGAACAAGGTCGGAAGCCCCCGCCACGGGGAAATGATCAAAAACTCCCTTCCCGGAGACATCCCAATTGTCGGAATGATCCCGAGAAGGAAAGATATCGAGGTCCCTTCCCGGCACCTTGGGCTCTACATGGCTCATGAAAAGGATTATAATACTGCCGAAATGGCGGAATTCATCGAGGAAAATGTGGACCTTGACGCAGTTCTCGAACTTTCTGAGCCCTGTTCCGTCCCTGAAATCCAGGAGATCCCGGATAAGGATGCGGATGTAAGGATAGGGGTCGCCAGGGACGCAGCATTTTGCTTTTACTACCAGGACATGTTCGACGCCTTCCGGGCCTGCGGGGCTGAGATCGAGTTCTTTAGCCCGATGAAAGGGGAAGTTCCGGACGTGGACGGGATCTATTTCGGAGGCGGCTACCCTGAACTCTACGCCGGGGACCTGGAAGTTTCGAAGACCACCCGCGGCTTAAAGGACCTTTCAGCCGATGGTTTGCCCATCTACGGGGAATGCGGAGGCCTGCTCTACCTTTGCGGCACCTATGAAGTGGAAGGCCGGACCTACAAACTTGCAGACGTCGTTCCCGCTGACACCCGCATGACAAATCGCTTAAGAGGCCTCGGGTACACCGAAGCCCGCCCCCTTGACAAAAACTTCAGCTCCCACAACCTCAAAGGGCACGAGTTCCACTACTCCCTCACCGACTGCGACCGGGACGCCAGGTTCGCCTACGAAATGCTCCGCGGAAAAGGCATCCAGGACGGCTTTGACGGGCTGCTGGAACACAACACCCTGGCAGGGTACATGCATGCCCATCCCTCTACCTTCCCCGTAGAAAAGTTCGTGGAAAAGTGCAGGGAATACAAACGGAAGTGAGTGAAAGGAAGTAAAAAAGCAATTCTATAAGAAGAGGTAGAAGGTTATCAGGTTTAAGATCACTGATTCTGCTTCTTTTTTCATTAATTTTTATCGTTCTCTTTTTTCCCTGCTTCTTTTTTTATTAATTTCTATTGTTCCCTTTTCTTCTCTTTTCTCTTCTTTCTGCTCCCCTTTATTCTCTTCCTTTTCCCTATCCCTGTTCTTCAGGAAAACTTTTCTCTCGTAATATCCCAGGGGATGGCTGATCTTTGCGCAGATCCCGTCCTTTCCTATACAGTTCCCGTAGGTCCGCATGGTTTCGCAGGCAGGGGGTTTGTACTCGTTGCCCGTAGCTCCGGCGATGTGCTCGATCTGGTAGAGGGTCTTTTCCGCGTCAAAGTCAGGGGAGACGTTGAAGAGGTTCAGGATTTCATCCACGGACATTCCTACGTTCAGGAGAAAAGAGGTCATGGCAAAACGCATGGAATGTGCCAGGTTTACCCCGCCCTGCACGTTTGCCAGAGCATGGGTGATACAGGGAGGAAAGAGTCCGGGTTCCACAACCCCGAAATCCGTTGCCCCGAACTTTTTCTTCTGGACCTCGAACTGTTCTTTGATCTCGGCAGCGTGAGGGGCGCAAAAGGTGGAAACCTCTTCGGGGATTTCAGGTATGGGAAAGGACTGCTCGATGCGTTCCCTGATGGCTTCCTGGAGTAGCCTTGCGAATTCTTCCCTGGTAACCCGGACTTTTCCTGCGCGGAGCTGGCGGTTGGTCAGTTTCCAGGTTGGATCTTTTAAAGAATTCGAGAACCTGATGTAATCCGTAAAATGCATGCTGAAATGAGTTTCCCGGGGTTCGGCGGAGATTCCGAAGTCCTCCCCGAATTCCATCAAAAAATCGTGACTTTCCGTTTTCAGGAGAGTATAAGCAGCTTTTGCCTCCGCCAGAGCATAGCGCCGGGTAAAGAGTTGATCATCAATACAAGCGACCAGCATCCTGGCAAAAGGATAGGAAAGGAGTTCTGAAAGGACCTGGGCTTCCCCATTGAGGGAAGATTTTCCAATCTCTCCTTCGAGCGCCTCTTTGACCCGTTCTATCCCCCGGGCTCTGGCAGCCCGGTAGACACGGGAGTTGAGGAGGCTGTCCAGAGATACCCCCAGGCTTTCTACGTAAGCAGATGCTTCTGAAACAAATGGGTAGTATGCCAGTTGTTCATTTTCCATAAATGTTAGTCCGACTCAATTCTCGGAGCCAGGAGATAAGAGATTTTTCCTGCCCCGTTTGCGATTTCGAAATCGATCAGGATTGGGAAGTCTCTGCCAAGGGAGAGGGTAACCTCGTTGACCTTGTTTGTGGGTTTGACAATATCTGACAGGTAATCCAGCGAGAAGAGCGAACATGCATCTCCGGCCTTCATGTCGATCAGCTGGTCCCTGCCCATTTCCAGGCGGACCTTGTCAGTGTCGCCTTTTGCTTCCATGTAAAAGGTATCTTCGGAAATTCCCATGAGCATGTGGTCACTGATCTTTTCGGCCGCCTTTACGGCCCGTCTCAGGTCAGCTCCGTTAAGAACGACTTTTGCAGGCAGCTCGAGCTGGGGTACCCGCGGTTCTGCCCGGATGGTTGAGGGGTCAAGGAGGGAAAGGGTGTAGGAAAGCCCACCGACGTCGATAAGGAGTTTCTGGTTTACTTCGTCAAGCTCCATCCTCACGGTATCGCTCCTGTCCGCAATTCCCAGCAGGTCCGTGATCTTGTTCAGGTCGACTCCGATTTCGGACTCATCTGCGCTGTATTCATCGAAAGCCGCCGATCTGAGCTCGAAAATCCCCATCGCAACGTTTGCGGGGTCAACCGCTTTTACGGTAATTCCTTCCGAGTTAATCCTGAAGCGTACTTCATCGACAATTACAGCCAGTGAGGCAATCGAATCTTTCAGAAGCTCTGCATTAATCGCTGCCTTTAACATAGTTCTTCTCCGTTAAATAAATTTAAATCTTAAACTCCTATTTACCCTTGAGATATATAAATTTCTTTATAGATGAGGGCGCTTTCAGGCTGTTTCGGACGGACAAATCCGGAATCTGGGGAAACAACCTTCTGGAATTCTGGAATCAATAGATTCAAAGTCCCGGCAACTATATAAAGCTTGGTTAGAAAAACCGAAGGCTTTAACCTCATCCGAAAGTCGGAAGGCAGGTCCGCAGGGGTATTTTTTTCTCTCGGGGATACAGGGTTGCGGGAACAGCAACCTCCTTAAAGTTATAGAGCTCTTTTTCGAGATAGGATTTTTTTACTGGAATTTCAGTCGTATTCTCTCCAGGTGAAACCGCATTTGGTGCACTTGAAAAAGCGGGTCTCTGACTCATCTGCAGACCGAAGCTGCCTTAACCACCAGTATGCGGTATTATTCCCGCATTCCGAACATTTTGCGTTTGTTGAGGGCAGGCCTGACATCTGTTCGCCTTCCAGAACTACCACTTCGTGTTCTTCCATCTTTGCTTTGGAGACAAACGCTTTTGCGTTTTCTTCAACAGGTTCCGAATGACCACATTTTCTACATTCTAAATTGCCATTCTTAGGAAACATCATACTTTTACATTTGGGACAAAACCGCATTAATATCACTTTTCGCATCGTTTATCATTTTATCATGGTCAAAAGCTAGTTCAGGGATTGAATCAAGCTCAAAAAGTTCCACAGCAGCGGCATCAGAGCCTGATCTTAATTGTCCGCATCCTGTCGCGAGGTAACACACCGAAACCGTATGCCTTCTTGGGTCTCGCCGGGGGTCGGAATAGACCCCGATTAACTTGACGAGCTCTATAGAAAGTCCGGTTTCTTCAAAAGCTTCTCTTAAAGTGGCCCTTTCCGTGCTTTCTCCGACTTCAACAAAGCCGCCCGGAAGGGCAAATTTTCCTTGATAAGGGGGGTTTTTTCTCTTTATAAGAACAAGCCTGTTTTTATAGAGGATCAATGCGTCTACTGTTAGACTGGGACTGGGAGGAGGACACATAAAACGCCTTCATAACACACTTTCATGGAGATCTTTTACTGCTATCAATCTCCTCATGAATGCTGTTTTTCCGGCAGTTGTGCCGGAAGTAGAATATTATATTATTTTATAGCAGAATATTATATTATTATTGTACATATGTAGAAAATCGTTATCATATTTCAATTATTCTTCTAAATTCTTTTTTCTTTGCAGGAATTTCTCATGCAAAAAGGTTCTTTTTGCTGAAGCCTTTCTTAAAGTTTTCTATTCTTTGCTTCCCGGAGAACTTCTCTTTTCCATCTTGTAAAATTCTTTTTGCCAGGCAGCAGGTTTTTTATTAACGGAAACCTTCTTGTAATCGGTATTCTTCTATATTAGAAATTTATTATCATACTTACTAAGTGCTTGTAAATCGAGTGCTCTCCCCCGGGCTTCTTCTGGCCTTGTAGCCATAACGCATCGGGTTTTTTCAAATGAGACTAAAATCCGCATGCCTGATAGCTTGTAACTGAATCTTCAATAGAAATGCTTTTAATCATCTTGGAGAATTTCAGATACTGTTTTCCGGAAAAAGGTGCTTGAAAAATGATTGAAAATGTACTTTGGCTTGCAGTCGGGTTAATGATTGCATCATCAGTAATTCCCAGGAACCTTACGGTCCGCAAACTGGTCGGCGGAATAGGCTGGGGATTATTTTCCGTTCACTGGGGTTACCAGCCCCTTCACTACATAGAGATTCAGGACTATGCAAATGTAGGCTTAACCTTTATCTTTGCCCTTTTCTGTGTGTTCGTTGCGTACATAATGTTCCGGGAATACAGGGAGGGTGTCCTTCTGGTAGGAAAGAACAGGGATCTGGTACGCTCGAAAATTCCTTCCCCCGACGGGGGAGAAAATGGCATGGAAATAACTTCCATGCTTACCAGTGCAAGTGCCCTTGGAGCTCTTATCTATTTCCCATTTGCGAATTTTTCAGCCCTTAACACCTGGATCATAGGAGGGGTAGCCTCCCAGGTTGTCTGGATACTCCATTATTTTGACATTCCTGCGTATATGAAGGACTGGAACCTGATAACCCTGAACGGGTACACCGTGGAGATCATCCTCGCCTGTACGGCAATCGAGAGCATTGCTCTTTTCATGGGACTTATCGGTTCGGTCAGTGCTCCTTTCAGGCGCCTGGTTGCCGCTTTTATCGTTTCAGTGCCGGTGATTTACGTGCTCAATCTTATCAGGGATAGTTTTGTGGTTCTGGCTTACGGGGAACAGTGGTTTGGCATTAACAGTTTCTCGATTGCCCACAACTATATTGCAAAGGCAGGCTCAGGAATAGCTCTGTTTTTAATTTCATACGCAGTACTCCGCATCCTGCCGGAACTGCTGGATCTGATCGATGGTTTGTGGGTTGTCCTTTCCAGAGAAATAAAAAATATTCTGGACAGGTTTGCGGAGGACTGAAGAGGCATGTTTGCAAAAGGCTCTGAACCCTGGATTTGTGCTGCTATCTCTGTCACCGCCCTTCTTGCGGGGTTTCACCGGGTTACTAATTACTCCGTGTTTCTCCACGCTACGTATCTGGGAACAGCAATGGCCATATTTATGGTCTGGTTCTTCAGGGACCCCGAGAGGAAGGTAGAAGTTTCGGACAACTACATGATCTCTCCGGCTGACGGCACAATCATTGACATAAGAGGACGTAAAATCTGTATATTCATGTTTCTTCAGAACGTTCATGTAAACAGGACTCCAATTTCTGGCAGGATTACGGAAGTAGTCTACAAAAAAGGAGGATATCTTCCGGCTTTTTGCAAGGACTCTGAAAGGAACGAAAGAAACGAGTTCATTATCATCAGCAAATACGGGGATGTTAGTGTTACACAGATCGCAGGTACAATTGCCCGCAGGATCGTTACTTATGCAAAAAAAGATGATGTTGTTGAACAGGGCCAGCGCATAGGGATGATCCGTTTCGGGTCAAGGGTAGACGTGACAATCCCCGAAGCCTTTGACATCGCTGTCCATAAAGGAGAGAGGGTGTTCGCAGGCAGGACCGTTATAGCAACACTAAACGAGGACATTGATGTAGTATGACCCTTTTGCAGCTTTTAAGATTACCTGACTTTGTTTCCCTCTCGAACCTCTTCTTCGGAATCTCGGCTATTTCCGCTGCCCATGCAGGTTCCTTTGACCTTGCCCTGATCCTCCTGCTCCTTGCAGCAATTGCAGACGGGGCTGACGGGCACTTTGCCCGGAAATTCGGGGGAGGTGAGCTTGGGGAACAGCTGGACTCTCTGGCCGATGCTGTCTCTTTCGGGGTCGCTCCTGCTCTTGTTATTTACTTCAATTTTGGCGGAGAAGACCTGATAGTAGTCATTTTTGCATACTTCTATGCCCTCTGCGGGGTCCTGAGACTTGCCCGTTTTAACGTAATCCCCTCGGTAAAGGCAGGTTTCGAAGGGCTCCCGATCACCGCAGGCTGTGTTATGCTCGCCTCGTACATGCTCCTGGGAGAAAACCTCGTCAGGATTGACTTCCTGCTTGTCCTGACCCTTGCCCTGTCCCTCCTGATGGTAAGCTCCGTGGCCTATCCCAAGATCAGGAACTTAAAACTCCTGGCTTTCATAGCTTCCATGTTTTTTGCCATGGTGCTGCTCTTCTTCATAGACCTGAGTTACATGAGGTTCTTTTCCCCGATTCCTTTCATTTTGATGCTGGTTTATATGCTCTCTCCCTTCCTGAAAATACCTATGTTGAGCAATGCTAATCATAATAAGAAAAGGTCCTAAACTGAAAAACAGAAGCTTCAGAAAGGAGAAGTCCGTCTGACTGAAGTGAATCTGACTGGTAATGCAGCTGATGATGCAAAGGCATCACGCCTAATAGTACAAATTACAGTACAGGTGATACTATAACTGATTGTACAAATGATAGAACACATACTATCACTGACAGGGACAACGCTCTCTTTGAGGCAGGCATAAAACTGGGTGCCCTCTTCCACCAGTTTACTGGTTCCCCCGTGAACCTGAAAACGGCAGGAAGTCTGGAAATAGCCATTCAGGAAAGCATCTCCGTCCAGCCTTACGTGGAAGACATTTCCGTGAAAATCGACCGGGAAATGCTGAAAGGCAAATTGAACGATGAATTCGGCTACTTCGAAATCCAGGGGCCCATGTTGAAAGTAAAAATCACCGTAAAATACGGCTCTGCCAGGGTGAAAGTGGGCATGGAGTACGACCCCGAACTGGATTATCCCCTCATGAAAATCGAAGGAATTGAAGAAGTAAAGTTGTGAAGCGAATTAATTGAAAACCCGGCTAATTAAACAAATTGAAGTCAGAAACCCGGGTTCCGGGTTTCCATCACATCTTTTTCAACTTCCTTTTTCAACTTCCTTTTTCAACTTCCTTTTTCAACTTCCTTTTTCAACTTTCTTTTTCAACTTCCTTTTTCAACTTCCTTTTTCAAAGCTCTTCTTTTACAGCCTCGAAAGCCCGGACCACCTTATCGTTCTGTTCCGGGGTGCCCACTGTCAGGCGGATCAGGGTATCCCCGGCATTCCGGAAGGAGTCGCAGGGACGCACGATAATTCCTTTTTTCAGGAGAGCTTCGGACACGGCTTTTGATTTAAGCGGGGCGACGTCCACGAGGACGAAGTTGGCCTGGGAGGGATAAACTTTGAAAGGCATCCTCTCTTTCAGGTCTTCCCGGCCTTTCCTGGCAAGTTCTATGCTCTTCCGGAGTTGTTCGGTATCCGATAGGGCGGCGATTCCTGCCCTGAGAGCGGGGAGGCTCACGCAGAAAGGCGTTGCTGCCCGCATGTATTCCTTTTGAAGCCATTCCTGCATGATCCCGTAGCCAAGGCGCAGGCCTGCAAGTCCGAAGGCTTTGGAAAAGGTCCTGCCTACGATCAGGTTGTCGTACTCGCTGACCAGGCCTGAGAGCTTCCTGTCGGCAAATTCCACATAGGCTTCGTCAACGAAGACAAGGGCCCGGGTATTTTCAAGGACCTTCCTGAGGTCGACTTCGGGCAGGAGGTTTCCTGAGGGGTTGTTGGGGGAACAGAGGAAGATAAGCTTTGTCCGCGGTGTTTCGGCTGCCAGGACTTTTTCCGGGTCCACGGAAAAGTCGGCTTCCCTGTTGACAAAGACCGGAATTCCCCCGCAGGCCAGAGCCGGAAGTTCGTAATAGGCAAAGGTGGGGGTCGGGACAATGACTTCGTCTCCCTTTTCGAGGGTGAGTCTGCAAAGCCCATCCAGAAGCCCGTCCATCCCGGGGCCGGAAGCGACAATGTTCGAGACCGGGAAACCGGTGTACTCCGAGAGGGCTTCCCTTAACTCCCGGGCATCGGCTGAGGGGTAGATGTTTGCTCCGGGAGCGGCTTTTACCAGGGCTTCCACGGCTTTTGGAGAGGGACCAAGTGGGTTTTCGTTTGAGCCGAGTTTGATAATCGTTGCAGGGTCAAGCCCGTAAGCCGAGGCTATTTCCTCGATGGACTTGCCGGGCACGTACTCTGCAATTTCAAAAATTTCTTTTTTTATGAGTTCAGGCCTGCTCAAGGATACCAACTACCGTATCTATCTGCTCTTTGGTGATTACAAGTGGGGGCACAAGGCGGAGCACCGAGTCCGATGTACAGTTCACAAGCACCCCGTGTTCCCGGGCAAAGTCCACGATATCCCCGCATTTGTAGTTCATCTCAACCCCGATCATGAGCCCTTTCCCGCGGACTTCCACTACATCGTCCCGGGCCATGTTCCTGAGTTTTTCTATAAAATAAGCTCCCATTTCACGGGAACGTTCCAGGAGCTTCTCCTCCTTGATGGCTCCGATCGAGGCAAGCGCAGCAGCACAGGCCAGGGGGCCGCCTCCGAAGGTCGCAGCATGCTGGCTGCGCCCGAAACTAATCCCTTCCCGGGCGGCAATGGCTCCCATGGGGAAACCTCCTCCGATTGCCTTTGCCATGCTCATAATGTCGGGTTCAACCCCTGCCTGCTCTTTACAGAACCAGGTCCCTGTCCTCCCGAAGCCCGTCTGTACCTCGTCAAAGATCAGGAGAGTGCCGGTTTCATCGCAGATTTCTCTGACTTCTTTAAGGTAGCCGGGGTCAGGAATGTTCACTCCACCTTCTCCCTGGATGGGTTCCAGGATAACGGCAGCGGTATTGTCGGAGATTGCCTGCCTGATTGCATTGGCATCGGAGTAGGGGACAAAGGTGGTCGCCGTACTTACCGGGGGTTCGAAAGGTGCCCTGTATGCGTTTTTGTAGGTTACGGAAAGTGCTCCTATGGTCCTGCCGTGGAAGGAGCCTTCGGCTGCAATAAAGGCGCTTTTCCCTGAGACCACGCGGGCAAGTTTCATTGCAGCTTCTACGGCTTCAGCTCCCGAGTTGCAGAAGAAAACACGTCCCATACCCGTAACCGAGACCAGGGCTTCCGCAAGTTCGGCCTGGATTTCGGTGTAGTAGAGGTTGGAGACGTGCATCAGTTCTCCTGCCTGTTCCCTTATAGCCTGGACCACTTTCGGGTGGCAGTGTCCCACGTTGTTTACCGCAATCCCCGCCACACAGTCGATATACTCTTTCCCGTGCACATCGTAGACAAGCGCCCCTTTTCCTTTCAAGAGCACGAGGGGCTGGCGCCCGTAGGTCTGCATCACGTATTTTGAATCTTTCTCGATAACGGAATCATACTTTGTCTGTGGATCCTTCTGGTCCATTATTCCTTCTGTCAAATGAACACCTTCTCTGAGATTTATAATTTTAAGTTATAATGATTAACTGCTTACTTGTAACCGTTTATCTACAGCTCTTGCCTGCGGAAAAATATCTCCGTAATTATAGAAGTTAGTTGAAACTCTCCTCTATTCTATCTGAAGCCAGATAATTCCCTGATTCCCTAATTAATCTTACTGCTACCTGGCAGTTTCCTTTAAAGAATATAATATTCACTTAAAGGTTTCTTCATTCAAAATAAAAAAAATCAAAATATGTCTTAGAAAGGTCAGGATTAGTCAGGGTTCAGGATTTTCCTGACTTTTTCCAGATTCCGGATCTTAATTCTTACTGAGACAGCCAGAATGCCCATATGCTTTAGCACCGAAGGCGGGAAGCCCGTTAAATCTTTAGATTTTGCAGGTAGTTCACCTGAACCTCTGCATACCCATGAAACGTCGGCTTCTGCCCATTGCCCCGGTCCTGGCAGGCATTCTTCCTCTGCCGGGCACAAAACCGTTTTTAGCTTTTGCCTTTGTTTTCATGAGGGTTTCGATTTCTACCACTTCAAGGGCTTTTACGACCCCTTCTTCATGATAACTTTCTTTAAACCCTTCAGCTGCTTTTTCAGCCACAGGGCTCTCAAAGTTCTGGACTTTCCTGAAAGCTATTTTTTCTGAAGGTTCCCGGATAAAAGATACCCCGGACGGTGCCCTGATAGTGCCGTCTACCCTTGCCTTTTCATGCAGGAACACGGCATCGGCCTTTATTCCTCCATAGATCCGGCTGTTTCTTCCTATGCGGACCTGTCCTTTTGAAACAAGGCTGCCGTGGACGGTGCTGTTGTCTCCGAGGGTAATTTTGTCCTCCGAATGGATGCTTCCCTGCAGGGTCATGTCTTTTCCTGCCTCTACCGACTGCGCCTTAATATTTCCTATGAGAACACAGCCGCTTCCTATCAAGGCTTTTTCCGCAACCTCTATGGCTTTTGGGGAGACTTTCGAGCCTGCGGGCACAATCAGGAGCTTGTCACTAAGCCGGGGGGTCTCTTCATTGCCTTCACAATCTTCGAAGAGGTCTTCAATAGCTTTTTCAACTTCTTCGCCCTTTCCAAGGCCCATCATTTCCCTGATGTACAGGAAGAGGTACATGATTACGGGTACAGGGTTCCTGACCACTATCCAACCTTTGGTTTCGAATCCGGCTTTGACCTTCACTTCTTTTCCAACATCCAGGTCTCTTTCAACGGTTAGTTTCCCGTCAATTGTCACAAATTCCCCCAGATAGGCGTTTTTCCCAACATCGACATTGCTCCCGAATTTGGACCACATGTCAATCCTGGCATCGGACCTGGCTGCAACGTCTCCAGAAACGCTCACCCCTTCCCCGATTATAACCATCTCTCCGGAAATTCCGTATTCAATACTGGAGTGGTTGCCGATAATCACGTCTCCTTCCACGAGGATCCGGTTAGCTTCTATTCTGGTGTTGTCGGGAATGAGCAGGGATTTAAAGACCTGTTCTGGCTCTGAAATGTTTTCACTCTCCGGGAACTGATTTTGGATACCTGGGCCTCTGCTGCAGGGATATTGTTTGAAATCTTTTTTCAGAAATCTATGAAGTAGTTTCAAGCAAAAACTACTTTCCAGGATATATTTTTATTCATTTACTGTTGGACATGAGCCATTCAAAATGGCATCCTTATTATATTATGTCCTATTTTTACCAGCCTTAACATATAAAATATTGTGTAAATTCCCGGAAATATATATCATATTTTTTTTATCCAGTCTATTTCCCTCCCGGGGTCTTCTCCGGAAAATCCGAAATATAAACCCGGGAACACAGGGAACACAGGGAACACAGGGACTCCTTTGTTGGAGTCTCATTCCGCTTTTTTTGACTCTATTCCTACCCGCACATCCACTGCAGGCCCACCCTCAAGGGCAAGGACCTCTTCGGGAGAGAGGAGCAGCTGTCCGGTCGCAAGAAGCCTGTCGTTTTCGTCCGTGACAAGGACTTCGTCCCCTGCCCTGAGTTCGGGGTCGAGGGATACCACATGTTTTGCAAAAGCCGTTTTACCTTTTGCCACAAAAGGAGCCGCGTCTTCACAGACCACTACCCTGAGTCTTTTTCCCGGTAAATATCCGTGAAGAACGGCTGCCCCTTTCATGCTCAGGGTAAAAAAACCGTCCTTTGCCCTTGCCGTTGTGATGCGCTTTCCGGAGTGGAAGACCTGGCGCACCCTCTTTGTCCGGGATAACTGGAATGTTGCCCCTTCAGGGAAAAGTTCTTTTCCGGAGCCTTTACCAAACTGATAATCCGCGATCGTGCGGACTCTTGTAAGTCTCTCTTCGCTCTGCATGAGAGTAAATAATATGCTGAACTTAAAGCCGTGTCGGTCATCCTGAGTTTTCCGGAGGGATTTCCCTGGATGCATCACATTAATATTTGTTGAACGATATAATAACTTATTTATATTTGTTGTATTAAAGCAGTAACTGGTAGAATATATAATATTTCGTGAAAGTTTATGGCATTTTCCGGGGTCAGGGATCTGCTGACCTGATCTGCCTGCCCGGGAAGTTATCTTAATATAAAAAGTCGAGGACTCTTTTGATTCGCAAAAACATCTCTCTGGATGATGCTCATCTCCTTAAGCTCCAGCCCTTTCTGGACCGGCATGGAGGAAATCTTAGTGCGGCGGTAAGGGAAGCCATCGAGCTTGCCGATCTCGCTCTGGAAAAGCACGGGACTCCGGAAAAAGCCGCAAATTCCCTTAATGGAAGTGAAATTGATTTCGGAGGGATGGAAACTCTGGTGGAGTCAGGGGAAGGCGTCATGGTAAGCCAGCAAGTGTTGAACTGGCTTGTGAAGAATACTTCCGGCAGGCTGCTGGATGAAGATATTGTCCATGAGCTGATCAACCCTTACAGGATCAGAACGATGTCCGAACTTGAAGGATATCTAAATGCCCGAAGCCGGAAGATGGGCTGGAATCTGGAGGTTTCGGCTTCCTGCGGCAAGGAACTTGATCCTGAATTTTCAAGTATGAGTTTTCTGGGGGGAGACCGGGATATAAGGGAACTCGTTGTGGAAACAGTTTGCCTTTTCCTGGCGCGGGGGATGAGCCTGGATGTGGAAGCAGTGCACAGGAAGTCCAACTCAACTACCATCTACCTGAAACCCTTTGCACGGCATGAACAGGGAGAAATCCCTCCAGGGATCCTGAAATATTTCGGGTCGATGGACAGTATGTACAGGGAAATCGAAAGAAAAGTGGATTTCTGGAAAACGCTCGTCGAACTATACAAGTTTTTCAACTACCAGCGGATAAACATCGACAGGAACCTCTTCGAAGCTTTTGCTGCAGGGGAATATCCCGATATAAAGAAGTATTTCGAGGTAAAAGCCGGGCGCAAGCTCCGTGAAATCCCTCTTTCGGAACTGATCCCTCTTTTCAAGCACCTGTTTATGGCCTCGCAGCTTGTGGACGATGTTGAAATTAACACGGAAAAAGGGAAAGAGTACATCAAAGTGTACCATAATTATTCCAGTGAAAAGGTAAGTGCCAAAATGGTCCGTCTTTTTTCTGATGTATTCCGGGCAGGCTGGCACAGTTTCAGTGTAACCTCTCTAAAAGGACTTACAATATTGGAGTTCAATGACCCGGAAGTTGAAAAGGAAAGTTCCGGGCTTCCCCGTCCTTTGGACGAAGGCATGGAATTCTGAATAAATGAGGGTTGGGGTCTAATTCAGATCCCTTAGTGTTCTTTCGATTCTTTCGTGTTCTTTTAGATCCCTTTGTTTTCTTTCAGATTCTTTTGCGTTCTTTCGATTCTTTTGTTTTCTTTCAGATCCTTTTGTTTTCTTTCAGATTCTTTTGTTTTCTCTCCTTTTCTTTCGTATCCACTCGATTCTTTCGTGTTCTTTCAGGTCTTCACCGGTTTCTTCATGTGGGCCGGCATGAAAACAGCTCTTCTTATTTTATATAATATTTAAGAAATTTTATATACAATCGATTAACATCTTAGTGTGTATTGGATGGTATTCATTCACATCCTGATGCCCGTAAACATCCGTTATCCGGAAATCACGACGGACATTTGTTTCAAATTTCAATGCCCGGCTTAAAAGTACCTTATTTTAAAAACAACTCTGGTGAACGCTAGTGATCCGAAAGAATATCTCAATGGAAGATGAGTACCTGCAAAAATTGCACCCTTTTCTTGATAATAACTCTGGTAATCTGAGTGCGGCAATAAGGGATACCATCGAACTTGCCGAAGCTGCACTACAGGAATATGACACAATCGAGGAGGCAATTAAGCACCTCAGGGAAGAGTCCGGGTACCCTGCACTTCGCAACAGCCTGATTGAAAGTGGAGAATGCATATTAATGAGTCAGCTCGCCGTCAGGTGGCTGATCGAGAAAACCGATGGGATTCTCGTGGAAGAAGGGATCGTAAGTGAACTTTTCAATCCTTACCGGATAAAGTCTCTTCCCGACCTTGTGGAGTATCTGAACACCCGAAGCCGGAATATGGGGTGGGAACTTGTAGCTTCGACCTATCACCTGGATGACGATAAAACCGAAGTAATAGTACTCGAAAACGGGGACCCGAGTTTCAGAGCTTTCATTTCCGAGAAAATCTCTATTTTCCTTGGCTTTTATATGGATCTGGACGTCTCTTTTGTCCACCGGAAATCAAACTCGGTCCGTATATATCTCAAGGAATACAGGTCCGTGGACCTGGAACCTCCTCCCGGAACCTTAAAACACTTTGGAGCTTTTGATGCCGTTTTCAAGGAGATTAAGAGCAGGCCTGATTTCTGGATTTCCCTCATCGGCAGGTACAGGCAGCAAAGGTACCAGAGGGTGAACCTGAACAAGGAAATTTTTGAAGCTTTCCTCGTTGGAGAAATCCCGGACATAACAAGCTTTTTCGAAGAATTTACAGGCAAACATATCCGAGAAATTCCGCTTTGTGAAATGATTGTTGCCACGAAAAAACTGTCCTCGGTCACCCAGCTTGTAAGTGATGTCGAAAGGGTTTTTGAGGAAGGAAAGATGCAGGTAAAAATCCGGCATCAATTTTCCAGTGAAAAAGCTTCCTTTAAATTGGTTGAACTTTTTTCCAATCTGTTCCAGGCTGCAGGATACGAGTTTGAGGTAAGAGCCGTTTCGAACCTTCTGATTTTCGAATTCAGGGGAAAGTGTTAAACAGCCTTCCGGCTTTTTCTCGATTATTTCCTTTCAGGATGTTTTACTTTTTTGGGATTTTTTCCCCTCCCTTCTCTTTTCTCCAATTTTCTCCCCCTTTCTCTTTTCTCTCCAATTTTCCTCTCCCCTCTCTTTTTTCTCCAAAGTTCTGCATTCTACGTTTTTCCCTCTCTGTCAACTGTCTAACTTTTTAAACACATGCACCAAAAAAATTAAAAGCGAGAATCTACAATTATCTGGTAGTGGGTGTTACTCAACTATATGGTCAAGGCGAGTGAACAATTAATGCTTAAATACCTGCCTGGTCCCAATAGTTTGAAGAAGGCAATCTAAGTGATAGTCCGGAAGAATATCTCGATTGACCAGTGCTATATTGATAAGCTCCAGCCTTTTCTGGAACAAAATAACGGCAACCTGAGCGCAGCGATAAGGGACGCCATTGAAATTTCCTCTCGGGTAATGGAAGGAAAAATGGCTCTGGATGCTGAAAAGTACGTAACTGATGTTCCTCAAAATATGGAAATTCGTAATAAGCTTATTGAGACGGACGAATTCATACTTGTACACCGTACCATGTTTGAATGGTTCTCTAAAAAAACTTCGGGGCTGCTTATAGATGAATCTACTATATATGAGCTTATAAATCCTTATAAGTTCAGAAAGATCCCTGAAATTATCAACTACCTGAACACACTTTACGAGAAACTTGGCTGGAAGATTAAGGTTTCTGCAGAATGCCAGGAAGCCCCGGAACTGGAATCAGTCACTCTTACTTTCTCAAACGGCAATCCTTCTTTCCGGGAACACCTGGCTCACGGGGTTGCTCTTTACCTGGTTAAACAGATGAAACTGGATGTCCAGGGGCTGTATAGCAGGTCAAACGTGACCAAACTGTACCTGAAACGTTTTAAGTACCTTGATTATGAAAAGGTTCCGAGAGGCTTTGAAGAGCATTTCGGTTCCATGGACAGCACCTTCCGGGAAATCCGGAAAAAGCCCGATTTCTGGAAAAATCTCATCCAGCTCTACATGCAGCACAACTACCAGCGCATCAGCATACAGAAAACAATTTTTGAGGACCTTGTCTCCGGAAGAGTGCCTGATGTTGCGGATATGCTAAGGGACTTCGAATTCCTCGCGGGAAAACCTCCTGATGCTCTCACTCTCTCCGAACATATTATGATTTTCAAGGAACTCTACCTGACAGACAATATAGGGGGTGACATTGAGGTCTCCACGGAAAAAGGGCATGAATACATAAAACTCATCCATGAGTATTCCAATGAAAAGGTCCGTGAATACGTCACTCAGTATTACTCAAACATGTTAAGGGCTCTTTTCTATCCCTTTTCAGTCACTTCCAGTCCCAACCTGATCCTTTTTGATTTCAGTAAAAGTCCTGATTCCTGTGCTGAAACAAAACCCGATTTTGTCGATCCCCGTTCTCTGATTCCCTGAAACTCTGCTTTCAGGTTTTTGTTTCAGGTTTTTGTTTCAGGTTTTTGTTTCAGGTTTTTGTTTCAAAAAAGTTCACTATTGACTTACTGATACGTTGACTCACGGATAAATTGATATTGCAGAGTTTCATATCTCTTTTCCATGAGTGACGTGATTCTGCTCTGGGACACCCCTTTGCTTTTTGAAAAACTGTTTCTTGAATACGGCCTTGAATGCACCCGGACGCATTCCGGTTCTCTGGGCACTCCCTATCTTCCCGCCTGTAAAATCCTGGTTGTGCCCACAGGTTTTGCAAACCGGCAGTATACCAAAATAGGGTCCGGGATCGAGAGCAGTGGTACTCGCCTTGAAAGGTTTGTGGAAAAAGGAGGGACCCTCCTGGTATTCAGCCCTCTTGTTCCGGAATATGAATATGAATGGCTTCCTTTCACCCTGAAGTACGTAATGGAGGAAAACCCCTGTACTCCCCGGCCAGTGGGTGAGCACGATGCCCAGAAGCTTGTGGAAGGCGTCCACCCTCCCGTCGGATGCGACGGTTATTTCGCAGAAACCGATGCAGACGTGGTGCTGAATGATGATAAGGGAAGGCCCGTTATGGTTGCAAAGGAAATCGGAAAGGGATTGATAGTGGCAACCACGGTGCATGAACTGCCTGCCGAAGAGTTTTTCAAATGCAGGGTATGTGGCACCTGCAAAGTTAAGGTCTGAACAAGTTCAGGTCAGGAAAGTTCAGGAAAGTTAAGATTTGAAGGAAAAGTCAGGAAAGTTCAGGAAAGTTAAGATTTGAAGGAAAAGTAAGATTATGAAGAAAAGTTAAAGTCTTAATTCTTTTTTATCGGCCTTTCTCTTCCTCATTTTATTTTTTTGACGTCTTTGTCTTTGCTGTACTGGGCTTTCAGCTTTTTGATCTCTTTTGCTTCGTTTCTAAGCCTCAGGACAAACAAGCCGAAGCAGGGTTTTATATACTGAAATATTATGTCGTCTCCTGAAAAACCCACAGGGGCTACCTCTCCCATGAGGGGTAGGTCTTTTACCTTGTATCCGCCGGGGACAAGGTAAACTTCTTCTGAATTATCCTTCACGGTTTTTTCACACTCTTTGAGTGTGGCATTCTTCAGGAGGAGCTCAAAGTCCAGGTCGCTTAAACATACCATTTTTGTACCTTTTATGATTTTTTTTCATTTAGATCAGCCAGAAAGATTTTGATGGCTGCCACTGCCTCAAATGACCTTAATTAAATCTACAAATTTAAGTTAAGGGGGGATGATATATAGAGATAGCTCATTCTAAAAAGAGTAAAAAGATGGTTCTAAGTTCTGCTTCTTTGACTTGATGACGGAACTTTCATGCCTTGAGTGCTTCTCTGCACTTCCTTTTCATAGAACCTCAGCCAGGAATATTGAACCTTTTTTGGACTGATATAAACAAACATATAAATTGTTAACACATGAGAATTGTTATAATCAAACCTTAGAAGGATCGAAACGCGAATCTACGAAAACATGGTTGAATTAAAACGTTGTCTCGTTTCAAGGATTATCCGCCTAAATCTCAATTGCAAAGGTTGAAATTCAGGCTTATCTATATTCCATTCTTACAGATACCATTCTTACAGATAAAAATACATCAGAGATGAAATGTTATGACCGGCGTAAAAGTGCTCCTCATGATGGGATGCCCTGAGGTCCCAATTCAAACCAGCATTGCTCTGTACCTTTCCCATAAGCTGGCCAACTCAGGATTCGATGTAACCGTTGCCGGGACAGGTGCAGCAACCAAGCTTTTGAGAGTCTCTGATTCCGACAGCTATTATGTAAAAAAGCTGGTGAATCTCGATAAAACCCTGGAGGACGTTATCGAGAAACGAGCGGATTTTGACATCTGCTTTGCTTTTATGCATAACGATGCCGGAATGACCTATGCCGCTACAATGAGCGCCCTTTCCGAGGCTAAACTGTACTCCATAGTCTTTGGAAGGAACGCCGAGGCTCTGGCGGAAACCATCGAGTTCGATTGTGACCAGATTATTGAAAAGGCTGCTCATAACCCCGTCCAGCTCAAGAAAAAACTTGATAAGGTACTGGAGGAGATCTCCAAATGAGCTGTATTGAGCAGATGAAGTACGAGATCCTCCTGGATAGGACGACCTATAAGGATGCCAGAGAGTACATTAAGGAAAACTCGGACGAGGTTTACTATGTTTCCCCTGGCTACAAGATCTTCAGGGACTACCATATAATAGGAGTTCCGCCCATTGCTATGGGAGCTAAAGGTAGTGCTCTTATCTTCACCTATACAAAGCCCTGCTATGGAACTTTTGTCCTGACAGTAGACAACGAGGATAGCATAAAGGAGATCAATCGGCTCAGGGAGAAGGAGGAGGAAAAGGTGATTTCCTCATTGAAGAAAAGCAAGCCTCACGAAAGCTCCAAAAAACCACCGGGCAGCTTCCTGGATATGTGGAAAAAGTGAATTATAAAAGCAGGTGAATTCTAAAAAGATTTCAACATAGGGGAAAAGAGTTTTACCCTCACTTTCCTCTAAGTTGACTTTCAAAACCGAGTTTTGCACTAATAGTTTTGCACTAACTATTTTGTACTCAATTATTTTACATTTAATTATTCTATTGCCGGTATTTACTCTATTATCAGGTCTCTGACCCTGATCCCGCTTTCCACGATTTTCCCGACTATTTTTCCGCCGGTGATTTCTGCGGCTCTTGCTGCGTCTTTTTCCGGGAGGATGAGCAGGAAGCCCATGCCCATGTTGAAGGTCTTATACATCTCCAGGTCCTCGACTCCGCCTTCTTTCTGGAGGAATTTGAAGACTTCCTGGGGTTCCAGGGGGTCGTAAAAGTCAAAACCGAGTTTTGTCACCCTTTTTAGCTTCAAAAGCCCGCTGCCCGTGATGTGGGCAAGCCCGTGTACTTCGCATTCTTTGAGGGCGTCCAGGACTTCGATATAGATTCTGGTTGGGATCAGGAGGTCTTCTCCTATGGTCTTTGAAGCATCATAGGGGCAGGGGTCCTGATAGGAGTATTCTGACTCTTCAATGATCTTCCTGACAAGTGTGTAGCCGTTGCTGTGTACCCCGTTGCTCGGGACTCCCACAATAATGTCTCCTACTTGCACTTTTTCCCCGGTTACTATCTCACCTTTCTTAACCATTCCAAGACAGGTGCCTGCAAGGTCGAAACCTTTGATGATGTCGGGCAGAGTTGCGGTTTCCCCTCCCACGATGGACATCCTGGAGATTTCGGCTCCTTTCAAAAGCCCTTCTCCTATCTGCTCGGCGAAAGCCTCATCGTGCTTTTCGAGAGCCAGATAATCCACGAAAGCCATGGGTTCGGCTCCTATGGCAAGGAGGTCGTTTACGTTCATGGCGATGCAGTCAATTCCCACGGTGTTCCAGCGCCGCATCTCGTTTGCGATGAGGACTTTCGAACCTACCCCGTCCGTTGCCAGGCCAAGGGCATATTCCCCAAAGTCCAGGAGACCTGCATAGTGCCCGATTCCCGTCAGGGGGGCGCCAAGGCCTTCCCGTATATAGCTGAGTTTGCCTGTCAGGGCTTTAATGGTCTCTTCTTCTTTCCTGATGTCAACGCCTGATTCTGCGTACGTAAGGTGTTTTTCGCTCACTCTTTGACCTCTTGCCGTGCCGTTCAAATTTGATATTAGATCCCGTTTCCGTTGTAAAGTTCGAATTCCTGATGCAGGGTCTTGACCGCGGGGATTGCGTCTTTTTCCCGGACCACGAAGGAGATGTTGTACTGGGAAGAGCCCTGGCTGATCATGATAATGTTGATCATGGAATTCCCCAGAGCCCCAAAGACTCGTTTTGCCACTCCCGGGGTCCCGGCCATGCCCGCGCCGACAACGGCAACCACGCAGACTTCTTTGTCGGAAATGATTTCCCGGATGATTTTTCGGTTAAACTCCCTGTGGAGAGCGTTTACGGCCTTTTCCGCATGGGCTTCGCTGACCACGAAGGAGAGGTTGGACTCAGAAGAACCCTGGCTGATCATGACGATGTTCACGCCTGCGTTTGCAAGGGTAGTAAAGAGCCTTGCAACGGTGCCTATGGTGCCCGCCATTTCAGCCCCTGATATGTTGATAAGAGCTACGTTCTTGATCAGGCTTACAGCCTTTACCACGTGCCTGCACTGGAACTTGTCCGCGACCACAAGGGTGCCTTCGAACAGGGGGTAGAAAGTGTTTTTGACCCGGACAGGGATGTGCTCGCGCATTGCAGGTTCAATTGCCCGCGGGTGGAGCACGTTTGCCCCGAAGTAAGAAAGTTCCATGGCTTCGGAGTAGGAAATCCGGGGGATGGTCTTGGCTTCGGGCACGATCCTGGGATCGGTTGTCATGATTCCGTTTACTTCTTTCCAGAGCCAAATTTCATCAGCTTTCAGGGAAGCGCCAAGAATGGATGCCGAGAAGTCCGAGCCGCTCCGGCCAAGGGTCGTAATGATCCCTTCTTCGTTTTCCCCGATAAAGCCTGTGACCACCTGGATCTGGGACTCAAGCCGGCAGCTCAGCCTCTTTTCTACCAATTCGTAGGTTTTTTCAAGAGGCCGGGCATTTCCGTAATCTCCAGTGGTTATGATCCCGGCTTCGCCTCCGGTGTATTCTGTGGAGGAGATTCCAAGAGAGCGAATCGCTCCGGATATGATGGGGGCTGCAAGGCGTTCCCCGTAGGATGAGATGTAGTCAATGGACCTTGGGGTAAGTTCTCCCAGGTAACAGATCCCGATCAGAGCTTTTTCAAGTTCGTCAATGCGGATGTCAAGGATCTGGAGGACTTCTTCTGCGATTTTGGGGTTTTCAATAGCTTCCTTAACGGCTTCGTGGTGTTTGTTTGTCAGCTCTGTCTTAAACTCTTTCACAAGAGTTACTTTGCCCTTTGTGGAAGCAAAGTTTGCATTTTCCATGAGCATATCGGTCACTCCACCGAGTGCCGAAGTTACCACCACGATCTGGTTGCCTTCCTCGTAGTACTTCATGAGGAGCTGGGCAACATGACGGATCTTCTCTCCGTCGCCTACGGAACTTCCTCCAAATTTCATCACAAGTCTCATGATCGAATCACATTTCAGAATTTAAATAAAAATATTTTTAATCTCAATCATTTAATGATTTATTTTTAGCAGGTTTATTCTAATTGGCATTATTTCCTGAAATTTATTTAATGCTGAATATTATTCAATGTTTATCTGTCCTGTTTGCAGTTTGCCTTTCTCTGATGCGGTTTTTTTTTGAACGGGCATTTACACGCCGGCTCTTTTTGCAGATTAATATAATTTACGCTGCAAGCATTTCCTGTATAGGATATAGGTACTATATTATAACATTTGTGTAAAACAAAGTGTAGCAAAGTGTAGATTGAAACCTTGGAAAATCTCTTGCAGGCAGGCTTTGCAGTGCCTTGTAGAAGGGAACGGTAGAAAGGGATATATCTTATCCCCAAGTGAAAGAGAGTAAAACAGTTAAACACAGGTGAAGCAATGAAATACGCCGTACTTATAGGAGACGGAATGGCGGATTATCCTATTGAGGATCTGGGTGGAAAGACAATCCTCCAGGCAGCCAGTACTCCAGCTATGGATTCCATCGCAGCCCGCGGAAAAGCAGGGCTTGCAAGAACTGTGCCGGAAGGCTTTCCCCCCGGCAGTGATGTGGCAAACATGTCCATTCTCGGTTATGACCCCGCAGTCTACTATTCCGGTCGGGCTCCTCTGGAAGCTGCGAGCATGGGAGTGGCTCTTGCCGCGGACGATGTGGCTTTCAGATGCAACCTCGTGACAATTGAAAACGGATTAGTAAAGGATTACAGTGCAGGACACATAAGCAGTGATGAAGCGAAAACCCTTATCGAGACTCTTGATTCGGAATTAAGGACTGAGGAACTTAAGTTCTACCCCGGAATTAGCTACAGGCACCTTCTGGTCGCAAGAGGGGACAGAGGTATCGAAATGGAATGCACTCCTCCCCACGATGTGACCGGGGAAAGGGTGGCGGAACATCTCCCTAAAGGAGAGGAAGAGGACTTCTTCAGGGACCTTATGGAGGCTTCCATGGAGATTCTGGAATTGCACCCGGTGAACCTGAAGAGGGCCGAGGAAGGCAAAAACCCGGCCAATTCCATCTGGGTCTGGGGCCAGGGGCACGCCCCGCAGTTCACCTCCTTCAAGGAGCTTTACGGGAAGACCGGAGCCGTGATCTCGGCGGTGGACCTCCTGAAAGGAATAGGAGTCTATGCAGGGCTTGAAGTAATAGAAGTCCCGGGAGCCACCGGTTACCTTGACACGAACTATGAGGGAAAAGCCCGCGCCGCAATCGAAGCTTTTGAGACTCAGGATCTCGTTTTTGTCCATGTAGAAGCCCCGGACGAGGCAGGACACGAAGGAAGCCTTGAGAAGAAGCTAAAAGCTGTTGAGGATTTTGACCGCAGGATCGTCGCTCCCATCCTTAAGCATGCCCAAGCCTCTGATGAGCCTTTTACCATCCTTGTAATGCCCGACCACCCGACTCCCATCTCCTTAAAAACCCATACTTCGGACCCTGTGCCTTTCGCAGTCTACAGGACCGATAAGGCAGATCCGGATGGAGCCGGGGCTTTTGATGAGGAGTCTGTTCAAAATGGTTCTATGGGCATTGTGAAAGCTTCGGACCTTGTTGGGATGATTATAAGAGCCGAATAATTGCCTTACATTCTGTGTTGTTATTCCCGGATTTTCGAATTTCGGGAATTTTTCCTTTCTGCAATTTTTCCTTTCTGCAATTTTTCCTTTCTGCAACTTCTTTTATTTCTTTATTGTTTACTTAACATACTAATTATATTTTCTCAGAAAAACTATATATTTGCTCTCAATGTATTCAAATATTGAACGTTATCACTTCATTTAAGGGGGTATTTTTATGGTTAAATGGCCTGTCAGAAGACCTTCCGGAGGTCCTGTACGCTGGGATCCGTTTGATGAGATCAAGAGGACGCAGGATCGCCTGAACCAGCTGTTTGAAGAGTTCATGCCAGTTGAAGAGTGGGCAGGGGGTAAAGTATACGCTCCTGCCATTGACATCATGGAAGAAGAAAACAAACTCGTAGTTACCACCGACCTTCCGGGAGTCGATAAGAAAGATATTGAAATAAACGTAAAAGAAGACATGCTTGAGATCAGCGCAAAATGCGGCCGGGAAAAGGAAACCGAAGAAGAGGGTTATCTGCGCCGGGAGCGGGCTTACACGCGCTTTTACCGGGCGGTCCGCCTGCCAACCAACGTCACGGACGAAAAAGCAACTGCAAAAATGGAAAACGGGGTCCTGACAATAACGATTCCGAAACTCCAGCTCGAAGAGCCCAAGAAAAAGATAGATATCGAGTAATTTTCAAAAAGACCCGGTGACTTAGGGAAACTTCTTTTCACTCCCTACTTTTTCATCAAGTCCTTACTTTTTTTTAATTTCTTTTTTGATTTTTTCAATATATTCATGTATAACGAGGGAAAATGTATTTTATTTCTTCGGGTTTTTCTTCTCCTATTCCCTTGTTATCAGGGGCTTCCTTGCCTTCCGAACCTTCGGCTTTTGTGAGTTCAGGGTGCTGTTTCAGGAATTCTTCTGAATAATCAGTGGTCTGCCGCCTGGATACATGCTCGAAGAGTTTATCTATTTCTTCTTTGCTGAACTGTCCGTGGTGGAGCAAGAGTTGCGTAACCTTTTCCCGGGTTTCCTGGGGCTCTTTTGTATATTTCAGGGAGTAATAAAGCCTGGATATTACGATTTTCAGGGTCCTTGCTCTGCTCTTTATATTGTCTTTGTGCTCGAAGGGGCTTTTGTCCTGAATTTTCTGTATTATTACGTCAAGGTCATACTGACTCATTTTTTCACCCTGAAAGCTTTGGACGGCAAACTAAATAAGAATGCTCAAATATATCGGATTTTCAGCTGGTATTAGCTGGCATTAGCTGGTATTAACTGGTATTAGCTGGCATTAACTGGCATTTGTAATGCAAAGCTAAGGGAAAACACGGGTGCCGGTTTGACCACGAGGTGCTGTTTTGGCCCTGAAGCCCCGGGCTGAGGCATAGGTCTGTGAAGTTGAAGAAAAGTGCGGCATCAGGAAATAGTTCTCGTCATACTTTGCTCGGTCGGGGTAACTCTCATCATCGCCGCAAAAAGTAATATATAGATGGTCTTATTTATAAATAACAGCGTAAAACCCCCAGGTCTTTAGCCTAGGGGATATAAGCGTCAACTTAACCCTGATTCCGTATATACATTTCTAAAGTCTCCCTGCTAACATTTCCAATACTACAGGCAAAGTACCCATCACTCCATAACGTATTTTCATTTCTATAGAATTGGCTTAAATATGATTCCTGAGTTCTCCATAGTCTATATGTAGTTAACTACTTTAACTTTCTAACTATAGAAAGTCTGCTAATTTTTGTTTTGCTCTCAACAAGGATGTGTATATGGTCTTTGTCCGTTTCCATTTCTACAATTTTAAAATCAGAATTTTCTGAAATTAAATATATCAAATTTTTTAGTTCCTGATCTATTGGTTCAAGTATCTTTTTTCTATATTTGCAAACAAAAATAATGTGGTACATTAACAAAAATTTGCTATGATTCTCAGTTTCATATTTCATAGTATTCTATTTTACCACAAAGCATATAATCTGGTAAAGCATATACTTGTTTGATGTTAAAAGCCTACAAGTTTAGGTTAAATCCTACAACTGAACAAAAAACGATGATAGCAAAACATATAGGTAGCTGTCGATTTGTTTTTAATTGGGCTTTAGAACTAAAAATTAAATCATATCAAGAAGAAGGAAAATCATTTTCCAGATTCGACATTAATAAAATGATTCCTGAACTAAAAAAAGAACATGAATGGTTAAAGGAATCAAATTCTCAGTCATTGCAAGCAATGACAAAAAATGTAGAAAATGCTTTTACTAAGTTCTTCAGGGAAAAAGCAGGTTTCCCAAACTTCAAATCTAAAAAAAATCCCCTTCAATCCTTTGAAATTCCTCAACATTATACAGTAGATTTTGAAAAAAATATAGTCAAACTTCCAAAAATTGGAGAAATTAAAGCCGTTCTTCACCGGACTTTCGAAGGAGTATTAAAAATCGCAACAATATCCAGAACTTCAACAGAACAATATTTCATTAGTATTCTTGTTGATGATGGAAAAGAAGTTCCTGAAAAGCAAAAATTCACAGAACAAAATACTATCGGTGTTGATGTTGGAATTAAAGATTTTGCTGTTTTGTCAAATGGGGAAAAAATTGATAACCCCAAATACCTTAAAAAATCCTTAAAACGTCTTAAAGTTGTTAGCAAGCAGTTAAGCCGGAAAAAGAAAGGCTCAAAGAATCGGGAAAAGGCTAAGAAAAGGCTTGCTAAAGTTCACGAAAAAGTAAAAAACCAAAGAAACGACTTTCAGCATAAAGTTTCACTAAGATTAATCAGCGAGAACCAAGCAATAGCATTTGAAACTCTGAAAGTTAAGAACATGGTAAAAAATCATTGTCTTGCACAGGCTATAAGTGATGCTTCATGGTCTAGCTTCATTACAAAAATGGAGTATAAAGCCGAATGGTACGGAAAAACCATTCTGAGAATAGGACAATTTGAACCATCAACAAAGTTGTGTAATGTTTGCGGCTATCATAATAAGGACATAACTCTAGAAATAAGGGAATGGGTTTGCCCTGAATGTAAAACAGAACATGATAGGGACATAAACGCAGCCATAAACATTAAAAAGTTTGCTCTGCAAGAGCAAAATTTGATAGTAATATAATCTTCCCTATGGAACGTGGGGTTAAGCTTGTGGATTCGTCTAGGATACTTAGGGGAAATGAAGCAAGAAGCCCGTTAAATCTTTAGATTTAGCGGGTAGTTCACGTTTAGTGCCTTTACTGATCAAAATTATTCTCAACTGTGGGAGTGCTTTAATCCGCTTTAAATATCTCATCAGACGTCTCTCATGTGCCTCATCATATGACTCTTATATACTCCTGATATATCCATTGCATACCTTTTCCCTGTCATTTCTATGTCTACTATTAATACTCTTACAACCCTAACAAAACTTTGAGGAATCCGCTTGAAATTCGAAGCCATAGCCGTAGAACATATCCCTCTGATTCGGAAGGGTGATGACCTTCCTTCCATTATCTGTGAAAATATCGTTCTTGAGGACCGGGACATAGTTATCATCGCCTCCACAATAGTCGGAAAAGCCGAAGGGCTGACTTTCAGGCTTGAGGATATCATCCCCGGAGAACGGGCGCTTGAGCTTGCGTCCAGGAATGGGCAGGACCCACGTTTTGTACAGGCGGTCCTTTTTCGGAGCAAGGAGATCCTGGTAGAAGCCCCTTTCATTCTCGCAACGACTCTTGCAGGGCACACCTGCGTAAACGCGGGGATTGACGACTCAAACGTCGAGGGTGAGCTGCTGCTGAACACCCCTGAAAATCCTGACGCCAGTGCTGCAATAATCGGAGAGATGCTTGAAACCCTTAGTGGGAAAAAGCTCAGCGTGATTATCACGGACACTAACGGCCGGGCGTTCAAGATCGGGCAGACAGGAATTGCTATTGGGCTCTACAAAATTAAACCCGTCAAGCGCTGGATTGGGGAAAAAGACCTTTTCGGAAAAACCCTGGAAATCACCGAAGAAGCTGTTTCCGATGAACTTGCAGGGGCTGCAAACCTTCTGATGGGAGAAGGTAACGGCGGCGTTCCTGTGATTGTTATCAGGGGTCTCGATTATTATTGTGAAGACTACCCGGGAATGAAGGAAATGTACCGTCCGGAAGATTTTGACGTCATCAAAAAAGGGCTTCGCTGCCTTTTGAAAAAATAATAATAAGATATATAAAAAATAAGCTGAAAAGCCGGGCTTTTCTTCTTTTCAGTCCGAATCTTTTCCTTGTTTAAAGGGGACATACTCGACTTCCACTCCCGCATCCTTGAAATAGTTCAGAGAATCGCTGTCCGGGTAAGGGGTTGAGTACACGACTTTTTTTATTTTTGAATTGATGATCATTTTTGCGCAGAGGATACAGGGCTGGTGGGTGCAGTAGAGGGTTGCCCCGGCAATGCTCACGCCGTGGAGGGCAGCCTGTATAATGGCATTTTGCTCCGCATGCACTGCCCGGCATTTCTCGTGCCGTGTGCCCGATGGGATGTTTTCCAGTTCCCGGATGCAACCTATATCCAGGCAGTGGTCCATGCCGCTTGGGGCGCCATTGTATCCGGTTGAAAGGATGCGCTTGTCCCGGACAATCACCGCCCCCACGTTGTTCCTGAGGCAGGTGGCCCGTTTGCCTACCACGAAGGCGATTTCGAGGAAGTATTCGTCAAGGGATGGTCTTTCTGTCATTATTTTTAATGGACAGTAACTCGTATATATAGTTGTGACGTTAGGATTTGTGCCATTTTTGAGATTAATTTTAAATGAAATGAATCTTTGCTTAGAGAGAAGAATTGATATAATCGATGAGAGTACAGAATTAAAACAGATTAAATTCATCAGCATTATTAAGATGTGTTGATCACTTATTTCCGGAACCGCAATCGGAATTTTTTTCCGGCCGAGTCCGGAGTTACCGGGTATGTTTAGTACTACAAACTCTGTATATAAATTTGGATCATAAATTTGGATCATAAATTTGAATTATGAATCTGGATCATAAATGGATTCTCAATTCGACTTATCAATTTGGATTATAAAAAACAGACTCGGATACGTTCAAGGAAAAAATAGATGCATTCATCCGGAGTATTAAATTATGGCAACAGGTTTTACCGATTTTTTAGATTCCTTCGTGAAGGGTCACGATAATCGCCAGTTGCTGGCAATTCCTCTTGCAGTATTCGCGGTTTCTTTAGCGATACTGCTGGTTTCTTTCGCAAGCAGCGGGTCACCTTTGCTCCTGGGCATGGAGTTCCAGGGAGGGACCCAGATTTCGATGGGAACTACCGATTCCCCTGCTGAGCTTGAAGAACTGTATTCCGATTATCCGATTATGGATGCCCGGCAGGCAGGAAACAGGATTATCATGCAGTTCGGTGTCATGGATAATGAGGAACAGCGCCAGCTAGAAAATGATGTAATGGACCGTTATTCCAACGTGGAAATCAAGCAGATAGGGCCGGTTTACGGAAAAGACCTGCAGGTTCAGGCTCTCCAGGCCCTTTTAATCTCCTTTATCGGGATGGCTATTGTGGTCTTCCTGATCTTCAGGAGCCTTGTCCCCTCTTTCGCAGTTGTGCTTTCGGCTTTCTCGGACATAGTGATTGCCGCAGCTTTCATGCGAATTGCAGGGATCGAGCTTTCCCTGGGGACGGTTGCAGCCCTCCTTATGCTTATCGGTTATTCAGTGGACAGTGACATCCTGCTGACTAACAGGGTGCTGAAGCGCAGAGGTACGGTGGAAGAGAAAGTTTCCAGGGCCATGCAGACCGGGATTACCATGACCTCCACAACCCTTGCAGCCCTCGTGGTGATGTACGTTGTCTCCACTTTCCCATACCTGGTCATCCCCTCATTCACGCAGATAACCCTGCTCTCGCAGATTTCCAGCGTCCTGATCATAGGGCTGGCTGCGGACCTGATGAACACCTGGCTCCTGAACACGGGGATTTTGCGCTGGTATGTCCTGAAACCCGAATTCAGAGGGAGGTTTAACAGATGAGCGACGAAAAAAGTATCTTTAAAAACGTGAGAGTTATCATCTTTATTATTGCTCTGCTGGCTTCCATTATTGCAATCCACCCAGGATATTCCTCGGGGGAAGGCACGACCTCGAACCTGAACTACGGGCTTGACCTGGAAGGCGGGTCCTGGCTCCAGATTAAACTGCAGGGTGCTCTGGCTCAGGTGGACGCGGATTCCGAGATGATCGTCAGCGAACTCGTGGAACCTGTAATCGGAGCCCCTATAACAATAACGGAAAACAAGCTGGAAGGAAACGGTCTTTCAGAAGCTGAAAACTCCATTACGTTCACAACGAATGTCCCGGTCAGCAGCTCCGAACTTGAGCTCCTGGAAATCGGGAGGGTAAGTGTGGACCGGGTGAACCAGGAAACCACCCAGGTTACCATCTTTACCAGCAAGGAAAGCCTGGTCCGGCTTTACCTGGCAAATTCCCTGGATGCCGAAGTCATTACTTTTGACGAAGGGGAAGGGTTTGTCTATGAAATCAGGACTGCTGTTTCCGAAGAGGAACTCGAAGCTCTGATGGCAAAGGTAGGCGGTTCAATCCTCAAGAACGAAGACGGGGCTTCCAGCTACAAGGAAGGGGTAAGCGTTGAGACCCGGGACCTGACCCGCGAAATCCTGAACGACAAGCTCAATTCTCTTGGTCTGAAAGATATTCCTGTCCGGACAGTCGGGGATGACTACATCCTCATTGACTTTGCAGGCATAGACCTGGCAACCGCAAAGGACATTGCTGAAAAGCCCGGAAAATTCGAGATCAGGATCAATACTACAGGAACTGATACCCAGCATGTTCTTTACGGGGATTCCATAGTAAGCGTAGGGATACCCGGTTTCCACGACAACCAGTGGAATACACCCTTTACCCTGAACGAGGACGGGGCGCTCGCCCTCCAGAAAGTCGCAATCGAAACCGGGGCAGTGGATAACCCGAGTGCTCACTATCTTACAATGTACCTGGACGAAAACGTGGTCTACAGCGCTCCCCTTAGCTATTCCGCAGCATCCCAGCTAAAACAAGCTCCTATCTACTCCTGGCAAGCTTCCACCGGCAGTGATGAGGAAGCCAAGGCTCAGGCTCAGGCACTCCAGATACACCTCAGGGCAGGGGCTCTGCCTGTGAATGTGGTGCTTGTGGGTTCCGGACATGTGGACGCCGCTCTCGGTGAGCAGTTCAAGACCGAAGCCCTGATTGCAGGCCTTCTTTCCCTCTTAGCCGTGGCAGTAGTGGTCTTCCGCAGGTACCGGAGACCTGAGATCCTCATACCCATGGTAGGGACTTCTATCAGTGAAGTGATAATGATCCTCGGGGTGGCTGCGGCCATCGGCTGGCAGATGGACCTGGCGGCAATTGCAGGTATCATAGCAGCCATAGGGACAGGAATTGACCACCTGGTTATCATCACCGACGAAGTGCTTTACGAAGGTAAGCTTCCCCCAACAAAGGTCTTTGTCTCAAGGATCGGGAAAGCCTTTGGAATCATTTTCGGGGCTGCTGCGACCACTATCATTGCCATGTCTCCCCTGGTCGTGATGGGCTTTGGAGCCCTGAAGGGCTTTGCCATAACCACAATCATCGGTGTGTTCATCGGCGTGGTGATTGCAAGACCTGTCTACGGAGTGGTGATTAAGGAAATGCTCGAAGCAGGGGAAGCCTCTGCTGCTCGTAAAGGGGAAATTTCCACTGACGAGTGAACCGTGCTTCATGGAAAATAAATAATAAAGGCCGCAGAAAAACAGATAAACGGATCGAAGGAACGCAAAATAACAAGGTGCTAAGATGCAGGATCTCTGGACGTTGAAATACAGGGCGGTTGCCCTGAAAGAAATGCTTGGAAACGAACATTCGGTGGATACTCTCTCCGAGATGCTGCAGTCCGGGAACCTGCCTCACCTTGTTTTCCACGGTCCGGAAAATTCGGGGAAAACGACTGCAGCTCTTGCTCTTGCCCGGGAACTTTACGGGGACACCTGGAAAAACAACTTTACCTATTTCAATGCCTCGGACTTTTTCGATCAGGGTAAACGTTATCTTGTCCGGGACAGGCGTTTTATCCGGATTATCGGGACCGATGATCCGAAAAAGATCTACAAAAGCGTAATTGATATTTTCAAGCAAATCATTAACGAATACGCAGGAATGGCTTCCCTTGATGCGGACTACAAGCTCATTTACATTGACAATGCCGAGTCCCTTAGTTCCGATGCTCAACATGCCCTCAGGCGCATCATGGAAAAGTATACTTCTACCTGCCGCTTTATCCTTTCCACAACACGGCCTTCAAAACTGATTCCCCCTATTCGTTCCAGAGGCTTGCAGCTCTTTTTCACCTATGTTTCCGATGCTTCTTTGAAACCATATCTTGAGAAGATAGCTGAGGCTGAAAAGCTCAGCTGTTCGGAAGGGGCTCTGGATGCGGTCCTCTATTTTGCAAGAGGGAACGTTGCAAGAGCTGTCCAGACTCTTCAGATTGCTTTTCTCAGGGCGGAGGAAGCTGAAATTACGGAGGACCTTGTCTACGAGGTTACTGTTAAAGGCAGGGACGAAGCAATAGACGAACTGCTTGACGCTGCTCTTTCCGGGGACTTTATCCGGGGGCGCAAGCTCATTGATGAAATGCTTATCGAAAAGGGGTTTTCCGGAATTGAGATCCTTGAAGGGCTCTCTGAAGCCCTTACAGATTCCGGGGCACCGGATGAGAATATTGCTCGTCTGCTGGTGAAAATTGCGGAGGCTGATGCCCGTATGGTGGATGCAGCAAACGAAAGGATCCAGCTCGAGTATCTTATTTCTTCTTTCTCTTAATTTTTTTATTTGTGGGGTATCTGCATTTAATACTTTCGGTAGCTTATCGAGCCTCAAGACTCTCTTATATATAACATTTGGTTTTCTAATATCTAAATACACAAAATATATATACCATATTCCCAAATCGTAAAATACGTGGCGCAATTTATTTATACTATAGTATTTTAGTATAATATAAGGTACTTCTTGGGTATGGGGCTCCTCAGGATACTAGAGGTCCGAAAATACCTTCTGTAAAGGGATATCGGGGCTCGGACTCTACGGATCTCCGTAGAAGGGTTCAAAAATATCTCTATTGAGTGGTAAAGGGCCTGAATTCCCTTGAGCAGGTGCCCGTCCTTCAGGAGTCTCCTTCAAAATTCCACAAAAACTCCCTCAAAATTCCCTGAATCCCTCCTGGTTCAGGGAGATCTTGCTTATCGAATTACCTGGTTTTTGAGGCAGTTCTATGAAAACAGTCGGATCTGCCGGAAATTCCCACAAACCAGTATCCTAAATTTCCAAACCAGAATTCCAAAAAAAGTGTTGTCTGCCTGAACCCTCCTTCAGGCAGTTCAACATCCTATTTTTTAATTCTTTGACTATTCAATTCTTTGACTATTCAATTCTTTGACTATTCAATTCTTTAACTATTCAATTCTTTAACTATTCTTCAGTACTTGTAGTTCTTCACCGAGTGGTGGAGGATCACCACAAAGAATGCGATGATTACAAGCAAGAAACTGAAGAAGCCTACCGGGTCCCAGATGAAGCCTATGCCAGCCCCGCCTTCGTCCCAGGAAACGAGCACTGCTCCCTGGAGCACCGTGGGCACCACGACGCAGGCGAAGGCCAGGACAAAGATGAATATGATGTCAAAGGCCTCTGCAAGGGCACTTTTTTCTTTTTTGGTAATTTCTGCCATTT
The DNA here is from genome assembly GCA_016841265.1 of Methanobacteriota archaeon. Lineage (GTDB taxonomy): Archaea > Halobacteriota > Methanosarcinia > Methanosarcinales > Methanosarcinaceae > MTP4. The sequence goes on along the minus strand of JAENZL010000001.1, from coordinate 5,069 downwards.
TTTTCAGCCTCCTCAATCATAGTAGGCGAACTCAAACATGTGCTTCTTGATGGAGTCGCGTACCCGCAGGCAACCTATCGTTTCGACTACAACTATCAGCCCGAAGAAGATCAAGTAGAGATAGAAGAAGTCCGAAGCTATCTCCCATGTAGCCCCCAGGATCTTACTGATCACAAAGAGTTCTACACTTACAAGCAGTAAGAGCATTCCTGCAACCAGGATACTGTCTCCGGTTAGTTTGCTGTGGTACTTGCTTTCCATCTCCTGGTTAATCTTCGCTGAACTCAATTCCAATCACCTCCTTTCCGATCCTCGCATTTTCCGACCCTCTGGGTTCGGGCCAGCCCATTTCAGCCCAGTTGTTTTCTGCTTTTGAAGTCTTGTGCTTGTGGCTGAAGTAGAAGTACGCAATGCCGTAGAATACGAACCCGAAGATCAGGTTATACTTGTAGCCCCAGAAGAGGGTTGAAAGGATCGTAATTGCAATTGCGATAGCAAAGTAGGCGATGTAGGGCTGGAGAGGTCCTGCAAAGGGACGGACTTTGCTTGTGGTCTCCGGGAAGAGGGTCCTGAAGCGGATCAGGGAGAAGGGGATCAGCACATAGCAGAGCAGTCCCGAGACGATGGAGAAGGTAATAACCTGGTCCAGGAAACCGCTGAAAGCAAAGCCGATTGCTACCGGCACTGTGAAGATCACAGCCCTGTAAGGGGTGTTGTACTTCGGGTGCACCGCCGAGAACCAGGAAGATACGTAGTGGTCCCTGGAAAGTGCGAACCAGGAGCGTGAAGAGTCACAGACACAGCCGTTTGCACTTGCAAGGCAGGTCAGGAGCGTTCCGATTCCCAGGAGGGCGATGAAGATGAATATGCCGCTGTTCTGTGCCGCTTCAAAGAGCGGATACACGGAAACCCCGAGCATGTTCGCGGGAATCAACACTGAACAGAGGTATAGGGTCATAGCTGCTCCTATCAGGAGTGTAATCATCCCTGCCTGCTGTCCGAGCGGGACTGCCCTTGACGGGTGCTTACATTCTTCGGCACACATCGCTGCCCCTTCTATTCCCAGGTAGAACCACGGCCCGAATTGCAACGCTGCAAATAGGCCTATCATGCCGTTTGGCAAAGCCCCCTGGAAGAGATATTCAGGGTGAATGTCCACTGTTCCGAAGGCGGTTGCGAAGAAGAATACCACAATTGCAATAAAGGCGATCATGGTCAGGAAGAAATTCAGGGTTAAAGCTGCAACCACACCCCGGTAGTTAATAAATGTCAATAGTGCAATAACTAGCAGCGTCACAGGGAAAACCTGTAACTGTGGAAATACCTCCGACGCAATAAATGCGACAACAATAGCGTCCGCAGCTTCAAGAGCGATGTATTCCATATACACCGCAAGCCCAACACTGGCGGCTGCTCCGGGTCCTATAAATAGTCTTGCCCAGTCGTAGGGTCCTCCTGCAAGTTTTGTGGCCGATCCAAGTTCACTGGCACAGAGAGAAATTATAACATACATGGTTCCTGCAACCAGCATGGCAAGCAGGGAACCCAGAACTCCTCCTTTTGCGACGGTGAAGTTCCAGCCCATGTACTCTCCGACCAGCACGATCCCGACTCCAAGAGCCCATACGTGGAATGGGCGCAGAGTCTTCACTAAGCTGGCAGATTCAGAGTTTTCAGACATTTTATCCCTCTCTTATTCAGCTTCTTTTTGAAATCTTGCTGGCGTCCAGCAAAACCCAGGCCATCAATGCAAAAGCAAGGAGATATATCATACCGTTTATGATAGTCCAGATGTCCATTTTCTCATATCCCCCGATATGTTTTTAAACAGTGTTTTTTTGCATTCCGTTGTCTATTCCTGAAAAATATCTAATGTCAAAAGTGTCTGACGTATTTATGGGGTTCGCCCATGTTTTTAAAAAAAATTAGCCGGCGAAACAATCTCGCCGGCCCGGGTTTATTACCTTAGGTATTATCAGTTTAGAAGACGAGTCCGAGGTCTTCGAGCTGCTTCCTTGCTCCGGCGTAGACCTGCATGTATTCGTCGGTTGGGGTGATGGTCTTAACGTCGTAGCATTCCTGGAAGGTCTTGCCTGCGGGTGCGCTTGCATAGTTCTTCTCGTAGAGGCCGACGAGCTTGTCGAGGATTCCGTTGACTTCTGCGATTTCCATGCCTGCTGTTGCCCTTGCGACTTCTCCCATCATCCTGGCTTCCATACCTGTGGTCTTGTCGGTGACGACACCCTTTGCTGCTGCCACACCGGAGAGGATTTCACGGCCTGAAGCGGTGTCAGTCATGGACTGGGCGGAGGCTTCGAGGAGACACATCTCGGTACAGGGGCCTGCACATGGGTAGTACTGGTTCCCGGAGAGGATGTCCGTAAACTCGGAGATAGTTGCACATGCCCAGCCTGCGATTGTGAGGGTTTCCCTGGTGTTGGTGGATCCCCAGCGGATGTGGACAGGACCGTCAAGGTGCCAGCTTGCGCTGCTCATGATGATTGAGTTGATGTGGGTTGCAATGTCCACGATGGTGGTCTCTTCGATGCCGCCGGCGTATCCGCCGAAGATTGGCATCTGTTCGTCCATGATGATGTCGCTGTTGCCTTTGTAGTGGGCGATAACTGCGATTGCATCGAGGTCGATCTTCAGCTCGTTGAGCTGGGAGACTTCGTGGCTGTCGGAGGAGATCTGGCCGCCGTAGCAGTCAGATGCAATGTTTCCCTGAGCGGACAGGGAGGTCTCAGGGCCCTATATGCCCATGCCTGGGCGGCCTGCCATTGCTGCTGCCTGCTTGATGAGCCTGGTTTCGGTCTTTGATGCCAGGACTTCATAGGGGCTTCCCGGAATTGGAGGCTTGCCGCGGACAGAGGTCATAACACCGTCTACAATGGTGTCTACTTCCTTTTCCAGGGCGTAGCTCATGTGGACAGGCATGAAGACGTCTTCGGAGATTGGGGACCCGGTAGGACCTCCCTGGATAATTGGCTTCTTCTTGTCGCCTACTTCTCTCTTGGAGACGTGGACTGCATCCCTGCCGGTCCCGAGGGTGAATTCCTTCTGGACGTTGTTGAGTGCATCCCAGATTTCGTCTTCGGTGTACTTGACGATCCTGTGGGTGTCGGTACAGTAGATACCGAGGTCCAGAAGCATCTCAAAGCCGGCATTGAAAAGCTTTCCCATCATTTCTTTGTCTGTGGGGACAAATTCTCCCTTGAAGTCAAGCCCGTACTTCTGTTTGAGCTCCATTGCCTTCATTGGGATTTTCATGAGGTCCCAGTCGTCCTGGGTGCACTTCTCTCCGACTTTTGCTCTGTCGTAAAAATCGTAGCAATCAAATGATTTTCTGAATGTCATATGTGGTTCCCCCGTTTATTTCATAACTTCAAGAGCTACTTTTGCGGCTTCTGCAGCGTTCTCTGCGGTTGCGTCTGCTCCGATTTCAGCGATCCAGCCGTCAGAAACAGGGGCTCCTCCGAACATGCACTTTACACTGTCTCTCAGATTTTCTTCCCTGAGCAGGTCCATGAGGTCCTTCTGGCCGAGCATGGAAGTGGTCATAAGGGCGGAACCTACAAGAATGACTTTTTCTCCCTTGTGCTTTGCAGCCTCTTCCACAACAGTCTCGTTGAGGACGTCGGTTCCGAGGTCAAGGATATCGAAACCATTTGCTCCGAGCATGGTTGAGACAAGGCGGTGTCCGATGTCGTGGATGTCCCCTTCTGCAACAAAAGTGATTGCAAGCCCGGTTTCTTCTCCTTCCTTCCTGGTCTTTTCAATTTCGGGAGTAAGGATTTCCATTGCACCGCTCATTGCTTTTGCAGACATCATTATCTGGGGCAGGAAGATTTCGGCGGCTTCAAACTTGTCTCCGATGATCTTCATCCCTACGGAAAGGCCCTTTGTGATGATATCGAGTGCCGGGATTCCAGCAGAAAGAGCTTCCTGGGTTAACTGTACGCATCCTGCGACATCCTGATTAACAATAGAGTCGCGAAGCTTGTCAAACATTTCTTCGTTTGCCATTTTTAATCCTCCATTTAAAACTCCGTTATCACGCAGTTTCTCTGGGGCAACGCAATGCTTACTGATACGCATAAAAACGACTCATGCTCTGAGGAATGACTCACGCTACGCTACCTTCTATTACCTATACCTTCCAGTAGCCGACCTGAGTAGGGTTCTCATAAGCTTCGCTACCTATACCTTACGGTAGCCGATTTGAGTGGGGTTCTTATTTGCTCAGTTTTCCGTTCAATGCATTTGGAATTTCTTCTCAGAAAATTCGTTCCCATTATTTTGCCATATCGGAATTTCCTCAGAATGGGTTTTTCTGAGTTTTGCCATTTTGAAATTCCTTTACATGAGATTCATTTTCTGAATGAGTGTCCTGTGCATATAGTGAACAGATTTTCACATTGGTTTTCTGGATAATCTTATCCTATATTTTCAACCTGTTTTATCCCGAACGGATGAACAGGTTTCTCGATATATCCCAACTATATCGTTGCCCTGTAATTGCTATCTCAAAAACAATTACTTATGTTAAACATTAGCCTTCTACTATATAAGCGATTACTATATTTAATAATATTATAATGTAATATATTTTTTTAATCTTTTTTGTGATAAATGTTCAGGTGAAAACCTTCCGATTTTTTGTCTGGACAGGTTCTGAAACTAACTAAACTGTAAGTTAAATCAAAAATTATTTATACAAAATCTTTCAGGCTTCGGGTTTAACCTTGTCTGTATGCCTGCCTGTACACTAAGTAAGCACTACTAAACACTAATTAGAAAAATAATTTATTTGATGCAGTCTCAGGACTCGTCACAGAACAACCTCTGCATATTTCCGATTGGACATCTTGATTTTCAAGATCAATGTCTCCAATCAAAGTTACAAAAAATAATAAGTTGCATAGGTTATTTCGTTGTGGGCACTTAATTGGATTAAATAGATATATATAAATATGAGTTTATTTCCCCTGCCGGCGGTCGGGGTATGCGGAGGGTCAACTACCCCTCCCTGTCTCCTTCGGAGCCGAGGAAGGGGCTTGAATATCCCT